>JBEKEK010000009.1:0-113148 GCA_050013875.1 Trebonia sp. | reverse complement strand
CACCGCCGGGATCGCCACGCTCTGGCGGAACTCTGCCGCGGACATCAAGGACACCGATCCTCCCTGGCCCGCCCCGGCCCGGACGGGCCGGGAACAACGACGGACGCAGGACGGATGAACCCTCAACTCCGCCCGCCGCGTCAAGCCAACGACCACCCCTGCCGGCCCCCGAAAGCTCCCGCGCACCCTGGTCGCACATGCCCGACTACGCCCAGCCCTCCAACATAAGTCCGGGCAACCGGCCCGCACTATACCAATTGGTCTAGACCTATGTAATCAGTGGTCTAGACCATTGGGGTCCAGGTATCAGCACGGATTCAGCACGCGGTCCGGAAACGACGGGAAATAACCGCCACGTTCCGGGCAAACGGGACACGAGACCGGACCGGTCCACTCTGGAGCAGACCGGCCCGCCTTCCGGGCCCACGATAGGTATATCCGCAGGTCAGACTACCGAACGTCCAATCCAGTCACGGCCCGCCCGATGATCATCCGCTGAATTTCGCTCGTCCCCTCAAAAATCGTGAAGATACTGGCGGTAAGGGCAGTTTATGCAGGTCAGCGGCCTGCAGGGCCCCGTGGTATCAGCACCGATTCAGCACGCCCCATCCGAGACGAATTTCGTTTTTGGTCCGCCTCGTGCGCGATTGGCGTGAGGGGCGCGGACCCGTCCCAGCCGGCGGGCGAAGGCGGCCCGGAAGTTGGAGGACGCCCCTCGTCGTCGCAGTGCTCGCAGGTCAGATAGGCAGGTACATCCGAGGTATATTCGCGCGCTGAGCTGCATTTATACCTCCTTCAGGATACCCGCCCGTACGGGCGGCGGCGCGCGGACAGGCCGCACGCGGGCCGGACGCCGGGGGGTGCCCCAAACCCCCGGCTGCCCCCTGCCGCGCCGACACGGCGCCACTACGGGCCGGACGTGCCCGCCGTTTCCGGGTCCACCCCGCGTCATGCCCGGGACGGCCGCTCGATGATCCCTATGCTGGGCCGGATCGCCCTGACGACCGTAGCTGCCCGAGCGCGGTTTCATGGCCGTCGAGATGTATGGCGTCGCACATCTCTGTAGTCCAGGTGACCGCCAGGTCGGGCACGTCCTGTCCCTGCGGGTCGGAGCGGGCGAGCCAGGTGAACCAGCTCGCCTGCACCCCGGGAACGACGGTGAAGCCGTTGACGTCAACGAGGTCGGCGAGGGACATGCTGTTGGGCTTTACCCAGACCGCCGCTTCCGCTTGAGGGTCGCTCGACGTGGTGAGGCCAAGGCCGGCGGTGAGGTATCCGGCCAGGGCTTCGGGGAGCCGGGCTGCCAGCGCGAACCGCTGATGCCATTCCGCCAAGCCGACCGCAGGGGCGCTTCCCTCCGGCCCGATGGACAGTTCGACATGGAGGACGAAGCTGGCGCGCCGGGGATCACGCCCGAATTGGCTGGCCCCGTCTTCGGAAAGCAGGAGGCACGCCAAGGCTGCCGGGGCATGGCTGTCGTCATCACTGCTGAGTACGACGGCGAAGTTGGAGCGCGGGCGCTCGTCCCACGGCTTCCAGGTCAAGCCTGTGGCATCGGCCAGCGCTGTGACCAGGTCCATGACCTCAGTTCTGGCGAGGAAGGCGAGGAACGAGGACCGGATCACCGAGGTCGGAGGGGTATCGCGGCGAAGCTGGGTGCTAGCGACGTCGATCCCGATGCGAACAGAGGCCGGAGGCGGATCTTGAGGGGACCGATTGGTGTATGCGGGGTGCGTCATGTTGTTGCTCTGGAGCTGGAGCAGGTCATTGCTGACGAGCTGAGTGCCGCTTACCCATCGATCGGTAACGGCAGGTCCCGGCGGAGAGGGCGACGGGTGACTTCCGCCGTGCTCGTCCGCTACGGCGGATCCATCTGGCAACCTGCAGCAGTATGGCCCTTGCCCGTCGATGCCGATCTTGAACTGCGTGTCTGCGTGACCGGGGGTCGTCCCTGGTCACGCGCACCGTCACGATGAAGAAGCGCTGATCCCTCTCGCTCCTTGTACGCGCAGTCGGGTGCTCCACCTTCACCGTTTCCGGCAGGCTGGGGAAGGTCCAGAGCGGGAGATCAGGCCGTCGCGCTCAAGGCGGCGGAGCGTTTCCGTGAGTACCTTGTGCGAGATGCCCTCGTTAAGACGTAGCAGGCCTTTCCCGTCCAGCGCCGCCTCGGCGTGAAGCTTCTCGGCCCGTTGCCGGCTACCGAGGACGACGTGAGCTTCGTGTGGCTGCGGGCGTTCCCCGATGAGGCCAGCCGCGAGCCGCTGAAGTCGGCGTTCTACGAAGGCCCTGAGTGGACCGGCGAGCTCGAGGCGAAGGTGATGCCGCTGCTTGACGGGTACGGCGCCGTTGTAGTCGCGGACACCGCGGGGCTCTGGGACGCCTGGCCAGCCGCCGCGTCATGACCGACGATCCAGCGTCGGGCGGCCCTGGCGCTGCCTACGGCGAAGCGTTGATCGTCGCCGACCCGCGCCGCCTGGTTCTCGACGAGTCGCGGCAGGAGATCTACAGCACGCCGGTCGGCGTCCGGCTGCTCTACCAGGACCCGCCTCGGGAGCCGAGCACTACCTCATCCGCTACCCGGCGGGGATGACCGCACGACGCCACCAGCACAGCGCGTCCCACACGATCGTCGTACTCGACGGTCAGCTCAACGCCAACGGCCAGGTTGTCGGCCCGGGGGGTTACTGCCATTTCCCGGCCCAGGCGCCAATGCATCATGCTCCAGGCCCCGGGGGGCGGCTGCCTGTTCATCACGATTTTCCACGGCCCCTTCGACGTCCACCCTCTCGGCGACTGGCCGGGCAGGGGACCCCGCTGACTTACTATCATTGCCGCCATGATCCCCGTCGGACTGGTCTTGGAGCCCGCTCCGCCCGAGAGTGCCAACGCCGTTGACGACCTGGTCGCCCGGGCGCAGCATGCCGCGGACGCAGGCCTGGCCTCGCTTTGGCTGCCGCAGATGTACGACATCGACGCCCTGACGGCGCTGGCGCTGATCGGCAGGCAGGTCCGTGAGGTGACTCTCGGGACCGCCGTCACCACGATCCACTCCCGCCACCCGATCACGATGTCCAGCATGGCCAAGACCGCGCAAGCAGCAGTCGGCGGGCGCCTCGTCCTCGGGCTGGGCACCGGCCACCGGGCGACCGTCGAGCAGCGCTACGGCTACCGGTTCGACCGCCCCGCGCAGCGCATGCGGGAGTACCTCGCCGCGCTGCTCCCCTTGCTACGCGATGAGGAAGTCAGCTACCGCGGCCAGACCGTGACCGCCGACACCGCTGGCTGGCCGACCCGTGTTCCCGGGAGCACGCCGCCGCCGGTACTGCTGGCCGCCCTGGGGCCGCTCATGCTCCGCGTGGCCGGCGAAGCCGCCGCCGGCACCATCACCTGGCTGGCCGGGCCGCGGACCATCGCCGGGCACGTCACGCCGGCCATCACGGCCGCCAGCGGCCCGCGGCCCGCCCCGCAGATCGTGGCCAGTCTGCCAGTTTGCCTGACCAGCGAGCATGACGCCGCCCGCGACCGGGCGGCCGCCGCCCTGGCCTTCTACGCCAACGTGCCGAGCTACCGGGCCATCCTCGACCGCGAGGGCGTCCGGTCCCCGGCCGAGGTCGCGCTCGTCGGCACCGAACGCGACATCGAGCACGCCATCAGCCGCCTGGCCGACGCCGGCGTCACCCATTTCGCGGCGAACACGGCCATGTTCACCACTCCTGAGGAAAAAGCCCGCACCATCGCCTTCCTCGGCAGCCTGTAAGTCCCGGCTCCGACGCCGAGGACCGTCCGGCGAGACTCCGTAGCGAACAGGTTCGGCGCCCGGCCCGGTAACTTCGCCGGCGTGGGATCAGGGCTCCTGGGCGGGAACAACGCCCGGCCTTGTCGATGTTGCCGATAGACATAGTCGACATAATGGAGGACGAAGTCTCCGTGGCCGAGCTGCTGCCGTTGACGCCGGACGAACTGCTGAGCACGACCCGCGCCGTGCGCCGCCGGCTCGACCTGTCCAGGCCGGTGCCGTTGGCGGTGATCAGGGAGGCGCTCGAGGTGGCGCTGCAGGCGCCGTCGGGTGGCAACCGGCAGCGCTGGCACTGGATCGTGGTGACCGACCCGGAGCTGAAGGCACAGGTGGCCAGCTACTACCGGCGCTCGCATCTCGCCTACCGGCAGGCCGGCGCCGGGCCGGCCGACGCGGCCGCCGCGCGGGTGACGGCGAGTTCTGACTACCTGCGCGAGGTGCTGGCCGAGGTGCCGGTCCTGGTGATCGGCGCGATCAGCACTGGCGACGCCGAACTTTCCGGCAACCAGGCGGGACTGTGGGGCTCGCTCTTGCCAGCAGCCTGGAGCCTGGCCCTGGCACTGCGGGCCCGCGGCCTCGGCACAACCTGGACGACGCTCCACCTGCGCTACGAGCGTGAGGTGGCCGAGTTGCTTGGCCTGCCGGCCGACGTGCGGCAAGGCGTGCTGCTGCCGGTCGCCTACACCAAAGGCACTGACTTCCGCCCCGGCCCCCGGGTTGACCTGGACTCGGTGCTGCATGTCAACGGCTGGTGATGGCGCGCGGCACGCGGAGGCGCTCATTCCGCTGACCTTGAAGGGAACCTCATGACCCGGATTCCGCTGGCCGTGCTCGACCTGGTGCCGCGCAGCGAAGGCACGACGACCGCCGAAGGGGTACGCAACGCGATCGACCTGGCCCGGCAAGCCGAGCGCTTCGGCTACGAGCGGTACTGGTTCGCGGAGCACCACCTCAACCCTGGTGTCCTGGGTGCCTCCCCGACGGTGTCGATCGCGCTTGTCGCCGCGGCGACAAGCACGATCCGACTCGGTTCGGCCGGCGTCCAGACTGGTAACCGGACTCCGCTGTCAATCGTCGAGGAATTCGGGCTGCTCGATGCCGTTTACCCGGGCCGGCTGGACCTCGGCATCGGCCGCTCGTTCAGCCGCCCGAAACCCGGAGCGGAGTCCGGGTCGCCGGCCCCGGCTCCTGCGCAGCCTGAGCTGGTCGCCGCGGCCGTCTCGAACTACCAGACACGGGCCGGGCAGGCTGATCACAGCGCGCCGCAGCAGGCCGGCAACGGCCTGCTGCTGCCGAAGAAGTTCGACTTCTCGCGGCTGGCCGCCTCCGACCGGCTCGGGCTGCACTTCGAGTTGCTGCAGCAACCCGGCGCCTACGCCGACACCTATGACCGCATCATCGAGTCGATCCTGGACCTGCTACGGGGAACGTTCCGGTCGGCGGGAGGTTTCGAGGGGCACGCCTATCCCGGCGAGGGCGCGAGTGTCGAGGTCTGGATTCTCGGTGCCTCCGGCGGCGAGAGTGCCTCCGTCGCCGGCGCGAACGGGTTGCGGTTCGCCGCCTCCTACCACCACAGTCCCAGCACCGTCCTCGACGCCGTGAATGCCTACCGGGCCGCTTTCAGGCCATCGGCCGAGGTGCACCGCCCCTACGT
This sequence comes from Trebonia sp., assembly GCA_050013875.1. Taxonomy (GTDB): domain Bacteria; phylum Actinomycetota; class Actinomycetes; order Streptosporangiales; family Streptosporangiaceae; genus Trebonia. The sequence goes on along the minus strand of JBEKEK010000009.1, from coordinate 107,698 downwards.
GTCGGTGTCCGCTGACGTCGTGGTGGGCCCGGACGACGACAGCGCCGCGCGGCTGGCTTCCGGCTACGGCCTGTGGGTGCGGAGCATCCGGCACGGCGACGGCGCGATTCCCTATCCGACCCCCGAGGTCTCCGCTGCGCATCAGTGGAGCGACGAAGACCGCGAGCTGGTCAAGGACCGCATCGACACGCAGCTGGTCGGATCACCGTCCACCGTCGCCGACAAGCTCGAACAGCTCCAGGAGGCCACTGGCGCCGACGAGCTCGCGATCACGACCATCACGCACCAGCACGCCGACCGGGTGCGTTCCTACGAGCTGCTCGCCCGTGAGTGGCACCGCCGGCACGGCTGAGCCCAGCGATGAAGACCGTCGTCATCACCGGTGGCACCGACGGCATCGGCCGTGCCCTCGCCCAGACCTACCTCGAACGAGGCGACCAGGTCGCAGTCGTCGGCACCAGTCAAGCTAAGGGCGACGCCTTCCTCGCCGCCGCCGGCGATCTAGGGGCACAGGGCCGCGCCTGGTTCCTCCCGGCCGACCTCGGGCTCATCGACGAGAACACCAGACTGATCGACCGGCTGGCGGCGCAGTTCGAGAGTCTTGACGTTCTCGTGCTGGCCGCCCGCTACCACCGTTCTGCCCGGGTCGAGACGCCCGATGGCTTCGAGGCCAACTTCGCGCTTTTCTACCTGAGCCGCTACCTGCTCAGCCACGGGCTGGTCAGCCCGCTGAGCCGCTCCGGGAGCGCGGTGATCCTCAACTTCGGAGCGGCCGGCCTCGCCGGCCCTCCTCGATGGGAGGACCTGCAGCTAGCGCGGCAGTATCACGGCGTCGCGGCGATGGGGCATGCGGGGAGCCTCAACGACCTGCTGGCGGTCGACTTCGTCGACCGCTACCCCGACCCGAACATCAGGTACGTGATCAATCACCCCGGGGTCGTATCCACCAGCTTCGCGGGCGAGTACGACCACGCGCCCCAGACCGCCGCGGAAGTGGAACAGCTGCGGCTCACTGGCAAGACGATCGACACGGCCGTCAGACACATCCTGCCGTTCCTTGATCCGGCCGGGCAGGCGCGTCTCAGCGCCGTGTGCGAGGGCGCCGCGGTCCCTCTCCACCCCGAGACGTCATCGCTAACCGATGCCCGGCGCCTGCACGACATCACGCGCCAGCTACTAGACAGCCGACAACACTCAGTCGGTGACCGGGGCCTTCCCTAACACGCCCGCTCCTCGGTCACGCCCTACGCCCGGGGCGGCGTCGGCGGGTCCGGGCGGCTTCGGCTTGCCGTCGCGCGCCCGGTCGTCGATGGCCGCCGTGTCCCGGCGGCGCAGCACGCTGACGACCGGTATCCCGGCCAGCAGCAGGATGCCGCCGCAGAGGAAGGCGGCGTGGAAGCCGGAGACCTGGGCGTCGAGGACGGCGGCCGGGGTGGTGCCGTGCAGCGAACGCGCGGCCCAGGAGACCTCGACGCTGGTGAGGACCGCGAGGCCGACCGAGCGGCCGATGTTCTGAGCCATGTTGTTGACGCCGGAGGCGAGGCCGGACAGTTCTTCCGCCAGGCCCGAGGTGGCTAGCTGGGTGAGCGGCATGGTCGCCATGCCGACACCGACCGAGGCGAGGGTGATCTGCCCGAGCAGGCTGGCAGCGTAGGAACCGCTCGCGGGCAGGTCGATCAGCAGCAGCATGCCCGCCGCCCCGATCGCCAGGCCGATCACGGAGACCGCGCGGATCCCGATCCGCGCGACCAGTTGCTGGGCAGAGACCGCGCCGGCCACGCTGCCGCCGAAGACCGGCAGGAACGCCAGGCCGGCCCGGAGCGCGCTGTAGTGCAGGATGTCCTGGACGTAGACGGAGATGAACAGGAACAGGGCGAAGGTCGCGCCGCCGACCAGCATCAGCGCGGCGTTGCCGACCGACAGGGCGCGGATCTTGAAAATGCTCAGCCGCACCAGGGGGCTCGCGCCGCGCTGCTCGATCACCACGAAGACGGCCAGCAGCGCGAGGCCGCCGAGCCCGAGGCCGAGCGCCGCCGGCGAGTCCCAGCCCCCGGCCGGGGCCTGGGTGATCGCGTAGACGAGCAGCATGGTGCCCGAGGTCACCGTGACCGCGCCGGGAAGGTCGAACCCGCCTCGCTGCCGGGCAGCGGCCGAGGCGGGCACGAAGCGCACGCTGGCCGCGGCGATCAGCGCGCCGACCGGCACGTTGATGAAAAAGATCCAGTGCCACGACAGGTAGCTGGTGATCACCCCGCCGAGCAGCACGCCGACTGCGCCGCCGGCCACCGCGACGATGCTCCACACGGTCAGTGCCTTGGTGCGCTCGCGCGCGCCGGGAAACGACGCGAGCAGTACCGCCAGCGCCGCGGGTGAGGCGAACGCGCCGCCCAGCCCCTGCAGCCCGCGGCCGACGATCAGCGCGCCCGCCGACGGCGCCAGGCCGTTGAACAGCGAGGCGGCCGCGAACAGCAGCGTGCCGGCCAGGAAGACGCGGCGGCGGCCGACCAGGTCGCCGGCCCGCCCGCCGAGGAGCAGGAAACCACCGGACGCCAGGGTGTAGGCGGTAATGATCCACTGCAGGCTGGCGCTGGAAAAGTGCAGCGAGTGCTGGATAGACGGGGCGGCTATGTTCACCACGGTCACGTCGAGCACGATCATGAACTGCGCCAGGCAGACGATGACCAGGGTGATCCACGGATTGGGGGCGGGGGTCGGGCCACCCTCGGGGACGGGGCCGGGCCGGCTGGACACGGAGTCTCGGACGTTCACGATGACGGGCCTTCCTGACGACGGCGGGACCACGGGTGCCGCTAAGACCGGACCAGTGGGTCTCACTTAGCCTACAAGTAAGCGGACCAATGAGTCTCAACTATTAGCCGACACCGGACCGCCCGGTCCGGTTACCCGGTAGCCTGGGGAAATCAGCGGCCGCCCGCGCCGGGGCAATCGCGGCCGCCGGGACCCCGGCCCGCGAGGGCGGAAGCGAGGCTTGGCTTGCCGCAGGACGCGCGCCAGGGAGCGCACAGCTCCGCTGGGCCAGAAGAGCCCTCCGGCCTGACGGGACGGGAACAGGCGGGACACGAAGCCGGAGCACACCGGTTGCGCGCGGACGCGCTGCGCAACCGCCGCATCCTGCTCGACGCAGCCGCCGCGGTCCTGGCCGACAAGGGCCTGAACGTCCCGGTGTCCTACATCGCGCAGCAGGCTGGACTCGGCAAGGCGACCGTGTTCCGCCGGTTCCCGACCAAAGAGAGCCTCATCGCCGCCGTGATCGAGGACCAGCTCGGCAAACTTGCCGACCTCGGCGAGACGCTGGCCAGCGCCGGCGACCCGGCGGGCGCACTGCGTGACCTCCTCACCGCCGGCACCAGGCTCATCGCCGAGAACCGCGGCCTGTGCGAGGCCATGTACGCCTCCCTCGGCGACGCCGCGATCGCCGCCATCCTCCGCCGCCTCGTCGATACCACGCGCACCCTGCTGGCCAAGGCCCAGCAGGCCGGCGCCATACGCGGGGACGTCACTGCCGAGGACCTGCTGCTGCTGCAACGAGGCATTGCCCAGACGTCCGCTCCCCTGCAGGCGGCCAGCCCCGGCCTGTGGCGGCGCTACCTCGACCTTGCCTGGGACGGCTTGCGCCCCGAAGACGCAGGCGAGCTGAGCGGCGAGGCCCCGGTCTTCCCGGGAAGCGGTCCCGCCCCGGCCCGCCGGCCGGCCACTCAGCCCGCGTAACGGCGCCAGAAGGCGCTGTTTCGTCGCCCGCGGGCATTGCGCATAATTCCAATAAAGCCTATAGTTTTAGTAGGAATACATCCCTGGGTTTACCGGATTGGATAGCGAGAGGAGAACGACAGTGCAGGTCCTAGCGTACCGACTGCATGTCGACCTCCGCCGCACCGCCAGCTGCCTGTGTCGGTGACCTGACCAGGGCGCCCCTGTTCCGCAGGTCCCCGTCCGGCTTCCGCGCTTCCAATCACCGCGCTGGCATCCTCAGGCGCACTTCACCCAGGAGAACCCATGTCCGGCTCAGCACCCGGACCAGCCCGCCCGCTCCATTTCGCGGCCCTCGTCACGAGCGCGGCGGGGCACGTCATCCGGGACACCTGGCGCCGCCCGCTGGCGCGTCAGGCCGATTTCGACGAACTCGAGCACTGGGTGCGCCTGGCCAGAACGCTGGAACGCGGCCGGTTCGACGCCGTCTTCTTCGCCGACGTCGTCGGGCACAGCGCCCCCTGGCGCAGCGACGAGCGCGGGCCCTACGAGACCGGCTTCCAGACCCCGAGCAGCGATCCCTCGGTCCTGGCGGGCGCGATCGCTTACGTCACCGACCACGTCGGCATCGCGTTCACGGCCTCGATCCGCCAGGAGCACCCGTTCCACTTCGCCCGGCGCATCTCGGCCCTTGATCACGCCAGCAAGGGGCGGGTCGCGTGGAACGTGGTGGCCGAGGGCACGACAGACGACTGGGCCGAGGAGTACCTCGACGTGACCTACAAGCTCTGGGAGGGCTCCTGGGAAGACGACGCACTCCCCCGGGACGGCCGCGCTAGCAGTCCCTCCGGGGACGGCAAGGTACACCCGATCAACCACCGGGGGCCGCACTACCAGGTGCCGGGGCCGCACCTGGCGAGCCCGTCGCCGCAGCGCACCCCGCTGCTGTTCCAGGCGGCCGTGACCGAGGCGGACCGCGCCTTCGCGGCCCAGAACGCCGAGGCGGTCTTGATCCAGTCCCCCAGCCCGGCCGCGGTCGCGCGGGAGACCGCGGACATCCGCTCGCGCGCGGTGCGCGACGGTCGGCTGCCCGAAGATATCAAGTTCTTTCAGAGCCTCCAGGTCATCACCGGCGAAACCGAGGCCAAGGCGAAGCGGAAGGCGGCCAAGCTCGATGAGCGGACCGTGTACGCCGTCGCGCTCTCGCCCCGCACCCCCACCAGCAGCCGGATCACGGGCACGCCCGAGCAGGTCTCCGAACAGCTGGCACGCTGGCAGGACGCCGGGGTGGACGGCATCAACCTGGTGAACCCAGGGGGGCCTGAGTCCTACGAGGAGTTCGTCGATCTCGTCGCGCCGGTCCTGCGGGAGCGGGGCCTGATGCAGCGGGACTATGCCGAGGGCACGCTCAGGCACAAGCTCTTCGGCCGCGGCGACCGGTTGCCCGCCCGTCATCCCGCCGCCCGCTACCGCGGCGCGTTCGCGCCGCAGCCCGCTTTAGGAGAGGCAGCGGACGCCTGACCGGGGGCGCGCTGACGGCGCCGCCCTACCGGACGTGCGCCTCACCGACCGCAACGTCGCCGGTGGACCGGCTGACGGTCACCGGCTCCACCAGCGCGGGCTGAACGGTGACGCTCGCCGGCAACTCGTCGTGCACTCGCTCTTTGATGGTTTCCGTCGCGACGTTGGAAAAGAGCCTCGACAGCCCGCTGCCATCGAAGTTGACCCACAGCTCGTCGTGGTGGGCCGGCACCAGCACCCGCGGCTGGTACAGCCTGACGAGGGGCATGAACACGTCTTCGAGCTGCTGGGCAGCGTGCGGGAGCCCGTTCAGCGACAAGATGGCGACGTCGACACCGCCGGGATTGGCCTCGAAGTAGGCGAGCTCCGCGTCGCTGATCTTGCCGCCGCTGTCGCGGTAGGCGATCCGGAACCCGTCGATATCGATGATGTAGCTGAGCGTGGCCTCGGTGTTGACCTCAGGAGTGTGCACGCCCCGCTGCGCGATCGCCCAGGCGGCCTCTCCCTCCGACGGGGCGGGCGGCTGCCTGAACTCGGCGTCGAACGCGGCCTGGGCAGCCCGCAGCGCCTGCCACTTCTGCTGCTGGGCCGCGGTCAGGCCGAAGTCAAGGTGGTAGGCGTGCAGCGCCGTCACGGCGAAGCCAGGCCCGCTGATCACGTCACCCTTGCCGCGGCCGGGCACCGAGACGATCTGGGCGGCGGGCAGTCCCTCGCCGAGCAGGTAGTCCGCGCCGATCGGGGCGATGGCAACCGGTGCCCCGGTCTGACGGGCGACCCGCGCGGTGTCGGCCACGTGGTCGAAGTGCGGGTGCCCGACAAGGATCTGATCGGCCCGGGTCACCTCGGCCGCGCCGAAGCCGAGCGAGCGGTTGCGGGCGGGCCGGTCGTAGAAGTTGTCCAGCAAGATGACCTTGTCGCCGAAGGCCAGCTCGAAGGTGGCCGTGCCGAACCACCGGACGGACACCACGTCATCGTCAGGATGCGGGGGGCCGCCGAGCGCTGCCGGACGCCGGTAATTGCGGACAAGCTGCTGCGGCACTTCGGGCTCCTGGCGTCCTTCGATCCGTTCGGGTATAGCAAGTAAACCGATAGAAAAGACCTGAAATTCCGCCCGGGCGTCACCCCCGTGACCGGCTCCTCCACGGCCCCCGACCCGGCCGCGACGGATTAGCCGGCGGTCCGCTGCTTGGCGATCGCTTCGCGGACGGCCGGGACGATCTCACCGCCCCAGCGGGCGAGGGAGGCGCTGTCCGGCGCCCCGCCCTGGGGGGAGAAGAAAATGAAGCCGGCCGCGCCGTGCTCCAGCACGGCGCCGGTCAGCTCTTCAGCCCACTGGCTGGCGGAACCACCGGTCCAGCGGCCTTCCCGGTCGCGCGTCGCCGTCAGCGGCTGGTCGGTGATGCGGCCGGGAAAGTTGTAGACGGTCCGGATCTCGCCGGGGTCACGGCCCGCGGCCGCGGCCGCCTCGTCGATCACCGGCCGCGATGTCCGGTACCGCTCGCTCAGCCAGTCCGCCGCGTGGCCGGGGATCCAGCCGTCGGCGACCCGGCCGGTGACGGCGAGGGACTTGCGGCCCACCGACCCGGTCCACACCGGGAGTGCGGCCACCGGGGCCGGGTCGATCTCGTCCACCTGGTAGTAGCGGCCGTGGTACGTGACCGGCGGCCCGCCGCCGGACAGCTGCTTGACCAAGACGATCGCTTCCTCGAAGGCGTCGACGGCATCGCCCGGCGACAGCCGGGGAACCCCCATGGCGCTGATCCGGTCCCACAGTCCGCCCACGCCCAGGCCGAGCACGATGCGGCCACCGGACAGCGCCGACAGCGACGTCGCTGTCCGGGCCAGCATCGGAGCGGGCCGGGTCGGCAGGTTGGTGACGTTGGCGAGGCCAGCGATGTGCTGCGTGTGCCCGAGGACGAACCCGATCGCCGCGTAGGCGTCCAGGCGCTCCCCGATGTAAGGGTGATCCGACAGCGAGAAGAGGTCGAGCCCGTCACGGTCGGCCTGGCGGGCCATGCTCAGCAGCTGCGGCACGTCGTCGATGGCGCTGTGCGCGCCGAAGCCGAAGACCGTTTCCTGTCCAGAGGCTATCGCAGGGCGCATTTTTTCCCTCTCACGTGAAAAGCAGTTGAGTTCGTAGCACGAACTATATTAGTTCGTGCTACGAACTTCAACTGTCAGCGCGAAAGACCGCGGGAACCTTGTTAGCCAGCACGATGCGCCCGAGGAGGGCGGTCAGCGTGCCGCACTCGGCGGCGCTGAGCCCGGCCGGCAGCTTCTCGACCCGGCGGCACGTCTCGGCGTAGAAGTCCTCCGCCAGCCTGCTGCCCCGAGCGGTGAGGGCGACCCGCACGGCCCGGGTGTCCTTCGGGTCCGGCTCGCGCCTGACCAGTCCGTTCCGCTCGGTGCGGTCCACCAGCCCGGTCAGGCTCGACTTGGCCAGTCCCAGCGTCGCGCCCAGATCGGTCATGCCGTACGGCCGCCCCATCAGCACGCACAGCAGCTGGCCCTGCTGCGGGGTCAGGCCGTGCTCCCGGGCCGACTCGGCATATACGGCGTCGACCAGGAAGGCGGACCGGACCAGGGCCGCCGCGATTCCCATCTGGCCCTCATCGGGTTCGCCCACCCAGCCAGGATAACATCACGCGACCCACATAGTTCGCATCGCGAATTACGAGGCGTTTCGCGGCTAGTCACAATCGAGGGGTGTGGTCCCCGTCGAGGTGCTCGGCGCGTCGGTGACCGGATAGGAGGCCGGGGTCCCCCGGGGATGCAGGCTCCGCGGTTCAGGTGGTTTCGAGCTGCACGAGGCAGAACGGGTGTCCGGCCGGGTCGGCGTAGACCCGGTAGGTTTCGTCCTCGAGCACGACAGGTTCCGCGAGCGGGACCGCGCCCAAGGAGCGCACCCGCTGCTCGGCGATCTCGAGGTCGTCGACCCGCACATCCAGGTGAAGCTGCTGCGGCGGCCCCTGGTCCGGCCAGCCGGGCGGGCGGTAATCGGCGACCTGCTGGAACACCAGGCGTCGCCGGCCGTCGGAGGCGTCCGCGATGTCGACCGCGTCGGCGGTCTCCTGCACCCGCTCCCAGCCGAGGACGGCCCCCCAGAACCGGGCGGAGATGTCGGCGTCCGGGCAGTCCACGACGATGTTCATCAGTCGGCCGACAGGGGTGTCCACGCCGGGGACTGTAGCAGGTCTCAGGCTGGTTCGAGGGTTTCCAGGGCCTCGGCTTCCCCCGCGAAGCCCCGGGCTTGACGCTGACGTGCGGGGCAGGGTTTACCGTCGGGGCTCCCCCGTTCGCTCGAAACGTCAAGGAGCCCGTGATGCCTGAAGCCGCCGTCATGTCGCGTGAGATCCGGCTGGCCGCCATTCCCGATGGCCTGCCCGGTCCGGCCGACCTGGCCGTGGCCGAGGTCCCGGTGCCGGTACCCGGCCCGGGCGACCTGCTGGTACGGAACCGGTTCTTCACCATGTTCGCCGGACTGCGGACCCTGCTCGGCGGGGGCGCGCCGGGAGCGCCGCTGCCCGGCCTGGGTATCGGCGACACCCTGTTCGGCCCGGCGGTCGGTGAGGTGATCACGGCCGCGGACGGCGGCGGGCCGCAGGCCGGCGACCTGGTTGAGCACCTGCTCGGCTGGCGCGAGTACGCGGTGGTGCCCGCGGCCAGCTGCCGCCCGGTCAGCGGTGCCCTGGCGGACCCGGTCGCCTGCCTGGCGCAGGGGGTTACCCCGTACGGCGCGCTGACCAGGGCGGCGCGGTTGCGGCCCGATGAGACGGTGTTCATCTCCGGCGGGGCCGGGTCGGTCGGTTCCATGACGGGGCAGATCGCCCGGCTGCTCGGGGCCGGCCGGGTGATCGGCAGCACCGGCTCGCCGCGGAAGGCGGAGCAGATGACCACCGCCCTCGGCTACGACGCGGTCGTGGTCCGCGGCGCGGCGCCGCTCGCCGCGCAGCTGGCCGCGGCCGCACCCGAAGGCATCGACGTCTTCATCGACAACGTCGGCGGCGAGGACCTGCGGGCGGCGATCACCACGGCCAGGCCGTCGGCCCGGTTCGTCCTCGTCGGGGCGCTGTCCGGGCAGCTGGCCGCGAGCGGCGACGGCGGCACGGCGCCGGTGGAAATCGATACCTATCAGCTGATCCTCAAGCAGGTGACGATGACCGGCTACGTCGCCGGCGGCGACGTCGAGCTGCGGGCGGAATGGGCGCGGCGCTTCGCCGGCTGGCTGCTGTCGGGCGCCATCCAGTTTCCCTACACCCGCGTCGAGGGCATCGACCAGGCACCGCAGGCCTTCCATGACACCCTGGCCGGGCGTTACCTGGGTACCGTGGTCATAGCTGTTTAGAGGGAGGACCCGATGCGGATCAGCGACGCCGCGGCGGCGGCCGGGACGACACCACGCGCGCTGCGTTTCTACGAGGCCAACGGCCTGCTCCCGCCGCCGCGCCGCACCCGGGCGGGCCAGCGGGTATACGGCCCCCCTGAGGTAGCCCGACTGCGGGTAATCCGCGAGCTGCTCGGCCTGGGCCTCACCGTCGCCGACCTCCGCGGCTGCGCCGACCGCCTGGACCTGCTGGAAAGCGACACTGTGCCGCCCTACGGCGGCCCTGGGGTGTGCTCAAGCCCCACCGGGATCGTGCGGCGCCGGATCGCGGCCCTCGACGCGGAGATCTCCCGCCTCACCGTGCTCCGTAACCAGCTCGCGGCCCGGATCGCCACCGACCCGGCTGACCGGCCCGCGACGCCGAGCGTCCGCTAGCCGGTGCCGCGACAGTTCGCCAGCCACTGGCGTGACAGCAGGTCTCGGCTGATCCGGTCGAGGCCGTGGGAGCCGCCGGCGGCACTGACCGTGATCAGTGCCGCCGGCGGCTCGTCAGTCCACGACGACGGGTTCCGGCCAGGGCGGGTCGGGGATCGACCGGCGCAGCGCGGGGGCGACGTCGGACTGGAACAGCTCCAGGCTGTCCACGTACTGCGTCCTGGTCAGGCCGCGCTGGTGCCCGCCGACGGTCATGACCGTCTGCCCGAGCGCGTCGTAGTAGCGGTGGACCTTGTCGATGACCTGCTGCGGGCTGCCGATCAGGGCACTGCTGTGCCGGAGGAAGGTGTCGTAGCTGTCCCAGATCGTGCTGGTGCCCGGCAGCGAGTGGTTGCTGGTGCGCAGGGCCTTCGCAAGTCCCTCGTAGATCGGACGGAACGTTTCCGTCGCGTCCTGGGAGGTCCTGGCGACGTAGAGGCCGGCCGTTCCCGCCCCCACCACCGCGTCCCCGGGCTCGCGCCCGAGGTCAGCCCAGTGCTTGCGGTAGTGGCGGACGAGTTCCGCGTAGCGGTCGACCGGATTGGAGACGTTGGCCGAGAAGACCGGGTCGCCGAACTCGGCCGCCAGCTCCACCGATCCCTCGTGGGTGGCCGAGCCGTGCCACACCCGCGGCGGGGCCTGCAGGGGCCGGGGCTGCGTGGTCACCTCGGCCAGCGCCACCTGCCGGATGGTCGGCTTGCCGGCCGGAGCCGACCAGCTCACCTTCTCCCGCGTCCACAGATCGCGCAGCAGCCGGTAGTTCTCCTCCAGGGTGACCCAGGCCTGTTCGCGGTGGACACCGAACAGCTCGGTCTGGTCGGGGCCGTTGCCCTTGCCGATGACCAGCTCAAGACGCCCGCCGCTGAGGTGGTCGAGGGTCGCGTAGTCCTCCGCCACCCGGACGGGATCGAGCGCTGACAGCAGGGTAACCCCGGTGAACAGGCGGATCTTCGATGTCCTGGCGGCGATGTAGCTGAGCACCACCGGCGGAGAACTGGACAGGAACGGCGGGTGGTGCCGCTCCCCGACCGAGAACCCGTCGAAGCCGAGCTGCTCGTACAGCACCGCGTTGCCGATGACCTCGCCGAACCGCTTGGTCACACTCGGGGTGTGCCCGGTGAGCGGGTCGGGGCCGTTGGCGATGAGGTCGTTGCCGATGAACTTAACCATGGGACCTCACTGGCTGACCCAGGCGTCGGTGAGCTGGGCGAGCCGGGCGTCAGCGCCGAATTCCACGCCGTGCACCTTGGTGGTGGTGGCGAGGACGGTGGTCAGCTGGAAGACCGGGACTGTGTAGGCCTGCGCGAGGATCCGCTGCTGTGCCTGGGCGGCCGCCGCGTTCTGGGCGCTCTGGCTGCTGGTGGCGTACTCCTGGGCGAAGTAGCCGTTCAGGGTGGAGTCGTTCACCTTGTAGAAGTCACTCCCGGCCGGCGAGAACTGGGCGGCCAGTACCGCCGCGTTCGAGTTCGACAGGTTTCCCCAGGCCAGCTGGTACTTGCCGCCCTCCAGGGCGGCCAGGTACTGCGGCACCGTGCCGGTCGACAGCGTGACCTTCACGCCGACCTGCAGCAATTGGGCCTGCAGCAGCTGCAGCGCGTTCTGGTTGGGGGCGAAGTTCTCGATCCAGCCCAGGGTCAGGCTCAGCTGCTTGCCGTCCTTCTCGCGGATCCCGCCTGGCCCCGGCGTCCAGCCGGCCGCGGTCAGCAGCTTCTCGGCCTCCGACGGGTTGTAGGTCAGGTCCTGGCTCAGGTTCGTGTAGCCGACCGTGTCGTTGGACAGGACGCTTGTCGCGACCGCGAAGTCTGGGGTCAGCACCGCGTTGCGGATGGCGGTCGAGTTGATCGCGTCCGCGATCGCCTGGCGTACCTGGAGCTGCTTGGTGACCGGGTTGTTCTGGACGAAGGTCAGGCCGAAGGCGATGCCTGGATTGGCTTTGGTGACCACGTTGTAGCCGCCGCTGCGCAGGGTGGCGATGTCCTGCGGCTGCACGTTGTCGATGCCCTCCACCTGGCCGGAGGTCAGTACCCCGGTGCGGACGCTCGGCTCGGGCGTGATCTTGAAGTCGATGCCGCTCAGGTAGGCGGCTCCCCGGTTAGTCCGGTCGGACGGCCCCCAGTCGTAGCCGGCCCGCCTGGTCAAGACCACTGACTGCCCGGTGGTGTAGCTCTGCAGGACGAACGGGCCGGACCCGATGACGCCCTTGCCGGTGGCCCAGTCGCCGTAGGGGATCTTGAGCGTGCTCGCGGCGACGATGTCGACGCCGCTGAGCTGCTGCAGGAACGGGCCGTCGGGCTTGCTGAACTTAACCGTGAGGGTGAGCGGGCCGGTCGCGGTCGACCCCGCGTAGCCGATGAAGTCGCTGGCCACCCAGGTCGCGGCCGCGCCCTGCTTGACGATCTCGTTGAAGTTGTCCGCCACGACCTGCGCGGTGAGCGGGCTGCCGTCGGAGAAGGTGACGCCGGAGCGGAGGGTGAAGGTGAACTGGGTGGCGGTGGAGTTCACCGTCCACTTGGACGCGAGGAACGGCAGGATCTGCCCGGTCTTGGGGTCCTGTTCAGTGAGCGTGTCGAAGATCTGGCGGGTCACGTAGAGCTGGTCGTTGCCGCTGCCGCCGCCCCACGGGGAGATGCTGAGCGGGTCGTTGGCGAGCGCCCACTGCAAGGTGCCGCCGCTGACCGGCGTTCCGGACGCCGATCCGCTGGCTGAGCCCGACGATGACGGGCCGGCCGCGGCCGAGCCGCTGCTCGCCGAGCTGCACGCGGCGGCGCCGCCGGCCAGCAGGGTGGCCGCGACGGCGGCCGTGACGAGGCGTCTAGCCGACCGCAGCCGGGGGCGAACGTGAGGCATGGTGCTGGCTCCTAGTGATAGGTAAGAGGATTGATCGCGCAGGTAAGGAATGCGGGGTGCGGGTCTTCGAGCCAGGGATGGCCTCGACGAGCTGCCTGGTGTAGTCGTGCCGGGGCCGGTCGAGGACCTGGTCCACCAGCCCTTCTTCCACGACCTGTCCGTGCGACATCACGGACACCCGGTGGGCGATCCGCCGGATCACCGCGAGGTCGTGCGAGATGAACAGGTACGAGACGCCGAATTCCTGCTGCAGCGACGCCAGCAGGCTCAGTATCTGCGCCTGAATGAGCACGTCGAGGGCGGAGACGGGCTCATCGAGGACGACCAGCCGCGGGTCGATGACCAGCGCCCGGGCGATAGCGACCCGCTGGCGCTGGCCGCCGGACAGCTCGGCGGGCCTCCGGTCCGCCGCGGACGCGGGCAGTCCCACCCGGTCGAGCCAGCTCACGGCCCGCGGGCGCTGCTCGGCTCGGCCGCCGACGCCGAACGAGCGCAGCGGCTCGGCGACGATGTCGCCGACCGTCATCTTGGGGTTCAGCGACGTGTACGGGTTCTGGAATACGTACTGAATTTCCTGGCGCAGCTTGCGCAGGCGCTCACCGCGGACCTGGGTGACGTCCTGCCCGTCAATGAGGACCCGGCCGCTGGTCGGGGCGACCAGCCGGAGCAGTATCCGGGCGACGGTGGTCTTGCCCGACCCCGACTCGCCCACCAGCCCGAGCGTCTCACCGTGAGCGACGCTCAGGCTGACGTCGTCGACCGCCCGGAACGTGGTCTTGCCGCCGGCGGCGCCGGGGACCTGAAAGTCCCGCACGAGGTGCTCCGCTTCCAGCGCGGCCGTCGCCGGGCGGCTGGCCTCCGCTCGGGTCACCGCCGCGGCGGAGCCGACCGGGACGGCGGACCGGGGACGCGCGGTGACCGCCGCCAGGCTGGGGGCGGCCTGGATGAGGGACTTCGTGTAGGGGTGCTCGGGGGACCGCAGCACCTGGTCGGGCGTGCCCGTCTCCACGATGCTGCCCTGGTCCATGACCAGGATGCGGTCCGCGCGGTCGGCCGCCACCCCGAGGTCGTGGGTAATCATCAGCACGCTCGTCCCGAGCTCGCGGGTCATCGTCTCCAGGTGATCGAGGACCTGGCGCTGGACGGTCACGTCGAGGGCGCTGGTCGCCTCGTCGGCGATCACCAGGGACGGCCGGGCGACAAGGGCGATCGCGATGAGGACCCGCTGCCGCATCCCGCCCGACAGCTCATGGGGGTACTGGCGGGCCCGGGCCGACGGCTGGTCGAGGCCGGCCGCCGCCAGCGCCTCGACCGCGAGGACGGGGGCGTTCCTGCGGTCGGCGAGAGCGTGCAGCAGCAGCACCTCGGCGACCTGCCGGCCGATGCGCATCACCGGGTTGAGCGAGACCGCGGGGTCCTGGGGGATCAGCCCGATCCGGCGGCCGCGGACCGATCGCAGGGCCCGCGGCCGCAGCGTGGTGAGCTCGTCGCCGTCAAGCTGGATCCGCCCGCTGCCGATCATCGCGGTGGGCGGCAGGAGCCGGACGATCGAGTGCGCCGTCGTCGACTTGCCGGATCCGGACCCGCCGACCAGGGCCACCGTCTCGCCCTGGGCCACGGTGAAGCTGACGTCTCGGACCGCGTTGACGGTGTCCCGGCGGGAACGGTACCCGACGGAAAGGCCCTCGACCCGGAGCAGAACCTCATCGGTCGTCATGTGGTCACCTGTCCGAATGCGCGGGAAATCCGGTTCGCGGCCAGCACCGTGGCGACGATCGTCAGACCCGGCAAAGTGGTGAGCCACCACGCCGAGCTGAGGTAGTCGCGGCCGTCGGCCACCAGCGCGCCCCACTCCGGCGCTGGCGGCTGGACACCGAAGCCGAGGAAGCTGAGCGCCGACACCGCCAGGATGGCCTCGCCGAACTCCATCGAAGCCAGCGTCAGAACCGGCTCGACGGCGTTGGGGAGCACATGGCGGAACAGGACCCGGGCGCGGCGGGCACCGCCGACCGTGGCCGCCTCCACGTAGGGGTTCTGCCTGATCTTCAGTACTTCGCCCCGCATGACCCGGGCCGATGCCCCGACGAAGGCCAGTCCGACGGCGAACGCGACGTTGGTGATGCCGAAGCCGAGGGCGATGATGACCGCCAGCGACAGCAGCAGGCTCGGGATGGCGAGCAGCACGTCGACCAGGCGCATGAGCACTGAGTCGAGCCGGCCGCCCGCGTACCCGGACAGCAATCCGAGGGGCGCGCCGATCACCAGCCCGACCGCGATGGCGATCAGGGAGGCGCGCATGGACAGCTGCGAGCCGTAAACGACCCGGGAGAACAGGTCGCGGCCGATCTCGTCGGTGCCGAACAGGTGATGCCAGGACGGCGCCGTCTTGACGTCGACGGTGACCGTTAGCGGGCTGTCCGGCGCGATGAGGCCGGGGAAGAAGGCGGCGAACACCACTAGGGCCAGCCAGCCGATGGCGATGACAAGGCCGGGGCGCCGCGCCAGGTAGGAGGCGGCGTAGCGGGCCCTGCTGCCCCGGGGATCGCGCAGCTCCCGTTCCTCGGGCGGCGGCGCGTAGGCGGCGACGCCGATGCTGGCGGCGGCGATGAACGGTTCGTCGATCTGGCTCATGGTGCTCAGGCCACCGCCCACGATCGCCCGGTCAGCACGACGCGCGGGTCAAGCAGCGGGTAGGTCAGGTCGACGACCAGGTTGATGACCACGAAGACGGCCGCTCCGAGCACCACCATGCCCTGGACCACCGGGATGTCGGCGTTCGAGACGGCGGTGTCGGTCAGCTGGCCGAGCCCGGCCCGCGAGAACACCGTTTCGATCACCACGGCGCTGGTCAGCAGCTGCCCCACCAGAATGCCGGAGACGGTGACGGTCGAGGTGAGCGCGTTACGCAGCGCGTGACGGAACTGCACCCTGGCCTCCGACGCGCCCTTCGACCTCGCCGTGTCCGCGTACGGCGCTGTCAGCGCGCCGTCCAGGCTCCTGGCCAGCAGCGAGGCGATCAGCGCACCGCTTGGGATCGCCATCGTGACGGCCGGCAGGATCAGGCTCATGATCCCCTCGTTCCCGGTACCTGGGAAGACGTGAAAGTCGAAGGAGAACACCTGGAGCAGCATCAGGCCGACCCAGAAGGTCGGCACCGCCACGCCAAGCGGCGGCAGGCTCAGCAGCAGACCCCGCAGCCAGCCCGAGCGCGAGTAGGTGGCCCACAGCGCCAGGCCGCCGCCGAAGACGACGGCGATCAGCAGCGCCAGGCCGATCAGCGCGGCGCTGGACGGGAAGTTGGCCGCGAGCTCGGTCGAGACCGGCTCTCCGGTGATGAATGACCGGCCCAGGTTCCCCTGGAACAGCTGGCTCAGGTGCAGCCACCACTGCGAGTACACCGGGCGGTTCAGGCCGAACTGCACCTTGAGCGCTTCCAGCTGCTGCGGTGTCATCTGCGAGGCCTGGCCGCCAGTGATGGCGTCGACCGCGTTGCCTGGGAGCGCCTCCAGGATCAGGAAGGTGAGCGTGTAGGCGGCTACCAGGACGGCGACGGCCTGCAGCACCCGGGCAGCGACGTATCGCCCGACAAACCGCGACGTCACCGGCGCTCACCCGACTTGGTTGCCGCCGCGGAGATCGCGGCCAGCAGGGCCCAGCTCGGCACTACTCACTCCAATCGGGACCAGTGGGTTAAGTCCATAAAGTCGATAGCTTATGTAGACATTACGCCTGGAAGCCCGTGCGCACAACGGACAAGTACACCGTCTCGACCGAAAGGGGTCAGCGACCGGAACTGCGGTAAAATTCCCTACTATGCCGGTAGTTTTTAACGACTAATCGACCTAGGGTGGAGACGTGACCGAAACTCCCCCGCTTCATCTCGCGGTCGCGCTCGACGGCGCCGGGTGGCACCCGGCCGCCTGGCGCGAGCCGGGCGCGTCGCCCGATCAGCTGCTGACCGCCGCCTACTGGACCGGCCTGGCGGCTGAGGCCGAGCGCGCCGCGCTTGACTTCATCACCATCGAGGACTCGCTCGGCCTGCAGTCGGGCCGCTACGACGGGCCGGACCCGCGGGCCGACCAGGTGCGCGGCCGCCTCGACGCGGTGCTCACGGCCAGCTGGATCGCGCCGCTGACCAGCCACATCGGCCTCGTTCCGACCGCGACCGTGACGCACACCGAGCCGTTCCACGTCTCGAAGGCGATCGCGACCCTCGACTACCTCAGCCTCGGCCGGGCCGGCTGGCGCGCCAGCTGTCCCGGCCGTGGGAGAACTCCCTGTTCGGGCGGCGGGCGGCGACCGCCTTCAGCCTGGCGGACTTCGACAAGCCGGAAGTACAGCGCCAGCTGACCGAGGGCTTCGACGAGGCCGCCGACTTCGTCGAGGTGGCCCGGCTGCTCTGGGACTCCTGGGAAGACGACGCCGAGATCAGGGACGCCGCCACCGGCCGGTTCATCGACCGCGACAAGCTGCACTACGTCGACTTCCGCGGGCGCTGGTTCAGCGTCCGCGGCCCGTCGATCACGCCGCGGCCGCCGCAGGGCCAGCCGCTCGTCACCGCGCTCGCGCACGGTACCGTCCCGTACCGGTTCGCCGCCCGGTCCGCCGACGTCGTCTACGTGACGCCGCGTGACGCCGGGGATGCCCGCGCGATCGTCGACGAGGTCCGCGCCGAGCAGGCGGCGGCCGGGCGCGCGGGCGAGACCTTGCACGTCTTCGGCGACCTGGCGGTGTTCCTTGGCGAGACCGCGCAAGCGGCCGCCGCGGACCGGGCCCGGCTCGACGACGCCGCGGGCGCCGAGTACGCCAGCGACGCCCTCATCTTCACTGGCACCCCGGCCCAGCTGGCCGAGCTTCTGCTCGACTGGCAGGGAGCCGGACTGACCGGGTTCCGGCTGCGTCCGGCGGCACTTCCCCGCGACCTGCTGCACATCACCCGGGGACTGGTGCCGGAATTGCAGCGCGCGCACTCGTTCCGTACCGGTTACACGGAGACGACCCTGCGCGCGAGGCTCGGGCTGCCCCGGCCCGCCAGCCGCTACGCGGCCGCGCTCACTTCGACTACCGGCACCGACTAGCGGAGGGACTCAACCATGGGCAAGCCGCGCAAGCAAGTCATCCTCGGCGCCTACGTCGGCGGCGTCAACCATCACACCGTCTGGTCGGATCCCGCCGCAGGCAGCCAGATCGACTTCTCGACCTTCCGGCACGTCGCGCAGACGGCCGAGCGGGGCAAGTTCGACCTGTTCTTCCTGGCGGAAGGACTGATCCTGCGCGAGCGGCTCGGGCAGGTCTTCGACCAGGACGTGGTGGGCCGGCCGGACACGCTGCCGGTGCTGGCGGCGATCGCTGCGGTGACCACGCACCTGGGCGTCGTCGGCACGCTGAACGCCACCTTCAACGAGCCCTACGAGCTGGCCAGGCAGCTCGCCTCACTTGACCACCTGTCCGGCGGGCGGGCCGGCTGGAACGTGGTGACCTCGTTCGACGGGTTCACCGGCCAGAACTTCCGCCGCGGCGGTTTCCTTGACCGCGACGACCGCTACGTGCGGGCGGGCGAGTTCATCGACGTCGCCCGGCAGCTGTGGGACTCCTGGCCGGCCGGCGCGGTCGCGGCCGACCAGGCCGCGGGGCAGTTCCTGCGTGATCCCGGCGCCGGGACCTTCGCGCACCACGGTCAGCAGTTCGACATCAGCGGCCAGTTCAGCGTGCCGCGGTCGCCGCAGGGCCGCCCGGTCATCCTCCAGGCCGGCGTCTCACCGCAGGGCCGGGACTTCGCCTCGGCCAGCGCTGACGCGATCTTCTCCCCCTACCATCAGCTCGATGAGGCGCAGGCGTTCTACGCCGACATCAACGCCCGCGTCGTCGCGCACGGCCGGCCCGCGGGCTCGGTCAAGCTGCTGCCGTCGGCGTCGTTCGTGCTCGGCAATACCGAGGCCGAAGCCAGGGAGCGGCACCGCGAGATCAGCCTCGCCCAGGTCAGCGGCCGCACCGCGCAGATCCTGTTCGAGAGCGTGTGGAACCGCGACCTGTCCGGCTACGACCCAGACGGGCCGTTGCCCGATATCGACCCCGACCCGACTGGACCACGGGTGATCCAGGGCCGCGCCGTCCTGCACCAGGACGCGTTCGAAACCGTGGCCCGCTGGCGGGCGCTGGCGGACTCCCGCGGCTACAGCCTGCGGGAGACCGCCGTCCACGTTTTCAGCCGCACCGAGTTCATCGGCACGCCGTCGCAGGTCGCCGCGCGGATCGACGACTTCGTGCAGAACGACGGGTCCGACGGCTTCATCATCGGCTCTCACCTGACCCCCGGCGGCCTGGACGAGTTCGTCGACCGGGTCGTCCCGCTGCTCCAGGAGCGCGGCTCGCTGCGCGCCGAATACACCGGGACGACCCTGCGCGACAACCTGGGCATCCCGGTGCCGGCCCCGGGGGCACCGGCCGCGGTCGGATGACCATAGGGGTTATGACGACGCGGCTGGCTACGCCGGCCCGCCCAGCTACGCGCTCAGCCCGCCGGCTGCCGCAGTCCGGTCAAGGCAAGGTCAAGCAGGCGGTCGGCCGCTTCCGCTGACGTTTGTTCCGCGGTCCAGGCGGCCGCGCTGGTAAGCGCGGTTATGTCGGCCGCGGTGACGCCCGGGCGGAGGACTCCCGCGGCCCGCGCGCGGGCGGTCAGCCGGTCGGTGAAGTCAGCCATGCGGACGCAGGACTCGTGCAGCTCCGAGCGCTCGTTCGCGGCGCCGTCAGCCAGCATCGACGCCAGGCCCTGGTAGGCGGCGGCGTGCCGGGCGACCGCACGCATCCAGCCGGTCAGGGCTCGCAGCCCGTCCGGCTCGGCGAGCAGCCCGTCGCCGAGCCTGAACAGGACGTCGTTGCGCTCATGAAGCAGGGCGGCGACGAGCGCCCTGCGGGTGGGGAAGTGCCCGTAGAGGGTGCCGATGGCGACGCCGGCCTGCCGGGCGATCGCCTCAAGCGGAGCGTCAGTGCCGTTCAGCCGGAAGGCGGCGTCCGCCTCGGACAGCAGGCGCTCGTAGTTGCGCCGCGCGTCGGCCCGAGCCCGGCGCGGCCGGGCCTGCTCGCTGGTCACACGGGCGTCCTTTAATTCGAGGGTCCCTCATGATATTTTCCGAGAGACCCTCATTTTAACCAGCCGATGCCGCCGCGCGAAGGCGACTTGGCCGGCGCACACGATCGGAGGACCAGCGGTGATCTTGGTGACCGGCGCGTCCGGGTCCATCGGCAGGCATCTCGTTACCCAGCTGCGGGAGCGGCACGTTCCGTTCCGGGCGCTGGTCCGCAGCCAGGACAAGGCCGCGGAACTGGACTGCGACGTCGCCGTCGGCGATTTCGACGATCCCGGCTCCATCATGCGCGCCCTGCGCGGGGTCGACCGCCTGTTCCTCAACGCCGGCGGCGCGGTCCCGGCGGACGGTGACCAGCCGATGATCCGGCAGCAGGAGGCCGCCATCGACGCCGCGGCGGCCGCGGGCGTGTCGCGCGTGGTGAAGATATCGGTGCTGGGTGCCCGCGAGGGCGGCCGGCTCGCGACCGGAGCCCACTGGCGGATCGAGGAGCACCTCAAGGCGTCCGGTCTCGCCTGGTCCGTCCTGCGGCCGAACGGCTTCATGCAGAACTTTCTCACCGGCGCGGCCGCGCTGACGATCGACGGCAAGCTAATCGACGGCTACGGCGGCAGCGCGGTCGCCTACATCGACTGCTACGACATCGCCGCGTGCGCCGCCGCCCTGCTGGCCGGCCCCGGCCAGGCCGCGGAAAGTTACGACCTCACCGGACCGGAGCCGCTCACCAGTGCCGGCATCGCGGAAAAGCTGTCGGCCGCACTGGGACGGACGGTCACGCCCGTCACCCTGACGCCGCCCGAACTCGCCGCCACGCTGGTGGGCCGCGGCCTCCCGGCGTCGTTCGCCGGCGACGTCGCCGCGCTCGCGGCCGAGGTAGCCGACGGTTCCCTGGCCGCGACAACGCCCGCGGTGCGCGACCTGACCGGCCGGGCGCCCCGGACCTTCGACGAGTTCCTGGTGGCCAATTCCCCGGCTCTGCACGCGGCCTTCGCCGCCGGGCTCACCACGGGCGAAGCACCCAGGTAAGCCGCCACCCCGGGGGTGCTGAGGAACTGGCCGCTGTCCTTGTCCGCGACCACCTCATCGCCCCGCCAGGAATCCCACAGCTCCGCCGCCGCCGCCAGGAACGTCTTGGCCCAGTCGTAACGGTCCCCCTGCGCCAGGTAGCCGCCCCGCCGGAAGTTCTCCCCCGTGAACGCGTCCCAGCTCGTCACCACGTTCCACGCCGCCCGCCCGCCCGACAGGTGATCAAGCGACGCGAACTGCCGCGCCACCTCATACGGCTCGTTGAACGTCGAATTGACCGTCCCCGTCAAACCCAGGTGCTCCGTCACCGCCGCCAGCGCCGCCAGCACCGTGAACGTATCCGGCCGCCCCACCACGTCCAGGTCGTAAACCCGCCCGTTCTGCTCCCGCAGCCGCAGCCCCTCCGCCAGGAACAGGAAATCGAACTTCCCCCGCTCCGCGCTCCGCGCGAAACGCTCGAACGAGTCAAACTCGATATGACTGCCCGACGCCGGGTCACTCCACACGGTCGTGTTGTTCACCCCGGGGAAATGCGCGGCCAGGTGGATCTGCTTGGCATCGGCTGGAGCATGAGGAGCGGGGGCCACGAAGAACTCCGTTCGGTGCGCGGCGCTGGTACGCGTCTGTCTGTGGCCAACGGAATGACAATGCCGGTTATTTCGCCAGACATGATCGGCAATCGATCAAGCTCGCGGACTGCTGGCCGGGCGGGCGGGCCGGCTGGAACCTGGTCACCTCGCTGAACGACGGGGAGGCGCGGAACTTCGGCCTGGCGGCGCATGTCGGCCACGCTGAGCGCTATGCCAGGGCCGGGGAGTTCTTCGACGTGGTAGCCGGGCTGTGGGACAGCTTCGATGACGACGCCTTCACCCGCGACCAGAGCTCCGGTGTCTATTTCGACCCGGCCGCGATCCACCGCCTCGATCACTCGGGGCTGCACCTGCGGGTCGCCGGCCCGCTCAACATCGCCCGCCCGCCGCAGGGCAGGCCGGTCATCGTCCAGGCCGGCGCCTCCAACGAGGGCCGCGACCTCGCGGCCCGGGTCGCCGAGGTCATCTTCACCCACCAGCCGTCGCTGGCCGCCGCGCAGCAGTTCTACCGGGAGATGAAGGAGCGCGCGGCCGGCCACGGCCGCGACCCCGATCACCTGAAGATCCTGCCCGGCCTGGCGGCGATCGTCGGCACCTCGCGGGCCGAGGCGGAGGACAAGGCGGACCGGCTGCGGTCGCTGCTGCATCCCGCCGTCGCCCTGTCCCACCTGCAGTACTGGCTCGGCGGCTTCGACCTGTCCGGTTACCCGTTCGACGGGCCGCTGCCGGAGCTGCCAGACTCCAACCAGAGCCTCGGCGCCCAGCGGAACCTGTACGAGGTAGCCCGGGCCGGCGACCTCACGATCAGGCAGCTGGCCCAGCGGGTGACCGACGACGCGGGGACGCTGACCGGCACCGCGGCCGATATCGCCGACCACATCGAGGAGTGGTTCGCCGGCCGGGGCGCCGACGGTTTCAACGTCGTCTTCCCCTACCTGCCCGGCACCCTGGACGACTTCGCGCGGCTGGTCATCCCCGAGCTGCGGCGCCGCGGCCTGTTCCGCACCGCCTACACGGGCCGGACGCTGCGCTCGCACCTGGGACTGCCCCGGCCCGCCAGCCGCTGGGCCGCGGCGCCAGCGGATCAGAGCGGGGCTGCGGCTGATGAGCCCTGACACGCCGCACTGACCGGGCAGCCTGAACGGCTCCCCAACGCGGCTGTCAGTCGCGTTGGGGAGCCGTTCTGTACGGGCTGCCCGCGGTTACCCGCCGGCGACGTCGGCCGGAGGTGACTCCGGGTCCGTCGGTGTCACGGCGACGGCCTCCGGGTCCGCAGGTGCCACCGCGACGGCCGGCTGGTCAGCGGGCGCGCTGGCCGCCGACACGGCGACCGCGGAGAGCGCGTCGGAGACGGCGGCCGAGTCCACGACGTCGGCCGCCGCGGTCGCCTCGATGTGCTCGGCGCCGGACCGGACCGCCCACCAGTAGATGCCCAGGGACACCACCGCGACGAGGATCGAGTCCCACGGCTGCCCGATCCAGCCCTGGCCGCCGTAGCTGCCGATCCCGGAGAACAGCACGAGCACCAGGAGGTAGGCGACAAGCCACGCGCCCGCCTTGATGTCGCTGAGGAGCGGCCGGTCCTTGGCGCGCAGGAAGAAGAACAGGACCACGCCGATCAGGGTGACAGGGAAAGCCACCCGCAGGCTGGTCCAGCCCGACCAGTAGCCGATCTCGGTGGACAGGATGAAGCTGACCGGCGCGATCCACTTGATGCCGGGGATCCAGCCGGACAGCCGGGTCGGCGCGGCGCTGCGGAAGGTCCCGGCCGCGATCGCGGAGACCGCGTAGGAGAGCACGAAGACGTCGCTGAGATACCCGACCAGGGTGATCCAGCTGTGCAACGGGATAAGCACGACCAGGCCGACGATGAAGTTGAGCAGCAGCGTGCGGCGCGGCACGCCTGACTTGCCGGGGACGGACAGGAAGTACTTCGGCAGCAGCCGGCCCTTGGCCAGCGCGTAGGTCGTCCTGGCGCCTTCCGCGGTGCCGACGAACTCCGAGCCGGCCGGGGAGATCACCGCGTCGACGTACAGCAGGCTGGACAGCCAGCCGAGGTTCACGGCCAGCGCGAGCTGCCCGAACGGCGAGGTGAAGTTGATGCCCCGCCAGCCGTGGGCCAGCAGGCTGTGCGGGATGGATACCAGGAAGGCGAGCTGCAGCAGGATGTAGAGCAGGGCCGAGGCGGCGATGGCGATGAGGATCGCGCGGGGGATGTCACGGCGTGGGTTGCGCGCCTCGCCCGACAGGTCGACCGGCGGCTGGAAGCCGTTCAGGGCGTAGATCAGCCCGCCGGACGCGATCGCCGTCAGCACCGCGCTCCCGCCGTAGGGGGCGAAGCCGCCCGCGCTGGTGAGGTTGCTGCCGTGGAAGCCGGAAGCGAACAGCGCGACCACGGTGATGGCGGGGACGATGAACTTCACCCAGGTGACCACCAGGTTGATCCGGGCGAAGAGCCGGATGCCGTACCAGTTGAGCACGACGAGCAGCGCCTCGAGGGCGGCCGCGATGCCGATGCCGCCCGCCGACAGCGAGCTGCCGTGGAACAGCCAGGGCCAGTAGTGGCTCAGGTACTGGATGACGGCCAGCACCTCGGTGTCGGTGAGCACGCCGAGGACCACGGTCCAGCCGACGGTGGTGCCCACGATCCGGCCGTTGGCGTACAGCGGCCAGCGGACACTGCCGCCGGCCTCGGGGCGGGACGCCCCCAGCTCCACCAGCACCAGGCTGACCAGGCCGACGGCCACGCCCGCGATCACCCAGGAGATGAGCGCCGCAGGGCCGGCCAGCTGCGCGCCGTAGAAGGCGCCGAACAGCCAGCCCGAGCCGATGATGCCGCCGAACGAGGTCGCGGTGAGCGACCAGAATCCGAGCGTGTGGTGGAAGTGCTTCTCCTGCTCGACGACCTCGGAGGCGCCGACCGGCACGTGTTGATCTTCAGTAAGGGATTGCGACACGGGAACTCCACGAATGAGGTAACCGAAGGGAAGGGGGCTTGCGCGTTCCGGTCCGCACCCATATGCAAGCACCGGCCCGCATTAAAGTCAACAAAACTGATAGGAAATATCTGATTTTCATTGTCGTTACTTTGTGACGAGACATTCACGATCTGCGATGGAGAAGGCGGACCGGATTTTTGATGCGAGACGGTCTTAATCTATAATTCCTATAGTTTTTGTTGGTTATGGCGGAACGCGAGGCGAGCGAGCGATGAGCATTCACGTGCACTGGTACCTGCCAACCAACGGCGACAGCCGCGACATCGTCGGGTCGGGCGACTACTCGCAGGCCACGCTGTCGTCGATCTCCGACTTCCGTGCGCCGACGATCGACTACCTCGGCCAGGTGGCCCGCTCAGCCGAGCAGCTCGGCTACGAGGCCGTGCTCACCCCGACCGGGACATGGTGCGAGGACGCGTGGGTCTTCACCGCGGCGCTGTCCCAGGTGACCAGGCGGCTGAAGTTCCTGGTCGCGTTCAGGCCCGGGTTTATCTCCCCCACGCTGGCGGCCCACCAGGCGGCGACGTTCCAGCGGATATCGGACGGGCGGCTGCTGCTCAACATCGTCACCGGCGGCGACTCGGCCGAACAGCGCCGCTACGGCGACCACCTCGATCACGACCAGCGCTACCAGCGGACGCAGGAGTTCATCGCGGTGCTGCGCGGGGTGAGTTCGGCCGGGCCCGAGGAGCCGTTCAGCTTCTCCGGCCAGCACTACCAGATCGAGAACGCCAGCATCGGGTTCGGGCGGTACGCGCTGCCGCCGGTCTTTTTCGGCGGCGCCAGCCCGGCCGCCGAGCAGGCCGCCGCCCGGCAGACCGACGTGTACCTGGCCTGGGGCGAGACCCCGGCCCAGATCGCCGAGCGGCTGACCCGGATGCGCGAGCGGGCGGCCGAGGCGGGCCGCGAGCTCGCGTTCGGCATCCGGCTGCACGTGCTCAGCCGGGACACCAGCGCCGCCGCCTGGGCGGAAGCCGACCGCCTGCTCGACCGGGTCAGCCCCGACCGCATCCGCCAGGTGCAGCAGGTGTTCGCCGGGACCGAGTCGGTCGGCCAGCAGCGGATGGCGGCGCTGCACACCGCCTCTCGCACCAGTGGCGACCGTTCCCAGCTCGAGGTCTCGCCCAACCTGTGGGCCGGCTACGGCCTGGTCCGCGGCGGGGCCGGCACCGCCCTGGTCGGCAGCCACGCCGAGGTCGCCGACCGGATCGAGGAGTACCACGCGCTCGGCATCGACCACTTCATCTTGTCCGGGCAGCCGCACCTGGAGGAGGCGTACTACTTCGCCGAGGGCGCGGCCGTTGAGCTCCGCAAGCGCGGGCTGCTCGCGGCACCAGCCGCTTAGCCCACCCGCCCCGGTACGTGGCCCACTGGCGACCGGTGGCCCGCCGGCCGGTCGAGGCCGAGGTGATCGCGCAGCGTGCGGCCCGTGTACTCGGTCCGGTAGCGGCCGCGGGCCTGGAGGATCGGGACGACGTGGTCGGCGAACGCCCGCAGCTCGTACGGAAGGGTCGATCCCATGATCGTGAAGCCGTCGACCGCGCCCGCGTCCTGGGCGGTGATGATGTGGTCGGCGAGCTGCTCCGGGGTCCCGGCGAACTGAGTCTGGGTCGAGCCCCACCCCAGCCGGCCGGCCAGCTCGCGCAGCGGCAGGCCCGGATGCTCGCGCGCCGCGTCGAACAGCCGCTGCGCGCCGCTGACGGGCAGCGGGCGGCCGTCGTAGAGCTCGGCCGGCAGCGGGGCGTCGGGGTCGAAGGCGTCGGGGTCGAGGCCGCTCAGGTAGAGCGCGTTCTGCCAGCGGAACTCGGGGCTCGCGAGCTCGTCAAGCCGGCTCGCCTTCGCCCGGGCTTCGGCCTCGGTCCCGCCGAGGGTGATCATGAGCGCGGGCAGGACGAGCACCTGGTCGGGATCGCGTCCGAGGGCGGCGGCCTGCCGGCGCAGCTCGGCCCGGAACTCGACGGCCGCCGCCAGCGACGGCGGTCCCGAGAACACCAGCTCGGCGTAGCGGGCAGCCAGGCTGATGCCGGCCGGGGACTGCCCGGCCTGCACGAGCACCGGCCAGCCCTGCGGTGAGCGCGGGAACGGCAAGATGCCCTCGACGTCGTAGAACTCGCCGTGGAAGTGCGGTGCGTGCAACTTGGCCCGGTCGCCCCACACTCCGCGCTCACGGTCGCCGGTGATCGCGTCGTCCTCCCAGCCGTCCCAGACGCGCTGTACGACGTCCACGAACTCATGGGCCCGCGCGTAGCGGTCGGCGTGCTCGGGGTGGCTGCTCTCGCCGAAGTTCGCGGCGGTCAGCGGAGTGCCGGTGGTGACGATGTTCCATCCGGCCCGGCCGCCGCTCATGTGGTCAAGCGTGGCGAAGCGACGGGCGAGATCCCACGGCTTGCTGTAGGTGGTGGACCCGGTCCCGATCAGGCCGATGCGGCTGGTGACCGCGGCCAGCGCCGAGAGCACGACTACCGGGTCGAACTGGGTCTGCGGCAGGTGCGTGACCCGGTACTCGGGGATGGCGATGTTGTCCGCGAGGAAGATCGAGTCCATGAGCCCGCGCTCGGCGATGCGGCCGATCTCGGCGTAGTAGGGCAGCCCGAGGACGCCGCGCACGTCGTCATCGACCACCCGCCAGGCGGACTCGTGGTAGCCGTTGGGCCAGATGAAGGCGTTGAAGTGCAGTGGGCGGGCGGACATCAGACCCCTCGTTTCCCGTAGGTGTTTCACCGCAATGTTACGGTTACGTCGCCGTGATTGCTACTTTTCAGACTGTTATAGTAGGGTTTTCTGACTAGAGTCCCCCATGTCAGGAGCGCACCGAACGTGCCATCGCTAATCACCCATCGCAGAGCGGGCGCGCTCGCTGCGGCAGCAGCCGTCGCCCTGATCCTCTCAGCCTGCTCGTCCGCCTCGTCGTCGCCGGCGTCCGGGTCGGCCGCCGCTACCGCGGGATCGACGGCCGCCGCAGCAAGCGGCGGCACCTACAACATCGGGCTGATCACCCCCACCGCCGGCATCAACCCGCTGACCACCACCCAGTACGACACCATGTTCGCGGTCGGCCTGGCCTCGGCCCAGCTGGTCAACACCACCGGCAGCGGGCAGCTCAAGCCGCAGCTGGCGTCGTCGTGGAAACAGTCGGCCGACAAGCTGTCGTGGACGTTCACGCTGCGGCCGGGCCTGAAATTCAGCAACGGCCAGTCGCTCACCGCCAAGGACGTGGTGGCGACGTTCAACTCGATCATCAGCCCGACCAGCCAGTCCCCGGCCGCGTCGAGCTTCACCGGGATCCTGAAGTCGGTCAGCGGCTCGGGCACCTCGGTCGTGTTCCACCTCGACCAGCCCTACGCTGACTTCCCCTACCTGCTGTCGGGGGCCAACACCTGGATCCTGCCGGCCGGCACCAACGCCGCCGACTGGATCAAGAACCCGGTCGGGGCGGGTCAGTTCACCCTGGAGAAGTACACCGCCGGGCAGGGCATCACCTACAAGAAAAACCCGTACTACTGGGACGCCGCCGCGGTAAAGCTGGCGGCCGTCAACGCCACGTTCTTCTCCTCCGACCAGTCCGAGCTGCTCGCGTTCCAGAGCGGGCAGATCGACCAGCTCGACGTCGACCCGACGATCGCCTCCACCCTGGGGACGAGCTACCGCCAGGTGAAGTCCGGTTACGTCAAGTTCGACGGGCTGACGTTCAACGTGACCAAGGCCCCGTTCAACGACGTGGCGGTCCGCCAGGCCGTCGCCTGGGCCCTGGACCGCCCGGCCATCGCGAAGACCGCCTACGCGGGCCAGGCCACCGTCGGCAACGACGTCGCCACCTTCCCCGACTACAGCACGCAGCCGCAGGGGCTGACCCAGCGCACGCAGAACCTGTCCGAGGTCAAGAAGCTGCTCGGCGGCAAGGTCATCAGTTTCACCATCACCACCTACACCGACGAGCAGACCTACGCCCAGCTCATCCAGCAGCAGCTGGACGCGACCGGGAACTTCAAGGTCACCCTGGACGTGGAGGCCGAGGCGGCCTACTACGCCAGCGGGGCCTCCTCGCCCTGGCTGACGGCCCCGGTGACGCTGACTGACTGGGCCGAGCGGCTGCCCGCCCAGCTGTACTCGCTGATCTACGCCAAGGGCGCCGCGTGGAACGCCTCCGGCTTCGCCAACGCGCAGCTCGGCAGCCTGGTCAACCAGTACGAGGCCGCCACCTCCGCCAGCCAGCAGCAGACCCTGGCCAACCAGATCGCCACCATCGAGTGGACCGACGTGCCGGTGATCGTGGCGGCGTTCCAGGAGAGCGACGTCTACGTGGGCAACTCGGTGCAGGGCAGCTTCCCCAACGGGCTGCAGTTCTCCGGCGGGTTCGACCTGCGCGGGATCACGGTCTCCGGCTCGTGACCCGAGCACGCACATGACAGCCTTGAGCCCGCGCGCGGACGGCGCCGACAGCGCCGCCCCGCGCGGGCTGGGCGCGCTGGCCGAGCGCCACAACCGCATCCTGGTGCTGCTGGGACGGCGGCTGATCCAGATCCCGCTGGTGCTGGTGGCCGTCTCCATGCTGACCTTCTGGCTGATCCAGCTGGTGCCAGGGGACCCCGGGCGCAACGCGCTCGGCCAGTACGCGACCGCCGCCCAGGTGCACGCCTGGGACGTGCAGAACGGGCTGGCCAGCTCCGTCGTCCTCCGGTACCTGCACTGGCTGGGCGGGTTCTTCTCCGGTAACTGGGGGACCAGCTTCGTCTACCTGGTGCCGTCGCGCCCGCTCATCCTCGGGCACCTGGCCAACAGCGCGTTCCTCGCGCTGTACGCGTTCGTCTTGCTGGTGCCGGTGTCGCTGATCCTCGGGTCGGTGCAGGCCTACCGGGAAGGCCGCCGCACCGACCGGGTGATCACGATCTCGCTCATGACGCTGTCCTCGGTCCCGGAGTTCGTCATCGGCGTGCTGCTGCTGGTGATCTTCGCCGTCGGGCTCAAGGCGTTCCCGGTCCAGTCGGCGGCCGACGCGACCGGCGACTTCGGCCAGCGCATCCACGCGATGACCCTGCCCGCCGTGGTCCTCGCCGTTTCCTACCTGGCGGTGCTGGCCCGGATGGTGCGCACCGGGACAGCCGGGGCGATCACGGCGCCGTTCCACCGGACGGCCGTCCTCAAGGGACTGGCGCCGGGCGTGATCGTGCGCCGGCACGTGGCCCGCAACGCGCTCATCCCCACCCTGCAGCTGCTCGGCCTTTACCTCGGCGGCCTGCTCGGCGGCAGCGCCGTGGTCGAGACCCTGTTCAACTATCCCGGCCTGGGGGCGCTGATGGTGATCGCGGCCGAGCGCAAGGACGCGGTGCTGCTGACCGACGGCGTCATGATGACCGGGGTCATCGCCCTGCTGGCGCTGCTGCTGACCGACGTGTGCCTGATCTTGATGGACCCGCGAATCCGCTTCGAGAGCCGGGAGGGCTGATGGACTCCCTGTCCGCCGAGCTCGGCACCGTCGCCGGGACACCGGAAGACTTCATCGCCGCCGCCCCGCCCCCCGCGGCCGGAGCGGCCCGGCGGCGGCTGCGGGCACTGCTCGGCCGGCCGACCTTCGTGGTCAGCGCCGTCATCGTGCTGTTCTGGGTGGTGGCCGCGCTCGGCTGGCACCTGTTCGGCCTCGACCCCTACGGCAACAGCGGGCAATCGCTGGCCAGCCCGAGCTGGTCGAACCTGTTCGGCACCGACAACCTCGGGCGCAGCGTGTTCGCGCGGACGCTGGCCGGGTCCGATACCGCCCTCGCGGTCGGGCCGGCCGGCGCGGCCCTCGCCACCGTGCTCGGCAGCGCCCTCGGGGTCATCGCCGGCTACTACCGCGGGTGGGTCGACACCGCGCTGATGCGGCTGTTCGACGTGCTGGTGGTGCTGCCGCCGCTGATCTTCCTCATCGTCATCGTCGCCGCCTTCGGCGCTTCGGTGCCGGCCCTGATCATCATCATCGGGGTGGTGTTCGCCCCCGGTATCGCCCGCATCATCCGGGCCGCCGTGCTGGCCGAGATGGGCAAGAAGTACGTCACCAGCGCCCGGCTGCAGGGCGAGTCCGATCTGCGGATCATGGCCGCCGAGCTGGTACCCAACATCCTGCCGACCATCATCATCCAGGCCACCCTCAGCCTGTCGTCCGCCATCTTGATGACAGCCACGCTGTCCTTCCTCGGCCTCGGCCAGCAGCCGCCGTCCCCCGACTGGGGACTGGCGATCAACCAGAACATCGCCTACATCGAGACCGCCTGGTGGACCGTGATCTTCCCCGCGCTGGCGGTGGCGTCCCTGGTGGTGGCGGTCCAGCTGATCGCCGACAACGTCAAGGAGACCTGGTCATGAGCGCCGCTCCGGTGCCGGGAAGCGCGGTGCCTGACAGCACGGTGCCCGAGAACACCCTCTCGGTGCGCGACCTGACCGTCTCCTACCGCACCGTCTCCCGGTCAAGCGGCCTGCGGATGGTCCCGGCGGTGCGCGGGGTCAGCCTGGACGTCGCCGCGGGAGAGTCCTACGGGCTCGTCGGCGAGTCCGGCTCGGGCAAGAGCACCGCCGCGATGGCGCT
The DNA here is from genome assembly GCA_050013875.1 of Trebonia sp. Classification (GTDB taxonomy): domain Bacteria; phylum Actinomycetota; class Actinomycetes; order Streptosporangiales; family Streptosporangiaceae; genus Trebonia. The sequence goes on along the minus strand of JBEKEK010000009.1, from coordinate 76,565 downwards.
TACCCGCTACCTGCCCGCCGGCACCGACGTCAGCGCGGGCGAGCTGTCAGTCGCCGGCACCAGCGTGCTGAGCCTGGACCGGGCTCACCTGCGCGCCTTCCGGGGCGGCATCCTCGGGGTCGTCTACCAGGAGCCGGGGCTGGCGCTCAATCCCACCATGCCCGTCGGCGAGCAAGTCGCCGAGGTCTACCGGCTGCACAGTGCCGACAAACACGGGGCCGGCAAACACGGGGCCAGCAAACACGGGGCCGGCAAACACGGGGCCGGCAAACACGGGGCCAGCCGGGCGGCGGCCCGGGCGGACACGCTGGCCGCGATCGAGCGGGTGCGGCTGGCCGACCCGGCCGCCATCGCCCGCCGCTACCCGCATGAGCTGTCGGGCGGGCAGCAGCAGCGGATCGTCATCGCCATGGCGCTGGCCGGCCGGCCGCGGCTGCTGATCCTGGACGAGCCGACGACCGGGCTCGACAGCCGGGTCGAGGCTGAGATCATGGCCCTGATCGACGGACTGCGGACCGAGCTCGGCTTCGCCAGCATCCTCATCAGCCACAACCTGCCGCTGGTGGCGGCGCACTGCCAGCGCATCGGGGTGCTGCAAAACGGCGTGCTGGTCGAGGAGGGAACGGCCGCGGACGTGCTGCTGACGCCGCGCCACCCCTACACGCAGGCGCTCATCGCCGCCCTGCCCGACATCAACGCCGCTCGCCGCGCGCCTGAGCCGGACGCCGCTGGCGACAGCCCCGGCGCCACCGAGGCCGACACGGACGAGGCCGGGGCGACCGCTGCCACCGCGCCCCGTTCGGGCTCATCCGACGAGCAGCCGCTGGTGACCGTGACCGGCCTGACCAAGCGGTACAACCGCAAGACGGCCCTGCGCGACGTGTCCTTCACCATCGGGCACGGCGAGGTGCTCGGACTGGTCGGCGAGTCCGGCAGCGGCAAGTCCACCCTCGGGCTCGCCCTGGCCGGGCTGACCGGCTACGAGGGCACGATCAGGTTCGCACCGCGGGCGGGCGAGGCCGGCCGCCGGGACGGCCGGGCGCGGCCCAGGGTCCAGGTTGTCTTCCAGAGCGCGGACGCGTCGCTGAACCCGCGCCGCACCGTCCGCAAGGTGCTCGCCCGGTCCATCGAGCTGCTCGGCGGCACCCAGAGCGTCGACGAGCTGGCCGCGCGCACCGGGGTGGCGGAAGACCTGCTCGACAAGCTGCCGCAGCAGCTGTCGGGCGGTCAGAAGCAGCGGGTGGCCATCGCCCGCGCCTTCGCCGGCCCGGTGCCGCTGGTGATCTGCGACGAGCCGACCTCCGCGCTCGACGTGTCCAGTCAGGCCCGGCTGCTCGACCTGCTCACCGAACTGCAGCAGCGGACCGGCGTCTCGTACCTGTTCATCTCGCACGACCTGGCGGTCGTGCGCCAGGTCTCCGATCGCATCGGCGTGCTGTTCGGCGGCGAGCTGGTGGAGCTGAAGGCCGCCGAGGAAGTCTTCGAACGACCCGAGCATCCCTACACGCGGTCGCTGGTCGAGTCCGCGCTGGCGCTGCGCCGCCCTGGAAGGTAACGGTTTCATGCCCATCGAGCTGCGCTCCTGGCTCAACCCGCAGTCCTACAGCAACAGCTACTCGACCGCGTCGATCGCCCGTGAGGCCGCCTACTTCACCCCGGTGCCCGAGCCGGTCACAGCCGACCCTGACTACATCACCGCCGAGGCACGGGAGTACGAGGCGGCCGGGTACGACTCCAGCATCCTGCCGCAGAGCGCGACGTGGCCGGACGTCACGGTGACGGCCGCCTGGGCGCTCGCGCACACGGCGCGGCTGCGCCTCGTGGTCGCCCACCGTCCGGGCACCCAGGCCCCGACCGCCGCCGCCCGCGCGCTGGCGACGCTGGACCGCCTCTCGGCCGGCCGGGCCGGAGTGCACCTCATCCTGGGCAGCGCCGGAGGCTCTGACCTGCCGCGCGACGGAGACCACGCCGACCGCGAGGCGCGCTACCGGCGCGCGGCCGAGTACCTCGAGATCTTCACCGGGATGCTGACCCGCGATGAGCCGTTCGACTTCGAGGGCGAGTTCTACACCGTGCGCGGCGCGTTCTCCGGGGTGAAGCCGGTCCAGTCACCGCGCCCGGTGATCTCGCTGCCCGCGGAGTCGCCGGAGGCGGTCGCGCTCGGCGCCCGCTTCGCCGACGTGCTGGCCTTCCACGGAACCTCCCGCGCCGCCACGGCCGGGAAAATCGCCCAGGCCAAGGCCGTGGCCGCGACGGCGGGCCGCAGTCCGGGGTTCTGGGTCAACCTCAACATGCTCGCGGGCGAGACCGACGACCAGGCCAGGCAGCACCTCGCCGAGCTGGAGAAGTCGATCCGCCGTCTGCAGGAATTCCGGGCCGGCCAGACCGGGCCGCGAGTGCGGTCGATCCGCGAAGACCGGTTCGCCGACGCGGCCGAACGGGAGGGAAGCTGGGAGGACGGCGTCCTCTACCTCGGCCTCACCCGGCTGTCGCGGGCGACCCCGGCCCTCGTCGGCGCCCCCTCGACGATCGCGGACGCCGTGCTGGCCTACCACGACCTCGGCGTCGGCGTGGTCACCCTCGGCAGCCATGTAACCAGTGCCAGGGACGCCGAGCTGCGCACGGAAACCCTGCGGCTGATCAAGCAGGCGGTCGCGGTGCGCGACGCCGCCGCGCGCTCCGCCGCCTGACGGCCGCGGGCGGGAAAACACAGCCGGATGACAGGACAGACCAGGAGCCATGAGCACTAACCGTCAGCACGCCCACTTCACCGCGTTCCTCACCGGCGTCGGTTACCACGAGTCCGCCTGGAAGCTGGCCGACCCGGCTGACCTGGCCGGCCCCGCCCGGTTCGGCGTGCTCGAGCGGGCGGCCCTCGCGGCCGAGCGCGGGCTGCTCGACGCGGTGTTCTTCGCCGACTCCCCCGGGCTGGCGATCTTCCGTGCCCGGTACTTCCCGCAGGTCGGCTTTGACCCGCTGGAGCTGCTGGCGGCACTGTCGCGCAGTACGACGCGGATCGGCCTGATCGCGACCGCGTCCACCACCTACAGCGCGCCCTACGACCTGGCCCGCCGGCTCGCCACCATCGACCACCTGTCCGGCGGCCGGGCCGGCTGGAACATCGTGACCACCCGTTACGCGGGGGCGGCGGGCAACTTCGGTCTCGCCGCCCACCCCGACCCGGCCGACCGCTACGCCAGGGCCGAGGAGTTCGTGGAGGTCGCCACCCGGCTGTGGGGCAGCTGGGACGCCGGCGCGGTGCTGGCTGACCAGGAAAAGGGCATCTGGGCCGACACCGACCTGATCCAGCCGGTGGACTTCCACGGCCGCTTCTTCGACGTCAGCGGCGCGCTCACGCTGCCCCGGTCGCCGCAGGGACGGCCCGTGTTCGCTCAGGCCGGATCGTCGGGCGCGGGCGTCGAGCTGGCCGGGAAGAGCGCTGACCTGGTGTTCGCCGCGCAGCCTGACATCGCGGGCGGGCGGCGGTTCCGGGCGGCGGTCCGCGCGGCGGCCGGCCGTCACGGACGCGACCCGGATGACGTGCTGGTGCTGCCCGGGGTGGCGTTCGTGCTCGGCGGCACCGAGGCCGAGGCGCGGGCGCTGCGGACCGAGCTCGAAGGCCGGGTCGACCCCGAGTTCCGCTGGCGCAACCTCGCCCACAACGCCGGGCTCGACGTGTCGCTGGTCGACCCGGACCGTCCGCTGTCCGAGGCCGCCATCGACAGCGCGAACCGCTCCAGCCGCACCGACGAGATCGTGCGGCGCGGGCGGGAAACGGGCAAGACGTTCCGCCAGCTGGCGGAGGAGCTCACCGGCCTGCCCGGCGGGCTGGAGTTCACCGGCACGCCTGAGCAGTTCGCCGACCTGATCGGCGGCTGGCTCAGCGCGGGCGCGAGCGACGGCTTCACCCTGCAGCCGACGACCCTGCCCGGTTCTCTCGAGCTGTTCACCGAGCACGTCGTGCCTGTTTTGCAGCGGCGCGGCCTGCACCGCACGGAGTACACCGCGACCACCCTGCGCGGGCACCTGCGGGAGGGCCGGTGACCCGGTTGCGCCTCGCGATCCACTCCGACCTGCGCGAGCGCGGGGAGCAGGCGGCCGTGTACCGGGAGACGCTCGACCTGTTCACCCGGGCCGAGGAACTCGGCTTCGACGGCGCCTGGGTCCGCTCCTACAAGTTCCGCCGGACCGGCGGCACCCCCGGATTCAGCTTTCCCGGCGGGCTGCCGTCGCCGTTCCCCTTTCTCGGCGCGCTCGCGGCCCGCACCTCGCGGATCCGGCTGGGGACCGCGGTGGTGCCGCTGCCGCTCGAGAACGTGGTCCGGGTCGCCGAGGACGCCGCCGTGCTCGACGCGCTGTCGGCTGGGCGGCTCGAGCTCGGCGTGTCCAACGGCGGGCAGCCGGCGATCGCGGCCGCCCTCGGCATCGGCCTCGACCCCGACCCGGCGGCCAAGAAGGCCAGCTACCTGCGCTCGCTCGCCACCTTGACCTCGGTCCTCGACGGCGAGCTGGTGAACGGCACCGACCAGGAGCTCAACCCGCCTGCCGCTGGCCTGTCGGCTCGCATCTGGGAGTCGGCGCTGACCCGGCAGACCGGCACCGACTCGGCCCTGCGCGGCAACGGCGTGCTCATCGGCACCACGCAGACGGTGCCCGCCGAGGTCACCGCCGCCGCCTATCACGCGAGCCTGCCGGACGGTGCGCTGCCCCGGGTAGGGCTGGTAGTGCACGTCCACCCCGCCGCCGACCGCCCGTCCGGCCTCGCCGCCCTCGAGGCGGACGTGGAGACGGTCTACGCCTGGGGCAAGGACTGGCTGCCGGCCGCCCGGACGCTGGCGGAGAAGGCCGCCGTGATCAACGTGCACTACGGCACGCCGGAGCAGATCGCGGCGTCCATCCGCGCGTTCCCGGCGTTCCCTTACACCACCGAGCTGCAGTTTTCCGTGGCATACGGGACGACGAGCTATGCGCAGCGGCTGGCCGCGGTCGAGGTGATCGCGGCGGAGATCGCCCCGGCGCTCGGCTGGAAACCGGAACCGGCAGGCGAACCGCTGACCGCTGACGCGGCGGCCGGCGGAAGGGCACGGGCATGACCGTCCGGGAGCATGACAAGCCGCTCACGCTGGCGGCCTACGCGATCCTCAACGAATCCGGCGACCAGGCACGCAACTACCTCGACGCGCTCGGCCTGTTCGAGCGGGCCGAGCGGCTCGGGGTCGAGGGGCTGTGGGTCCGCCAGTTCCACCTGCGCCGTCCAGGCCCCGGCACCCAGTCGGTGCCCGCCGGCGGCCTGCCGTCGCCGCTGGTGTTCCTCGCCTGGCTGGCCGCGCGCACCAGCCGGCTGCGGCTGGGCACGGCCGCGGTCACCCTGCCGCTTGAAAGCCCGCTGCGGGTCGCCGAGGACGCCGCCGTGCTCGACGCGCTGAGCGGCGGCCGGGCCGAGCTCGGCGTCGCCAACGGCGGGAGCGCGCCCGGCCTGGCGGAGCTCTTCCGCGGCGCCGGCGGCGCGGGCGCCGGCGACGGCCAGGACGCCCGGCGGGAGGCGTACCAGGCTGATCTGGCCCGGCTGGCCGACGTGCTCGACGGCGCCCGCCTTGACGGCACCGGGGCGCCGCTCAACCCGCCGAGCCCCGGGCTGGCCGACCGGATCTGGGAGGCGACGCTCAGCGAGCAGAGCGGGTACGACACCGGCGCGCGGGGGCACGGCGTGCTGATCGGCACCACCCAGACCGTGCCCGCCGAGGTGACCGCCCGGGCCTACTACCGCGGCCTTGACCGCTACCAGGCCGGGCACGGGTCGCGGCCGCCCCGGGTCGGCATCGCGACCTTGATCTACCCGGCGAAAGACCGGGCGACCGCGCTGCGCGAGGCGGCGGCCGGCATCGAGGAGAAGTACGCGTGGGGCCGCGGTTTCCTGCCGCCCGCGACCACCCTGGCCGACAAGGCGGCCTCGATCGGCCTGCACTGCGGCACCGCCGAGCAGATCGCCGGCTCCATTGCCGCCCAGCCCTGGTTCGGCTACGCGACGCAGCTGATGGTGCAGACCGAGCTGTTCTACCGAAGCTACGCCCACCGCGCGGAGGCACTCGAGCTGTTTACCCGCGAGGTCGCCCCCGCGCTTGGCTGGACCGCGGCGTCCCCGGTGGCGCCGCTCGGGTGACCCCGAGGACGCGCCAGCTGATTTCCCCGTTCGTCAGGTCAGCAGGACCGGGTTGGCGAGCGCCGTACCTCCGCCCGCACCACGGCCGGGAGGCCGCTGGTCGCCAGCCGTTCGCCGGGCCCGGCGTCGCGGCCAGCGGCCGCAGCGGTGAAGGCCAGCCCGACGGCAGCCGATTCGGCGATCCAGCTGCGGAGTACCCAGCTGGCCCTCGAGATGGGTGTCGCTGCTGCCCAGCGCCGGCCGCCACCGGCCGTCGGCGGCATCGGCCGCCAGGCTGCGGGCCCACCCGGCCAGCGCCGCCTCGTTGTCGGCATTCCACGGCCGGTCCGACGTCCACTGCCCGTTCCACACCTCCACCGCGTCAAATCCCTGGTACGGGTACGTGAACGAGCCGCCGGGATAGGGCGCGTGCGGATGGGCGACCACGCAGAGGCCGCCCACGTCGTGCACCTGGTCAAGCTGCCGGCCGATCGCCTGGTCCTCAGCCCGGTACCGCCAGTCGACCAGCTGGCCCGGCCGCAGGCCGAGCGCCAGCCAGTGTCCGCCCGCCGTGGTGACCTCCTCCCCCAAGATCACCAGCAGGCCGCCGCCGTCGTGCGCCTGCCATGCCCCGTGCGCGTCAGCGGTGTTGTGCTCGGTCGTGGCGATGAAATCCAGGCCGGCGGCCCGCGCGCCGGCCGCGAGCTGCCCCACCGTCAGCTGGCCGTCCGAGTACACCGAGTGCACGTGGCAGTCGCCGCGGTACCAGCCGCGCCCGGCGGTCACGCGGGCGAAAGGCTCCGGTCCGGGGCGGCCGTGTCCGCGTCACGCAGGGTCGCCAGCAGCCGCGGGCTCGCCGGGGACGGCTCGTCTGGCGGCCCCAGCGTGCGCTGCAGCAGGCCGTCGACTACCTCGTAGTAGCCGATGGCACGCAGCGGCGGCGAGTAGACGTGCACGGTCACGGCACCAGTCTCGTGGTCCATGCGGTGGATGCCTGAGCCGGGGACCCAGAACGAGTCACCCGCCCGGTACCGGCGGACGCGACGGGTCCCGTCGGCCGGCAGTCCCTCATTGGTCACGCCGCCCGCGATCACGTAGACGCCCACCGCGGATCCGTCGTGGTCGTGGAACCCGGTGTCACGCGAGTCGTGCGCCACGTTGAGCCAGGCGACGGAGTCCTCGTCCTCCCACAGCACGACCGACTCACTTTCCCCGGCCGGAGAAAGAACGGCCGCCCGCGACAAGGCGGCGCGCCTGGCCAGGCCGGCGCACTCCTGCGGGGTGAGCGCCCCCATTACGACGCACTCCGGGCGGGCTGGCCGGGTGCGGCTTCGCCGGCGGCCAGGATGAACCCGGTGATCGCGGCGGCTACCTCGCGGTGCACGGTCTCGTTGAGCACGTCATGGCGGGCGCCGGCGAACTCGGCCAGCTGTCCCCGCTTCAGCCGGCCGGCCCACTCCCTGACGTGGGCGGCGGGCACGACCGGGTCTTCCGTTCCGTGCACGAGCAGCACCGGCAGCGGTACCGCCGCGAACCCGTCGGCTAGCTCGGCCCAGGCCGCCGACAGCACGGCGGCGATACTGCGCGCCCCGGCCGCGCTGGTGAACGCCAGCGGGTCGTAGGCCAGCTCGTCGAGGTAGAACGGGTCACCCGACAGGTCGGCCGGGTCCAGGTCGAGCCCGGCCTGGTCGTCCTCGGCGAGCGCGGTCACCCAGTCGAGCGGCGACAGCGCCGCGCCCGACAGGATCAGCCCGGCGTACCGGCCGGGGTCGCGGACAGCGGACACCGCGGCGGCGGCCGACCCCAGCGAATGGCCGGCCAGCCAGACCGGCGCTCCCGGCTGGGCCGCCTCGGCCAGCGTGGTCAGCCGGCGGCCGTTCTCGACCAGGTCGTCGACCGAGTCGATGACGGCCCGTTCGCCCTCGGTCAGCCCGTGACCGATCTCGTCAAGCGCCCACAGCTCGATCCCGGCGCCGTTCAGCGCGTTCCCGAGCCGGTGGTACAGGCCGGAGTGCTCACCGAAGCCGTGCAGGAAGACCAGCGCCGCGGTCCGCGGCGCTGGCACCCGCCAGGCTTTGTAGTAGACGCGTCCGGTCGCTCCGTCAAAGGTTGGCATGAGATCTCCTGGCATCCCTTATTCGGCCGGACGGGAAGCGGGCCCGCCAGCGGTGACGGCCTCGAGCAGGCCGAGCTCGGCCAGCCGGTCGCGCTCGGCCTCCGACAGCGTCTGGATCGTGCCTACCCGGCGGGCGACCTCCGGCCGGTACAGCCGCAGGTACAGATACCACGCGAGGCCGACGGCGATCAGGCCGGCGAACACGTAGGGCAGTACGTTGTAGGGGGTCGGCGGCACCGGGACCAGGTTCTTGTAGATGACGTAGCCGATGCCCGCCGTCGCGAGCACCGAGACGAGGACGTGCCAGGCGGTCAGCGCCCTGATGCGGCGCAGCCACAGCGGGGTGGCGATCGCCACCAGCAGGTACGCGAGCAGGTAGGAGTAGCTGGAGACGATGCCGACGTAGACGTCCCACTGCAGGCGGCCGACCGGGCTGACCGTTCCGTACAGTCCGAGGATCAGGCCCACGGCGCCGATCAGCAGGATCGACGCGTACGGGGTGCGGTAGCTGGTGTGCACCGCGCCGAACAGCCGCGGCAGCGCGCGCTCGCGGGACAGCGTGAACAGGCTGCGGGCACCGGAGTTGATCACCGCGGAGGCGAAGACCGTCATCGCGATGCCGAGCGTGATGTCGATGATCCAGGACGTCCAGGACACGCCCGCGTTGGCGGCGACGACCGGCAGCGGGGTGCTGTCGGGGCCGAGGGTGCCGTGCGGGCCGTTGAAACCGAGCACCTCGGGATAGGTCGAGATCAGGTAGACCACCGACAAGGCGATGACCAGCCGCAGGATGGCGCGGGGTACGTTGCGGTGGGCGTCGCTGGCCTCGTGGCCGAGCGAGGCGGCGCTCTCGAACCCGGCGTAGGAGCCGACGCCGGTCACCGCGGCGATGAACGTCGTGCTGTTCGTCAGGTGGCTCAGGCTCCACTGGCCGGAGTCGAAGTGCGGGCCGTAGGTGACGTAGGAGGCGATGACGATGATGAAGATCGCGATCAGCGACACGACCTCGAACCCGAGGCCCACCTTGACCGACAGCGACACGCCGCGCAGCGGGAGGTAAATCGCGGCGGCGGCGACCGCGAGCAGGATGACGACCTTGATCGCCTCGTTGTCGGCGGGCGCGCCGAGCTTGGTAATGAACGAGTTGAAGTACAGCACCGCGCCGAGGATGCCGCCGGCCGCGAAGCCGACGTAGCCCAGGATCAGCGCCCACCCGGTGGCGAACGCGCCCCACGGCCCGAGGCCGTTGCCCGCGTAGGTGCCAAGCGACCCCGACGACACGGTCCGCCTGGCCTGCAGGCTGATCACGTAGCCGATCAGGTAAACGAGAACGCCGCCGGCGATCGCGCCCCAGACGGCTCCCTTGCCCGCGACGAGGAACAGCGACGCCGCGACGCTGGCGAGGGCGACGCTCGGCGCGGCGGCGGCCAGGCCCTGGGAGAAAACGCCGAGTCCGTTGACCGCGCCCGACGGGAGTTCCTGCTCCGTGCCCGCGTCGGCGACGGCGGTGACGGTTCCGGCCTGACCGGAAACTCCGGGATCTTGTGTGCTCACTTCTTCACGTGACTTTCTGGCGTGCCTGCCCACGGGCCGGCGGGAGGTTGCGTGGCAATAGGTGTGACTCGCGTCCGTAACACACAGTTTACGATATTTCCTATCGTTATAGTAGACAATGTAGCAGCGTGCATTTCGGGACGCAAGAGGCCGCAGGCGACGCGGGCTGGCTCAGCTGCCCTGGACGTTGGCGGGGACGTCCTGGGGGCCCGGCTTCGGCGCGAAGCCGCTGACGGCGGCGACCGGGTCGGCGCCGTTGACCAGCCAGTCGCCGATGATGCGCTCCTTGTAGATCCGGGGGTTGTGCGACGCGAGCGTGCGGGCGTTGCGCCAGTGCCGGTCGAGCCGCAGCGTCTCGTAGGTCCCCGAGGCACCCAGAGCGTCGAAGATGATCGTCGAGACCTCGAGCGCGGCGTCGATGATGACGACCTGCGCCTGCGAAGTGGCGATGTTCGCCCTGACGAGCAGGTCACGGACGGCGGCCGGGTCTTCGCCCGCGACGCGGGCCGCCGCGATCCGGTCCAGGGCGGCGGACGCCGCGTCCAGGGCGGCGTGGGCGCCGAACGACAGCGCCGAAACCCGGCCGAGCACCTGCAGCAGCTGGGGGTCGTCGGTGGGGACCGGGGCGAGCGCGTGCCGGTAGTTCCGCTTGCGCTGGCGCAGCGCGGCGGTGCCGTCGCGCAGCGCGGCGCTGGTGATCCCGGCCAGCACGGCGAGCATGGCGATCTGGTAGAAGGGGCCGAGGGCGGGGTTGCGCTCGGCGAGGGGGATCAGGTCACCGTCCTCGATCCTGGCATCGCGGTAGTTGGCGCTGCCGCTGGCGGTCGTGCGCTGGCCGAAGCCCTGCCAGTCGTCGACGAGCTCGACCCCCGGCTGGTCCACCCGGACCAGCGCCGTCAGCGGGGCGCCGTCCGGCCCGGTGCCGAGGACGTCGAGCCAGTCGGCGTACAGGCTGCCGGTGGCGTAGAACTTCCGGCCGGTGATCTCCCAGTGCTCGCCGGCCGGGACCAGGTGCGTCTTGATGTTGTCGAAGGTGCCGTTGTCGGCCTCGGTCCAGCCGCCGCCGACGAACTCCCCGGCCAGCAGCCGCTCGATCCAGCGGTCGTTGGCCGGGCTGACCGCGGCGTTCAGCCGGTCCTCCACGAAGGCCAGGTGGTTGCGCCAGACATGGGCGACGTTGGCGTCGGCCGCGCCCAGGCTGGCCAGCAGCGCGAACTCCTGCTGCAGGGACGCGCCGAAGCCGCCCCGGGCGACCGGGATGCGCAGGGTCGCGAACCGGGCGTCGATCAGCCAGCGGACCTGCTCGCGGGCGAAGACCCGGCCGCGCTCCCGTTCGGCGCTGCCCGCGGCGATCTTGTCGAAGAGCGGCAGGAAGAGGGCGCGCAGTTGCTCGGTGTGCGCGGTCGGGGCGGCGAGGTACGTTTCGGAGGCGGTCACGTCGGGTTCCTTCCCATCGGGGGCACCTTCCCTAGTCTACTAAACCGATAGGAATTATTGACTTGTGTACGGTTCGCGAATTATCGTCGCGTCGTGACACCGACCACGACTCCAGCCCAGCTTCCGGCGTCTCCTGAGATCCGCGTGCTCACCAGGACGGACGAAGTCGCCGCGGCCGCGGCGGTGTTCCGCACCGCCATGGTCGGCCTGCCGATCCCGAGCTTCGGCCCCGATCCGGGCCCGTTCATCGAGCCGGGCCGCTCACTCGGCGCCTTCGACGCCGACGGCCAGCTCGTGGGCGGAGCGGACGCCTACACCAGCTGGCTCACCGTGCCCGGCGGGGCCCGCGTGCCGCACGGCGCGGTGACCCACGTCGGTGTCCTGCCCACCCACACCCGCCGGGGTATCGTCACCGCGCTCATCACCAGGCAGCTGCACGACCTCGCCGCACGGGGTGAAGTCGTCGCCTCACTGCGGGCCTCCGAGGCGGTGATCTACGAGCGGTTCGGCTACGGCATCGCCACCTGGGCGGCCGACTACGAGCTCGACCGGCGACACGGCGCGCTGCGGCCGGCGGTCGGCGGCGCCGCCTCCGCCGGGACCAGCCAGGTCAGGCTGGCCGACCCGGCCGCCTCGGGCAAGCTGCTGGCCGAGATCTACCGTCAGGCGGCCTGGACCGGCGCCATCGACCGCCCGCGGTACTGGTGGAACCTGCGCAGGCACATCGCGGAGGCCGGAAGCGGCCAGCGCTACCTCGCGGTGCACGGACCCGAGGGCGGCGAGGACGGCTACGTGAGCTACCACCCGGTCGACACCGAGCGGTGGTTCGGCGGCCAGAGCCGGACGGTCGTCGTGGACGACTTCATCGCGCACAGCCAGCGCGCCTACCTCGCCCTCGTCCGCTACCTGGCCACTCTCGATCTCATCGACGTCGTCCGGCTCCCGGGCCGGCCGGCCGACGACCCGCTGCCGCAGCTGTTCGCCGACGTGCGCGCCGTGCGGGTATCGGGGGTGAGAGACGAGACCTGGCTGCGCCTCGTCGACGTCGAGGCCGCCCTGCGGGCCCGCGGCTACGGACCGCACGCGGAGCCTGCGGTCATCTGGGTCACCGACCGCCTGCTGCCCGCCAACAGCGGCGGCTACCGGGTCGCCGCCGACGGCGTCCGGCGGTCGGACGAAGACCCGGGCATAGAACTGGACGTCGCCGCCCTGGCGTCCGCCTACCTCGGCGCGACCCGCTTCAGCACGCTTGCCCTGGCCGGGCGGGCGACGGAGCGGCGGCCGGGCGCGCTGGCGGCCGCCGACGAGCTGTTCGCCGTCTCCCGCGCCCCGTTCGCCGGAACGGGGTTCTGATGATGACGCGCACGCGCGGCGGTCAGGTCATCCTCGGCGTCAACGCCCTCACCCTCGGCTACCTGCCCGCGGCGTGGCAGTGGGACCCGCGGCTCACCCCCGGCTCGCCCCTCGACGAGAAGTACTGGGCGCACATCGCGGCGACCGCCGAGCGCGGCACCCTCGACGCGCTGTTCCTGGCCGACGGGCCCGGACTCGGCAACCCCTCCTACGACGCGAACTCGACCCGGCTCGAGCCGAGCGTGAACTGGGCTCACCTCGCGGCTGTCACCGAGCGCATCGGCCTCATCGTCACCGCGTCCACCACCTTCAACGATCCGTTCGAGCTGGCCGAGCGGCTGCTGTCGCTGGACTACGCCAGCGGCGGCCGGGCCGGCTGGAACGTCGTCACCACCAGGCACGGCCAGGCCGCCGGGAACTTCGGCCTCACCGGGCTGCCCGAGCGAGCCGACCGCTACGAGCGCGCCGCGGAGTTCGTCGCCCTCGTCCGCGCCCTGTGGGACTCCGCCGCGGCCGGCAGCCAGGTTTCCCATCACGGTGCTCACTTCGACCTCCGCGGCCGGCTGCGGGTGCCGCCGTCCCCGCAGGGGCACCCGGTGCTGCTGCAGGCGGGGGGCTCCGAGGCTGGCCGCCGGCTGGCCGGCGCCTGGGCGGAGGGTGTCTTCTCGGCCGAGCTCACCAAGGCGGGCGCGGTCGAGCACTACAATGAGGTCAAGCGGTACGCGGCCGAGGCCGGCCGCGATCCTGGCCAGGTCAAGATCCTCCCCGGCGTGCTGCTCAGCCTCGGCAGCACCGAGGAGGAGGCGCGGCGGCGCAGCGACCAGCTGCACGACCTGGGTCCCGCGTCCTACTCGGTGCAGTGGCTGTCCGGGTCGCTGGGAATCGACGCGTCCCTGCTCGCGCTGGACGAGCCGTTCCCCGAGGAGGTGCTGCGGACCGCCCTCGATCCCGCGTTCGCAGGCGGCAGCATCGGCTTCCGCCAGTCGATCGTGAAGCAGATCCGCGCGACCAGCCCCACCGTCGGCGAGTACCTGAAGCAAACCCGCTACACCGGGTCGGGTCACCACGGCTTTGTCGGCACCCCCGAGCAGCTCGCCGACCACATCGAGGACTGGTGGCGGTCGGGCGCCATCGACGGCTTCAACCTCCAGCCCGACGTGCTGGCCGACGGTCTCGAGGTGATCGCCGACGAGGTGGTACCGCTGCTGCGGCGACGTGGCCTGTACCGGCATGAGTACGAGACGGCAACGTTGCGCGGCCACTTCGCCGCCGCGTCCGCCCCGGAGGTCACCCGGTGAGCGCCACCGCTGCCAAGCCCGTCGGCGTGGCGTTGTCCGGGGAGCACCTCGCCGTCTTGCTGGCCGACCGGAAACTGGCCGGACTGCTTGACGGCGCGGGCTTCGCCTTCGCGGTCGCGGGCGTCGACCGGATCGACGGGAGCTCCCCCGCCGGCCGCACCGTCGAGTCAACGATCGCGGCCGCCGTACTCGCCGCCCGCGCCCCGCGCCTCGGCTGGCTGGCGGCCGCCGCCGTGCACCGCGACCACCCCTACAACCTCGCCCGCCGTATCGCGTCAGCGGATCACCTCGCCGGCGGCCGCTCCGGGCTGGTGCTCGGCCTGGCCGACGGCTACGCCCCGGCGGGCCGCGACGCCGACGGGGCATGGGGCGGCGCGGGCCTTACCCCGGGCGTCCCGCTCGGGGTGCAGACGGCGCGGGACGCCGCCGCCACGATCCGGGACCTGTGGCTGAGCTGGCCGTACGCCTCGATCGTGGCTGACCGTGCCACCGGCGTCTACGCCCGCGGTGAGCAGATCGTGCACATCGACCACCGTGGCGCGTTCGCTGTCGACGGCCCGCTGACGGTCCCGACGACACCGCAGGGCAGCCCGGTGCTGGCCTGGTACGCCAGGTCCGCCGCGGAAGCGGCGGCCGCCGCGGGCGTCGCCGACATCCTGATAGCTCCCGCCAGAACCGCGGCCACCGCGGCCGCTCTCGCGGCCGCCGGCCCAGTCCGGCCGGCCAGCGCCGGCCAGCCCGCGGCCGCCCCGCGCTTGTTCCTCGAGATTCCCGCGGGCGACGCCGGCCTGCCCGGCTACCTGGGCGACGTCCGGGTCGCCGGGGTCCTCGTGCGCCCGCCCGGCGATGAGCGGGCCCTGCGCGAGTTCCTGCGGTCCATACCGGCGAGCCTGCGGGGCGCCGGGGACCCGGGCGGGAGCCCGGACCGGACCGGCACGCTGCGCGAGCGGCTGTCCCTGCCGGCCCCGCGGCCGCTGCCTGCCGGGCTGCGCCCCGCCTTCCCGGCGCCGGTCCCGCTGCGCTGAGCCGCCGCCTGGCGGGCGCCCCGGCCTCGCACCGCGATCACCGCCAGGTCGCACCCGCCCTAGGCTAGGCGGAGCCGGCACGGCAGGCACCGGGCGCACTGGCCCGCAAGAGAAGGCGAAGCAGCGATGACGACACCACTCCCTGAGCTTGCACCTGATGAGCAGGAGCTGCTCAGCCGGGTCAGGGAACTAACCCCCGGGTTCGCGGCGGATGCGGCCGGCTACGACGAGCGGGCCGAGATCCCGCGCGCCGCGCTCGACGCGCTCCACGCGGCCGGGGTCAGCCGGGCGCTGCTGCCGGCCGCGCTGGGCGGCGACGGGATCAGCTACCTGGCCTTCGGGGAGCTCCTGCGGCTGGTCGCGGAGGCCGGGCAGCTGATGGCGTACTCGACCGAAGTCCTCGCCACCGAGATCGGCCGGGAAGTCCTGGGCGTCACCGACGAGGGGCCGGGCGCATGACCGAGCCGCGACGGCCGCGGATGGTCTTCAACGCGTTCAACATGTTCACCGCCTCGCACCACGACCAGGGCATGTGGGCCTGGCCGGGCAGCAGGCAGCTGGAGTACAACAGCGTCGACTACTGGGTGGACATCGCCCGGCTGCTGGAGCGCGGGCACTTCGACACGCTGTTCTTCGCTGACGTCCTCGCGCCCTACGAGACGTTCGCGAACTCGCGGGAGCGCGCCGTCTACAGCGGCATGCAGTTCCCGGTCAACGACCCCGGGGAGCTCATCCCGGTGCTGGCCTACGCGACCGAGCACCTGGGCTTCGTCCTCACCCAGAACATCCTCCAGGAGCACCCGTACGCGTTCGCCCGCAAGCTGTCGACCCTGGACCACCTGACCCGGGGCCGGATCGCCTGGAACATCGTGACCACGTTCCTGCCCGGCGCCGGGCGCAACCTCGGCTTCGGCGGGCTGCCCGGGCACGGGGACCGGTACGCCCGCGCCGACGACTTCACCGAGGTCGTGTACAAGCTGCTCGAGGCCTCGTGGGAGGACGACGCCGTCCTCAGGGACAAGGCCACCCGGCAGTACACGGACCCCGCCAAGGTCCACGAGATCAATCACGCCGGCCCGTTCTACTCCGTCGCGGGCCCGCACCTGTGCGAGCCGTCCCCGCAGCGGACCCCGGTACTCGTGCAGGCCGGGGTGTCACCGCGCGGCCGGGACTTCGCGGGCCGCAACGCCGAATGCCTGTTCATCAACGCGCTCAGCCCGGCCGAGGCGGCTCCCGTCGTCGCGGACGTGCGCCGGGCCGCCGAGCGGCACGGCCGGCACCGCGCGCACGTCAAGCTGCTCGGCATCCTCGGCTTCGTCGTCGGCAGCACCGAGGCGGAGGCGCGGCGCCTGCACGAGGAGATCACCGACTTTCAGTCCGTCGACGCGCACCTCGCCAAGCAGAGCGTCTTCCTCGGCTACGACTTCGGCCAGCTCGACCCGGACGAGCCGGTCAGCGACCTCGCCAAGCGGCCGGAAGGGCAGGCTGGCATCGTCGCCGAGCTGATCGCGATGGCGCCGCGCGGTGACCTGACCATCGGCGAGCTGGTCCGCTGGTACGGGAACCTGCGCGCGGTCGGCACCCCGGAGCAGATCGCCGACCACATCGAGGCCTGGCAGGACGCCGGCGTCGACGGGCTCAACGTGCAGTACGTGGTCTCCCCCGGCACGTTCGAGGACTTCGTCGACCACGTGGCACCGGAGCTCCGCCGCCGCGGCCTCATGCAGGCCGGGTACGCCCCCGGCACGCTACGCGAGAAACTGTTCGCCGGCGGCCCGTACCTGCCCGATGAGCATCCGGCCCGGGCGATCAGGCGCGCCGCGTTCGGCTGACTCGACGGGCCGGGCTGCGTCGGGCAGGCCGCGCTAGCCCGCGATGACCTTGCGGTACGCCCGCGGCCCGGTGTAGTCGTTGACGGCGTAGTGCCAGGTGGCGAGGTTGTCCCAGAGCACGAAGTCGCCCGGATTCCAGCCGAAGCTGACGGTGTAGTTCGGCGAGGAGGCGTGAGCGAGCAGGAAGGGCAGCAGGGCCTGCCCCTCGGCCTCCGTGACGCCGGTCAGCCGCAGGGCGCCGGTGCTGATGAACAGCCCCTTGCGGCCGGTGTGGCGGTGGGTGCGGACGACCGGGTGCTCGACTGTCTCGGTGACCGGCGGCCGGTCGGGGGTTCCGTCGCCCGGGTAGGCGCTGTAGACGGCGCTGACCGACTCGAGCAGCTGCTTGACCGGTTCGGAAAGGCCGTCGTAGGCCGCCTGCAGGTCGGCCCACAGGGTGTGGCCGCCGACCTCGGGCACCACCTGGTAGGTGAGCGACTCGATGTGAAAGGGCGGGTTCCGCCACGTACCGCCGATGTGCCAGCGGTCCGCGGTGCCCTGCTCGTAGCTGAACGTGTAGACCAGCCGGCTGTCAGGGTGCCGCTTGACCCACAGGGGGTGGTCGAAGGGCCGGTCGAAGATACGGACCGCCGCCACGTGCTCGAGCGGCGAGAGGTGCTGGTTGCGGAAGACCAGGACCTTGTAGGTCCAGAACGCCTCCCGCAGTGCCTCCGCGGTGGCCTCGGCCACGGGCTTGGTCAGGTCAACGCCCTCGATCTCGGCGCCGATCAGCGGGCTGGCCGGGCGGATGTCGTACAGGCTGGTGAGGGTTTCGGACACGGGATGCCTCCTCATGGACGGCGGGCGAGCAAGCTAAATCCTACTTATCCGATCAGTTTTATTCAATCGTGATCTTGAGGGTAACTGGCGGCTCCGGCCCGGCATCACCCGGCGGTGGCCCGCCGCGGCAGGTAAGAGCGTCTCCGGTATGCGGGCGGCCGGGAAAGAGGTCTTCCTGCGCAGCTGGAAGCCGAGCTGCTCGTACAGCGCGACCGCGGGGTTCGCGGCCACGGCGTGCAGGAACGGGATCTCGCCGCGGGCCCGGATCCCGGCCCCGACGGCCCGGACCAGCCGGCTGGCGAGGCCCTGGCCGCGCCAGGCCTCGTCGGTGCAGACCGCGCTGACCTCCGTCCAGCCTTCCGGGTGCAGCCGCTCGCCAGCCATGGCGACCAGCCTGCCGTCGCGCCGGATGCCGAGGTAGGTGCCCAGTTCGACGGTGCGCGGCAGGAACGGCCCCGGCTGCGTGCGCGCGGTGAGGTCGAGCATCTCGGCCACGTCGGCCAGGCCGAGCGGCAGCGCCTCCTCATCGGCGGCGACCGCGAGCCGTTCGCCCGTCATCTGCACGCCCTCGCCGATCATGAGGACCTCCCAGTCGACGGGCGGCGGGACGCTGACGCCGGTCAGCGGCAGCAGGCCGCCCGGCCCCGCCAGCCAGGCGGCGTCCGCCCAGTCCGACGCATCCGGCTCCTCAGGCATCGCGAGAAACGGGGAGACGTCAACCTGGTAGCGCAGCACGTTGCCGCGCCGTTCCGCGAACCGGGCATGTGCCCCGGTCAGCGACAAGAAGATCGGGTTGTCGAGGGGATGGGTCACGCGGCTCCTGTCATGTTGTGATCCGTGGCTCACGCCAGCGGGGACCCCGGCGCGAGCACGCGGACTAGCCCGGCCCGGGTGACGACCGCGTGCGCCCGCCCGTCGCGCAGCACCAGGACCGCGTCGGGAACGGCGCCCTCCGCGCCGAGCGCGTCAAGCGCCGCGGTTACGGACTGCCCGGTCCCGACGGTCGCCAGCGGAGGGCCGACGTACCCGGTGATCGGGTCTCCGGGGCGGACGCGCCCGGCGGCCAGGTCGCGGATCAGCCGGGAGACCGGCAGCGAGCCGGTGACCTCGGCCGCGGTGAGGCCGTACGGCCGCCGGGGCCGCGGCGTCACGACGAGGGCCACGGTCTGGCCGTCCGGGCGGACGGCGGCACGAGCGGCGATGGTGTCCGCGGTGACGAGCACGCCCGCGGCCTCCAGGGCTTCCCCGACGGTCGCCGTCGTAGCGACGGTGACGAGAGCGGGATACTTCCCGTCCGCCTCGTGGGTCCCGAGCGCGTCGGCCACGGTCCGGGCCCCGTCCGGCGGGTCCTCGAGGAAGCCCCAGCGGCGCATCCAGTCGTCGCTGAACACCTTGGACAGGTAGGACCGTCCGGAGTCCGGCAGCAGCACCACGACCACGTCCGAGGGGCTGAGGTCGCGGGCGACCCGCAGGGCCGCCGCCACCGCGGTCCCCGAGGACGGGCCGGCCAGCAGCCCGTCCTCGCGGGCCAGCCGCCGCGTGGTTTCCAGCGACTCCCTGTCGCTGACCCGCTCGAACTGGTCGACGACGCCCGGATGGAACGACTCCGGCCAGTGGTCCTCGTCCGTCTCCGGGTGGAGGAAGTGGCCGATGCTCTCCACGTAGTAGGGGCTGCCGTCGCCGCCGGAGTAGACGGAGTTCTCCGGGTCGGCGCCGATGACCCGCACCCGGCCCGCCGAGACCTCCTTGAGGTAGCGGCCGGTGCCGCTGATCGTGCCGCCCGTGCCGACGCCCGCGACGAAGTGGGTGACCCGGCCCCCGGTCTGCTCCCAGATCTCCGGGCCGGTCGTGGCGACGTGAGCCAGCGGGTTGGCCGGGTTGTCGTACTGGTTGGCCAGCCAGCCGCCCGGTGTCTCCTCGGCCAGCCGCCGGGCGACGTTCGACAGGTGATCGGGATGCTGCCGGGGCACGGCGCCGGTCCCGATGATCACCTCGGCGCCGTAGGCGCGCAGGATGTCGACTTTCTCCTGGGCCGAGCGGTCAGATACCACGACCACCACCCGGTAGCCGCGCTGCCGCCCGACGACCGCCAGCCCGATCCCGGTGTTGCCCGAGGTCGCCTCGACGATCGTGCCGCCCGGGCGGAGCACCCCGTCGCGCTCGGCCGCCTCCACCATCGCGAGCGCGGCCCTGTCCTTGACGCTCCCGCCCACGCTGAAGAACTCGGCCTTCGCGTACACCGGGGCCGCGAGGCCGCGCCCGAGTCCCCGCAGCCGGAACAGGGGGGTGCCGCCGACCGCGTCGGCCACCGATTCAAAAACGGGTGCCATCAGCCATCCCGTGCCCGGCCAGGTCGTACCCGAAGGCAAGCAGCGGCCGGGTATGGCCGGGAACCGTCCGGGTCTCGCGCTCGGCTAGCCGGCTGAAGCCCATCGAGTAGTAGAGCTGGTGCGCGCCCGTCATCTGGGCGCCGCTGTTCATGACGACGCGCTCGTCGCCGCGCTCGGCCGCCAGGGCGATCACGTGCTCGACGAGCAGCCGCCCGATGCCGCGCCGCCGGGCGGCCGGGTCGACGGCGAGCAGCCGGAAGTCGAGTTCGGCGTCTTGGCCGAGTTCGCTGATGTGGCCGCCGGGCCGGGGCGTGACCACCGTGCCGAGAAGACGCCCCGTGTGCCGTTCGACCGCCACCCAGACCTCCTGCCCGGTCCCCCGCGGCGCGGCGTCCCTGAGGCTCTGCCGGTAATGATCAGAGATCTCGTAGTCATGGGAGTAGGCCGCCTCGCGAAGCGCGCCGACCGCCGCGTAGTCGTCTGGGCCGGCCAGACGGACCGCGATGTCGGTCATGGCCGGTCCTGGGTCACTGGAAAGCCGCCCGCCGGCGATGGCATCGGCTGGCATACCGCGCTGTCATGACTCAAGACTAGCTGGCCGTGCTAATTTGTCTAGTAAATCGGTAGGTATTACCTGTAATACGCGGCCGGTCAGGTGGCTCCGACCCCGGGAGCCGGCCGTGCGGCCTTCCTGGTCCGGCGCAGCGAAATGGTCAGGGACAGCAGGACGAGCAGCGCGCACAGGGCGAGTGCGCGGCCGGTGCCGCGGGCCGAGGGCTGCGCCGTGCCGTGGCTGAAGGCCACGCCGGTGGCCGCGGCCAGGCAGACCGTGGCCGACAGCCGCTGGGCGAGCTGGAGGAACCCGGCGGCGACGCCCCGCGAGCCGTCCGGGCTGTGCTGGAGCGTGCGGGCACGGTTCTGGGAGTCGATGCAGCCGCTCGCGACTCCGGACAGGCAGTTGACGGCCATCAGCAGCGGCACCGCCCCGCTGGCGGTGACGTGCGGCAGGACCAGCGCGAGGGTCCCGGTGATCAGGACCTGGAGCGCGAGCGCCACGCTGATCACGCCGGCGCCGAACCGGGCGACCAGCCGCCAGCTGACCGAGGCGGTCAGTGCCCCGGCGGCGGACGACGGCAGGCCGACGGCGGCGACCAGCAGCGGCGGCACGTGCAGCGTGTCCAGCAGGTACAAGGTGACCACGGCCGACTGGGCGAGCGCGGCGCCGAACCAGAACGTCGATACGAGTGTCCCGGCGACGAACCCAGGCGCGCGGGCCAGGACAGGGGGCAGGATGACAGCGGCCGGATCAGCGCGGCCGCGCAGCCGTTCCCATCCGGCGAACCCGGCGAGCGCCGCCGCTGCCGCCCCGACCAGGCCGGCCGATTCCGCATGGGTGAGGCCGGGCTGGACGAACGGCAGCACGAGCGCCAGCGTCGCCACCGTGAGCAGTGCGAGGCCGGCCCCGTCGACGCGTATCCGCGCGCGGTCCGGCCGGCCGGGAACGCCGCGCTCGAGAACACCACCGGCGCCGACCCGGCGGACAGCGCCGGCGGGCCTGTCCCTCGGCAGGTGGCGGGCGCCGAAGATAAGCGTGCCGGCGGCGAGCGGGGTGCTGGCGGCCATGACCGCCCGCCAGCCGATACCCGGCGGCAAGACGGTCACGAGCAGGGCTCCGAGCAGCGGACCGGACAGGCCGGCCAGGCCGCTGGCGACCCCGTAAGCGCTCATTGCCCTGGCCCGGCCGGTGCCATGGAACGTGTCCTGGATCGTGCCGAGCACCTGAGAGCTGATCACCCCGCCGCCGACGCCCTGCAGGAGCTGCGCGAAGACGACGACGCTGGCAGCGGGCGACAGCGCGGAGATGACACTGCCCGCCGCGAACAGCCCCACGCCCCCGAGGAACAGCGCCCGCCGGCCGCGCAGGTCGCTGGCCCGTCCGGCCGGCACCAGCGCGAGGCCGAAGGTCAGCGAGTAGCTCGACAGCAGCCACTGCACCTGCTCGGCGGAGGCATGCAGCGAGCGGGTAAGGCTGGGCACCGCGAGGTTGAGGATCGACGAGTCAAGGAGCGTCGTGAAGCCGGCCGCCAGGCATACCGCCAGCGTCAGCTGGCGGGCACGATCCCCGCTAGCCGGTCCTAAAGCACACCCCCGCGGCCCCCGGCGTCGCGGGCGAGCTGGCCGACCAGCTGCCAGGTGCGGACCCGTTCCTCGTCGGTGGCGAAGGCGGCGGGGCTGATCCGGACGTCGGTCGCCCCCGCGTCCAGGTAGCGGCGGATCCCCGCCGCGACGGTCGCCTCGTCCCCGATCAGTGCCAGGTCGACGTAGCCGTCCTTCACCTCTCCCGAGAACGGGTGCACCGACCACTCCGAGGCGTCGGCGGGAACCACGTCGAGGTGCCCGTGCACCAGCAGCGCGCCGCGGGCGGAGTCGGCGCCGGCCAGCCGCGCGATGACGTTGCCCCGGCCCGGTGCCCCGGATTCGACGTAGGTGACGTCGTAGCCGGCGTCGCTCAGTTTCCCGGCGACGTACTCGGCCGCCTTGCCCTCCGTGCCGGCCGCGGACTTGTCGCCGGTGTTCGTGGTGTCGATCGCGATGAGATCGCTGGCGAGCGTGACGACTTCCGCCACCGCCGCGTCGGCCAGCGCGGGACTCGGGAACGTCACCAGGCAACCGGGGTCGCCGTGACCGCGCCCAGCGGAGCGAGGCCGAGGTTCTCGCGCAGCGTCGTGCCCTCGTACTCGGTGCGGAACACGCCGCGTTCCTGCAGCAGCGGCACGACCTTGTCGACGAAGGGATCCAGGCCACCGGGGACCAGGTGAGAGCCGATGATGAAACCGTCGCTGGCATCGTCTTGGACGAACCGGTTGATCTCCGCGGCCACGGTCGCCGGTGACCCGATGAACGACTGGCGCCCGGTCACTTCGATGATCAGCTCCCGGGTGGTCAGGTTCTCGGCCTCGGCTTTGGCGCGCCACTGGTTCGCCAGTGCGACCGGGCTCTTCGCCAGCTGGCGCGCGCCGGCGTTGCCCTTGGCCACCAGTCCGCCGATCTCGCTCACAACGGGGTCGAAGGCCGGCAGCGGGCCGTCCGGGTCGTGACCGGACAGGTCGGTGTTCCAGAGCTGCTCCAGGAACCTGATCGCGGTCGCGGGTGACACCTGCGCCAGCCTGATCTCCCGGGCGGCCTCCTCGGCCTCCGCGTCCGTGTCACCGAGGACGAACCCGGCGGCCGGCAGGATCAGCAGCTGGTCACGGGTCCGGCCGAACTTCGGCAGCCGGTTCTTCACGTCGGCGTAGAACGCCCGTGCCTGGTCGTACTGCGAGTAGCGGGAGAAGATCACGTCGGCGGCGGTGGCGGCGAAGTCTCGTCCCTCGTCGGACTCTCCGGCTTGCAGGATCACCGGGCGGCCCTGCGGGCTGCGCGGCACGTTGAACCGGCCGTTGATGTCGAAGTGGGCATCCTCGTGGGTGAAGCCGCCCGGCGCCGGCGTGGACAGGAACTGCCCGGTTTCCTTGTCGGCGACGATCTCGTCGCCGTGCCAGGAGTCCCACAGCTCGCTCGCGGTCCGCAGGAAGGTCCTGGCCCGTTCGTAGCGCTGATCTTGCGGGAGGAACCCGCCGCGGCGGAAGTTCTCCCCGGTGAAGGCGTCCCAGCTGGTGACCACGTTCCAGGCGGCCCGTCCGCCGGACAGCCAGTCCAGGGACGCGAACTGCCGGGCCACCTCGTACGGCTCGTTGAAGGTGGAATTGATCGTGCCGGCCAGCCCGATGTGCTCGGTGACCGCGGCCAGGGCCGCGAGCACGGTGAAGGTGTCGGGCCGGCCGACGATGTCGAGGTCGTGGATCTTCCCGGCGTGCTCGCGCAGGCGCAGTCCTTCGGCCAGGAAGAAGAAGTCGAGCTTGCCGCGCTCAGCGGTCTGAGCGACGTGCCGGAACGAGTCGAACGCGATCTGACTGCCCGCGGCCGGGTCGCTCCAGACGGTGGTGTTGTTCACGCCGGGGAACCCGGCCGCGAGGCGGATCTGCTTCAGTGACGTGCTCATCGGTATCCCCTGC
The DNA here is from genome assembly GCA_050013875.1 of Trebonia sp. Taxonomy (GTDB): domain Bacteria; phylum Actinomycetota; class Actinomycetes; order Streptosporangiales; family Streptosporangiaceae; genus Trebonia. Next base: position 52,607 of record JBEKEK010000009.1, on the reverse strand, counting down.
TGACGATTCAGGCCGCGCCCGCGGCGTATCGGTTGGCTGGACGGGACAGTCCCAGCAGCCCGCGCAGGGTGTTCGCCTCGTAGGCGGCGCGGAAGGCGCCGCGGCGCTGCAGCTCGGGCACCAGGTAGTCCGTGATCTGGCTCAGGTCGTGCGGCAGGACGGCGGGCCGCAGCCGGTAGCCGGACAGGCCAGCGCGGTGCCAGTCGAGCAGCAGGTCAGCGAGTTCGGCCGGGGTGCCGACGAAGATCTCGGCGTCGCTGGTGTACTCGGCTCCCGCGCGCGCGTCCAGCCGCTGCTTGCGCGCGACCGCGGTCGCATGCTCGCGGTCGAGGAAGACGACCAGGTCGGCGAAGACATGCACGGTGTCGGCCGCACGCCCGACGGCCTGCTGCTGCGCACGGATCTGGGCGATGATCGCGGTCGCGTCGGCGGCACTGTGCGGCGTGACGAACCCGACGTCCGTCGACCGTGCGATCAGCTGATACGGCACTTCTGCGTGCCCGAGCGCGGCGACGACCGGCTGCCCTTGCGGCGGCCGCGGTGTGATCGAGGGCCCTTTCACGGAGAACCAGCGGCCTTCGAAGTCGATGTAGTGCAGCTTGTCCCGGTCGATAAAGCGGCCGGTCGCGAGGTCGCGGATCTCCGCGTCGTCCTCCCAGCTGTCCCAGAGCCGGCGCAGCACCTCGACGTAGTCCGCGGCCTCGTCGAAGGAGTCCCGCAGCCGCTGCCGCAACCCGGGGGCGTCGAGGTTGGCGTAGTCCTCGCGGCGCAGCGGCTGGATCTCGCGCCGGCCGAAGTGGGCCGCCCCTTCGGCGGTGCCGTCCAGCTGCACCCGGATGCCGGCCCGGCCGGCGCTGGCGTAGTCGATCGTGGCGATCGCCTTCGCGAGGTGGAACGGCTCAGTGTGATTGACGATCGCAGTCGGCAACAGCCCTATGCGGCTGGTCACGGGCGCGACCCTGGCCGCGATAAGGGTGGCGTCGAGGCGCCCGCGAACCCGGTCAGCCCGGTCGTCGGGCTGGAGCGGATGGTCGGACTGAAGCCGGAGTCCGTCCTCGATCGTGACGAAGTCGACGAGGCCGCGTTCGGCCCGCTGAATCAGGTCGACCCAGTACTTCGGGGTGAACAGTTCGCCGGGACGGGCATCGGGCTCACGCCACGCGGCGGGATGCCAGCCGGCGCTGTCCAGCGCGATCGCGAGGTGCAGAGAGTTGGTCGAACGTGACATGACCGGTCGTCGCTTTCGAAGAGGGTTCGCGTGGAGCCGGCCGGCACCGGACGGCTGCCTTGTCAGTGCGAGGGCGTCCAGCCCAGCTGGGGCGCGAGGTTGTAGCGCACGTCGTGCAGGATCTGCTCGTACTCGTGCTTGTCGAACTCATACGGCACCTCGACGCGCAGTTCGGTGACGCGGGCCACCACCGGGTCGGCGGCGAGGTGTTCGAGGATCTCGTCGGTCGTCCCGATCAGGTCGACCGGGAAGAGGATGCCGTCCCTGCCTCCGTTGCCGGGGAACGTCTGCGGTTTGAGCGTTCGCTCGTACCGGCTGGCGCCGTACTCTCGGTACCGTTCCCGCTGCTTGGCGTCGGCGCTGTCGGTCGGGACGATGACACGCCCGATGCCGACGCGGCCAGCGCGGCCCGCGGGCAGACCCGACTGGTAGGCGTCGAGCACCGAGTTCTGCGCCGCGTAGAAGTCGGTCGCGCCGCCGCCGAAGATCACGTTGCCTGAGAGCAGGTTCAGACCTTGCTCCCCGGCCCACTTCGCTGAGCTCGCACTGCCGGCGCCGTACCAGATCCGGTCGACCAGGCCCTCGGCCTGTGGCTGCAGCCGCGGACGCTGCACGTTGCCGGGTGAGCGGATGACGGTGCCGGAGTCGCCGATGTAGTTCCCGCGCAGGTTCTCCACCAGGCGGGCGATGCGCCCGTGCTTGAGGTCGAAGCCGCGCCAGTCGCCGTCGTAGACGAGGTCGCCGAGGATCTCGGCGTGCGGCATCGAGGAGCTGAACCCGATCTGCAGCCGCCCGCGGGACAGCACGTCGGCGAGCGAGAGGTCCTCGGCGAGGCGGAACGGCGATTCGTAGCCGATCGGGATCACCGCGGTGCCCAGCTCGATGTGCTGGGTGCGCTGACCCGCCGCGGCCAGGAACACCGCCGCGGAGCCGACGCCGTGCTCGAGATGGCGCTGCCGGATCCAGGCGCCGTCCCAGCCGGCCTTCTCGGCGTCCTCGAACAACTGCAGCGTGGCCTCGAGCCCCGTGTAGGGGTCGTCGTCGGCGAAGTTGCCGGGGGTCAGGAAACCGAGGACGTGGATGTGGCCGACTCCTGTCGCGTTCTCACTCATCCGCGCTCGTTCGGCCTCCGCTCGGCGCCGGCCCGTTGGATCGTTGCCGTCATCGCAGCCTCCCTGTGGTGTCTTGTGAGATGTCAGTGCGCGGGCGTGGTCCGCGGGTCGGGGATGTAGTCGGTGACAAGGAAGCGCTTGAGTACGTCCGCGCTCCCGGTCACGTCCAGTTCCGGCCGCGGCGGCACCGCCCGCTTCCAGACCAGCAGCGCGATGTCCTGCGCGGCGCCCGCGACGACGACGGACGCGCTCGACGGCCCGGCGGGCGCGCGCTCAGTCGTCAGGCGGCCGTCGCTCACCCGCACGCTCCAGGCCGCGTCGGTGTCCGCGGCCCGCAGCAACACCGTGCCGCCGATGTCAGCCACGCCGCTGCCCGCCAGCCGGGGGACGAAGTTCGCGAACACGCTCTCCACCTCCTGGACCGCCAGGTCGGCCGGGATCGGCGCGTGGTCGCCGAGGACGGATTCCACGTCCCAGCGGTGCACGCCGACCTCGACCGCGAGCAGCGGGGCGATCAGCCGCGCGGGGCGGTCGCCCGCGTCATGCGGGAACGGCACGGGCTTGTCAGGCGGTACCTCGCTGAGCACGGTGACCAGCGGTTCCAGCCCGGCCAGCACCCAGTCGGCGGCATCCGGCCCCTCCGGCACCGCGGCGCCGGAGTCATCCGCGCCGCCGGTGACGATGGCATGGAACGTGCGGAGCCCGCGCCCGATGTGGACGGCGAGGCTGTGCACGGTGAAGTCCGGGTAGGCGGGCACGTGGACCTGCGGCGGCGACCGCCTGACGACCGCGGCGAACCGCTCGGCCTCCCGTCGCAGGTGATCCAGCCACGGCTCAGGAGCCGGCCCGGCCGCTGACTTAGTGCTCACTGGCGTCTCCTTGCGTCCTGCTACCGGCCGGCCGAGTTGATGGCGAATGACACAACCCTCCCTCTCCCGCCGGCAGCTTGTCAATTATCTTGATCAGTTTTATGGGGAATTGCGCCCGGGGCCGGGACCGTCAGCCGCCTGTGCTGCGCCAAAACCCGACCGGAAGCTGGACCGCCCAGCAGGCCCGTAACCTCCTCATGGACCTCGGCGAGCGCGCCAGCAGGTTCCAGTTCCTGATCCGCGACCGGGACGGCAAGTTCACCACGGCGTTCGACGGCGTCTTCGCCGGGAACGGCACGCGGGTCATCAAGACGCCGGTCCGGTCGCCGAAGGCGAACTCGTTCGCGGAGCGGTTCGTGGGGACGCTTCGCCGTGAGTGCCTCGACCACGTGCTGATCCTCGGCGAGAAGCACCTTCGCAACGTACTGGCCGAGTACGCCAGGCACTACAACGGCCACCGCCCGCACCAGAGCCTGCAGCAGGAGTCCCCGCAGCGCCAGCCCGCCAACCCCGTCGATATCACCGCACGGATCGAGCGCAGACAGGTTCTCGGCGGCCTGATCAGCGAATACCGAAGAGCTGCCTAGCGCGCGTGAGACGCCAGGTCAGCAACGACGAACGAATTTTGGCATAGCACAGGTGTTTTTCTAGATCCACGTCCTCTGGCGGTGCCCGGTCAGCGGGCACTCGCGTCATCCTGCGCCCCTCCCCCATGGAGTCGCAATGTCACAATCAGTAACTGAAACAACACCATCAGCAGGCATCTCCGAACTCGTCGTCCAGGAGAAGCACTTCCATCACACGCTGGGCTTCCGGTCGCTCACCGCGACCTCCTTCGGCGGCATCATCGGCTCGGGCTGGCTGTTCGGCGCGTTCTACGGCGTGCAGGAAGCCGGACCCGCCGTGCTCATCTCCTGGGTGATCGCGGCCGCGGCCATCGCCCTGGTCAGCCTGGTCCTCGTCGAGCTCGGCGCGTCGCGTCCCGAGGTCGGCGGCAGCGTCCGCTGGCCGCTGTACGCCAACGGGCGGATCGTGGGCAGCACGTTCGGCTTTACCGTGGTCCTCCTCCTGCTCACCGATACCGAGGTGCTGGCCGTCCTCCAGTACCTGAGCCACTACTGGCCCTGGGTGTACCACGGCAGCTCACTGTCGGCTGGCGGCATCGGCATCGCGGCCGCTCTCGAGGCGGTGCTGGTCGCGCTCAACTGGTTCGGCGTCCGGCTGTTCGCCCGGGTCAACCTGGTTATTACCTGGGTAAAGTTCATCGTCCCGGCCATCACCGTGATCGCGCTGTTCGCCTCCGGCTTCCACGGCAGCAACCTCACTAGCGCGGACGGCTTCGCCCCCTTCGGCGGGAGCGCGATCCTGTCGGCGATCGCGTCCGGCGGCCTCATCTACGCCCTCAACGGCTTCCAGCCGCCGGTGGACCTGTCCGGCGAGGCCCGCAACCCACGGCGCGACATCCCGCGCGCGATCCTCGTCGCGATCGCCGCCTCGGCCGTCCTCTACATCCTGCTCCAGCTCGCCTTCCTGGTCGCCATCCCGCACAGCCTGCTCGCCCACGGCTGGCGGGGCATCAACTTCACCTCGCCCTTCGGCCAGCTCGCCCTCGCGGTGAACCTCGGCTGGCTGTCCAGCCTGCTGTACGTCGATGCGGCGATCTCCCCGTCCGGCTCAGAGTTCGTCGGCATGGCCGAGGCGGCCCGGCAGACCTACGCCCTGTCGAAGAACCGGCTGCTGCCGAAGTACTTCCTGTTCGTCCCCGGCGCCTCGGGCGTACCGCGCCGCGCGCTGCTGCTCAACTTCATCCTCGGCCTGCTTGTGCTGATTCCGTTGCACAGCTGGATCACGCTGGTGGGCTACCTCGGCGACGTGTTCGTGCTGTCCTACGCCGTGTCCGCGATCGCCGCCGGAACCTTCCGCAGCGCCGCGCCGACCCGGCTGTCGGGGTGGATCCCCGGCATCAAGTGGATGTTTGCTCGGCGGTCCAGACCGCCGCGCTGATGAGGGCGGACACGTCGGCTCCGGTCACGCCGCGGCGGATGACGCCCGCGTCCCTGGCGCGCGCCGTCAGCTTTTCGGTGAGGTCAGCCAGGTGGACGCAGGACTCGTGCAGTTCCGACCGCTCGTTCCCGGCCCAGGCGCTCGTAGTTGCGCCGCGCGTCGGCTCGGGGCCGGCGCGGCCGTGACGGTGCGGTGCTCATTGGTCGCACCGCGGAAAGCTTCGACCTGACCGGCCCGGAGCTGCTCACCTGCGCCGACATCACGGAAAAGCTGTCGGCCGCGCTCGGGCGGACGGTCGGGCACGTCACGCTGACGCCGGGAGAACTCGCCGCCACGCTGACGACCCGTGGCCTCCCGGCGGGGTTCGCCGACGATGTCGCCACGCTCGCGGGCGAGGTGGCCGGGGGCGCCCTCGCCGTGCGCGACCTGGCTGGAGGCGCGCCGCGGACATTCGACCAGTTCATCACCGCCAACATGACGGCCCTGGAGGCCGCCCTGGGAGGACGCCGGCATGGACGATGAGACGCTGCTGACGACGACTCGCTAGGTCCGGCGCAAGCTCGCCCTAGACCGCCCCGGTACAGGTCTTGTCCTGCCTGGCCGGCCGTCCCGAGGGGGATCCGGTCTATGTGAACGCGTTCTACGGGTGGGTGTACCCGGCGATCTGGAGCTTCCAGTTGGCCCTGCGGCGCGCGGTCTCGGCACCACCATCTCGGGATACCAACTGAACGGGCACGAGCAAGACATCCCCGGGCTACTCGGCATTCCGCCCGGCGTGACGCAGATCGCGCTGCTGCCGGTCGCCTACACCACGACCACCTCGTTCCGCCCGGCCGGCCGCCCGCCGGTCGAGGACATCACCTTCTACGAGCGCTGGGGTAAGTCACGGTGAACGTGCTCTAACGGATCGGACGTGCTGGCGGACCCGGCCTTGGCGATCCCCACGGCGCGTTCGCAGTGCCGCCGCAGCCCGGCGGATGAGGGACCGGCGCTCAGGCCCTGGCCGTACTCGCGCGGCCCGCCGCGTCGCGGGCCAGCTCCCCGACAAGCCGCCAGGTCCTGAGGCGCTCTTCGTCGGTGGCGAAGGCCGCCGGGCTTACCCGGACGTCGGTCGCGCCCGCGTCGAGGTAGCACCGGAGCCCGGCCGCGACGGTTTCCTCGTCGCCGACGAGCGCCAGGTCGGCGACGTTGCTGATGCCCCCGCGTTCGAGCACCGCCTGGTAGGCGGGCGTCCTGGCGTATCCGCCGAGCGCCTGGAAGGCGTGCGCTCGCGCGCGTTCCGGGTCGTCGGTCACGGACGCCGGCACCCCGGCGGCGATTCTCGGCGCCGGGCGGCCCGCGGCCTCGGCCGCCTTGGTGATGCCGGGGACGATGAACTCCTCGAGAGCGCGCGGGCCGGCCAGGTACGGGAGCGTGCCGTCGGCGAGCTCACCGGCGGCCCGCAGTGCCTGCGGCCCCATCGCGGCGACGAGCAGCGGGACCCTCGGCGTCACCCCGCCGTGCAGCCGGTCCGGCGGCACGCTCGACAGGTCCGCGGTGACGGTCGCGCCACGGACCGCGGCGCTGCCAGAGTCGAGCAGTTCGCGCACGGCCCGCAGGTAATCGCGCAGGTGCCTGATCGGCCGGTCGTAGGGCAGGCCGAACACGTTCTCCACCACCGCCTTGTGGCCGAGGCCGATGCCCAGGGCGAACCTCCCCCCGGCGGCGAGTTGCGCTGCCTTGGCCAGGCCGGCGATTGAGATCGGACGGTGGTGGTACATCGGCACGACGGCGACTCCGATGACGACGCGCGGAACCTCGCAGGCGACCAGGGCGGCGAAGGCGATGCCGTCGATGTCGAGCCCCTGGTTAAGCCAGATGTCGTCCACCCCGGCCGCCTCGGCGTCGCGGGCGCGCTGCACCACGAAGCTGAGCGCGTCGCCGTCTCCCAGCTCCGCAAGCGAGGGCGAGGTCTGCAGCGAGATCCCGAAGCTCATGACACGACCGCCTTTCAGATAATTCCTACTGGATAAGTAGATTATCCTGTTTAGACCTGGCTGGCCACATCACGCAGGACCGCCAGGTGGCTGTCCACGCCCGACAATCCGGCCCCCATCGTGTTGACCGAGACATGCGTGGCGCCGACGGCGCGCCAGTTCTCGATCGACGCCAGCGCAGCGTCGGGGGCGCCGGCGTAGTTGACTCGGCCTTCCAGCCCGATGTCGGAGGGATTGCGGCCGGCGTCGCGGGCTGCCTGCTCGACGATGCCGCGCGCCTCGTCCAGGGCGGGACCCGGAGCGACCTGCGGGAACCAGCCGTCGGCGAGGCGCCCGATGCGCTGGTAGGCACGCGGTGACGACCTGCCGATCCAGATCGGTATGGGTCGCTGCACGGGCAATGGGCTGATCCCGGCGCCGACGACCTGCTCGGCGGCGCCCTCGAACGTCACGCTCTGTTCGGTGAACAGCCGGCGCAGCAGCGCGATCTGCTCCTCGCTGCGGCGCCCGCGGTCGCGGAAGTCCTTGCCGAGCGCCTGGTACTCCACCTGGTTCCAGCCGATCGCGACGCCGAGGCGGAATCGGCCTCCCGTGAGCAGGTCGACCTCAGCCGTCTGCTTGGCGACCAGTGCGGTCTGACGTTGCGGCACGATGATCACACCAGTGACCAGTTCCAGCGACGTCAGCGCGGCCAGGTAGCCGAACAGGACGAAGGGTTCGCGGAACGTCGTCCGGACGTCATCGGGACGATCCCCGGGTGCGTGGATCGCCGGGTCGGCTCCAACCACGTGATCGTAGATCAGCGCATGCCGGTATCCAGCGCGTTCGACCTCCTGCCCCCAGGTCCGGATAGCCCCCGTATCGTGACCAAGTTCGGTCTGGGGGAAGACGGCACCAATGCGCAAACCAGGTCGCAGGGCGCTCATGATCGCTCCTCAGCTGGCGGGCTCGCGGTCCAGCGGATCCCAGCCGAGCGCGGCGGCGACGTCGCGGGCGCTGGACTCGAGCAGCCGGACGTGCTCGCCGAAGTCCGGGACTCCGGGGACGAAGCTGACCAGCAAGTCCGTCACCCCGGCGAGCGCGGGGTCGGCGGCCAGGGCCTCGGCGATGCCGTCGGCCGGCCCGATCAGCGCGCGGTCGAGCGCCAGATACTCCTCAGCGCTGGCCTTGGCTAGGGCCTTGTTCGTGTGCCACGCCTGCCAGCGCCGAACGCCCGGCGTCATCAGCTGGATGGCGTCCCGGCGGGAACGGTGGGGGTAGATCGCGCGCGACACTTGGACCCGCGCCTCGAACCCGGCCGCGGCCGACGCGTCGCGGTAGGCGGCCACGATCTCCCCCTGCGCCGTCGCCCCTTGCCGGCCGGGGGCAGCGCTGGCCCGCGACAGCTGCAGGCCGTCGCCGGCCTTGGCCGCGGCGACGGCCGAGTCAAGCGCGTGCCCGGGGTCGCTCGTCGTCGCCTGCCACACCCGTCGCCGCAGGCTCGCGCCCGGTGGGTGCAAGACTTCGCCGGCGGACGTGAGCGGCTGCCCGTCGAGGGCCTGGTGCAGCCGGGCGACGGCCTCGTCCCAGATCCGGTGCCGGTCCCCCAGGTCCCGGCGGAACGCCTCCCAGGCCGTGGGAAACGGCCCGGACCCGACTCCCAGCTCAAGGCGGCCGCCGCTCAGCTCGTCGAGCGTGACGGCGTCCTCGGCGACGGCGAGCGGATCCGCCAGCGGCAGCACCAGGACGCCGGTGCCCAGCCGTATCCGGCTGGTGTGCTCGGCGATCGCCGCCAGCAGCACGAGCGGAGCGCAGACATGCTCATTTCCCTGCCGGAAGTGCCGCTGGATGACCCACCCCGAGTCGTAGCCCAGCTGCTCGGCGGCAACGAACAAGTCGACCGCCTGGCGGTAGGCCGCCGCCGGGGGGATGTCGGCGTCCAGGTGCAGCAAGAAGGAGAGCCGGAAGGGCCTCCCGCCAGTCACGCCCGCCCCGATGGGGTAACCGTCGCCTATCACCAATTCTTTCACCTCTCCGAAAAGAAGGCAATTACCTATTCTGGTGCGTTACTAAATGGCGGTCAACACATATCCGCTACGTTAATCGTTTAGCGCAACTTCACGGTTATAAGACCACTAATTCAGCCGGTTTTACCTTATTATTGCCGCTATGACGATCACGTCCCCGCAGCGGACGCCTGCCTATTTCGACGCCGCGGCCGACCCCGAAATCGACGCCCTGCCGCTGGTGTGGGCGACGCGGCGTTTCGCCCTGGACTCCCTCCTTCCGCAGGCGCTGTCCAGCGACGTCGACGGGGTCCCCGGCACTCACATCACGACGCTGCGCGGTCTCGGTGTCCTCAGTCACGCCGCCCCGCGGGAACATGGCGGCTGGGGAGCCGGACTCGAGGTGGACCGGCGGATCGGGGAATGGATCGCGTATGGCGACCTCAACACCTGGCTCGTGTGGGCTCAGCACGCCGGCAGCGTCCTGCGGCTGGCCGAGCTCGCGGCGGCCGGCCGCGAACTCGGCCCGCTCGCCGTGGCGGCGCTGCGGGGCGAGATCCTGCTGGGGGCAGGCCTCAGCGACCTGCGCGGGTTCCCGAGGCGCTACATCAGCGCGCGGCGGGTGCCGGGCGGCTGGGTGCTCGACGGGACTATCTCGTGGGTCAGCGGCTGGGGCTTGAACGACGCCCTGACCGTCGCCGCAGTCGAGGCGGAGTCCGCGACGGTCGTCATGGGCATCCTCCCGGTCGGCCAGCACACGGTCGGGTACGAACTGGACCTCCAGTCGGTTCGCGGGAGCCGGACGTGGCGGGTGGAGCTCCGCGGCGCGCCTGTTCCGGACGCCGAGGTCTTCTCCACCGAGCCGTGGGAGAAGTGGAACCTCGCTGACCAGGCCAAGACCGGCGACGCCCACTCCGGGCTGTTCGGGCTGACATTCCGCCTGCTCGACGAGCTCGGCGACAGCCCGGACGCGCAGGCACGGGCGGTGGCGACAGCGTGGGCGCCGCAGGTAACGCGGGTCCGCGACGACGCGTACCGGTTGTCAGACGAGGCGCGCGCCTCGAAGACCCCCGGGCATCTGGCCGCCGAGCGCGGCCAGCTGAAGCTGGCAGCCCTGGACACCGTGGAATCGCTGTCCCGCGCGCTGCTGGTATCCCGGGCCGGGAGGGGTCTCACCGCGTCGGACAGCGCGCAGCTCCATGCGCGCGCGGCCCTGTTCCTGCGGGTCCAGAGTCAGACCAGCACGGCCCGGTCGCGCCAACTCCGGCAGCTGGCCGACCTCGCCAGGCACTAAGCGAAAGGTTCTCATGACCCTGGATACGGCAGACGCCGCGTCAGAAACTCCGGCGGCCGCCGCCGAACCGGTGACGGTGGCCCACCTGCGCAGCGCGATCGCGCCCATCCTCGAGCGCCTGGGCGCTTCCGCTGCGGCGCGCGAAGCTGCCCGCGACTATGCGTTCGCCGACGTCCGCGCGCTGGCGCGGACGGGCGTGGCGCTGACGGTCGTCCCTCAGGGTGATGGCGGCGCCGGCGGCTCGCTGCGTGACGTCGTCGAGATCGTGACCGAGATCGCGCGGGCCGACTCCAACGTCGCCCAGGCCCTGCGCCACACGTTCATCTCGGCCTGGACCGTGGCGTCGCGACCGGATGCGCCGCACGGCGACCGGACCCTGGGCCGGCTGCGCCAGGGGCACATCTTCGCCACCACCGGCAACGAGCGCAGCGGCGGCGCCAGCGGCTCCGTGAGCACCACCGCGCGGCGGGCCGTCGGCGGCTGGGTGCTGAACGGCGAGAAGTACTACTCGACCGGCGGGCTGTACGCCGACTGGTTCTCGGCGCAGGCCAGGACGGCCGACGGCCTCATCGTGCGCTTCACCGTGCCGGTGGACCGCCAGGGGGTCGAGCGCCTGGACGACTTCAGCGCGGTCGGCCAGCGCCTGACCGCGAGCGGGACCACCCGGTTGACCAACGTCCGCGTCAGCGACGACGAGGTGATCGTCGCCGACCCGCGCTCGCCCGCGCCTGACAACCCGTGGCAGGGGACGTTCGCCCAGCTGTACCTGGCGGCCGTCGAGGCCGGCATCGCCGGCCGCGTCCTCGATGACGCCGTGTGGTGGGTGCGCGAGAAGGCCCGCCCCATCAAGCACAGCTCGGCCGACAAGAGCGTCGACGACCCCTACGTCCGGCGCCGGGTCGGCCAGATCTCGGCCTACGCCCGCGCCGCGCGCTCGGCCGTGCTCATCGCCGCCGAGGAGCTTGACGGCGTGCGCGGCCGCAGCGGCGAGCACGCCCGCCGCGCGGGCGCCCAGGCCGCGGTAGCCGTGGCCGAGGCAGCGGTGATCGCCATCGACTCCGCACTGGCAGCCGCCCCGCTGATCTTCGACGTTGGCGGCGGCACCATCACCAACCGCGAGTGGGGCTTCGATCGGCACTGGCGCAATGCCCGCACCGTCGCCAGCCACAACCCGCGCGACTGGAAACTCGCGGTCGCCGGCGCCTACCGGCTCGGTGCGGCCGAGCCCCCGACCACCGGACTGTTCTGACCGCCTCCGAAAGGACTCGCATGAACACCGAGCCGACCCGCTACCTGGGCCGCACCGGCGTCCAGGTGTCGCCGCTCGCTCTCGGAGCCATGAACTTCGGCCGCTGGACCGAGGAGAAGCAGAGCCTGGAGATTATCGGCACGGCGCTCGACGCCGGAATCACCGTCATCGACACCGCTGACGTTTACGGTAACGGCACCAGCGAGGAGATCGTCGGCAAGGCGATCAGGCACCGCCGGGACGATCTGTTCCTCGCCACCAAGTTCCACGGCCAAGTGGGCGACAACCCCCAGCACGCGGGCAGCAGCCGCCGCTGGATCGTCCGGGCCGTGGAGGACAGCCTGCGCCGGCTGGGCACCGGCTACCTTGACCTGTACCAGGCCCATCGACCCGACGAGCGCACCGGGTTGCTGGAGACCATCCAGGCCCTGACCGACTTGATCCGCCAGGGCAAGATCCGCTATTACGGCACCTCGGTCTTCCCCGCGCACCAGAAGGTCGAAGCCCACTGGCTGGCCGAGAAGCACGGCCTCATCGCGCCGCACACCGAGCAGGTGCCGTACTCCCTGCTCATCCGCGGCGCCGAGCGCGACGTGTTCCCGGTCGCCGCGAAGTACGGCGAGGGTGTCCTCTGCTACGGCCCGCTGGCGGCCGGGTGGCTGTCGGGCAAGTACCGGATCGGCGGGACGCAGCCGGAGTCAGCGCGGGCCGGCCTCATCCCCGGCCGCTTCGACACCTCCCTGGAGCGCAACCAGCGCAAGCTGGCTGCCGCCGACGCGCTGGCCAAGCTGGCCGCCGACGGCGGCTTGACGCTTCCGGAGCTCGCGGTCGCGTTCGCGCTCAACCACCCGGCGGTCAGCAGCGTGATCATCGGTCCGCGCACGACGGCCCACCTGGAGACGTACCTGAAGGCGTCGACGGTGGAACTGAGCCCCCCTGTCCTCGACGCGATCGACACCATCGTCGCTCCGGGAACGCAGTTCCTGGAGCGTGACACCGGACGCGACAGCCCGTCGCTGCAGCCGGCCGCCCTGCGCCGCGGGACCTCCTGACCTCGTCTTGGTCCCCGGAAAGAGAGACTCCTTCATGACCGACCTGTTTCCCAACTACGAGCGCGTGCACCTGGCCGCAGATGACCGCTACGAGAAGCTGCCGTACCGGCGAGCCGGCGCCTCCGGGCTCGACCTGCCGGCGTTCTCCTTCGGGCTGTGGCAGAAGTTCGGCGCTGACTACCCGTTCGAGACGCAGCGCGACATCATCTTGCACGCCTTCGACCTGGGCATTGCTCATTTCGACAACGCGAACCGCTATGGCCCGCCGCACCGCGCCGCCGAGAAGACGTTCGGCCGCGTCCTGCGTCAGCAGCTCGCGCCCTACCGCCATGAGCTGGTGCTGTCGACCAAGGCCGGCGGTATCGCCGGGCCAAGCCCCTACCTGAAGGGCGGCTCGCGCAAGAACTTGCTGACCTCGCTGGAGCTCAGCCTGCGCGACCTCGGCACCGACTACATCGACATCTTCTACCACCACACCCCTGACCTGACGACGCCGCTGGAGGAGACCGCCAGCGCGCTCGCGACGGCGGTGAAGTCGGGCAAGGCCCTGTACGTCGGCATTTCCAATTACCAGCCCGACCGGGCCGCGGAGATCGCCGCGTTGCTGCGGGCTCAGGGCGTGCCGCTGCTCGTCCACCAGCCGCGCTATTCCCTCTACGACCGCAGCATCGACCAGAACGGCCTGGCGGAGCTGGCGGTGCGCGAGGGGTTCGGGCTCGTTGTCTACTCGCCGCTGGCCCAGGGCCTGCTGACCAGTAAGTACCTGGAGACGATTCCGGACGGCGCACGGGCCAAGAACAGTGACTTCCTCTCCCCCGAGCAGATCGACGAGACCTACCGGCAGCGGACGGCGCGGCTGGCCGAGCTAGCCGCCGCGCGCGGCCAGTCGCTGGCCCAGCTCGCCCTGCAGTGGGTGCTGCGGAACCCAGCGGTCACCTCCGCCTTGATCAGCGCCAGTTCCAAGGAGCAGCTGGACCACAATGTGCGGGCCGCCGACGCGCCCGACTTCACGGACGAGGAGCTCATCGTCATCGACAAGTACGGCGTTCACGGGACCGGGCAGCGATGAGCCGCGGCATCGACGCGGCCACCCTGCAGTCGTGGCTGTCCGACGGCGAAGAGCTCGCCGTGCTCGACATCCGCGACCGGGACGCCGTCGGCTACGCCTCGCCTCTGTTCGCCACCAACCTGCCCGCGGCCGAAGTGATCGAGTCGCTGGCGGCCTACGTCCCCCGCAAGGGGGTGCGCACGGTGCTCGTCGACGGCGGGGACGGTTCTGCGGCCGGGCTGGCCGAGAAGCTGCGGGGGGACGGCTGGACCGGCGTCGTGCCCCTCGACGGCGGTATCCCGGCGTGGAGCGAGCACGGTGCGCCGGAGACGTTCGACATCCCGGGGGACACGTTCTCCGGCAGCATCCGCGACGAGCGCGGAACCCCGGCGGTGACGGCGGCCGAGCTCAAGGCGCTGCGCGCGCGGGGCGCCGATGTGATCGTGATCGACACGCGCACGCTGGCTGAGTTCACCAACGGCCATGTGCCGGGCGCGGTCAGCGTGCCCGGGGCGGAGCTGCTGCTTCGCTTCGCCGACGTGGTGCAGAGACCCGACACGCACGTGGTGGTGTCCTGCGCCGGGCTGCCGCGGGCGATCATCGGCGCCCAGACCCTCATCGACGCCCGCGTCCCGAACAAGGTCTCGTTCCTCTACGACGGCACCCGAGCCTGGCAGGAGGACGGTTCCGCGCTAGAAGCCGGCGCCACCGCCACCTACGGCCCGGCCGGCGCCGCCGCCCGCGAGCAGGCGGCCGAGCAGGTCACGGCGATCTCGGCCGGCGACGCGTTCCCGCGGATCGACGCGGCCGCCGCGCGGGCCTGGGCCGCCGATCCCGGGCGTACGACCTACCTGCTCGACGTCCGCACGCCAGAGGAATACGCGGCGGGCCACCTCGAGGGCTCGGTCTCCGCGGAGGGCGGCCAGCTTCTCGGCGTCGCCTACCGCACGATCGCGGTGCGCGGCGCCCGCGTCGTCCTCATTGACGACCTGGTGGGCGCGCGGGCGGCGGTGACGGCCCACTGGCTACAGCGCCGCGGCTTCGAGATCGCGATCCTGCCGTACGATTTCGGCTCCAGGACGGCCTGAGAACCGCCGGGAGTGGACGGGTCACTTCGCTCCCTCCCGGCCCCTCCCGGTCCCCCCGGTCCCTCCCGGCCGGGGCAGCCTAGAAAAGCCCGCTCGTCGGCGGCTCTTCGCCGGTCAGGTGCCACGCCCCCGCCTTGGCGAGCTTCCAGTCGCGCGGGTTGTGGTTGGCGACCGTGCGAGCGTTGCGCCAGTGCCGGTCGAAGCCCAGATCGCTGGCGGAGGCGCTGCCGCCGCCGACGTCGAAGAGCAGCTCGGCGGCCTTGAGGGCGGCGTCAGCGACGAACCCCTGGGTCTGCGCGACCACCGCCGAGCCCTGGGCGCCCGCCGCGCGGGCCTGGCCTTTCGGAGCCGCGGCGACGGACTCCAGCGTCTCCCCCGCGATCAGCACCGACGAGCGCGCAGCGTGGGCGAGGGCGGCGATTTGGCCCACGACCTGCTGGACGTAGGGGTCGTCGACGCTCTTGTCGGCCGAGCTGTGCTTGATCGGGCGCCCGCGCTCGCGGGCGAACCTCACCGCGTCATCGAGCACCGCTTGGGTGATGCCCGCCTGGACGGCACACAGGTACAGGTGGGCGATCGCGCCGCCCCACGGGTTCTCGGGAGCGGGCCCGTCACCGAGGTCCACCTCGTCGGCGCTGACGCGGACGTTGGTCAACCGGGTGGTCCCGCTCGCGGTCAGGCGCTGGCCGATGGCGTCGAAGTCGTCAAGTCGCTCGACGCCCTCGCGGCTGGTCGGGACGCTGAACCGGGCGACCTTGCCGTCCTCGGTCCTGGCCGTGCCGCCGAACCAGTCGGCGTACAGGCCGCCGGTCGAGTAGTACTTCTCGCCGGTGAGAACCAGCTCGCCGTCCACGCGGCGGAGCGTGGTGTTGACCGTCCCCCCCGGGCCGCCGGAACGCTCGTTGGATGTCCCCGCGAACAAGTGACCCGCCTTGAGCTTCTGAAGCGTCTCGGCGCGGTTCCGGCTCCCCCAGCCGGCCCCGGACCAGGCGGTCGAGAAGCTGCCGCGCAGGGCCTGGGCGAGGCTGGAGTCGGCCCGGGCGATCGCGATGACGAGATCCAGGAGGTCGCGCAAGCTGCCGCCCGCGCCCCCGTCCTCGCGCGGGACGGCGATGAGCAGGAAGCCGGTCCTGGCCAGGGCCCGCACCTCCGCGAAGGCGTAGTCGCGGGTCTCCTCGCGCTCGATCGCGGTGGCCGCAAGCTGGTCGAGGACCGGCTGGACGGCCGCCCGGATACCCTCGACGGTCAGCTCGCACGGCACGACCTGCGGGGTCGTCGGCGGCCGGGTCCCTGGCTTCGCGGTGCCGGCCGAGTTCTCGCCGACGGCGGCCACCGGTCGCAGGCTCCAGCGGCTGCGCAGCGTCTTCTCCCGGTACTCGTGACGGAACAGGCCCCGGGCGCGGAGCACCGGCACGACTTGGTCGACGAAGTCGTCGAGACCGGACGGGAAGGCGTCGGGCATCAGGTTGAAGCCGTCCGCCGCGCCCGCGTGGAACCACTCCTGGAGGGTGTCCGCGACTTCTTCCGGCGAGCCGACGATCCGTCGGTGGCCGCCGTTGCCGAACTCGTCGAGGACCTCGCGGAAGGTGTAGGGCCGCTGGGTCAGCGCGCGCACCAGTGACTCGCGGAAGCCGAGCGAGGCGCTGAACGCCTGCGGGTCCGCCAGTTCGCCCAGCGCGTCCTGCGGGAAAGGGTCGTCGAGGCCGACGCCACGCAGGTCGTACCCGAGCATTCCGCTGAGCCGGGCCGTCTCGTGGTCGCGTGGCAGTAGCTCGCGGGTGCGGGCCAGCCGCTCCTCGGCCTCGGCGTGGGTGCTGCCCACGACCGTGATCAGGCCGGGCAGGATCGCGACGTCGCCGCGGCCGCGGCCGTGCCGGGCGGCGGCCTGCTTGACCAGCTCGTAGTGCTCGATCCCGGCCTCGAGCGTCAGCTCGGCGGTGAAGACGCCGCCAGCCGTCCGGCCGGCCAGCTCGCGGCCCTGCGGTGAACCGCCGGCCTGCAGCAGCACCGGGTAGCCCTGCGGTGAGGCGCCCAGGGGCAGGCGCCCGGAGACGTGGAAGAACTCGCCGTCGTGGCGCAGGCTGGTGCCGTCTACGGCCCCGTGCCACAAGGCGAGCACCACGTCGATGAACTCGTTCGCGCGGCGGTAGCGCGTCGTGCGGTCCGGCTGGGCGGGCAGGCCGAAGTTGGCCGCGGCCGGAGGGCTGTAGGTGGTCACCGCGTTCCAGGCGGCCCGGCCGCCGCTGACGTGGTCGAGTGCGAGCAGGCGGTCGGCCAGTTCCACCGGGTCGTTGTACGTGGTCGACAGCGTGCCGATGAGCCCCAGGTGCTCGGTCGCCTCGGCGATCGCCGTCAGGATCAGCGAGGGCTCCAAGGAGCGCCCGCCGCGCCCCCGCGGATCGCCCGCCAGTGCCGGGCCGTCGGCCAGGAACAGCCCGTCGAGCGTGCCGCGCTCGGCGGCCCGGGCCTGCCCGACGTAGTAGTCGACGTCGGTGAGGCGGGCGGCGGGCAGGCCCGAGAACTCGCGGGCCGAGATGGTCTGCCCGAAGTCGAGGACGTTCACGTTGAGGATCAGCTGGCGGGTCACGCTGGCTCCTTGGCGACGGGAAGGCGGTCAGCCGCCGCGAAGGCGCCGCGGAGGGTCGCGTCGGTTGCCGGCGCGAGCAGCGGGACGACAGCGGCGATCAGGGCGAGCACGTCATCCTGGCCCCCCGCCGCTGCCAGCTCGACGCCATCAAGCCGGTTGCGGGCGACGAAGGCCGGGAGCGCGGCCGGCCGCGCCTCCGGGTGCGTCACGTCGACTCGGCCGATCAGGGCGACCTGCGCCCGCCCCCGGCCCGCCCGCGCGAGGGCGTCGAGCAGGTCCGCCTCAGCGTGGCCCGCGTCCGTACTGTCGACGATGACCGCATCCGCGTTCCTGGCCGCCGCGTCCCAGCCCAGGGTGGCGATGTCGTCCGCGATCAGCACCGGGCCGCCCTGCGGCGAGGTCGGGCCGTCCAGCGGGCCGGCCACCCGGTAGAAGTCGCCGGCGAAGTCAATCGGCTTGATCAAGGTGTTCTCGGCGAAAACGCCTCCTTGCTGGTCGCCCGTGAGTGCGGCCGCCGGGAAGGACAGCCAGAGCTTCCGCAGGATCTGCGCGTACTCGTCCCAGCGCGCGGCCCGGTCGGTGCCCGGCACCGGCGTGACCGGGTCGCTCACCTCGTCGCCGTCTCCCGCGCGAAGCGCCAGCCCTACCCGGCCGCCCGTGGCGCGGTCGAGGGAGTTCGCCCGGCGCGCGAGGTTGGTTGGCGCGTTGCGGCTGGTCGAGGCGTCCAGGATCCAGCCGAGGGAGGATTGCTTGGCGGTCTCGAGGCCGGCCAGGTATGACGCCGCGACGAAAGCGTCCAGCGTCTGTCCCGGCCCGTCGTCGACGACCCTGATGGCCGTGATCCCGGCGCGCGCGGCCGCCTCGGTGACGGCGGCGGCCTCAGCCAGCGTGATCGCGGCGCCGACGGCAAGATCGAGGATGACGATGCTCATGGCCGCTTTTCCCCGCTCAGGGTGAGGCCGAGGTGGCCGCGGAGGGTGCTGGCCTCGTACTCTTTGCGGAACAAGCCGCGGCGCTTGAGCTCGGGAATGACTCCCTCGACGAAGGAGTCGAAGCCGGAGGGCAGCACATCGGGCATGACGTTGAAGCCGTCGGCCGCCCCGTAGCGGAACCAGCGCTCGATGTCGTCGGCGACCTGCTCCGGCGTGCCCACCACGATGCGGTGACCATTGCTGCCCGACAGGTGCCGCAGCAGCTGGCGCAGCGTCGGGTTCCGTTTCTCGATGATCTGGCGGACGATCTTGTAAAAGCTCTGCGAGCCGCCCGCCTCGTCCGGGGTGATCAGCAGCTCGCGCGGGATCGGCTTGTCGTCGTCGAGGCCGTCGAGCGAGAACCCGAGCTGGCCCGCGAGCCGGGTGCGCGCGTAGGCGTCCGGAAGGAGGTCGTCGAGCAGCTCCCGGCGCTCGCGCGCCTCCGCCTCGGTGCTGCCGACCACGGTCGAGAGGCCGGGGAGGACGACGACGTCGTCGGGCCGGCGGCCGAACTCAGCCGTGCCCTTCCGGATCTCGGCCCGGAAGGCCCGGGCGTCGTCGATATCCTGGGACGCGGAGAAGATGACCTCACCGACGCGCGCGGCGAGCCGCTTGCCGTCGCTCGAGCCGCCCGCCTGAACGACGACGGGGCGGCCCTGCGGCGAGGCGAACTCCTGACGATCGGCCCACTGGGCGACGACCCGCTCGGTGAACTCCCCGGCGCGGCGGTAGCGCAGCGCGTGGTCGGGTTCAGCGTCGCGCCCGAAATTGCGGGCGGCGGCGGCGCCGGCGGTGGTCACCACGTTCCAGCCGACCCGGCCGCCGCTGACGTAGTCGAGGTCGCCGACTCGGCGGGCCAGCTCGACCGGGTCGTTGTAGCTGGTTGACAGGGTGCCGATGAGGCCGACACGCTGCGTCTGGGCGGCGATCCGCGCCAGTACGGTCGACGGCTCGAGGTTGTTGCCGGGGCGGTGGCGGATGATCGGCTCGATGACCGGGCCGTCGGCCAGGAACACCGCGTCGAGCGCGGCCGCCTCGGCCTTCTTGGCGATCGAGGTGTAGTGCTCGATCGTGTAGGCGGCCAGCGGGTCCGTGCCGGGCAGGCGCCAGGCGCCGCCGAACACCCCGCTGTTCAAGATGTTGACGTTGATGTGCAGCTGGTCAGCCACGAAAACCTCTCGCTAGTGGGGGGCGAGCTTTTGCCCGGCGATGGCGGCGAGCAGCTTCTGGGTGTAGGGAGAGGCCGGCCGTTGGAACACGTCCTCCACGGGCCCCTGCTCGACGATCCGGCCGTCCTGGGTGACCGCGACATGGTCTGACACTGCCCGCACGACCGCCAGGTCGTGGGAGATGAAGACGTAGGTCAGGCTCCGCTCGCGCTGAAGGTTCTTCAGCAGCTCCAGGATCTGGGCCGCCACCGAGACGTCAAGAGCGGAGATCGGCTCGTCGAGCACCAGGATCTTCGGCTCGACGACGAGCGCCCGGGCGATGGCCACCCGCTGACGCTGCCCGCCGGAGAGTTCGGCCGGGTGCAGACGGGCGAACGAGGCCGGCAGTGCCGCCGCCTCAAGCGCCGCCGCCACCCGGTCTCGATTGCCCTTCTTCCGCTGCCAGGCCAGCCGGGCCGGCTGGAAGGCCCGTAGCGGCTCCTCGACGACGTCGAACACGTCATAGCGCGGGTCGAACGACGAGTAGGGGTTCTGGTAGACGATCTGGATGTCCTGGCGCAGCGGCCGGAAGCCGCGGCGGCTCAGTTTGGTGACGTCTTTCCCGAGGACGGAGACCGAGCCCGCGGTCGCCTCGGTCAGGCCAACGAGAATCCTGGCGATGGTGGACTTGCCGCTGCCCGACTCGCCGACGATCGAGAAGGTTTCGCCTTCGCGCACCTCGAAGGTGGTTCCCGCCACGGCCTCGATGTCGCCGTAGGACTTGCGCAGGTCGGTCACCGTGATGACGGCCTCGCGCCTATCGACCGCCGCGACGTCGCGGACCGGAACTGGAAGACGGGACGGCACCGCGGCGACCAGCCGCTGCGTGTAGGGATGCTGGGGATTGTCGAAGATCTCGTCGGGACGGCCGACCTCGACCAGCCGCCCCTGCTCCATGACCCCGATGTAGTCTGCCCGGTCAGCCGCGACCCCGAGGTCGTGCGTGATGAGGACGACGGCGGTGCCGGTCCGGTCGCGCAGGTCGCCGATGAGGTCCAGCACCTGCTTCTGCACGGTGGCGTCCAGGCCCGAGGTCGGCTCGTCCGCGATGATCAGGTCCGGCTCGCTGGCGATCGCCGCCGCGATCAGCACGCGCTGCTTCATGCCGCCGGACAGCTCGTGTGGGTACTGGCGATAGCGCAGTTCGACGTCACGGAAACCCACCGTTTGGAACAGCTCGAGGACCTTCTCGCGCCGCTCAGCCGCGCCCAGCTCGCTGTGCAGGCGCAGGGTGTCCTCGACTTGCTCGCCCGCTCGGCGCAACGGGTCAAGCGAGACGGTCGGGTCCTGCGGAATCAGGCCGACGGCCCGGCCCCGCAGGGAACGCCAGCCTTTGGCGGACAAGTCCGTGAGGGTCTGATCGCGGAAGGTGATTTTGCCGCCGGTCACGTGACCGTTCCTGGGGAGCAGGCCCAGGATGGCGTGGCCGGTCGTGGTCTTCCCCGAGCCGGACTCGCCGACTAGCGCGATGACTTCGCCTGCGGCGATGCTGAAGCTGACGTCGTGGATCGTCGGCTTCAGCCGCCGGCCGACCTTGTAGGCGACGTTGAGGTTCTCGACGGAGAGCAGGCGCTCCCCGGCCGCCCGGCCGCCGCGGTCCGGGGCGGATTCGCTGGTGAGGGTCATCGGGAGCTGCTCCGCTTGCTGATGAAGTGCGAGATGTGGTTGGTGGACAAAACCGCCACCACGATGACCAGGGCCGGCCACAAGGTGAGCCAGTCCGCGGTCGCGATGTAGTTGCGGCCGTCGCTGACCAGCAGGCCCCACTCCGGCTGGGGCGGCTGGGCGCCAAGCCCCAGGAAGCTCAGCGAGGCGATCCACATGATCGCGACACCGAACTGCAAGGTGATGAGCGAGACAGTCGGCGCGAGCGAGTTGGGCAGCACGTGCCGCCGCAGGATCGCCAGCGAGGAGGTGCCGCTGGTAATGGCGGCATCGACGTAGTTGCTGCCTTTGGCCTTGAGGACCTCCCCGCGGATCAGTCGCGCGAACGTGGCGGACGAGGTCAGGCCGACCGCGACGGCAGCCTGGACAATTCCGAAGCCGAGCACCACGACGATGACGATCGCGAACAGGAAGCCCGGGATCGAGAGCACCACGTCAATGACGCGCATGATGACGGCGTCGGCCCCGCGGCCGAACCAGCCGGACACGGCGCCGATGAGCGATCCCACGACGACCCCCAGGGCGACCGCCAGGGCCGAGGCGATCAGCGACGCGCGCGCGCCGTAGACGATGCGCGTGTACTCGTCACGGCCGAGCTCGTCGGTGCCGAACCAGTGCTTCGCCGAAGGCGGCAGGAACTTTTCCGTGGGGACAATGGTCAGCGGATTTTGGTGGGTGAACACACCCGGGATGATCGCCCAGAGCAGGACGATCACGACGACCGCGATGGCGATCAGAAGGCTCCAGTGCCGCGACAGCCACACCAGCGCGTCAACGGCGCGGAACCGGCCGTCTCGGCCCGGCGCCGGCTGCTCGGCGGGCGCGGTGTCGGGCTCGGTCGTGTTGACGAAGACGGTCATGGCGTTCCCACCTCGGCTATGGCGCTGTTCTTGGCCAGCTCGGCGGCCTCGGCCGGCTCGCCGCCGAGCTGGGCGGCCGCCACCGCGCTCCTGTTCCGTGTGATCCGGCCGCCCTTCCCGTCCAGGGCGATGCGGGGGTCGATGAAGGGGTAGACCAGGTCGGTGATGAGGTTGACGACCACGTAGATCGTTGTCGTCAGCAGCACGACTCCCTGCACCACCGGCAGGTCCTCGGTATTGACCGAGGTCACGATCAGCTGCCCGAGGCCGGCCCGGGCGTAGACGGTCTCGGTGACCACCGCCCCGGCGAGCAGCTCGCCGATGGTCAGGCCGAGCAGGGTCACGATCGGCAGGGACGAGTTCCGCAGGATGCTCTTGCGGAAGATGTAGCCCTCTCCCGCTCCCCTCGCGTGCATCACATGCACGAAGGGCTGGCCCCGGGTGCGCCGGATCGAGTTGCTGAGCACCTGTGACAGCGGACCGGAGACGACGAGGCCCACGGTCGCGGCCGGCGCGATCAGCGCGACGAACGTGTGGTTGTCCACTGGCGGGATCCAGCGCAGGTTGAAGGCGAAGACCTTGAGCACGACAATGCCGATGACGAAGATCGGCACCGAGGTGAACAGGGCCGGCAGGAAGCTGAAGATGTCGCGGAGCCAGCCGAAGGGCGCGTAGCTGATCAGCAGCGCGACGAGAGCGGCGAAGCCGAGCCCGAAGACCAGGCCCAGCCCCGTGAGTTCAGCCGTGGGCGGCAAGTTGAGCGTGATCAGGCTCCAGACCGTGCCGCCGTTGGTGATCGAGTAGCCGAGGTGGCCGGTGAAGACTCCTCCAAGGTCACGGAAGTACTGCTCGATGAGCGGGCGGTTGACCCCGTAGTAGTCCAGGAGCGTCTTCGCTTCCTGCGGCGTGATCATGGAGTCCGGCGCCTTGATCTCATTCTCGATGGCGTTGCCTGGCAGCACGCTCAGGAGGATGAAGGACAGCGTGTACGCCGCCCAGAGGACCACCACCGCCTGAACTAGTCTCCTGATTACGTAACGTCGCATTCGTCTTCACCGGCTTTCGCTAATTGGCGCTCGTCATCAGCTCAGCCACGTGTCGTACAGCCAGGCACGGGCCGTCGACTCGGTCTCGAACCCGTGTACGGTCGACGCCAGGCCGAAGACCTGGGTCTCGTCGTACAGCGGGATGCTGTAGCCCTGCTGGTAGAGGTACACGCCGATCGCCTTGATCGCCGCCGCCCGGGCGGTGGGGTTGAAGATCGTGGCCTGGTTGTCGACCAGCTCGTTGAGTGTCTTGTCGGGGTCGGCCGGGTTCTGACCCAGTCCGTTGCCCCGTGTTGTGTCGTAGTCGACGCGCAGCACGTTCGGGTCGGCGGTCGAGGTCTGGCCCTGGCTGAAGGAGAACTTCTCGTTGCCGACACCGCCGGCCGCTTCGATGGCCTCGTACTCGTCGAGCGAGACGCTGTGGATCGACAGGCTGACTCCGACCTTCTGCCAGTCCGACTGCAGGACCTCGAGCACCGGCTCCGAGACCTGGTAGAACGGCGCGACCCAGATGTCGAAGTGCAGCTCCTGGCCGTTCTTGTAGCGGTAGCCGCCTGCGCCGACCTTCCAGCCGTCGGCGTTGAGCAGCTGCTCCGCCTTGCTGGAGTCGTAGGTCAGGTAGCTGCTCAGGTTCGGGGCGTCCGGCGTTCCCTTGACGAGCGGGCCGATCGGGATGCCGTAGTTCGGCGACAGGGCGACCTGGTTGATCTCCGTGCGGTTGGTCGCCGCCTGCAGCGCCAGCCGCACCTGCTTGTCGTCGGTGATCAGGCCCGGCTTGATCTGGACGGCGAGCGCGTTGGTCTCACCCTCCACCGGGAACGACTCCAGCTGGCCGCCGAAGGAGCTGACGGTCGCCTCGTCCGTCGGCGACAGGTTCCGGACGATCTGCGCCTGCCCTGACTGGAGGGCGCCGATGCGGGTGCTCTCCTCGGGAACGTATCTGAAGATGATCTCGCTCAGGTACGCCAGGCCGGTGTGAGCGGAGCCGGTCGGCCACGAGGTGTAGTGCGGGTTGCGCTTGAGGATGACCTCGTTGACCCCGTCGCCGCCCGCGTACTCGAACGGCCCGGTGCCGACCCAGTTCTGGATCTGGCTCTGGCCGGCCAGGTTCCGCTTGATGTAGGACTCCGCCAAGATCGAGGAGGCCCGGTAGTTCGACAGCACCTGCAGGAAGCCGGCGTCCGGCACGCTGAGCTTGATCTGGAAGGTCAGCGGGTTGATGACCGTGGTGCCCGCGTAGCCGTTCCAGAACTGGTCGACCGGGATGCCGAGGGCCTTGTCGCCGTAGCCGTGCTGGTCGAAGTTGTCCTTGACGACCTGCGCGGTCAGCGCGGTGCCGTCGGTGAACTTGATGTTCGGCTTCAGGTGGAACGTGTAGACTAGGTGGTTGGGGCTGATCGACCATGACGCGGCGAGCCAGGGCTCCAGCTTGCCGGTCTTCGGGTCTTGCCAAAGCAGACGCTCGCCGATGTTGTCGGCCACGTTGCTGACCGACCACAGCGAGTCGGTGGTCACCCAGTCCTGGTACTGGACCGGGTCGTAGAACGTGAGCGTGCCGCCGTACCGCGAGCTGCCGGCGGCGGCCGACCCGGATGAAGTCTGGGCACTGCCGCCGCCGGAGCTGCACGCCGCCGCGAGCAGGGCGGTGGCGGCGATCGCGCTCAGCGCGAGCGCTGGTCGGCGCATTCGGATCTTGGTCATGGCCTTAGCGGCCTTTCTTTGAGAGGCAGGCTCCCGGCCACCATGAGCGGCCCAGCCGGGCAAATATTTCCTACTTTTTCGACCATTTTTATAGGATATATTTCCTATTATGTCTACCGTTTTTATAGGAGTTTGGCTAGGACTTAATCTTCCTCGCCGTCGGGCGCCGAGAGGCGAGATTGCCGCACCGGGCCTGCTCGTCAGGCCGGCGTCGTCAGTACAAGATTGATGGCGCCCGTCAGCCGGATCAATGAAGTCCTGCTACAGCGTTCGTGAAGCCAGGCTCGCCGGCGGCACGGCGCGGTGGGCCGCCGATCGCCGCGCCGCAGAGATCGTCAGGCCACGGGCTGGAGACGGGGAACGGGGAGGCCGAGGCGGTCGCGCAGCGTGCCCGCCGGGTAGTCGCGGTGAAACAGGCCGCGGTCTTTGAGGATCGGGACCACGAGGCGCGCGAAGCGCTCCAGGTCGACGCGCGTATCGGCGAACATCACGGTGAACCCGTCGGCGGCGCCCTGACGCCACCAGGACTCGAGGTCGTCGGCCACCTGCTCCGGCGACCCGACGAGCAGCCGGTGCACGCCGATGCCGGCTGTGTGGGCGACGAGGTCGCGTAGCGTGCGCGGGCCTTCGGCCAGCACGGCCCGGGTGTTGTTGTAGCCGCCGATCGAGAACGCCGCCAGGTTGGGCTGGTCCGGCAGGTCCTCGAGCCGGATGACGTCGTCGGGCCCCAGGAAGTCAGCCGGCAGGCCGAGTGACACCAGGGTCGCGGCCACCAGCCGCTCGACCGGGGGCAGCGTCGCGTTGAGCTCGCCGTGGCGGCGCCGGGCGTCCTCGGCGTCGGTCCCAACGAGGACGATCAGGCCGAGTGAGTACTTGATGGCGTCGGGATCGCGGCCGTAGGCGGCGGCGCGGGCCCGGACGTCGTCGCGCGACGCCCTGGCCTTGGCCACGGTGTGACCGGCCGCGAACACCACGTCGGCGTACTTCGCGGCGAGGTCGAGGCCGGCCGGCGACTCCCCCGCCTGCGCGATCACTGGGCGGACCTGCGGAGAGGCCGGAACCGGCAGGGGGCCGGCCACGTCGAAGAACTCGCCGTGGTGGTCGATGGCGTGAATGCGGCCCGGGTCGCCGAACTGCCCGGTGGCCTTGTCGGCGATGAGCGCATTCGGCTCCCACGCCTCCCAAAGGCGCGTGATGACGTCCAGGAACTCGTGGGCGCGGCGGTAGCGGGCATCCCGGTCGGGGTGCGCGGACAGGCCGAAGTTCGCCGCGGCGGCGGGGTTGCCTGTCGTCACGACGTTCAGCGCCGCGCGTCCCCGGCTCAGGTGGTCGAGGGTCTGGAACCGGCGGGCCAGGCTGTACGGGACCTCGTAGGTGGTGGAGATCGTCGGCAGCAAGCCAATCCGCCGCGTTGCCCCGGCGAGGACCGAGACCAGGGTGAAACCATCCAGACCGCCCGAGGTCCCGGTGGCGATCTCCGGGCCGAGCGCGGGGCTGTCGCCCTGGAAGATAGCGTCGATGCTGGCCTCCTCCGCGAGCCGGGCCAGCCGCACGTAGTAGTCGACGTCCAGGTAGGCGCCGGGGTCTGCCTCGGGCCGGCGCCAGGCGCCGCGGTAGTGCCCGGGAGACATCAGAGAGAAGGTGAGGTGAAACTGCTTGCTGCTCACGGGTCACTCCTAGTGGCGATGGACGGGAGAGGCGGGCGGACGAACGAGAGCGACGCGGCGCCGAGCAGGCAGGCGGCGGCGGCCCAAAGGAGGAAGCTTCCGTGGGCCAGGAAGGCCGCGCCGAACGGGGCGAACCCGCGGGCCAGCCCGAGGAAGAGCGCGGTGACGGAGACGATGCCGGCGTAGCGCGCCGGCCCGTAGCGGTCGGCCAGGATCGCCGGCCGGGTGAGCGTGCCCACCGCGACGCCGAAGCCGCTGGCCGCGATCGCCGCGCAGACGATCGGCAGGGAGCGGGCGACGAGGTAGAGGGTGGTCGCGCCCGCGGCCTGGACCACGAACGCGGCTCCGGTCACCCCGGCCAGGCCGAAGCGCCGGATTAGCGGTCGCATGACGAGCCGGATCGGGATCGACAGCAGCCCGATGATCATGGGCAACGTCGCCGCGGTCTGCGCCGAGTGCCCGTTCTCCTCCAGATAGGCGACCAGCTGGACCGAGATCGCCGAGCCCGCCGCCGCTTCCAGCACGAACGCCAGCGCGATGAGCCAGAAGCCGACGTCGCCGAGCGCGGCGCCCACGGGTAGCCCCGTGCGCCGCCGCGCCCGCGCGAGGTGGGTTCTGCGGTCAGGAACCACCCACAGGTGACCGGGGATGGCGAACACGACGAGCAGCGACGCCAGCGCCAGCACGGCGCCGCGCCAGCCCAGCAGGCCGTTCAGCCAGCCCGTGAGCGGATAGAAAAACGCCGATGTCCCTGCGGTGGCGATCGTGAGCCACAGCAGCGCCTGGTCGCGCCGCCCGGCCTCGGTCGCGAGCACCACCACCGCGAAGGCAACCTCGTAGGTCGAGGCCGCCAGCGCGATCCCGATGAAGAAAAACGACACGTACAGCTCGCCGACGCTCCGCGCCTGGGACCAGCCCGCCACCGCCGCCAGGCCGAGCACTGACCCGCCGGCCATCGCCAGCCGGGCGCCGTGGCGGTCGAGCCAGCGCCCGATCGGCACCGCCGCCAGCGCCCCGGTCAGCGTCGAGATCGTGGACGCGAGCGTGACCGCCGCGACGGTGGCGTGCAGGCTGCGGCACATCGGCAGCAGCAGGACCGGAAAGCCCATCGCGAGCGCGCCGTACCCGACCGTCTGGGTCAGGGCGAGGACGGCCACCAGGCGAGCGTGGGAACGAGCAGGCGTTGCTGCTGACGTTGCCGGATCTGCCAGGCCGCGGCTCACCGAGCGTTCTCGAGTGCGCGCAACCGGGGCAGCAACTCGTCGCCGACCCGGATGGTCTCCTGCTTGTACGGGGTGTCCGATAGCACGAAGTGGGTGATGCCGAGTTCGCGGTAGCGCTGCAGTGCCTGGGCCACCTCGTCGGCGGCTCCCACCAGCCAGGTCGTTCCCGCACCGCCGCCGCCGGCCCGGCCCGGCGCGGTGTAGAGGCAGGTGTCAAGCACCTCGCCGCGTTCGGCGAGGTCGAACAGGCGCTGCTGCCCGATGGCGGTCTTGCGGTTGCCGGCCCAGGCCCGGCCGCCGGCCTTCGCGGCCATCTGCGCGACCTTCGCCTCGGCGTCGCGCCACGCCTCGGCGGAGGTGTCGCGGATCAGCGTGGTGATGCGCAGGCCGAACTCCAGCGGCGGGTGGCGGCGCCCGACCTGCGCCTCCAGCTTCTTGAGGCGCTCGATGCGCTGGGCCAGGCCCTCCAGCGGCTCACCCCAGAACAGCTGCACGTCGGCCTCGGCTGCCGCCACGCGCTCGGCCGGCGCCGATGCGCCGCCGAAGTACAAGGTGGGGTGGCGATCTGGGAACCCGTCCGGGCGGGGGACCACGGTGGAGCCCTCGACAGAAAAGTGCTCGCCGCGGTAGGTGACGTTCTCCTCGGCCCACAAGCGGCGGACCAACTCGATGAACTCCCGCGTTCGGTCATAGCGGTTGACGGGGTTGGTGGTGCGATCACCGTAGGCCGCCAGGTTGTCGAGGCCGCTGACGACGTTGACCAGCACACGCCCTCCGCTCAGGTGATCGAGGGTGGCCGCGGCGCTCGCGAAGTGGGCTGGCTGCCAGTACCCCGGGCGCACGGCGATCAGCGGCTTGAAGGCCGTGGTAAGCGACACCAGTGCCGCACCGAGGGTGAAGGTGTCGGGGCGGCCCCACCCGGTGCCCAGCAGGGCACCTTCCCAGCCGTGCTCCTCCGCCGTGCGGGCCAGGTCGACCGAGAAGCCGAGAGTACCCCAGCCGTCGGTCGTCTCGTCGCCGCGATGGCCGGACTCGACCTGGTTGGGGATGTACCAGAGGTAGCTCATGTCGGTGTCCTTGCTCGGTTGACTACCAGCGCGGGAGGGGCAGATCGAGGTGCTCGCGCAGCGTCGTGCCCGTGTACGCTCGCCGGAACAGGCCGCGCTCCTGGAGGATCGGGACAGCCTCCGCGACGAACAACGGCAGGCCGTCGTCGATGACGTCGAACATGAGGGTGAAGCCGTCGGCCACGCCGGCCGCGAACCACCGCTCGAACAGGTCGGCCACCGTTTTCGGCGAGCCGACGACCTGCAGGTGCCCGACGCCGTCGCGCAGGATCTCGCGGACGGTCCGTCCCGACCGGGCGACCGCCACGATCGAGCCCACGAAGCCTTCTGAGTCCTCGCGCTTGCGGCGCTCGACGTCGACGAGCTCAAGCGGGACCGGCGCGTCGAGGTCGAGTACGTTCGCCGGCAGCCCCAGGCGGGCCGACAGGTGCGCGAGGCTGGCCTCGGTGCCGTCCGCTTCCAGGCTCTCCTCCCACCGGGCCTGGGCCTCTCCGTCCGTCGAGGCCAGCACCAGCGTCGCACCGGGCAGGGACAGCACCGGCGGGCGGCCTGCTGGCCGTGCGGCGGAGGCGGCGTCGAGGCGCCGCCGGTAGTCCACGGCCACGTCGAGGGCGGGCGCCGAGACAAAGGCGGCGTCGGCGTAGCGGGCCGCCAGGTCCAGGCCGCCGCCCGAGGCCCCCGCCTGGAAGAGCACCGGCAGGCCCTGCTCGGACGGCGGCACGGCCAGGCCGCCGGCACCTTGTCCGGGTCGGCGAACCGTCCCGACTGCTTGTCGGCCACGATCGCGTCCGGGGCCCAGGTCTGCCACAGCTTGATCACCACCTCGACGAACTCCCGGGCCCGGGCGTAGCGTTCCTCCTTCGGCAGCGTCTCCTGCTCGCCGAAGCCGGCCGCGATCTGGGG
This sequence comes from Trebonia sp., assembly GCA_050013875.1. Classification (GTDB taxonomy): domain Bacteria; phylum Actinomycetota; class Actinomycetes; order Streptosporangiales; family Streptosporangiaceae; genus Trebonia. The sequence goes on along the minus strand of JBEKEK010000009.1, from coordinate 22,804 downwards.
GTTGTAGCTGGTGACGATGTTCCAGCCGGCCCGGCCGTGCGAGGCGCGGTCCAGGCTGCCGACCGCCCGGGCCAGGTTGTAGGGGTGGTTGAAGGTGGTCGACAGCGTTCCGACGAGGCCAATCCGATCGGTCTGCTGGGCCACCGAGGCCAGGGCGATCAGCGGCTCGAGTCGCAGCGGCGCCGGCGAGGTCTCCCATCCGGGGTGCAGGACGGGCTGGTCGTTGATGAAGAAGGCGTCGAACAGCCCGCGTTCGGCCGTCTGCGCGAGCCCCACGTAGTATTCGACGTTCGCCGCGCCCACGGGGTCGACGCCCGGCCGACGCCATCCAGACCCGCGGACGCCGGTCGGGGCGTTCAGGCCCAGGTGGAGCTGCCGGCCGCTCATTTGCTCAGTACTCCCTCCGCGTGACGCAACCTTCCTCTGACCAGCATCGATCGTGACGCCGGGCGTCGACAACGGCGTCTGGCTACCGGAATCGTTCAGCCCTGGTTAAACGTCGCCCTGGCAGGCACCGACCCGTCGCCGCCCCCGGTCCGCGGACTTTCGCTACAGGAAAGGTGTAGCTGACCTGCGTTGTTCGACCCGCCCGGGATGGCCACCCTTGAGCCTGTTAGTGCTTGACCAGAAAGGGGCTCTTCCGTCATGCCTGCACTGTCCGATGCCGCTGACGCCCCGCCGGCGAGCCCGACCCGGCGCCCTGAGCCGCCCGCGTCCTTCGACGAGGCGCGGACCCGCATCCGGGCCATCATGGCCGAGTTCGCCGAGGGAGCCCCCGAGCGCGACCTGAGCGGCGAGCACCCCGATGAGCTGGTCCGGGCGCTGGCCGACGCCGGCTTCGGCCGCCTGCGGGTCCCGCGCGAGTACGGCGGGTTCGACGTCGATCTGCCGACCCTCGTCGAGTTCCTCGCCGAGGCCGGGCAGGCTGACTCGAACATTCCGCAGATCTGGCGGGGGCACTTCACCACCACCGAGATCCTGCGGGCCGAGGTGGACGACCAGGTGCGCGCGAAGTGGCTGGGGGTGATCGGCGACGGCGCCATCTTCGGCAACGCCCAGTCCGAGCCGTCAGCTTCGGTCGCGGCCGCACCCGACGCGGACTCCTCCGGCTGGGGCGCGATCACCACGCGCGTCCGCGCTGGCGCCGACGGGCGGCGCCTGGTCTCGGGCACGAAGTTCTACTCCACCGGCTCGCGGTTCGCCGACTTCATCCGGGCCGCGGTCATCGACGAGGCCGGCCACCGGGGCTTCGTCGTCATCCCGGCCCGGCACCCCGGCGTCACCCACGTCGACGACTGGGACGGCATCGGCCAGCGGCAGACCGGCAGCGGCACCACCTTGTTCGACGCGGTGCCGGTCGAGGACCTGGGAGACGTCGGCCGCTACAAGGAGTCCCTGCGCGGGCTCGACTCCTTTGTCCAGCTCGTCCATCTCGCGAACCTGGCGGGCATCGCGCGCAGCATCGTCGCGGAGACGGTCACGGTCGTCCGGGGGCGCACCCGCACCAGCCTGCACGCGCTGACGCGCACCGCCAGCCAAGACCCGGAGGTGCTGGGTGTCGTCGGCACGCTGCAGGTACGGCGGCTGACGGCGGACGCGCTGACCCGGCACGCGGCGCGTCGGCTGGAGGACGCGCACCGCAGCGGGGCCGAAGCCGACTACACCCTGGCCTACCAGGACACCTCGGCGGCGCAGGTCGCGGTGATCGAGGCCGTGCTCGACGCGGCGACGACCGCGTTTAACGCCGGCGGGTCATCGGCGACGCTGAACTCGGTCCACTTGGACCGGCACTGGCGCAACGCGCGCACCCTGGCCTCGCACAATCCGCTGATCTACAAACCGCGGATCGTGGGCGAGTACCTGGTCAACGGGACCGCCCCACTCCCCGGCTACTACCGCGGCAAACCGTCGGCGGCCGGACCGGTCACCGCCCCGGCCGAGCCCGGCGGAACGGCGTAGCAGTGACGGCAGCGGAGCGCTATGGCGACCGCGACGCGACCCTGCGGGTCAGCAACGCCGTGCTTGACCTGCAGCTGTCGCACCGGTCCGTCCGCAAGTTCGGCCAGCGAGACGTCACCGACGACGAGCTCACCGCCCTGGTGGCGGCTGCGCAGTCCGCTCCCACCTCGTCCAACCTCCAGCCCTGGAGCGTTATCGCGGTGCGAGACACGGTCCGTAAGGCAAGGCTCGCTCAGCTAGCGGGAAACCAGGCCTTCATCGACCAGGCCCCACTGTTCCTGGTGTGGATCGCCGACCTCGGGCGGGCCCGCCGGATGGCGGGGCGCGCGGACGTGCCGCTGAACGCGACCGACTACCTGGAGACCACGATCATCGGGTTCATCGACGCGGCCCTGGCGGCGCAGAACGCCGTGGTCGCCGCCGAGTCCCTCGGCCTGGGCAGCGTCTTCGTCGGGGCGGTCAGGAACCGCCCCGACGAGATCGCCGCCGAACTGGGCCTGCCTCGGCACACGGTAGCCGCATTCGGCCTCGCGGTCGGGCAACCGGATCCGACCGAGAACGCCGGGGTGAAGCCGCGGCTGCCGCAGGCGGCCGTGCTCCACCGCGAACAGTACGAAGCGGCGGCGGCGGACGCCCACATCCCTGGTTACGACGTGCGCCTGGCGGAGTACAACCGGCGCCACGGCCTGCCCGGAGGATGGATCGACCGGGTGCTCAAGCGCCTCGCCGGCCCGCAGTCGATGGCAGGCCGGGACAAGCTCCGCGCCGCACTCGAGCATCGGGGACTCACCGTTCTGTAGTGAGACTTAACTATCTCAGTAGAAGCAGGGGATTTTTCTGAGCTGCGCTGTCAATCACTATCAATGGTGAAAGCACCGCGTTCTTTCACCCGGCTTCAAAGGAGAATTATAATGGCTATTACCCAGTCGACCGCTATTATCGGCGTCTCCCCCACGGCGGGCTACACCGGCGCCGAGATCTCCGGCGTCGACCTGCGCGGTCCCCTCGAGCCGACCGTCGTCGCCGATATCCGGGCCGCCCTGCTTAAGTACAAAGTCATTTTCTTCCGCGACCAGCAGATCGGGCACGCCGAGCAGATAGCCTTCGCCCGCCTGTTCGGCAAAGTAACGCCCGCGCACCCGCACGAGGAGAATCCGCCCGACGGTTTCCCCGAGATCCTCCCAATCGACAGCCGCCGCTACGAGGCGCTGCAAGGCCGCAAGCGCACCTCCTACGACAACTCCTGGCACACCGACGTCACGGCGCTGATCAACCCGCCGGCGGCCTCGATCCTGCGCTCGGACATCCTGCCGCCCTACGGCGGCGACACGGCGTGGACGAACCTCGTCGCCGCCTACGAGAACCTGCCGGCGGACCTGCGCAGCTTCGCCGACACCCTCGACGCCCGCCATGAGTTCAGCCTGCGCGGGGCCGCGGCCGGCAGCCAGCGTGAGCGCAAGATCCGGGAGGCGGCCCTGGTCTCCTGGCATCCCGTCGTCCGGGTCCACCCCGAGACCGGCGAGCGCGCGCTGTTCGTCAGCCCGGGCTTCACCAGCGGCGCCCGCCAGCTGCGGGGCTACTCGCAGACCCAGAGCGAGCGGATCCTCCAGCTGCTGTGGGAAGAGGCCACCCGCACCGAGTACACGACCCGGTTCCGCTGGGCCCCGGGCAGCGTGGCGTTCTGGGACAACCGCGCGACCGCGCACCTGGCCATCCCCGACGCCGGCCACCTGGGCCACGACCGGGTCCTGTACCGGGTCACGCTCGAGGGCGACGTACCCAAGGGCGTCGACGGCCGGTCGTCGGAGTCCGTGTCCGGGCGGCCGTTCTACGGCGCCTGAGCGGGTCCGCGTCGTTGATCCCGCTCGACCGACTTCCGGCCCAGCCAGCAGACTCGGGTTAGCCGCTCAGACCGCGACTTCGAGCGTCTCGCGGCTGCTGTCCACGACGATGGCGTGCAGTTCGCGGATCACCTGCCTGATGTTGGGATCGCGCCGGCGGCCCTCGCGGACGACCGCGCTGATCGTGCGCACCCCCAGGTCGACGCTGTCCACGATGAGGCCTTCGTGCTGCACTGGGACCGCCAGCCGCGGCACGAGCGCGACCGCCATCTCGGTGGTCGCGAGGCGGCAGATGTTCTGGGCGCCTTCGACCCGGTGCTTCACCCTGGGCGTGAAGCCGGCGTCGTCGGCGGCTCGTTCCAGGGCGATGGCGAGGCCGGTAGCCGGCGGCCCGGTGACCCAGGGCTGATCGGCCAGGGCGGCGAACCCATGCTTCCTGACCCGCAGGTGCAACTCCGCGGGAGCGAGGAGCACGACCGGCTCGTCGAGCAGTTTCTCCTCCATCGTTCCGCCCAGCGAGGGCCGCTGCTGGAACTCGTACGAGAGGATGATGGCCACGTCGACCTCCCCCTGCCGCAGCAGACGCAGGGCCGCATCGGACGACGTCTGCTGGACCTCCAGCTCAAGGTGCGGCACGCGCTGGCCAAGCCGCTCAACGGCGGGGGCGACAAGCATGGGGATGCCCATGTTGAACGACGCGATCGAGACATGACCGGCGACGCCCTGCCGGGCGGCCGCCACGGCGCTCTCGGCTTCGTCGATGGCCGCGAGGACGCGGCGCACGTGCCCGACCAGAATGTCGCCGGCCCGGGTGAGCCCGAGTGTGCGGCCGTCTTGCTGGAACAGGATCGTCCCGGTTTCCGCCTCCAGCACCCGCAGCTGCTGAGAGACCGCCGAAGCGGTGACGTTGCGCCGCTCGGCGACCGCCGTCACCGTCCCGAGATCAGCCAGGTCGCGCAGCAGCAGCATGCGCCGGAGGTTCAGCATAACGAGGCCTCCGTCGCGCGCCAGGTGCGGACGGCTGACGCACCGTCGAGGATACGGGCATTGGGGGACATCGAAAATCCTCTATTCAGAAGGCGGCGAGCTGACGGTGCGGAGCTGGGGTCCCCTGACAGCAGACCAGGCTGACTCGTATCAGACCGATCCGGCACCCCGCACCCACGTCACTCGAAGCCATAGCCCTTAGATTACATTCACGGAGGGAAGATGTCTATTATCCCGACAGACTTAGTCTGAAATGTAAAGCCCCGCTGCGGCCCGACCCGCGTAGTTCTGCTACACGGTTCCGGTAGCTGGCCCCAGTCGGATGAGGCGCGACGCGCGCCTATCCTCCCGGTTAGCTCTCAAATCGCAGTCCGGTTAGCGCAGGTGAAATCGAGGTGAGCACGTGACGCTCCACGTCGGGGTCGAAGTCCCCCGCGCCGACCTGGCCGCCCTGCTGAGCGACAGGCTGGGCGAGCTGCCTGGTTTGCTCGACGCCTCCGGCGCGTCGTATGTCGTCATCGGGGCCGGCCGGGAGGAGGAAGGCGCCTTGCCGTCACCGAGCCCCACGGTCGTCGGCACCCTGCTCGCGCGGCGCACCGGCGGGATCGGAATCGTCGTCGCGGCGTCTCCGCAGCGCGACCATCCCTATAACGTGGCCCGCCGGGTTGCGTCGCTCGATCACATCAGCGGGGGCCGCGCGGGCCTGCTGACCCTGCGCCGGGACCGCGCACTGGACCTCGGCATCGGCGAGTCCAGCGCCTGGGCGCCCGGGGACCTGACGGCAGCGCGGCTCGCGGACGCCGTCAGCGCGATCCGGAAGCTCTGGCGGACGTGGCCCGTCGAGTCCCTCGACGCCGATCCGGCCGTCGCCCGGTCAGCGCAGGTCCGCTACGCCGACCATGTCGGGGCGTTCAGCACGAAGGGCCCCCTCAACGTGCCCACGACGCCCCAGGGGGAGTCCGTCGTGTTCTGGCGCGTCTCCCCCGCGGGCCCGGCGATCGACGACGAGATCGAAACCGCTGTCTCCGTCGCCGACGTCGTGCTGGTCGACCAGGACGACCTGGCCCGGCTGGAGTCAGCCCGCCTGACGTCGCTCCTGACGGCGAGTGCCGCCGCCGGCCGGCCTGCGCAGGTCCACGTGCGCGTGCGCGCGGCAGTGACTGAAGCGGCCGATGTCGTCGCCGCGCTCGCGGCGACCACGTACGTCGACGGGGTCATCCTGCGGGCCGCTTCCGCCGACCTTCCCCGTCTGGCCGGCGAGGTGCTGCCGCAACTGGCCGTGAGCGCCACGGTGATCCAGCGGGAAGCCGGGGCCCGGCGGACGCTGCGCAGCCTGCTCTCCATTCCCCGACGGCCCGAGCCAGATCTCAGCGGGCACGCGCTCGCTTTCCCGATCTCGTGACTTTGACATCGAACGGACCGGGAGCGGCCTCGCCCGCTGACATGCTGCTCTGCCCCGGCGGCCCGCGGCTGGTCGCCGTCAGAAGTCGGGTGGGCCATGGGCTGCCCCCGCCCGTCGCGCCAACCGGACCAGGAGCGCGGTCAGGTGTCGATCTCCGCGTGGGTGTTGTACATGGCCAGAGCGGCGCGGACGGTCTCTTCCGCACCGAAGCGGCGCAGGATCGGCTGCGCGCAGTGGTGACCCGCGCGGACCGCGATGCCCGCCTGGTTGAGCAGCGCGCCGACTTCCTGCGGTAGACATCGCGCACTGCTCTACCGAGGTCCCAGATTCGATCGCAGCGTATCGATACCTTAACGGGATCGAACCCCACGGCCCCTTGACGTTCTTCGATTCCCTCGCCGATTTTATCGGCGCCAACTTTCACAACGAATGTGCGTCGCAGCTTCGAGTAGGCCACGATCCCTTGCTTACGATCGAGTAGTGGGTGTATGCCTGATGGCGAGACCGTCTTCTATTTGTTGCCGACCTCTTGTCCGTGGCCGTGGAAAAGTATCCGCAGGTGGACAGGTTGAGGTCCCCGGTTTTGGCCAGTTAGAAGTCCCCGCTCCTCGCTCGTCGTGTCGTCAGTCTGTAAGGCCCCCGAACCGAGATCGTGACGGTGTCTAGTCGTTCACTGGTCTCGGTCCGGGGAGTCTCGCCAGGTCATGAAGTCTTCGGGGGAAGAAATGGACATCATCGCTGCCTACCGTCAGGTGGGCACGTTCCGGGGTGCCGCCGCGATGTGCGGGACCACGCACAAGACGGTTAAGAGGGTAGTGGAGCGGGCGGCGTCCGGGGGGACGCGGGCGGAGAGGAAGCCGCGGGAGCGGAACTATGACTCGGTCGCTGGCCTGGTCGCGGAGCGGGTAGCGGCGACGAAGGGGCGGATCTCGGCCAAGCGGCTGCTGCCGGCAGCGCGGGCGGCCGGCTACGAGGGGTCGCCGCGGAACTTCCGGCGGCTGGTCGCGGAGGCGAAGGCTGAGTGGCGGCGCGATCACCACCGGGGCCGGCGGCCGGCGGTGTGGGCGCCGGGCGAGGTGCTGGCGGTCGACTGGGGCAGCATCGGGGCCCTGCATGTGTTCTGCGCGGTGCTGGCGTGGTCGCGGGTCCGGTTCGTGCGGTTCGCGGCCGACGAGAAGGCTGCCACGACGATGCGGTTCCTCGCGGAGTGCTTCGAGGAGCTCGGTGGTGTCCCCCGTGTCGTGCTGGCGGACCGGATGGGCTGCCTGAAGGGCGGCGTGGTCGCGAACAGGGTCGTGCCGACGGCCGAGTACGTGCGCTTCGCGGCGCATTACGGGTTCCGGCCCGACTGGTGCGAGGCGGCAGACCCGCAGTCCAAGGGCATCGTGGAGAACCTGGTCGGCTACGCGAAGCGGGACCTGATGATCGGCCAGGGCCCGTTCGCGGACGCCGCGGCGGCGAACGCCGCCGCGGTTCCCTGGTGCGCCGAGGTGAACGCGGCCGTCCACTCGGAGACCTGCGCGGTCCCGGCGGAGCGCCTGGAGAAGGAAAGGGAACTGCTCGGGCCGCTGCCGTCGCTGCGCCCCGCGACCGGGGGCCCCGGCGCGTCCCGGAAGGTCGACCGGCTCTCGTGCGTCCGGTTCGGGTCGGCCCGCTACTCGGTGCCGACCCGGCTGATCGGCGCGCGGGTCGCGGTCGCCGAGTCCGGCGGGCGGCTGCTGGTCACCGACCCCGCGACCGGGGAGGTGCTGGCCGAGCACGCGCCGGTCGCGCCGGGCGAGGCCTCGGTCCTCGACGAGCACTACGGCGGCCCCAGGCCCGCCCCGCGCCGGGCTGTCCGGCCGAAGACCCCGGACGAGAAGGCGATCGCGGCGCTCGGCCCCGTCGCGGAGCGGTTCATCGCGGGGTCGGCCGCCTCGGGCAACACGCGGCTCGCCGGCGACCTGGCCGAGCTGGCGGCGCTGCGCGCCGCCCACGGCGACGAGGCGCTGACGGCCGCGCTGGAGCGGGCGGTGGCGTTCCGCCGCTGGCGCGCCGAGGACGTCCGCTCGATCCTCGCGGCCGGGGCCGGCGTCCCCTGGCCCCGGGCCGCCGGGAACGCCCTGGTCATCGAGCTGCCCCGGGTCCCGGTCCGGCCGCTGTCGGACTACCGGGTCGCCGGCCGGGACGGGAGCGCATCGTGAGCGCCGCCTCCTGCGCTGTCCCCGCTGACCTGGCCGCCGAGGCCTGCCGGCTGCTCGCGGCCAGCGAGGCCGTCATCAGGGCACTGCACGCCCGCAGCCTGCAGCGGGAGCTGACCACGGCCGACATCGACCAGCTCGCCGCGATACTCGGCCGCGGCGGCGCTTCCCGCCTCATCGCCGGCCTCGACGCCGCCGAACGGGAACTGCGGGCCTGCCTCCTGGCCCAGGAGGAGCGGTGACCGCCGCCACGGCACCCGCGCTCGCCGCCGACCTGGACGCCGGGCTGCGCCGGCTCAAGCTCGCCGCCATGCGCCGCCTCGCCCCCGAGCTGATGACCACCGCCAAGACCCAGCGCTGGTCCCCGGAGGAATTCCTGCGCACCCTGCTCGACGCCGAGCTGGCCGCCCGCGACGAGTCCAACGCCCGCGCCCGGATGAAGGCCGCCGCGTTCCCCGTCGTCAAGACCATCGCCGAGTTCGACGTCGCGGCGTCGTCGATCCCGCAGCCCACCTTCGACTACCTTGCCTCGCTGGAGTGGATCCGGGCCGCGGAGAACTACTGCGCCGTCGGCCCGGCCGGGACCGGCAAGTCCCACAGCCTCGTCGCGTTCGGCGTCGCCGCCGTCGAGGCCGGGCACAAGGTCCGCTACTTCACCGCCGCCGACCTCGTCGAGGCCCTCTACCGCGGCCTGGCCGACAACTCCGTCGGCCGCGTCATCGAGGCCATCCTCAAAGCCGACCTCGTCCTGATCGACGAGATCGGCTTCGCCCCGCTCGACGACACCGGAGCCCAGCTCCTGTTCCGGTTCGTCGCGGCCGCATACGAAAGGAGGTCACTCGGGATCGCATCCCACTGGCCGTTCGACCAGTGGGGACGCTTCCTGCCCGAGCACACCACCGCCGTCAGCCTGCTCGACCGCCTCCTGCACCACGCCGTCGTCGTGGTCACCGAAGGAGAGTCGTTCCGCATGCGCCAGGCCCGGGCCAAGGGAGGTTCCGTCCCAGCGAAAACCAGGCAGAAATAGCCGAGGAGCGGGGACTTTCATGGCCATCAGCGGCGACACGCACTTGGCCGTTGACACCTCTATTCCCGCTTTGATCAGCGATTGAATGGCCAGCGCTTCTGCGAGTTCAGCATCTCGCCTTGTCGAGAATTGCCCGGCAGTCCCGAATGTTGCGAAGGCGTTCCTTAGCAGCTGACCAACCGGCTCTGCGCGCGGCTCGAAGGCTCGGGAATGATTCGTCCCGATCCCCACGTAAGCCCGTACCGTGCCAGGATTCAATCGTTCTAGTGCTACATAAGCGTGAGTAGGGCTTTCATCGTCTGTGCTGGTCATGCGCGGTGTCCATTCACGGGGTTCCGTGAGTTGGCGTTAAGCGATTGCGGGCAGTGGCGGTAGCCAGGGGTTTCCCTCGATGGCGGCGCGGATGGCGTCGATGGCGGTGATGCCGTGGGCGGCGGCGGAGTCGAGGTAGCTTCTTATCCGGCACCAGCGGGCGAGGGTGCGCAGGGTGCGCCAGTAGCCGGAGACGGCCTGGTGCCGCTTGGCGGCTTTTGCCCCGCGTTCTGAGACATTGTTCGTCCACGGGACCGCGAAGTCGCGGGTGAACAGCCAGACCTGTTCCCTGTACTCGCGCAGCCAGGTCCCGGGGGCATAGCCGGGGTGATTGCCGTCGTGCCAGTCTCTGAGCCGGTTGTGGATGATCCCGGTGGAAACGGCCTGGTTGTAGCGTTCCCGCAGGCCTGTGAGGAGCTGCGGGTCCAGGGCGGTGCCGCCGCGGGCGCGGGCCTGTTCCACCGCCTTGTGCGCGTCGCGCAGGACCGTGATGACGTCCTCGGCCCAGGACTGGAGACCGCCGGGGCCGAGTTTCGCGACGGCCCTGCACCGGCGGACCTGAAACTCGCAGCTATTCAGCCTTAGACGGCGCGGACCGGGCGAGCGGGCGATTCAAGGACGGCGCTACGGCCAGACGCGGCCGAGGAAGTCCTCGACGGCCGTGATGACCTGCCCTAGCACGGCAGCCGAGGCGGCCAGCCCGCCCGGCACGAACATCCCGTGATCGGCGCCGTCGACCTCGACGACTTCAGCGGGCAGGGAGCGGGCGGCCTGCCCGTCCCAGAACCGGTCAGCGGTGCCGCCGACCAGCAGGCACGGGCCCGTCGCGCGCCGCAGCGCCGCCACGGTCGGCTCATCGGTCAGCAGTGGCGTGAACCACACCGCCGCCAGGCCGCGATCAGCCGCCACCGGGGCGGCCAGCGACCCCAGCGACTTCCCGATGACCACCGGCGCGGCCCCCGCGGCCGCCGTCAGCTCTTCGACCGCCGACTCGACCTGGGACGCCACCCGCAGGCGCTGCCGGCTGAAATCCGAGCCCCGCGGCAGCTCCCACACAATCGGGCGCACAAGCCCGCCCCGCCGCTCCACTGAGGTGCCCCGAACTTCCCGGACAGTCCATCCGCTAGGATGACCGTCCGGAAGGTAGGGGACTTTGCCGCGAATTAAAAAGAGCTTCTCGTCCGAAATTCAAGGACGAGGCCGTGAAAATGGTGATCGAGACTTCGCGCCCGATCGCCAGGGTAGCCAAGGAGCTCGGAATAAATGAGGGAACGCTCGGTAACTGGGTGAGCGTATACCGCCGCGAGCATGCCGGCGAAGAGCCGCCCATTACCGTCAGCGAGCGCGTGCGACTGCGCGAGACCGAGCGGGAAATCCGGGAACTCAAGATGGAGAACGATTTCCTGAAAAAAGCCGGTGTGCCACGAACGCTGGAGGCTGCCTGATGCAATAGGTAGCTGAAAGCGGTGCTGTACGAGAGATGAGAGATTGTCGGCCTCTCGGAGCCGCCCTTCGGGGGGAGGCTTCAAACCGCCCTCTGCTGCGTTGGCCGAAGACCGTCGTGGTGAGCGATGAGGGAAAAGGCGCACGTGATGCGTCAGGTGGGGTCCAGGAAGGCGTTGCATTGAAAGTCCCGTGAGGGATTCACCGTTTGATAGCGTCGTTATTTAGAGAAGTGGCATCGGAACCGGGTGTTACAGCTTGGCCCGGGATTGAGCCTGGCGGTTGCCCGGATTGCTGGCCAGGTGGTGCCCGGCGCAGAGGTGGCGCGAGCCTGGACTGCGGCTTTCGTGCGGAACGTGGGATGGCGCGCCCCGATACTGCCGCCCGGGAAAGGGCGGCGAGAGGGAGAGTTCCAAGCGTCTGAAACGCGAGGAATTGAGTACCGTCGCGTGGGCGCGCAGGCGGACCAGTCCGTAGTAGCGGTGAAACTCCTGCTTGATGCGGTGGGGGCGGAGCGAAGGGACTGGCTTGTCCGTGGTTCGTTTGCAGGGTCAACCAGCGTGGCTGGGAGGAATCAGGTGGGCGAGCAGGTATCACCAGCAAAGCCGTTCGATATTTCCAAGCAGGAGGTGTGGCAGGCATATCAGAAGGTGGCGGCCAACAAGGGCGCTGCCGGGGTCGACGGAGTCGACCTGGCGGAATTCGAGTCCGATTTGAAGGGAAACCTCTACAAGATCTGGAACCGGATGTCGTCGGGATCTTATTTCCCGCCCCCGGTAAAGGCGGTTGAGATCCCGAAGGCGCATGGCGCGGGGACCAGGATGCTCGGCATTCCCACCATCGGCGACCGGATAGCGCAGACCGTGGTCGCGGCCCGCATAGAGGCAGTGGTGGAACCTAAATTCCATCCGGACTCTTACGGGTACCGGCCACGGCGGGGCGCGCTGGACGCCGTGGGAAAATGCCGGGAAAGGTGCTGGAAGTACGACTGGGTTATTGACCTGGACGTGCGGAAGTTCTTCGACACCGTTCCCTGGGACCGCATCATCGCGGCCGTCGAGGCCAATACCGCCTTGCCCTGGGTAATCCTCTACGTGAAGCGGTGGCTTGCCGCTCCAATCAGGATGCCCGATGGAACGCTGGCGGAAAGGGACCGCGGAACCCCCCAGGGATCTGCGGTCAGTCCCGTACTCGCTAACCTGTTCATGCATTACGCGCTCGACTTGTGGATGGCCCGGGAATTCCCGGTCTGTCCTTTTGAGCGCTATGCCGACGACGCTGTCGTGCACTGCAAGTCGCTGGCCCAGGCCAGGTTCGTGCTGGACAGGGTGCGCCGGCGGATGGAGCAGGTCGGCGAGGTGAAGTCCTGGCGGCTCCACACGCTCACCGGCCACACAATGGATGAGATCGCCCATGCGGTCAATCCTGTGATCCGGGGCTGGATGCAGTACTACGGTGCTTTCTACAAGACCGAGCTGTATCCGCTTCTCTACCGCATCAGCGGTTACCTGGTGCGGTGGATTCGGAAGAAGTACCGGCGGCTTAGAACATTTGCAAAGGCGCACGAGGCGTGGAAACGAGTTACCTTGCAGTACCCTACGCTCTTCGCGCACTGGCAGTGGATTCACGGTTTCTGGTGAGAAGGACGAGAAGAGCCCGGTGACGCGAGAGTGTCACGCCGGGATTCTGCGGGAGCCCGGGGCTGAGATGCCCCGGGCCACCCGACCCGCATACTTTGCCAGCGAGCACCGGTAACCGACAAGTTCGAGTTCATCGACGCCGAGTATGCGATTTACCTGGAATCCGACGACGAGCACGTGCCGTCGATCGTGAAGATGTGCGACTGGATGGAGGTTTCCCGCTCCTGGTTCTACGAATGGCGGAATGCCCCGGAATCGGCCACGGCGAAAAGGCGCGGGGAGCTCGCGCTCTACATTCAGAAGTCATTCGACGACTCGAGTGAGACGTACGGCTACCGGCGCGTCCACGCGGACCTCGCGGCCTGGGGCGTGCCGTGCGGGCCGGAGCTCGTCCGCTCGGTCATGCGCGAGCTGGGCCTGGTTCCGTGCCAGCCGAAGCCGTGGCGGTTCAGCCTGACCGAGGGCGATGGCCAGGAGCACGACATCCCCGACCTCGTGAACCGCGACTTCACCGCGGAGGCGCCAGGCGTGAAAATGGTCGGTGATATTACTTACATTCCCACGTGGCAGGGCTGGCTTTACCTCGCGACGGTCATCGACTGCCACACGAAGGAACTGGTCGGCTGGGCGATGGGCGACAATTACAAGACGCCGCTCATCTCGCAGGCGATCGAGATGGCCGCCCGCAATCACGATCTCGCAGGCGAGGCCATCTTCCATTCCGACCGCGGCAGCAACTACACGTCGAGCGAGTTCGCGAAGACACTGAAGAGATATAACCTTAGGCAGTCCGTCGGGCGCACGGGGATCTGCTATGATAACGCGATGGCCGAATCGTTCAACGCCGCACTGAAGAACGAGCTGGTCCACCGCACCCAGTATCCGACTCGCGAGCGCGCCTATCGTGACATTGCGAGGTACATCGAATTCTGGTACAATTCGAGACGTCGGCACTCCGGACTCCACTACAGGACCCCGCAACAGGTCCGAATCGAGTTCCTGGAACGCCAGTCCGCAGCGTGAATTAGCCAAAATTACGCTGTCCGGAAAGCTCGGGGCAGATCACCACCGCGAGCCTGGCATACATCAGCAACGGCCCGTCAGGCCCGTAACCACCGCCAGGCGCCACGATCGCTGACCGGCCAGCCCGCAACTGCTGCATGCGACTGATACTACGAGCTCACCAGCGCCTCAAAGCAGGACAAGGGGGCGCACCAGAATGCAGTCCCCGTGAATGGACACAATTTATCCGTAGTCGCAGGACGAGGCGCAGACCGAGGTCAGCGGACGGCACCCGACTGCGGCACGGACTGGGCGGCTCAGAGCGTCGCGGCACCGCGAAGAAGTCCTGTAACGACGGCGTGAATGATTATTGTTAGGTGCGTGCCAGCTTGCCGGTAGAACAGCCCAGCTTAGTATCTGGCAGACTATTGACTTTGATCAAGGCACTTGCTAATAATCTCCGTGTGCAAGATGGGCACTCGCGAGGAAAAACACTCAGAAAAGGATTTTACATTCTGCGCGTCGCGGTGGTTAATGAACCGCTAGTACTTATTGGTGCGCTGGCATGCAGCGTCCTGACCGGGGCGATGACCGTGGTTTCGGCGAGTCTCATGGGATGGATAACGGACCACGTCTTGCTCCCGGATTTTGTCGAAGGTTACGGCAATGTAACAGCTGCCAGGCTTCAAGATGTGGTGCTCGTGCTTGCCGCCACCGCACTACTGACAGCGGCCTCCACGGTGGGCCGCAGGTTTCTGGGCGGGATCATGATGTTCCGCCTTCAGGCTCGCACGAGGCGCGCGCTGGCCGCGCACTATCTCGCCGTGCCGCTCACGTGGATACGCGACCGCTCACCGGGAATCCTTCTTTCTTACGCCGGGGCTGACGTAGAGGCCACCTGGTGGACGCTATGGAACCTGCCGATGTCGCTTGCGGCCCTGGTCATGCTGACGTGCGGCATCCTGTCGATCCTCGCCGTCAGCCCAGTCCTTGCCTGGGTCAGCATGGTCGTCCTGCCATGCGTCGCGCTCCTGAACGCCGCCTACCAGCGACGGGTAGGCGTCCTCTCGTCGCGGGTCCAGGAATTGCGCGGCCAGATCAGCGAAATGGCCCACGAGAGCATCGAAGGCGCTGCGCTCGTCAAGACGCTGGGCCGCGAGGACGACGAGATCCGCCGGCTGGCCGTGGTGGCTGACGAGCTGCGCGCGGCAAATGCCGGAGTCGGCCGGGTACGCGGGCTGTTCGACGCGATGCTGGACGCCGTCCCTCGAATGGGGCTCTTGCTCGTGCTGCTCGTCGGTGCAAGTGAGGTCGCGCGGGGCAACTTGCAGCCCGGCGCCCTGGTCCAGGTGTCTTATCTATTTACGCTCCTGGCCGTGCCCGTCAGGTTCATCGGATGGGTGCTCGGCGACATACCGCGAAGCGTGTCCGGCTGGCAGCGGATTCAGGGCGTCGTGTCGGCACCCGTGCCCCCGGATGAGCCGGCGCCCGCGGGTGAAGGGCGCAGCTGGCTTTCCAGCACGCACGCGGCACAGCTGGAGGTCCGCAACGTCAGCTTCACCTACGCGGACGGCAACCGCGCGCTCGACCGGGTCTCATTTAGCGTCCGGCCGGGCCAGACAGCAGCTATTGTGGGACCGACCGGGTCAGGGAAGTCTACGCTGGTACATCTTCTCGCGGCCCTTGATCACCCCCAGGACGGTGCGGTGCTGATCGACGACACGGATCTGCGCAGCCTGGACCGCCGGAGCCTGGCGCGCGACCTGGCGGTCGTCCCGCAGCAGACATTCCTCTTCAAGCGGTCAGTGCGGGAAAACCTTGCGCTCGCCCGAGAGACCCGCGATGAGGAGATCTGGGAGTGCCTCAGGCTCGCTCAAGCCGATGCCTTCGTAGCAGCCCTGCCCGACGGGCTCGACTCCCGACTTGGCGAGAGCGGGATGTCGCTGTCGGGGGGGCAGCGCCAACGGTTGGCGCTAGCGCGGGCGCTGCTGCGGCGGCCAAGGCTTCTGATCTTGGACGATGCCACCTCCAGCCTTGACACAGAGGTCGAGGGAGCCGTCCTGGCGGGCCTTCGCGGCGCCAGGCTGCCCTGTACGACAGTCATCGTGACGCACCGCAAGGCAGCCGTCTCTCATGCCGACAGCGTCATCTTCCTCAGCCAGGGCAGAATCCAGGCCCGGGGCGCGCACAGCGAGCTGCTGATTCACTCGCCAGATTATCGCGAATTCATGTCCGCGTATGCCCGGACGGCAGGCACCGGGTGATGACGGGCGTCGCGCGGGTTATCGGTAGAGTGAAAGCAGATATCGTGTTCACGGCAGCGCTCTCGGTTCTCGTAATCGGAGGCAGGATTGTCGTCCCTGTCTCAGTGCAGCAAGTCGTGAACCTGGGGCTGTCAGGCCATCGCGGCAGTGACATGTCGGCGATCTACCGCGATGTAGCATGGGCAGTCGTGGCGGTGCTCGTAACGGCTGCCGCTACCTACCTTCTCAACACCCGCCTGTGCAGCATAAGCGAGCATCGGCTAGCGCGGATCCGGTTGAGGGCCATCCGGCATGTCTACGAGCTACCCGCATCCGACCGTGCCGACGAGGGAACAGGGTCCCTGGTATCAAGGGTAAGCGGAGATATCGATACTGTATCGAACTTCGTGCAGCTAGGCGGTTTGATGCTCTTTATAAATGCCGGGCAGCTGGTTGCTGCCACATGCGTTATGTTCGCCTACTCGTGGCCATTGGCAATCCTCGTCTGGATATGCTTCCTGCCTGCCTTTCTGTGCCTTCGGGCCTTCCAGCGCAGGGCAGCCAGGGCCTACAGCGTGGTCCGCTCGGACTCCGCGGAAATGCTTATCTCGTTCGACGAGATAGTTCGCGGTGCAGCTACCGTACGCTCATTCGCGATTGAAAACGACCTTATGAACCGTACATCCGAAACTATCCACCGCCTCCAGAAATCACAGGTCAAGGCACAGTTCATTACGGCAGCCTTCTCTTCAAGCGGTGACATCGCAGCCGGCTTCGCGAATATCTCGGTCATCGTTTTCTCTGTCCTGTACGGAAAACATGATCACCTTTCCGCCGGTACGGTTATAGCATTCCTCTTCCTGATCACCCTGTTCATTTCTCCGGCGCAACTGGCCACAGAGCTGCTGAACCAGGCACAGGTAGCGATCGCGGGGCTGAAGCGGATCTTGGCGCTCCTCAATCGGCCCGTCGCGGTCTCCGACCCCGGGGAATCCGGCATCGACCTCCCGGCAGGGCCGATATCCCTCCAGGTAAATCACGTCGACTTCCGCTATCCGGGAACACGCCAAGCCGTCCTGAACAACCTGAACTTCTCCATAGCGCCTAGCTCAACTGTGGCCATCGTGGGTGCCACAGGATCCGGGAAGACCACTCTGGCCAACCTGCTCGTGCGCATGCTGGAACCTACCGCCGGTGCGATACTCGCCAACAATTCCCCTCTCGGGAAAATAAAGCCCGATGCCTGGCGCGGGAAGGCTGTCATGGTACCGCAGCATGTATTCATTTTCTCCGGCACGCTGCGCGACAATGTCCTATACGGCTGCCCGGCCGCCACGGATACGCAAATCGTCGCCGCATTTACCGAACTCGGCCTCAGCGGATGGCTTGCTTCCCTGCCTGCACGCCTTGACACCAAGATTGCCGTTCATGGAACCTCGCTCTCAGCCGGCGAACAGCAGCTCCTAGCCCTAGCGCGCGTCTATCTAGCCGACCCGCAGCTGCTACTCCTCGATGAAGCCACGTCAGCCGTCGATCCTCCAACTGAGATGCGCATAGTACGCGCACTAGAAACGATCTCCCAGGGACGGACAGTAATCACGATCGCGCACCGCCTAACAACCGCCGAAAGAGCCGATAATGTAATCGTCATGGAGCATGGACGGATAAAAGAAAGTGGAACACACTCAGAATTGATCCGCCGAGGGGGCGTGTACAGCCGCCTGCATGAGGCCTGGATCTCGTAGACCGACATCCAAGTCAAAAGTCACGGCTCACGGTCCAGCAAACTCAGAGGCGACCTAGGCCGGATCTTCTCGTCAGACGACGATCAGGTTGCATAGTGGCTCGGATGCTCGCTCCGGGTGTCCATTCACGGGGTTTCGGCTTGAAGGAGTCGCTGGCGGCGGCTGCTTGGGGTTTTAGCTAGTGTCGCATCAAGCTACGTTTGCCCTGGCGATCAGCGCCTGTAGCGAAGGCCCGGGGCAGCCTGCTACGGCACGAACGCCGCGCCTGGCAACCTTCGCCCTGGGTCTGGGTGACACTTGACGGATAATGGACCATCACATCGTGGCCGTAATCTTGCTGCGGCCGGGGGAAATGCTGCTTTGCCACCGGACGCCGGCGCGGCCGGCGAATCCGGACGTGTGGGACTTCCCCGGCGGGCATGTCGAGCCTGGTGAAAAACCCTGGACGCGCTCCGGCGGGAAGTGGCCGAAGAGCTGGGAGCGGAGCTTGAGGGCGTTGACGGCGGCCCTGTCCTGCGCCGCGTCGACCCGCAGCGCAGCCTGGATCTCACCGTGTGGGCCTCGCGCCGCTGGCGGGGTGAAGTGTCGAACATGCAGCCGCACGTGCACGACGCCATCGGCTGGTTCACAGCGGCTCAGGTAGCGGACCTCAAACTGGCTGATCCCTCTTACCTGACCGTGCTCCGGCGCCTGCTGAACGCGTGAGCCGGCAGCCGTCCCTGGCGAACGTTGCTTGATACAGCACTAGCCTGGCCGCTTTTGCGCTTGTCTATTTGCGGGGTGTCGGCGGGTGTGGGAGCCTGCGGCGCGTGCATGATGAGCCCGTGCCGGATGACGCTGCCGGGCTGCGTGCTGCCAACGCGCGGCTGCGCGCGGTCGTAGAGGCGAAGGACGGGCAGGTCGCGGTGCTGACGGCAGCGCTGGAGCGGGAACGGCGGCTGGAACTGCGGCTGGCCGAGGTGGAGCGCCGGCTCGGGATGGACAGCACGGACTCCGGGACGCCGTCCTCGAAGGAGCGGATCGGGGCGAAAGAGGCCAGGCGGGCGCGGCAGCAGTCCGAGCGGGAGCGCAGCAAGGACCGCAAGAGGGGCGGGCAGCCCGGCCACCAGGGCAAAGGCCTGAAACGGGATCCGGATCCGGGTGACAGGAAAGACGTGCCGCCGCCGTCGGAGTGCAGGTCCTGCCGGGCGGCACTGGATGGCGCGGAGAGCGTTGAGCCGCGCTGGGCGCAGGTCATCGACGTGGAGTTCCTCCGGAAGGTGACCGAGTGGGCGCTGCCGGGACTGTCGTGCCCGTGCTGCGGGACGGTCATCTTCGCGGAGCCCCCGGCCGGGGCTCACCAGGGCTCGGTGTCCTACGGGCCGGCGCTGAACGCGGCCGCGGTGCTGCTGTCGTGCTACGGGAACGTGCCGCCGCAGCGGGCCGCGCAGGTCATCGCCATGCTGCTCGGGGTTCCCGTGTCCGCGGGCTCCGTGGACAAGGCCGCCGCGCGGGTGAGCGCGCAGCTCGGGCGGGCCGGGTTCGAGCAGGCGATGCTCGCCGCACTGGCCGCCGAGGACGTGCTGGCCGCCGACGAGACCCCGTGAACGTCCTGGGCGGGACCGCCCCGGCAGCCGGGGAAGAAGAGGGGGACGGGACGGCGGCGGGCGGGTCGCCGCACGTGCTGATCACCCGGACCCCGGACGGGCGGCTGGCGTTCTTCCAGGCCATCGCCTCGCGCCGCAAGGGCTCGGTCGCCGCCGCGGTCCCGCCCGGCTTCGGCGGGTACCTGGTCACCGACGGCTACGCGGGCTACCAGCACCTGCTGTCCCGGCTGGCCGGCATCCAGCAGTGTCGCCAGCACGTCATCCGCCGCTGCCGGGCGGTAACGAAGCTCGGCCCCGGCGGCGTCCAGAACCGGGCCGGCGACATCATCGAGGTCCTGCGCGGCGCTCACGCCGCCGTCGAGGCCGCCCGCGCACGGGGAGACACCGCCCTGGACCGGAAAGTCCTCGATGACCTGCGTGAACGCTACGACACCGCTCTGCGCTCCGGGATCATCCACAACCGGCTGCGGGACTGGGACACCGGCAACCACCCCGGCTACGCGCTCGGCTGCTGGCTGCGCGACTACAAGGAGCAGGTCTTCCTGTTCACCCGCCAGTTCGCTGTGAGCTGGACTAATAACGTCAGCGAGCGCGGAGCCAAGGCAGCCAAGAGGCACCAGGCCGTTTCCGGGTACTGGCACAGCCTCGGCACGCTTGCCCGCTGGTGCCGCCTGCGCAGCTACCTCGACACCGCCGCCCACGGCACCGCCGCACTCGACGCCATCCGCGCCGCCATCGAGGGAAAGCCCTGGCTACCGCCACTCCCCGCCATCAACTGAGATCAATTCACGCCCCCCCCCGTGAATGGACACGTTCCAGTTCCGCGATCCGCTTCTTCTCGTCACTCGTGGTGCCAGGCCGAATTCCGTCGTCAATTTCCGCCTGCTTTGCCCAGGACCGAAGCGCCTCCGGGTGAACATCCAGCTGACGTGCGACCCGGGCCAGCTCGCCGTGGCCCCTGCCTTCACGCTCCCGGAGCTCGGAAAGCATCTTCACCGCGCGTTCCCGCAGCTCTTCCGGGTATTTCCGCTGTGCCGCCATGGGCCCTCATCCTTCCAGGTTTGAGGGCCTCCAGACACTCCGGGGGGATCCAACCCGGCAGCACGGGAATACGCGGTGGCTGCCGGCGGGACACTGATCCGGCGGTATGTCCTGGCACTGCCCCGGCAGGGGGCAGGCAATGAGGCCGCGGCTACCGCAGCCTCGATACCGCCGCTAAGCTTGACTCTGTCGGGAATCTTGGCGTTTGGCTGACGTTGTCAGGGTGCTGGGCCAGTCTTGCGGGGACGTGCGTGTCCCGTGAGATTCCTGAGGAGTGAGTGATGTCGATCCGTCCCCGCCTGGGGGTCGAGGTTCCGGAGCTGACCGCGCGGGTGGCGCGGGCGAGCAACCCGTCCGGGACGACGGCGATGTGGGTGCGGGACCGGCTCGACGGCCTGTGGGCGGATGAGGACTTCGCCGGCTGGTATCCCCGGGGCGGCCGCCCGGGGATCTCGCCCGCGCAGCTGGCCACGGTGAGCGTGCTGCAGTTCCTGCTCGGCCTGTCCGACCGGGACGCCGCCGAGGCGGTGCGCTGCAGGATCGACTTCAAGTACGCGCTCGGCCTGGAGCTTGACGACCCGGGCTTCCACCACAGCGTGCTCGGCGACTTCCGTGACCGGCTTCTGGAAGAAGAGGGGCGTGCTGACCGGCTCCTCGACCTGGCCCTGGCCCGGTTGAAGGATGCCGGGCTGGTCAGCGAGCGGACCACCCAGCGCACCGACTCCACCCACGTCCTGGCCGCCGTGCGCGGCCTGACCCGGCTGGAGCTGGTCACCGAGGCGGTCCGCGCCGCGCTGGAGGAGGTCGCGCGCACCGATGCCCGCGCGCTGGACGGCCTGGCCGACGACGACTGGGGCCGCCGCTACGGCCGGCCGGTCCGCCTGGGCAAGAACCCGGCCCGGCCCAAGACCAGGATGAACGACGCCGGGGCGGACGCCCGCCGGCTGCTGGAGCACCTGGCCGCCGGCTTCCCCGGCCTGCTGCGCGGCCCGCGGGTCCAGGCCCTGCGGCAGATCGTCGCGCAGAACTACCACTGGGACCCGGCCGGACGGCTGCGCTGGCGGGACGACGAGGGCGGCGCGGGGCTGCCGCCGTCTTCGGCCCGCGTCGTCTCGCCCTACGACCCGGCCGCCCGCTACTCCCGGCGCGGCCAGGTCACCCGCTGGACCGGGTACCTCGCCCACGTCACCGAGACCTGCGCAGGCGACGGGCCCAACGTCATCACCGACGTCGCCACCATGCCCGCCACCAGCGCCGACACCGCGGCCGTGGCCGGAATCCACGAGCGGCTCGCCCGCCGGGGGCTGCTCCCCGCCGAGCACCTCGCCGACGGCGGCTACACCTCCCTGGTCCACATGGAGCGGGCGAGCCGCCTCCACCAGGTCACCCTCACCGGGCCGCTGCCCGGCAACCCCACCGCCCAGCACCGCGACCAGCGGGGCTACGCCCGCGACGACTTCCGCATCGACTACGACCGCAAGGAGGTCACCTGCCCGCAAGGCCAGGTCAGCAGGGGCTGGCACGGCCCCTACCCGACCTCCTCGCCCGACGCGGCCCCGCTCATCGTCGCCCGCTTCACCCGCGGCCAGTGCCAGCCCTGCCCGGTGCGCAGTGCCTGCACCACCTCCCGCGACGGAGCCCGCAACGTCGGCTTCCCGCCGCGCGAGCTCTACGACCTGCAGGTCCGCAACCGCGCCGACCAGCAAGACCCCGCCTGGCACAAGCGCTACGCGGTCCGCTCCGGCATCGAGGGCACCGTCAACGAGTTCGCCCACGGCCACGGCATGCGCCGCTGCCGCTACCACGGACAGCCCAAGGCCCACCTGCAGCACGTGCTCACCGCGATCGCGGTCAACATCGAGCGCCTCAGCCCGCTGCAGCCCGGCGAAAAACCAGCCCGGCGCCCGCCGACGGCGTTCCAGGACTACCTCGACCAGCACGACATCAAGCGACTGCGCTCCTGGCGAGCCGTCAGCTAAGCAGCCAGCCGAGATTCCCGACAGAGTCAAGCTAAGCGGCGGTCCAGATCTCCATGGCGCAGCAGCACATCCCATCACCATACCCGGCCGCGCCGGCGGCCATCGGCGCCATGCCCGAGCCAGGCCAGGAGTCGGCCCTCGGCACGCCGGACGCCACCGGATCGCCAGCTAGCCGAAAACTCGCCAAGTACCGCCAACTAGCCTCGGCGATTCGCCAAGTAGGTGCGACCCCTACATACTCGCAGTCCTGACAGGCGACGGCTCCCAACGTCAACGCCAGGTCCATCGCAGGTACACGCCAGGTCAATCCGGGCTCAGCCCTGCCCGAGCTCGAACCACGTCGTCGCGAGCCCGCCGTCCCGCTCGTAGCCCCACCGCGCCGACAGCGCGTCCACCAGCCACAGTCCCCTGCTGCCC
>JBEKEK010000008.1:0-90781 GCA_050013875.1 Trebonia sp. | reverse complement strand
GTCGACCCGTCCCTGGTGATGCAGCACTACGGGTCGAAGGCCGCCCTCTTCAACAGCGCCATCCAGCTGGGGGAAGCAGGCCCCGGCGAGATCGAGGCCCACCTGCACGACGTGCTCGACGTCCGGCTCGCGGCCCTGCCCCCGGAGACCAAGGCCCTCGTCCGGTCCATGCTCACCGCACCGGAGGCAGCAGCGCAGATGACCGCCTTCCTCAACGAGCGAGCCGCCAACCTGAGCCGCGCCATGAGCGGCGACGACGCAGATCTGCGGGCCGCGCTGACCGTCAGCAGCATCCTCGGGCTCATCATCGCCAGGCACTTCCTGCAACTCGACGCGTTCGCGCGCGCCTCCGACGCCGAAATCGCCCGCGTCGCCCGCCCATGGGTCACCACCGGAGTCGATCCCACCACCGGGCAGCATTCCCGAACATCCACTCCTGCCGACTGAATCCCATGCGCGGACTTCCGCGAACGATCACCAGCCGACCAGGCATGGATCTGCTCGTAACAGGCACCGCGCTTCCCGCCATCCATCCACCCACGGGATCGGCAAATTCGCGGCCAGGGCCTGGGGGGCTGCCCGGCCGGCCTTCAGGCTCGTGATGCCGTGGACGATCTCCTTGGCGACGGCGGTGCCGTCGCGCCCGTAGGTGTCCCGGCGATTACGGCATTGCCGATGATTAAGTCCCGGCTCGGCTGCCCCCCAACGTGCGGCGGAACGGCGTAAACTGTGACCACAACCAACGACAATCGTCGGCAGCAATAAATGTTCATGACCCCCGGCCCAGCCCCCGCCTCTCGGACCTCGCCTGAGGCAGGTGATGGCAGTGCCATCTCAAGAGAATCTGCTCGCTCAGCAGCACGACGAGCAGGTCGTGGTAACGCTGCCCGAAGAAATTGACATGACGAACAGCTCCCGTCTCCGGGAGACGCTGCTTGCGGTCATCAGCCGGCAGCCAGCCGTGGTCGTCGCTGACATGACCGCAACTACCTTCTGCGATTGCAGCGGCATGACCGCTATCTTCGCTGCCTACCGGCAGGCGGTCGCAGCAGGCGCGGACATGCGGCTAGTGATCAGGCACCCCACCGCGCGGCGGGTGTTCGAGCTCCTCGGCCTGGACACCGTCATCAGCGTCTACCCGGACCTGGCCACGGCAATGTCCGGGAGAGCGGAGACTATGGCCAGCGGAGGCAGGGCACGCCGAGACGCGCGCCTCTGTCAGGCTTAGACGTGCGGCAGCCTGCTCACATTCAGGTTTGGCAGCGGCGGACTCTCGGTGCGACCCATAAAAGGTCAGGGTCGCCGGAAGCGGGATCAGGCGTGCCCGTACGGGATCTTCTCCCCCGCTTCGACCGCGACCGGCAGGCGGTTCCCGGCCGGCGGCAGCGGGCACGTGGCGAGGTCGGTGTAGGCGCACGGCAGGTTGGCCGCGCGGTTGAAGTCCAGCACCACGGTGCCATCGTCGGCGGGCGCTGCCAGTTGCAGGGTGCGGTTGGCCGCGTAGGTGGTCACGCCGGAGGTGGCGTCGGTGAACAGGATGCTCAGGGTGCCCGCCGCGTGCCCGGGGAAGGCGGTGAGGGCCAGTGCCTGCCCGTCCAGGGTGAACTCCACCTGCCCGGGCGCGTCGTAGACGTGCTCGAGCCCGTCGACCACGGAACCGACCGCGGTCGGCCGCGGCTCGGCGAACGGGGCGTAGCGACCGGTGACCGCGAATCGGGGGTCCGGCTGGTAGGCCGGGGTGCCGTGGAACGCCGTGCGCAGCGGGTTATCGGGGTGCCGCGGCCGGATGATGTCGTTCCCGCCGCGCTTGGCGACCTCGATCACCGCGTCGCCCCACACCGCGTTCACACTGGCGCGCTCGGGAATGACCCCGAAGGAGTAACGCCCGCGCACCGGCGAACCGTCGATCACCAGTTCCTCCTCCGCGGCGAGGTCAACGATCACGCCGTCCGGGCCGGTGGACCACTCCCCCGGCGCGTCCGGGAACCGCCGCGGCTCGTCGCTCAGCCAGTTCAGGCTGGTGATGGCCAGGAAGCCATGCGGGTCGGCAAGCCGCGCTTCCTGCCGGCGATGCCAGGCATTCCACTCCGCGGCGAAGTCATCAACGGCAGGGACGGTCTCGCTGACTGATGCGGTCATGAACGTGCTCCTTCGGGACTCGGCACTCACCTATGCCGAACCAAACGGGACGCCCGCCTATGCCCCAGATTCGACTATGTCTATCGTTAAAGTAGACATAGGTAGGCGGGACCGCTTCGGGGCGGCACTGCCCCTTGGGGCGATACTGCACTTTGAGGCAGCAGCGTACTTTGAGGCAGCAGCGTACTTTGAGGCAGCAGCGTACTTTGAGGCAGCACTGCACCGTGGGGTAGCACTGCCGCGTGAGGCGGACTGCACCGCCGGGTAGAACCGCGCTTGGCAAGCAATACCGCACCTTGAGGCAACACGAAGGAGAGGCCCGTTTATGGAGACCTGGGACGCACTTCGAGCCCGGCGCAACGTCCGCACCTACCAGGAACACCCGGTGCCGACCGCGACCCTGGACCGGATCGCGGAGGCAGGCTGGCGGGCGCCGTCGGCGTCCAACCGGCAGCACTGGGAATTCATCATCGTCACCGACCGGGATCAACTCCAGGCGCTGTCCACCGTCTGGCGCGGCGCCGGCCACATCGCCGGGGCAGCCGCCGCCATCGCGCTGGTCGTCCCGGTGACCGACGACGACCACACCCGCCTGGTCGACTACTACGACCTCGGGCAAGCCACCTACGCGATCATGATCACCGCCGCCGACCTCGGCATCGGCACCGGCCACTCCTCGGTCGGCGACCAGCAGGCGGCCCGCAAGATTCTCGGCGTGCCCGACGATCAGGACGTGGCTTACCTCATCGGCGTTGGCTACCCCGCCGATCGCCCGCTGCATCCCATCGACAAGCTCAACCGCCGCCCGTTCGACGACGTCGTCCGCCACGGCACCTGGTAGCCAATTCGCGTATCAGCGCTAATCCATCGGCACGGCGGGCATGCTGTAGGCGCCCATCCTTCAAGACCGCAGGCGCGCATGCGCATGCACGTCGTGCCGTCCGTCGGCTTGGAGCCATGCACTACGGCGCACGCCCTCTACGGCAAAGCCGGTCTTCTCGGCCACGCGGCAAGACGCTGTATTGCCCATGGCATGCTCGAGATCGAGCCGGTACAAGCCGGCCACCTCAAAAGCCCAGGATGCCATCGCATTAACCGCCCGGGGACACACGCCCCTTCCCCGGGCGGCCGGGACGGTCCGGTAGGCGACGAAGGGAGTCCGCCCGCTGCACATGCCAGCGCTGGACCGCTAGCGAAAGGCCGGCTCGCGGGAGAAGACTTCCTCGACCGCCGGGGCGAAGTGCTCCACGGGCAGCCAGTCGTAGTGGGGGTCGAAGCAGTTCTCGTCGTAGCGCTCGCAGAACTCGACCGTGGCGCCGAACCACGGGTGCCCTCGGTACGCCTCCCTGGCGTTGGCGTCGTCACCGGTCATGGCACCGTAGTAGTACATCTGGAACACCGGGTGGTGGGAGACGAT
Organism: Trebonia sp.; assembly: GCA_050013875.1. GTDB lineage: Bacteria > Actinomycetota > Actinomycetes > Streptosporangiales > Streptosporangiaceae > Trebonia. The sequence goes on along the minus strand of JBEKEK010000008.1, from coordinate 87,225 downwards.
CCAGCACAGCTCTTCCGAGACGAACGGGCGCAGCACCGCCGCCGCGTAGCTGCCGTGTGAGTACGGGGCCAGGCCGTCGCCAATGTCGTGGATCAATGCGGCCACCACGTAGTCGACGGCGCGGCCGTCCCGCTCCGCCCGCGTCGCGGACTGCAGGCTATGCGCGAGCCGGCTGACCGCGTACCCGGGGTCCGGCTCTGCCGCTCCCAGCGCCCGCACCGCGTCAAGCACCCGCAGGTGCAGAGTGTGGTTGTAGGCCGATTCACGCGCATAGATAAGGGCGTACTCCTCGGCAGTGCCATCCTGCATTCGGGTAAAGGTGGCTCTCGCCAGGCCGCTGCTCACGCGACCATCTTAGGTGGAGGACCTAGCACGACGGTCAGCCGCCGGCCGCCCCTGCCGGAACTCCGGTCGGAGCCGCGGGCTTCCGGGCTGAACGAGACAGCGTCCCACCGGGCGGCGAGTCAGCAGCGGCTCCCCTCTGGGTAAGGCCGCGCAGTGCGGGCTTGGCGAGTGATCGCCGCCAAGACGGTGAGCGCGTCTCGTACCGCCGCGACATCGTGGGTTCGGATGTAGTCGGCCCCCTGCCAAGCGGCGAAGACCTCGCAGGCGAGCGTCGCCGGCCCCGACTGTGCGATGTCCCTGCCGGTGAGCGCGCGGATGAAGGACTTGCGGGACGGCGAGGCCAGGACGGGCAAGCCGAACGTGTCCTTCAGCTCGCGGATCCCGGCCAGGGCCGTGAGCGAAGGACCAGGGGTACTGCCCAGGAAGTAGCCGAGTCCAGGGTCGATGATGAGCCGGTCCCTGCCGATGCCGGCCGCCTGCAGCGCGGCCAGCCGCCGGGTGAAGAACCGGCAGATCCCGTCCCAGACGGCTGCCGGGTCGGTCGCCACCTGGGTGGCCGTCCCCGCCGCCTGCACGGCGTGCACGACGACCAGCCGGCACTGCGATGCCGCCAGGACTGGGTACAGGGCGGGGTCGCCGAACCCGTGGATGTCGTTGAGGTAGGCGGCGCCCGCGGCGATGGCGAACCGCAGGGTTTCGGCCAGGAACGAGTCGACTGAGACGGGGATCCCATCGGCGGCGAGCTGCTCGAGGACCGGGGTAATCCGGCGCACTTCCTCAGCGGCGGAGACCGGCGCGGAACCTGGGTGGCTGGCAGCGGGACCAAGCTCGATGACGTCGGCGCCTTCGGCGCGGAGGTGGCGGGCGTGCTCGAGCGCAGCCGCGGGGTCGAGGTAGCGACCGCCGTCGGAGAACGAGTCGGCGGTGATGTTGACGATCCCGACCACACGGGGCTCTCCCGCCGGGAGCAGCGGGCCGGGCGGGCCGGCTCTGAGAATTGGACTGCTCATGCGCGTGCTCCTTCGGGCGGCATCGGATGCTCGCCCAGGCGCACGGCTAGACCGGGATGACCCCGGCAGGCCGCTCCCCGGTGGTGCTCCACCCGAACGCCAGTCACGGCCTGGCACCACCATACGACGCAGCCGCAGCCCATGGCCACCGGGCGGCGGCCATTCCCCTCACCTCGCGGCAAGTCCCTGGCCATCGAGTCCGGCCGCCAGACCGAAAGACGCGAAGACCTCGGAATCCTGGAACACCGAATTCCGGCTGATGCCCTCGGCGGTGACGGTGAAGATCTGCAGCGTGTGCAGCTCGTATCCGCCACCGACGCGCCGATAGGCGGCGAACCCGGGCTGGCCGTTGGCGGCGACCGGCTTCAGGCACCAGTCCGTTCCGGCGTGGGCGAAGACCCACTCCATGAACAGGCCGTAGTTGCCGGGGCCGGTGAACCAGTTGAGCATCGGCGGCATCTCCATGAGCACATCGTCGGTGAGCAGCCGCTTGAGACCCTCGACGTCGGCGCGCTCGAACGCCTTCACGTAGCGCTCGACCCAGGCGCGCTGCTCGGCCGCGGACGGCTCGCTGAGGCGTTCCTGGCGGACCCCGGCTTCCTTTACCCGGGTACGCGCCCGCTGCAGGGAACTGTTCACCGATACGACGGTGGTGCCGAGGATCTCCGCTGCCTCGGACGCCGAGAAGCCGAGCACATCGCGCAGGATCAGCGCACCACGCTGACGCGCCGACAGGTGCTGCAAGGCGGCGGCGAACGCCAAGCGCAGGCTGCTGCGGTCGATCACGGCCCCAGCCGGATCGCCCGCGTCAAGCAACGAGTCCGGCAGGGGCTGGAGCCAGGCGACGTTCTCTCCCCCGACGAGCGGCCCCAGCGGGTCGGACGCGGCCACCAGCCCCGACGGCAGCGGCCGGCGGCCGCGGACCGCCAAGGCGGTCAGGCAGGCGTTCGTCGCGATCCGGTAGAGCCAGGTGCGCAGCGAGCTGCGAGTCTCGTCGTACTGCTCACGTGCCCGCCACGCCCTCAGGTACGTGTCCTGGACCAAGTCCTCCGCGTCGTGAGCCGAGCCGAGCATCCGGTAGCAGTACGCCAGCAGCTCCGTCCGGAACGGTTCGACCAGGCGATCGAAGCCCTCCACCTTCGTCGTCACGCCCACGCCCCTTCCCTGCTCCTATCAAGACCGCCGCTGGTTACCTGGTTACCTGGTTACCTGGTTACAGGGAAGGGTTCACTGCCCAGGCGCCAGCACCGGGCTGTTGTGATAAGCGGCGATCAGCCACTGGCCGTCCCGCTTCTCGAAAACCCAGGTCGCGTTCACCTTGCGCGTGTCCGGGACCTCGGTCTCACCGGGGAACAGGATGCCGGATTCGCTGACGGCGATCGCGGCGTCCCGGCCGACGAAGCGGAGGCTGAGCTGCTTGTTGCAGGTCGAGCTGTCCTTGAGTGGCCCCGCGAAGGCCAGGGCCATGTTCTCGCGGATCACGTCACGGCCGCCGCGGAGCGAGCCGGTCATGATGGCGGTCGCGTCCGCGGTGTAATCGGCGACCATGCCGTCGGCGTCGCCAGCCTCCCACGCCTTGTAGGAGTCAACCAGTACGGCCTGGATGGCGGCCTCGTCTTCCGCACGACTGTCTGACATCGGATTCTCCCTCGTGATCGGTTCGCCCGGGGTGTTCCGGCGAACTCGTCAGTACATACCGGCGGTGCAACCGGAACTCATCGCGCCGGCGGTAAAGAGATGTCGGGGCGTGCCCGGCAGGGAGGTCATCGCTGGTCAACACCATGGACTTTTCCATCTTGATTTCCGGTGGCTAGATCAAGACGGTGGGCTGGTCCGGGCGGCCGAGCAGGGCCTTACCGTAGATCTCGTAGTTGACCACGGGCAGCGCCACCGCGTGCCGGGCGGCCACGGCTGAGTCGCGCCAGATCCGCTGGAGCGGGTTGACCTGGGCGAAGCTTCCGGCGCCGTGGGCGAACAGCAGGGTGTCGATGGCCTTGGTGATGTGCTCGAGCGCCCAGCCGGTGTCGGCCCGGACCCGGGCGCGGTGCAGCAGGTCAGGGTAGACGCCGGCCTCGGCCGCCCGGTCGATGTCGTCGGCGGCGCGGTAGGCGTGCAGGTGGGCGGTGTCGATCATCAGGGCGGCCTGGGCGAGCTGCAGCTGGAACGCCGTTGAATCGGCCTGGGCGGTGTAGAAGGTGTAGGAGATCGGCTTCGCGTCCGCCTTCCTGGTAACCAGCTCAAGCGCCCTGCGGCCCATCCCCAGTTGAGGGCCGGCCAGCACCAGCGCGAGCACCGGGATGAACGCGGAGCGGTAGAGCGTCTCGTCGGTGTGCTCGGTCGGGTACTGCCCCTCCAGGGCCGTCAGGCCCGACATGATCCGGTGCTCGGGCACGAAGATGTCGGTCGCGATCAGGCAGTTGGAGCCGGTCGAGCTCATTCCGGCGACGAACCAGGTCTCCTCGATCTCCAGGTCGGTGAACGGGATGAGCGCGAGCCCCTGGTCGACCATCTGCCCCTCGGCGTTGACGACCGGGAAGCCGAGGATCGCCCAGCTTGAATGCCAGGAGCCGGAGTTGTAGAACCAGCGGCCGGTGACCCGGAACCCGCCGTCGACCTTGATCGACTCGCAGTTCGGGGTGAGCACCCCGGAGACCTTAGCGTCGGGATTGTCGCCCCAGACCTCGTCCTGGGCCTGCTCGCTGAACAGGCCGGTGAGCCAGGCGCAGACGTTGCACAGCGCCACCACCCAGGCGGTGCCGCCGTCGGCCTCGGCGACCGCGGCCGACACGTCGAGCATGGTGCGCACCGAGGCCTGGTAGCCCCCGTACCGGCGCGGCTGCGCGACCCTGAAGGCTCCGGCGTCGGTGAGCGCCTCGATCGACTTCTCGACGACGCGCCGGTCCTGCTCACCCTGGGCGGCGTTCTTCTCGATCAGCGGCTGGAGCTCGCGGATCCGGGCCAGTAGTTCATCGGAGGTGGGGACGGCCGTGGCGGCAGCTTCGGTGGTGCTCATGACGCAATTCCTTCCGGGGTCAGCCGACGCGGCCCGCCCACACGGACATCGCGGATCGTTATGTACATCCGCGTGTACACAACGATCCATCATCTTTCTCGACGTCTATATTTCATACCCGTTCCGGCCCGACGTTACATTGCGCTGGCTTGGCCGAGCTGCTCGGCTAGCTGGGCGCGGGCGGTGACCAGGGAGGGGCCGTACCAGGTGAGGCCGCGGCCCTCCACCAGGGCCACCCGCTGCTCAGGGAACATCCCGGGGCCGTCGGTCGCGGTGAACGGGTAGGGCTCGTCGGGCAGGACGATGAGGTCGGGCGCGCGGGCAGCCAGGTCGGCCAGGGTGACGTGCGGGTAGCGCTCGGGGTGGTCGGCGTAGACGTTGTCCAGGCCGAGGCGGGCGGCGAGGTCGCCGGTGAAGGTGGCCGAGCCGACCACCATCCACGGGTCGCGCCAGATCGGGATGGCCGCCCGGACGCGCGGTCCCGGGGCCGGGTGGCGCCAGCACCGCTCGGCCTCGTCGAGCCACGGGGGTTCCGGCCAGCCGAGCGCTTCGGCGAACATCCGGCGCAGTGAGGCGATCGCCTCGTCCAGGGTCCGGATCACGGTCACCCAGACCGGGATACCCGCGGCGCGGAGCCGCTCGACATCGATGCGGCGGTTCTCCTCCTGGTTGGCCACGACGATGTCGGGCTTGAGCGCGGCGATAGCGGCCAGGTCGGGGTTCTTGGTCCCGCGCACCCGCGGCACGTCCAAGTCACCGGGATGAGTGCACCAGATGGTGGCGCCCACCAGCGCGTCAGGGCGGGTGACCGCCACCGACTCGGTCAGCGATGGGACCAGCGACACCACCCGGCGGGCGGGGTGCTCCGCCGGGACCGGGTAGCCGAGGTCGTCGTGGGGCCGCGCTGTCTGGTCAGACATTGCGACGGTACTGGCCGCCGACCTCGAAGAACGCCTCGGTGATCTGCTGCAGGCTGCAGACGCGGGCGGCGTCCATCAAGACGGCGAACACGTTGTCGCCCGCCCGGGCCGCCTTCTGCAGCGCGGTCATCGCCGCGTGCGCCTCCTCCTGGTGCCCCTGCTGGAAGTCGCGGACCCGGCTGAGCTGGGACTTCTTCTCTTCCTCGGTCGCGCGGGCGAGCACCGTGGGGCCGGTCGCCGGGTCTTCGCCGCGGGGGTTGCGGAAGGTGTTGACGCCGATGATCGGCAGCGTGCCGTCGTGCTTGCGCTGCTCGTAGAGCATCGACTCGTCCTGGATCTTGCCCCGCTGGTAGCCGGTCTCCATCGCGCCGAGCACACCGCCGCGGGCGCTGAGCGCCTCGAACTCGGCCAGCACCGCCTCTTCCACCAGGTCGGTCAGCTCATCGACGATGAACGAGCCCTGCAGCGGGTTCTCGTTGACCGCCAGGCCCCATTCCTTGCCGATGATCATCTGGATGGCAAGCGCGCGCCTGACCGATTCCTCGCCCGGCGTCGTGACCGCCTCGTCGTAGGCGTTGGTGTGCAGGCTGTTGCAGTTGTCGTAGATCGCGCAGAGCGCCTGGAGCGTGGTGCGGATGTCGTTGAAGGACATCTCCTGGGCGTGCAGCGACCGGCCGGAGGTCTGCACGTGGTATTTGAGCTTCTGCGACCGCTCGTTCGCACCGTACCGGTCGCGCATGGCGACCGCCCAGATCCGCCGGGCGACCCGGCCGATCACGGTGTACTCGGGGTCCATGCCGTTGGAGAAGAAGAACGACAGGTTCGGCGCGAAGTCATCGATCGACATGCCCCGGGCGAGGTAGGACTCGACGTAGGTGAACCCGTTGGCCAGGGTGAAGGCCAGCTGGCTGATCGGGTTGGCCCCGGCCTCGGCGATGTGGTAGCCGGAGATGGACACCGAGTAGAAGTTGCGGACCTTGTTCTCGATGAACCATTCCTGGATGTCGGCCATCATCCGCAAGCTGAACTCGGTGGAGAAGATGCAGGTGTTCTGGCCCTGGTCCTCCTTGAGGATGTCGGCCTGCACGGTGCCGCGCACGTTGGCAAGCACCCGCTCCCGGATGGCGGCCGCCTCGGTCTCGTCCGGCGCGCGGCCCTGCTGCGCCGCGAAGGCGTCTATGCCCTGGTCGATGGCGGTGTTCAGGAAGTAGGCGAGGATCGTCGGGGCGGGGCCGTTGATCGTCATCGACACCGAGGTGGTGGGCGAGGACAGGTCGAAACCGTCGTAGAGGGCCTTCATGTCCTCCAGCGTCGCGATCGAGACGCCGGAGGTGCCGACCTTGCCGTAGACGTCGGGGCTCTCCCCCGGGTCGCGGCCGTAGAGGGTGACGGAGTCGAACGCGGTGGACAGCCTGGTCGCCGGGCTGCCCTCGGACAGCAGCTTGAACCGCCGGTTGGTGCGGAACGGGTCGCCCTCGCCGGCGAACATCCGGGCCGGGTCCTCGCCCTCCCGCTTGAACGGGAACACGCCGGCGGTGAAGGGGAAGTAGCCAGGGAGATTCTCCTTGCGCAGGAAGCGGAGGAGTTCACCGTGGTCGGCGTAGCGCGGCAGCGCCACCCGCGGGATCTTGCTGCCCGACAGCGACTCCCTGGTGAGCGCCGTGCGCAGCTCGCGGTCGCGGACCCTGACAACCTGTTCGTCGCCCGAATACGATTCCACCACGGCCGGCCAGGTCTCGATCAGGGCGGCGCTGTCCCCCGTGACGTCGTCAGAGGCCTGCGCTTCCAGATCCGCCACCGTACGTTCACTGTCACCGGAAAGCTCAGCCCGGACGGCGGCGAGCCGCTGCAGCCGCCGCACCGCCGCGGCCTGCTTTTCTGTCTGCTCGTGGTAGCCGCGGACGGTGGCGGCGACCTCGGCCAGGTAGGCCGTCTTGGCGGCCGGGATGACCGGCGCGGCGTCGGTCGAGACCCGGCCGATGGCGGGGGGCAGCACGCCCGCCGTCAACGGCAGGCCCAGCTCGGCAAGCAGGCCGGCCAGGTGCTGGTAGAGAGCGGTGACGCCGTTGTCGTTGAAGGTCGCCGCGCTGGTGCCGAAGACCGGCATGTCCTCCGGCCCGGCGCCGAACACCTCCCGGTTGCGGACGAGCTGGCGGGAGACGGCGCGCAGCGCGTCGGCGGCACCGCGCCGCTCGAACTTGTTGATCGCCACCACGTCGGCGAAGTCGAGCATGTCGATCTTCTCCAGCTGGGAGGCGGCGCCGAACTCCGGCGTCATCACGTACAGCGACACGTCCGCAAGCCCGGTCACCCCGGCGTCGCCCTGGCCGATGCCGGGGGTTTCCAGGATCACCAGGTCGTAGCCGGCCGCCTGGCACGCGGTGACGATGTCCCCGATATTGTCCGGCAGCTCGCGGGCGCCCCGCGTGGCCAGCGAGCGGAAGAAGACGTGGTCGCCGTCGAGTGCGTTCATCCGGATCCGGTCCCCAAGCAGCGCACCGCCGCCGCGCCGCCTGGTCGGGTCGACCGCGAGCACCGCGACCCGGAGCTTGTCGTGCTGGTCGCTGCGGAGCCTGCGGACCAGCTCGTCGGTGAGCGAGGACTTGCCGGAGCCGCCGGTGCCGGTGATGCCAAGGACCGGGACGCGGCGGGCGGCGGCCGCGGCCGCCAGCGCCCCGAAGTCGGCGTCATCCCGCAGCCGGCCGGCCTGCAGGCAGGTGATGGCGCGGGCGAGGGCGCGGCGCTCGCCCGCGAGCACCGCCTCGAGCCGCGGCCGCTGGCTGGCCAGGTCGGTGTCGCAGTCCCTGATCAGCTCGTTGATCATCCCGGGGAGGCCGAGGCGCTGGCCGTCTTCCGGTGAGAAGATCCGCACCCCGGCCTTGGTCAGGCGGGCGATCTCCTCGGGCACGATGACGCCGCCGCCACCACCGTAGATCTTGACGTGGCCCGCGCCCGCTTGCGCGAGCGACTCGGCCAGGAACTCGAAGTACTCGACGTGGCCGCCCTGGTAGGAGCTGATCGCCACGCCCTGGGCGTCCTCCTCGAGCACCGCGTCGACCACCGAGGCGACGGAGCGGTCGTGACCCAGATGGACCACCTCGGCCCCCTGGACCTGCAAAATCCGCCGCATGATGTTGATCGCCGCGTCATGGCCGTCGAACAGCGCGGCCGCGGTCACGAACCGTACCGGATGGACTGGCGTGTACAGGCCGTTGCCGGCCGGAGCATTCCGGGCATTACTGGACGGAGCTGTCACGAGACCCCTCAATCCCTTGGACGATCAATATTTGGACATTAAAATAAAATCCGGCTGTAGTCAAGTCCGCCGTCACCCGGTCCGAGCGCGTACGGTTACCGCATGGCCGCACGAGAGCCGTTTGACCCGATTGCCGAGGCGCACCGTCAGTGGAGTGCCCGCTGGCCAGATGCCGCCGAGCACATGGCCGCCGTTACCACCGTTATGCGCGTCCAGCAGCTGCTGCTCAGCCGGGTCGAGGACACGCTCAAGCCGTACGGCCTGACCTTCGCCGCCTACGAGGCACTGCGCCTGCTCGCCTTCTCCCGGCGGGGCTCGCTGCCGATGGGCAAGATGGGCGAGCGCCTCATGGTGCACCCCGCCTCGGTGACCAACGCGATCAGGAAGCTGGAAATACGCGGCCTCGTCCAGCGGCAGCTCTCCCCCGCCGACCGCCGGGTCGTGCTTGCCACCATCACCGACGAGGGACGCGCGCTGGCCGATGAGGCCACCACGGCGCTGAACCAGGCCGCGTTCGGCCTGCCGGACCTGAGCGACCAGCAGGCGGCCGAGATCACCGCCCAGCTCCGGGTGATCCGCGCGCTCTCCGGCGACCTGGACACCCGCGGCCGCTAAAGGGCTTTGCCCGATTTTCGCGGACGCCCGCGGCGCTTGTGTCAGAGCCTCAGCAGGTCGCCCAGCGGTTCCGGATACAGCTCAAGGGCGCGGCGCTGATGCTGGTCCGCCCGCCCGGTGTCGCCGACCGCGCGCAGCGCGGCGCTGAGACCGTTGTGCGCGCGGGCCTGCTCGTAGGTGTCGCCAATCCGCTCGGCCAGGGCAAGCGCGGCGGCGTGCTCGGCGCGGGCCTCGTCCGGGCGGCCGGTGGCGAGCAGGACCTCGGCGACGCCGTTGCGCGCCTCGGCCTCGCCGATACGGTCGCCGGTCTCCCTGAACAGGGCCAGCGCCTGCTGGTAGCAGTCGGCGGCTTGCTCGTAGCGGCCGAGCCGCTGGTAGGCGACGCCCAGGTCGGGCAGCGCGCTGGCCTCGCCGGCCCGGTCGCCGGTCTGCCTGAGCAGGGTGAGGGCCTGCTGATAGCAGGCGACGGCCTCGTCGCAGTGGTCCTGCCGCGCGGCGACCGAGCCGAGGTTGGCGAGCGCGCGGGCCTCGCCGGTTTGATCGCCGGTCTCCCGGAACAAGGCCAGGCCAAGCCGGTGGCTCTCCGCGGCCTGCCAGAAACGGCCCTGCCGTTCGTAGACGACGCCAAGGTTGGCCTCCGCGATGGCCTGGCCGGCCTTGTCGCCGATCTCCACCGACGCCGCCCGCGCCTGCTGGTGGTAGTCGATCGCCTGCGGGTAGCGGCCCTGCCGCCAGCAGATGATGCCGAGGTTGGTGGACGCGGTGGCTTCCGCCGCCCGGTCGCCAAGCAGCCGGGCGGCGTCCCTGGCGTGGCCGTGGATGGTCATGGCATCGGTGTAATGGCCGCCGGTTTCGAGATAGCGGAACAGGGTGGCGGCGAGCCGGGTGACCTGGCCGGGCGAGCCCTGGGCGGCGATGGCGACGAGGATGGCCCGCTCGGCGTCGAGCCAGGCTCGTCCCTGCGCGGGGGTGGTCAGCGCGGGCATGGCCAGCCCGGCGGCGGCCGGCCGGATGCGGGGCCGGTAATGCCGTTCGGCCGGGACGAGGGCGTCCATCGCGCTGGCGGCGGCGGCGAGGTAGTAGTCGAACAGGCCGGCCGTCGCGCGCGCCCGGGCGGTGTCTGCGTCTTCGGGGCTTGCCCCGGTGCCGTCCTCGGCGTCGGTGAGGTGGCTGGCGTAGGCGCGCAGCAGGTCGTGCATGCCGTACCGGCCGGCGCCGGCCGGGTGAACCAGGTGCGCGCGGGCCAGCAGGGCGAGGATGTCGCCCGCCTCGGTGGCGGACGCGCCGGTCAGCGCGGCGAGCGCGTAGGCGTCCAAATCGGGGCCCGGGTGCAGGCCAAGCAGCCGGAACGCCCGGGCCGCACCGGCCGGCAGATGCCGGTAGGACCAGGAGAACACGCCGCGGACCGCGGTCCGCTCATCGCCGCCCGCGTCGAGCAGGTCAAGCCGGCGCTGCTCGCTGGCCAGCTCACCCGCCAGCCCGGCGAGGCGGCTGCCGGGGCTCGCGGCGGCCAGTTCGGCCGCCACCCGCAGCGCCAGCGGCAGCCGTGCGCACTGTTTGGCGAGGGCGGCCGCCGCTTCCGGCTCGGCGTCGACCCGGCCGCCGATCAGCGTCCGCAGCAGCCCAAGCGCGTCCGGCAGCGGCAGCATGTCGAGATCGAGCCGGCCAGCGCCGTGCCGCGCGACCAGCCCGGCCAGTGAGTCGCGGCTGGTCACCACGACCAGGCAGGACGGGCAGCCGGGCAGCAGCGGCCTGACCTGTTCCACGCTGACGGCGTTGTCGAGCACCACAAGCACCCGGCGGCCGTCAAGGAGACTGCGGTAGGCGGCGGCGCGTTCGTCAGTTTCCTGCGGTATGTCCTGCCCGGCCAGGCCGAGCGCCCGCAGGAACCCGGCCAGCGCGTCACCGGGCGGCACCGGCTGGCCGGGATCGTAGCCACGCAGGTTGACGTAGAGCTGACCGTCGGGGAAGGCACCCGCGGCGCGGCGGGACCAGCGCACCGCGAGCGCGGTCTTGCCGACCCCGGCGGTGCCCGACACGACGAAGATCGCGCCTCCAGAACCGGCCGCGTCCGCCGTCCCAGCCGGCCCGGTCAGCAGCAGGTCGAGCGCGGCCAGCTCGTCTGACCGCCCGGTGAACGCGGCCACGTCGGCCGGCAGCTGGGCGGGCGTTGGCCTGGCGGGGGTCGCCGGCGCCAGTCTCACGGCGGACGCCGTCAGCGGGGCCTCCAGGCCGGGGTCGGCCGCCAGGATCCGCGCGTGCAGCGTCCGCAGCTGCGGACCGGGCTCGATGCCAAGCTCGCCGACGAGGACCCGGCGGGCGTCGGCGAACGCGTTCAGCGCCTCGGCCTGCCGCCCGGACCGGTACAGCGCCAGCATCAGCTGGCCGGCGAACCGCTCCCGGAGCGGATGTTCCCGCACCAGCGCCATCAGCTGCTGTGCCGCCTCGGCGTGGCGGCCGAGGGCGAGGATCACCTCAATGCGCTCCTCGATCGCGGTCAGCCGTTGCTCGCCGAGTCCGGCCCGGACGATCTGCGCGGACGGGCCGGGGATGCCGGCCAGCGCCGCGCCCTGCCAGAGCCGCAGCGCGGCATCGAAACGGGCGCCGGCCGTGGTCAGGTCGCCCTTCGCGCGCGCTTCCCCGGCCTGCGCGAGCAAATCGGCGAACGTTTCCGCGTCAAGCTGGCCTGGTGCCAGCCGCAGTTGGTACCCGGTGCCGGCGGCGAGCAGCACCCGGCTCGGCGCCCGGTGCGCCCGCTGCGGCTCGAGCGTGGCCCGCAGCCGGGAAACGTGCACATGCAGCGCGTTCACCGCACTGGCGGGCAGCTCCTCGCCCCAGAGCCCGTCGATGAGCTCGTCGCGCGGCACCACCTGGTTCGCCCGCACCGCGAGGAGCCCGAGCACCGCCCGCCGCTGCGACGCGCCGAGCTCCAGTTCCGCCTCTCCCCGCCAGGCGCGCACCGGGCCGAGCACGGCCACCCGCAACGGCCGTCCGTCGTCGGCAGTCACCCCGCTCACCTGCCATCCGATCGGTGCTCCACGTTGCCCGCGTGCGCAGACGCTTAACAGACGATGGTAGTCCAGCCGCCGCCGACGGGCCGCTGGACCAGCGTTTTCATTGGCTGTTAAGAGCGCAGCAAGAGCCGCGGAGGATTGTTGCCTCCGCTGCCGTGAACGGAATCGAACAGGAGCTGGCCCGTTGGGTATCTTCAAGCAAATCAGGGACATGAAGGACATGGTCAATGCCGCGCCCGGGCTGGTGGAGCAGGCGCAGCAGATGGGCGCGCAGGCCCAGCAGATGGCCGCGGCGCAGCAGGCGGCGGCGCAGGCTCAGATGGCGCAGTTCGGCCGACAGCAGCCGGGCGCCTTCGGCCAGCCGGGCGCCTTCGGCCAGCCGGCCGCTCCGGCCGGCCCCGATTTCGAGCCCATCGACGGGGTTTCGCTTGACCAGTTCGCCGCGGTTACCAAGGCGGTCGCGGCGTTCAACTACGACGGGTCGAAGCTGCCCGAGATCGCGGCGTCGAGGGGGATCCCCGCGCTCGCCTGGGAGACCGCGTGCAACGGGTGGAATGAGCGCATTAAGGCCAATACCTTTGTCGCCCAGCGCTATAACCAGCTCTACCGGGCGAGCTGACTCATGGGCGTCTTCAAGAGCATGCATGAGCTGAAGAAGCAGGCCAAGGAGATGGAGCGGAACTCGCCGCGGGTGGGTGACCGGCTGGCCGCCATGCAGGACCGGATGGCCGGGCTCAATCAGATGATGGCCAACCAGACTCAGGCGGCGGCGAACGCGGCCGGAGCCGCTGCGGCAGGGGCCAGCGGCTTCGCGGAGCGTTGTCCCGTCGTCATCGTCGGGATGCGGCAAGTCGGCTCGGTCAACTTCGACCTGCTGGTCGAGTTCGACCTCACGGTGACCCCGGAGGGGCGGCCACCGTACCCGGCGACTATCCAGCAGCTGGTCAGCCAGTTTCAGGTGGGCCATCTGCAGCAAGGCCGCACCATGCAGGCGACCATCGACCCGTCGAATCCGATGGCCATCTGGCTGGATCTCGGGAGCCAGTAATGACCGCCGGGATGCCGGTTCCCGCCGGGCTTTCCGCGAGCCCGGCGGGCCGGTGACAACGGCGCAGCGGCCAAAGTACCCGGATAACCGGCGATCCCCGCGGCTGCGCCGATGGCGTACGCTGCCGCCATGACCGAGCTGAACATGCAGATCCGGCTGGCCTCGCGCCCCGTCGGCAGACCCACCGCGGAGAACTTCACGATCACGGAGGCGCCGGTCACGTCGCCCGGCGAGGGCGAGGTGCTCGTCCGCACCCAGTACCTGTCACTCGACCCGTACATGCGCGGGCGGATGAGCGACGCCCCGTCTTACGCGCCGCCGGTGAAGGTGGGCGGGCTGATGGTCGGCGGCACCGTCGGCGAGGTCGTCTCGTCCAACGATCCCGGGTTCAAGCCCGGCGACGTCGTGCTCGCCTACACCGGCTGGCAGCAGTACGGCGTGCAGAGCGCCGAGTGGCTGCGCAAGCTCGACCCCGGACAGGCACCGGTCACGACCGCGCTCGGCGTGCTCGGCATGCCGGGGTTCACCGCCTACTCCGGGCTGACCCAGATCGGCCAGCCCAAGCCGGGTGAGACGGTGGTGGTCGCCGCGGCCAGCGGCCCCGTCGGGGCGACGGTGGGACAGCTGGCGCGGATCCTCGGCGCCCGCGCGGTCGGCATCGCGGGCGGCCCGGAGAAGGTCGCGCACCTGCGCGAACTCGGCTTCGACGCCGCCCTCGACCACCGCGCCCACGACTTCAAGTACGAGCTGGCGGCGGCCACGCCGGACGGCATCGACGTGTACTTCGAGAACGTCGGCGGGCACGTCTGGAACGCGGCCTTCCCCCGGCTGAATACCTTCGCCCGCATTCCGGTATGCGGGCTCGTCGCCCATTACAACGACACCGAGCCGCCGCCTGGCCCGGACCGCTCCACCGCGCTCATGTCCACGATCTTGCGCAAATCGCTGACCGTGCGCGGGTTCATTCAGAACGAGTTCGCCGACACCCCGCTGATGGGCGAGTTCCTCACCCGCGCCAGCGGCTGGGTGCGGGACGGGTCACTGAAGTACTCCGAGGACATCGTCGACGGTCTGGAGAACGCGCCCGAGGCCTTCATCGGCATGCTCGAGGGGAAGAACTTCGGCAAGCTCATCGTGCGGGTGAGCTGACCTGCTGACCGGCCCATCACCGGCTCACCGGTTCTCCCGGTGAGCCGGTTAGCTGCCTGCCGGGCCCCTTACCACCAGGTGCTTTCGTTGGACTTGTCGGTGCCGCCGGTCTCGTCGAGGGCGTTGAGCGCGGCCATGTCCTCGTGCGACAGGGCGAAGCTGAACAGGTCCGCGTTCTCCTCGATCCGCTCCCGGTGCGTCGACTTGGGGATGACCGGGACGCCATGCTGCACGCACCAGCGCAGCAGTACCTGCGCCGGGGTCCGGCCGACTCGGTCGGCGATGGCCGCCACCCGGGGGTCGCGCAGGTGCTTGCCGGTGCCGAGCGAGCTGTAGGACTCGATCACGATGCCTTCCCGCTCGGCCGCCTCGACCAGCCCGCGGCGGTGCTCCATGGCGCTGAACTGCACCTGGTCGACCACCGGGGGGACCGTCCCTGACTTGAGCACCTGCTCGAGCTGGTCCGCGCTGTAGTTGGAGACCCCGATGGAGCGGCTGAGGCCGCGCTCCTTGGCCTGCTCCATGCCCGGCCAGGCCCGCAGCGGGCCGCCCTTGGGCCAGTGCACCAGGTACAGGTCAACGTGGTCAACGCCGAGACGCTTCAGCGAGCCCTCGAGCTCCCTGGCCGGGTCCTTGCGGTTCGGGTTGAACTTCGTGGTGATGAAGATGTCCTCGCGGGACACCCCGGACTCGCGGATCCCCTGACCGACGCCTTCCTCGTTCCCGTAGGCCTGCGCGGTGTCGATGTGCCGGTAGCCGAGCTCAAGCGCCCACCGCACCGCGTTCACGGTCTGCGTCCCGTCCGGCACCTGCCAGACCCCGAGCCCGAGCAGCGGAATGCTGTTCCCGTCAGATAGCGCCCGCACCTGGTCGTCCGTCATCGGCTTCTCCCTCTGCTCGTCTCTGCGCATCTGCCGCCGGTTCATCTCACCCGGTGAACCGCGACGGTGAAGTCTCGTTAGTCCCCCACCAAAAACCAAAGTCAACATTCATTATTCCGAACGGACCAGGGGTTGCCTGTCACAGCGCCCGCCCGAGGCGTTCCTGTGACAGAGCCGGCCCGGTGTCATCCGCGGCATCGGTGGCCTCCGTGACAAGACTCGCGGGGTCGGCAGCCAGGGCGGTTTGAATTTCCCCTCGACCGGCTCAGCCCGGGCGAGGAGTGGGTATACAAGCGAGATGCCCGGGTCCGGCTGCCCTGGGACCGGGCGGTGCGCACCGTCGGCGGCGTCGAGTACCTGCGGCCGGAGGTCGCCCCGCTGTTCAAGGCCGCCCACGACCGGCCCGAAGACCGGCCTGACAAGCTGGCCGACAGGCTTGACCTGCTCGGCCACGACGAGTGGGCGCGGCTCAGCCGGCCCGGTCGGCCCACCGGGTGCACCAGTGCGACGAATTTCGACGCTGGCGCAACCGAGGCAATTGATCGAGACTGACGGCAGGCGACCATCAAAGGAGATGACATGACAGCGGAAGTTCCCGAGCCCACGGACGAGACAAACGACGTCTTTGGTTCAGAAAAGGGCGGCACCGACGAATTCGGCCAGGAGACCGGCGGCACCGATGAACTCGGCCCCGAGACCGGCGGCACCGATGAATTCGGTCCGGAAGCGGGCGGCACCGACGAGTTCGGCCCCGAGACCGGCGGCACCGATGTAATGGCGCCTTGACGTCTGGTCAACCGGCAACGCCCTGAGCAGCCCCGCCACCGTCGCCGCGCGCGCCCGGGTACTCCACCGGCGCGCCCGGCATCTGCAGAGGCGTGCGCCCGGCAGCGGCCCGAGATTCTTGTCGGCTGTCCTAGCCGCGCCTGCTTTGTCCGGTTATATCGGTCTTCGGGTTAATCGGTTGCGGCCCCCTGTGACGTGCGGCAGGATCGCCTGGGGATCAGGGCGGAGGATCATTGGCGGACACGACAGCTGCCGAGCCGAAATCGCGCTCGCGGGTCGCGGACGCCATCCGGCCGCTTGCCAGCCGGCCCTACCGGCTGATGTGGGCGGGCAGCACCGTATCGTCGCTCGGCGACGCCCTCGTAGAGATCGCCCTGGTCTTCGCCATCTTGCACATCGGCGGGACGGCCTCCGACATCGGCGTCATCGCCGCGATCCAGACGGTCGCGCGGATCGCCTTCCTGCTGGCGGGCGGGGTCTGGGCCGACCGGATGCGGCGGCAGTACGTGATGCTGGCGGCCGACGGGGTCCGCGGCGTGGTGCAGGCGACGCTGGCGGCCCTGCTGCTGACCGGGCACGCCCACGTCTGGGAACTTGGCGTCGGAGCGGCGCTGTACGGGGCGGCGTCGTCGTTCTTCAACCCCGCCTCGACCGCGCTCGTCCCCGAGACCGTTCCGAACGATGAGCTGCAGCAGGCCAACAGCCTGCTCGGGCTGCCGCAGAGTTTCCTCAGCGTCGCCGGGCCCGCGGCGGGCGGAGTGCTCATCGCGGTCTTCGGTACCGGCTGGCTGTTCGCCGGTGACGCCGCCTCCTTCTTCGTCAGCCTGGCCTGCCTGGCGCTGCTGCGGGTACCGCCGCGGACGCTGCCCGCCCCCGCATCGTTCCTGGCTGACCTGGCCGAAGGCTGGCACGAGCTCGCGATCCGCCCTTGGTACTGGATCAACCTGCTCGCGCACGCCTGCGGCAACTTCGCGCTGCCCGCCTTCCTGGTGCTCGGCCCGGTCATCGCCCAGCGTTCACTCGGCGGCGCCGCCGCCTGGGGCGCCATCTCCGGGTCGTGGGGCGTCGGCGCGATCGTCGCGGGCGTTGTCATACTTCGGTTCAAGCCGCGGCGGCCGCTCGTCACCGCCGACCTGCTGGCCGCCGGCCTCGCACTGCCGCTGCTCGCACTGGGGCTCTCGCACTCGGTGGCGGTGATCGCGGCGGCCAACGCGTGGTTCGGTTTCGAGCTCATCATCTCGAACACCCTGTGGAATACGACCATGCAGGTACTCGTCCCTGACCAGGTGCGCGCCCGGGTCGACTCCTACGACTGGCTCGTCTCGATGGTCATAATGCCGGTCGGATTCGTGGTCGCGGGGCCGCTGTCTTCCTCCATCGGCTACACCTCGACACTGGTCGGCGCGGGAGTTATCTCCGCGATTCCGTGTTCCCTCGTCGCGGTGCTGCCGGGCGTCAGGGGCGTGCACAGGAACCCGGCCGGAGAGATCGTCGGGCCGGGCGCGGAGCTACCGGATAGCGCGTTGGACCTGACCGAGAGCTTACGGAGCGACCAGCGCATCCGTGAGCGGGCCAATGCCCGCCAGCCGGGCCGCCAAGTCGGCGCTGAGGCCGTACCGCGCGGCCAGTGCCTCCGGTGCGGTGTAGGTCACCTTCGTCTGCCCGCCGTCATCCCAGACCAGCACCTTGAGCGGCAGGTCGAGCGCGGCCAGCGGCGCGGCGTCCATCACCGGCGTACCCGCGGCCGGGCTGCCGAACAGGACAAGCACCGTATCGCGCAGCCGCAGTCCCGCCTGGCTGGCCTCGGCCGCCTGGTCGATCACCGCGAACAACTTCATGCCCTTCGCCGCGACCAGTTCGGTCAGCCGCTCGGCAGTGGCGGCAACCGGCCGCGAGCTGAGCTTGGTGACGGTACCGGTCTCCGCCTGCGTGCTGTTGGTCATCGTGTTCTCCTGACGTCTAGATTCCCGCGGGGCGCGCCGCTCTGGCCGGGCCGTTCCCACTATCGCGCCTGTCGTGCCAGCCTGAGCATCAGTCAACTCACTCCGATCGCGGCCAGCTCTGCGCACGCCGCCGCCGGCCTCGAGGCGCTCCGCGCTTCTTGCTGTTATCAGTCCTACAGCTGGCTAACCGAGGATAGTGGATCGTTGTGTACATCCCCGTGTACACAACGATCCACGGTCTCGCAGCACGGCTGCGCCGTAGGCTCACGATCCCGTCGGCGAAAGGCGGTACACGGTGACCGTCTTGACCGCGGCGTCTTCGATCGTGGTCAGGACCGGGACCTCATAGCGGGCCAGGGCGGTTAGGGAACCGACGGGGACGAAGGCGCGGCCGGGGTCGGCGACGAGCACCTCGGCACCCGCGCTGACCGCCGCGCGCAGGAATCTCAGCGCCAGTTCGGCAAGTACCCGCTGGTAGAAGACGTCACCGGCGAGGACAACCTGGGCGTCCCCGGCGTCCGTTTCCGCTAGGTCGAAGACGCGGGCGGCGACCGCCACACCGTTGGCCGACGCGTTGACGGTGATCGCGGCCACCGCCAGCGGGTCGATGTCCCCGGCGGCGACGCTGGCCGCACCCGCCTTCGCGGCGGCGATCGCGACCAGGCCGGAACCGGAGGCGACGTCGAGCACCCGCCGGCCGCGGACCGTGCCCGGGTTGTCGAGGAGGTGCCGCGCCAGCGCCTGGCCGCCCGCCCACGGGTACGCCCAGAAGGGCGGGTCATCACGCCCGGTCTGCTGCCAGAGTTCCCACAGCTCGAGCGCCGGGGGCGCCGTCAGCAGGCTGATCTCCTCGACCAGCGGGACCGGTGCCCGGGCGGTGGCTGACCGGACAAGCGCCTCTGGCGTCATCTACTGAGCATAGGGCCGTGCGTTAGCGGGGTCAGACCGCGTAAATCAGCCGACCGCGCCCACGCCTCCGCGACGTGTCTTCGTCGGTCAGCTCGCCAAAAAGGAACCGCGCCGGTCACCTCCCCGAAGGGGACTGAATGGTCAGCGCCAGGCGAAGACGGGCTGCTCGAGGTGCGCGACGCGGGTCACCCGGCCATGCAGGGCCAGCTCGCTGAACTGGTAGAGCACGGCGGCGGTGGGAGCGTGCACGAAGTGGCCGACGAGCGGCAGCTGGATCACCGGCCGGTCCGACTCGGGAATGGCGATGAACCGGGGGGTCACGTCGAGGTCGGTGAGCGGGATGCGGTGCAGCACGGCTACCTCCGCCGGGTTGGGGGTCAGCCGCTGCCCGGTGCCGAGCCTGACCACCACCGGCGTGATGACGTAGCCAGATCGGGTCGGGTAGTCGTCGAGGATGCCGAGGACGGCTGAGCGGTCAGCGGTGGCGCCGACCTCCTCGGTGAGCTCGCGCAGGGCGGCGTCCACGGCATCCTCACCCACGTCGAGGCGCCCGCCCGGCAGCGCGAACTGACCCGCGTGCGCGCGCATCCTCGGCGCCCGCCTGGTGAGGAAGATGGCCGGCCCGCCGGTGCCGTCCGGGCCGTCGGCGCCATCGGAGATGGCAATGGCCACCCCCGCCGCGCGCCGCCCGTCCAGCGGGACCGGAACCCGGTCAAACCGCCGCAGCGCCGCCGCCAGGGCGTCCAGATCATCCATGCAGCCGTTCCTCCTAATCCCGCCATTCTGACAGACAAGATCGGGACATCCCGTCGGCGGAGGACCCGTGGACCCGTGGACCCGTGGACCCGTGGGAATTCGGCGGAGGACCGGCGGACCCGCGAGGAGCGCCCCGACCCAGACCAGCCGGCGTCCCAGCACCCCGTTCTCTCCCACCAACCCCCTTCTTCCACTCGACGGCCGATTCACTTTGCATAGCGGCCGGACAATTTTTCGACTTTACATAGCTGCCGGACACTTTAGCCATCCATGAATCGTTTCAATGTGTCCGGGAGCTATGCAAAGTCCGGGAGCTATGCAAAGTCCGGGAGCTATGCAAAGTCCCCTCCGGTGCGTCACGGCGGTGGGATAGAACCGCTGTTCTAGGCCGCGTGCCGGGACGGTCCGTTAGGCCGCGTGCTGGACGGTCCGCGCCACGTTGAAACGCCGCCGCGAGCGCACTAAAAACCAGTCCTGGCGGTGATGGCGGCGCGGATCCGGCCGATGACGACCTGCGGTGTCCGCATGAGTTCGCGCCAGGTGAAGTGGATCACCTGATAGCCCTGGTCCCGCAGCAGCCGGTCGCGTTCGAACTGCTTCACCAGGTCCTTCCTTGTGTCGTACTTCGCCAGCCCGTCCGCCTCGGCGATCACGCGGTGCCGCGGCCAGCAGAGATCGACGCGGTATGACCAGTCGGGACCGTGAATGGTGACCTGGAGTTCCGGCGGTTCCAGCCCAGCCTCGGCGAAGGCGACTCGGGCGCATGACTCAAGGACCGATTCGGCGCGCTCGTCGCTGAACTCGACTACCTGTCGCGCCTGTTGAATTCCCGGCCAACGGTGGCACACGCCAGCGACGGTCACCAGATCAGCCTTCGTCGTTAGCTCGGCCTGCAGTGCCGAGTCCGCCACGACGACCGCTTCACGAAACGTTAAAGCGCGTGCGAGGTCGATGACCGTTCGCGGGACGGTGGTCACCAACAGGCCGTATCGACTGGTCACGTGGCTAGCGGGCAGGTCGGCGGTGTGAAAAACGATGCCTTCGGACCGCAGCCGGCTGGTGCGCTTGGCCGGCGGCCGGGTCAACGTGACCGTATCTGTCGGTGCGTCCAGCAGGTTGAGGCCGTGGACATGGGCGGCGGAGCGATGGCTGGCGACCGCGTCACGGCCGACCGCACTCCCTACCGCGGCTATCTGGAGAGCGTGTCGGCGGCGGGGGTTGACCGCGGCGTAATCAATCGCGGGCCTGGTCGCGTACACCCCGCGCCGCACTCGCACCAGGTCTCCCGAGCGCACCAGCGCCTTCAGCCGACTCTCGGTAATTCCGACGTCCCGCCAGCCGGCAACGGTCGCAACCTTACTTTTACTGATAGCGACGGATATATCGCTCTGCGTCATATTCCTATGCTGACACAGGAAACGCCTCTGGTACACCAGTCGGGGCGCCGACCACCAAAAAGAGGGCTGGGAGTCCAGCCGCCCGCGGCGGCGGAACTCCCAGCACTATCGGGATGAGGCCCGCTGCTACTTCTGGACGTAGAACAGGCGCTTGTTGACGAACTCGTCGATGCCGAGCGGGCCAAGTTCGCGGCCGAAGCCGGACCGCTTGGTCCCGCCGAACGGCAGGTCGGCGCCCTCGCCGGCCGGGGTGTTCACGTTGGCCATGCCCACCTCGAGCTGCTCGGCAACCCGGCTCGCCCGCTCCTCGTCGGCTGAGAAGACCGCGCCGCCCAGGCCGAAGTCGACCACGTTGGCGAGCTTGACCGCCTCGTCATCGTCGCTGACCTTGTAGACGACGGCGACCGGGCCGAACAGTTCCTCCTTGTAGGCCCGCATGTCGGGGGTCACCCCGGTGAGCACGGCCGGGGCGAAGTACGCGCCGTCACCCTCGCCGAGCGACCCGCCCACGTGCA
Organism: Trebonia sp.; assembly: GCA_050013875.1. GTDB lineage: Bacteria > Actinomycetota > Actinomycetes > Streptosporangiales > Streptosporangiaceae > Trebonia. The sequence goes on along the minus strand of JBEKEK010000008.1, from coordinate 65,668 downwards.
GGGTCGCGCCCTTGGCGACCGCGTCCTGCACCTGCGCGAGCAGGTTCTCGGCGGCCTTGCGGGAAACCATCGGGCTGTAGGCGGTCGGGGAGTCGTCACCCGGCTGGCGCGGGACCATCCCGCTGGCCCGCTTGACCAAGGCGGCGACGAAGTCGTCGTAGACGTTGTCCATGACGATCATCCGCTTGTTGGAGTTGCAGGCCTGGCCCACGTTCTCCATCCGGGTGACCCACGCGGTCTTGGCGGCGGCCGCGACATCGTCGGTGTCGAGGATGATGTAGGGGTCGGACCCGCCAAGCTCAAGGACGACCTTCTTCAGGTTCCGTCCCGCCGTCTCGGCGACCACGGTGCCCGCCCGCTCGGAGCCGGTCAGCGAAACGCCGCGCAGCCTCGGGTCGGCGATCATGGTGGCGACCTGCTCGTGTGTCGCGAAGATGTTGGTATAGACGCCGTCGGGCACGCCCGCGTCCTTCATGATCGCGGCGATCGCCAGGGCCGAGGTCGGGCAGTTCTCCGCGTGCTTGAGTATGACCGGGTTGCCGACCACCAGGTTCGGGCCGGCGAACCGGGCGACCTGGTAGTACGGGTAGTTCCACGGCATCACGCCGAGCACCGGGCCGACCGGGAGGTACTCCACCCGGGCCGAGTCGTGGCCGGGCAGCGGCCTGTCCTTCAGCAGCTCGGGGCCGTTCTCCGCGTAGTAGCCGAAGATGTCAGTGCAGAACTCGGCCTCACCGACCGCCTGCGCGGGCCGCTTGCCCATTTCCTTGGTGATGATCGCGGCCAGCTCGGCCGATCGCTCGGTGAACAGCTCGCCGATCCGCGCCACGATCGCGGCGCGCTCGGCCACTGGCCGCTTGCGCCACTGCGCGAACGCGGCCGTCGAGGCCGCGAGGGCCTGCTCGACTTCCGCGTCGGTGGCGAAGGGGAAGGTCTCCGTGACCTTCCCGGTCGCGGGATCGGTCACCTGGTAAGGCGGGGTCTGCGTCACAGGTACTCCGGAAGTGTTCGCCATTGAATCGACATAAGTAACTGATACGAGCCTAGCGCTCGGCGAACTCGATGGGCAGTCCCGGGGCACACCGCCGGGCCGGCTGCCCCGCTCCCCGGCAATGCGGGGAGCGCTGGAACCAACGGTTCGTTAAGGAAGATCAAGGTCTTTCTTTCGAACGGACCGATGGTTTCACCCCGACTGCTGACTCGCCAGTTCCTGCCAGGTTTTGCCGCTACGGACGCTCGCCGGGGACTCGGCCACGATGTCCGAGCCCGCCCGCGCGTCATCGTCGCGGGCCTTGACCAGGATCCAGCGGTGTTCGCCGGTCCTGGTCAGCGCGAAACCGCCCGTCAGCTTGCTGCCATGCAGGATGAAGGACAGGTGGCCCGGCTCGTCGCGGACGATCTCGGCGGTGCCCTCATCCCAGACGATGACCGCACCGCTGCCGCGCCGGTGTTCCGCGTGAACGCCCTCGAAGTCGCCCGCTGACAGGGCGTGGTCCGCTACCGGCACGGCCAGCCGGCGGGTCCCGGGGTCGAGCGACGGCCCCTTGGGCACTGCCCAGGAGCGCAGCACATCGCCGGCCCTCAGCCGGAGGTCGAAGTGCAAGGTCGTCGCGTCGTGCAGCTGGACGACGAAGCGGGACGGTGTCGCGGACGGCGGCATGCTTACCTCTCCACTCGGGCGTGGCCGTTAAATCAGGCCGGCGTCGTGGGCGAGCAGGGCGATCTGGGTGCGGTTGGTGGCGCCGAGCTTGGTCAGGATATGGGTGATGTGCGACTTAACGGTGGCCACGCTCATGAACAGCCGGGCGGCGATCTCGGCGTTGGTCTCGCCCTGGGCGACGCCGAGGACCACCTCGCGCTCGCGCGGGGTCAGGTCCGCGAACGCCGCGTCGGCCTTCGCCCTGACGCCCGACTCGGCGGCCGCCCGGTCCATCAGCCGCCTGGTGATCGCCGGGGAGAGGATGGGATCGCCGTCGGCGACCCGGCGGATCGCCTCGACGATGCGGGCCGGCGGCGAATCCTTGAGCAGGAAGCCGCTGGCGCCGGCCCGCAGCCCGCCGAGCACGTTCTCGTCGGCGTCGAAGGTGGTAAGCACGATCACCTCCGGCGGGTTCGGCCTGGCCCGCAGCCGGCGGGTGGCGGTGATCCCGTCGGTGCGCGGCATGCGCAGGTCCATCAGCACGACATCGGGCGCGTGCACGTCCACCGCGGCCGGCACCTCTGCCCCGTCGGCGGCCTCGCCGACCACCTCAACGCCGTTCGCGCCGTCGAGCATCATCGTGAGCCCGGCCCGGACGAGCGCGTCGTCGTCAACCAGCAGCACGCGGATGCGGCGGGGCGTAGCGTCGGTCACTGGCGGCTACCTGGCTCGGTTCGATCGGGATGCTCGGCCGGCCTGATTATGCCCGCCGTCTCGGCTGGCTTGGTCTTCTCGGGCGACTCTGCTGGCTCGGTAGCTCCGGCTGGCCAGGGCAGGCGCGCGCGCAGCCGGAACTGGCCGTCCGGGCCGATCCCGTGGTCGAGTTCGCCGCCGGCCAGCCGCGCGCGTTCGGTCAGCCCGATCAGGCCGGTGCCTGTCCCGCTGCCGTTGAGCGACGGCCGGACGGGGGTTGCCAGCGCGGCTAGGGCACTGTCGTCGAGGGCACTGTCGTCACGGGCACTTTCGTCACGGGCACTTTCGTCACGGGCGCCGCTTGCGGCCGGGGTGGCTGGCCTCGGTGCGGCGGGGAGCCCGGCCGGGTTGGTCAGCTCGACCAGCAGCTGGTCACCGGGCCGACCGTTGAGCAGCAGCCGGACTGGCTGGCCGGGAGCGTGCTTACGGGCGTTGGTCAGGCCCTCTTGCGCGATCCGGTAGGCGGTCCGGCCGAGAGCGCCCGGCAGGTCCTGTGCCCGGGAGATCCGGTCCGCCAGGTCGACCGGGGTGCCCGCGTCCCTGGCCTCCACGACCAACCCGCTGAGGTCGGCCAAACCAGGTTGCGGGCGTATCCCGGCGGTGCTGTCGTCGTCTCGCAGCACGCTGATGACCTCCCGCAGCTCATCGAGCGCCTGGTGAGTGCTCGCGCGGACCACCCCGGCGGCGCGGGCGAGCTGCTCGGGCGGGGCATCCGGGCGGTATTCGAGCGCTCCCGCATAGGTGGCGAGCAGGGAGAGCCGGTGGGCGAGTACGTCATGCATCTCGCGGGCGATGCTTGCGCGTTCGGCCGCGCGAGCCTCGGCGACGTGCCTGGCCTGCTCGGTCTCGGCCCGGCAGGCCCGCTCGCGCAATGAGGCGAGCAGCGCCTGCCTGGCCCGCGAGAGCTGGCCCCACCCGACGAGCGCGGCCTCGGCGACGATCACCAGCACCGCCCACCAGCCGTAGGGCAGCGACCCGATCGGCCGCCAGAGCCCGCGAATCAGGTGGGCGACCACGCCCGCTGCGCCGACCGCGGCCGCCACCGCGAAGGGTCGGCGCAGCGCGACGTGCAGCGTCGCGTACGTCGCGGCCGGCGTGGCCGCCGGTGACAGCGCCGCCAGCACGGCCAGCGCGATCGCGCCCGGTACCGGCCAGCGCAGCAGCACCGGCAGCAGCGCGAGGGCGGCCAGCCCGGCCGCGACGTCGAGGATCAGCAGTGCGGACGACGTGTCCCCGCCCGCTTCCCCCCAGATGGTGGCGGCGGTCAGTGCCCCGATGCAAGCCAGCACGGACACGGTCACCGGCAGCCCAGGCGATTCGCTCACCTGCCCAGGCTAGGCCCGGCAGCCCCGGCGGCGACACCGACCAAAGTCGAAGTCCGGCCGGCTCCGGTCGAGGCAGCCGGGGCCGGGCGGCCGATGCCGAACAGGCGGGCGCTGGGCGAGGCTGCGGTCATGAACACATCAGGTACGGCCATCGAGGTTGAGCACTTGCGCAAGCTCTACGGCGAGCAGGTCGCGGTGGACGACGTCAGTTTCACGGTGGCCGAGGGCGAGATCTTCGGCTTGCTCGGCCGGAACGGCGCGGGCAAATCGACCACGGTGGACTGCGTCGTCGGGCTGCGCGTGCCCGACCAGGGGCGGATCCGCGTCGCGGGCCTTGACCCGCGACGGGACCGGGGCGAGGTGCGGCAGCTGCTCGGCGTCCAGCTGCAGGAGAGCCAGCTGCCGGACAAGCTGACGGTGGCCGAGGCCATGGCTCTGTACGCGTCCTTCTACCGCCACCCGGCCGACATCGACAGCCTGCTGGCGATACTCGACCTCACCGAGAAACGGAACACCAGGTACCGGAGGCTGTCTGGGGGGCAGAAGCAGCGGCTCTCGATCGCGCTCGCGCTCATCGGGCGGCCGCGGGTCGCCATTCTTGACGAGCTCACGACCGGCCTCGACCCGGTCGCCCGCCGGGACACCTGGCGGCTCATCGACGACATCAGGAACAGCGGAGTCACGATCATGCTGATCACGCACTTCATGACCGAGGCGGAGCGGCTCTGCGACCGCGTCGCCATCCTGCGTGACGGCCAGATCGCCGCGCTCGGCACCCCGGCCGCGCTCGGCAGCCCCACCCTCGAAGACACCTTCGTCGCGCTGACCGACCGGGTGCCCGCGGACAGGTCGCTCACCGACGGGGCGCTGACCACCAGTAAGACACTGCTCAGCCAGACGGTGACCGACCGGAGGCCACGGTGAAGATGCTCACGCTCACCGAGACGAAGCTGCTGTTCCGCGAGCCACTCGCGCTGTTCTGGGGGCTGGCGTTCCCGATGGTGCTGCTCGCGGTCATGGGCCTGTCCGCGTCCAACGTCGGCGGCGTGCCGCTGGTGACCGTCTACGAGCCGATCGTCATCGCGTTCATCAGCGTCGCGTTCGGCGTCCAGGGGATCCCCGTGCAGATAGCGGGCTACCGGCAGGGACGCGTGCTGCGGCGGCTGGCGACCACGCCGGCCGGCCCGGTCCGGGTGATCGGCGCGCAGCTGATCGTCAGCCTGGCCGTCATCCTGATCGCGACCGTCGGCGTCCTCGTCCTGGGCCGGCTCGGCTTCGGCGTGCCGCTGCCGCGCCAGCCGGTCGGGTTCGCCCTGGTGGCCGTCCTGTCCGCCGCCGCGATGGTCGCGCTCGGCCTGCTGATCGGCGCCGTCGCCCCCACCGCGAGATCCGCCGGCGCGGCCGGGACGGTGCTGTTCTTCCCGCTGATGTACTTTGCGGGTCTGTGGACTCCGCAGCTGTCGGCCAGCGCCCGGCGCATCGGCCAGTTCACCCCGCTCGGCGCGGCCCGGCAGGCACTGGGCGACAGCATGGCCGGCTCGTGGCCGCAGCCAGCGGCGATCGCCGTCCTCGGCCTCTGCACCCTCGTCTGCGCGGGCGCCGCCGCCCGGTTCTTCCGCTGGGAGTAGCGGTACATCCGGGCGCTACTTGATGCGGCCGCGGCCTTCGGCGAAGAAGCTGGTGACGGCGGCCGCATCCGGGAGCTCGCGCAGCGGCAGGGCCGCGCCGAAGGGGGCGTTCCAGAAGGCGTCGCCGGCCGGCGGGGCGGACACTCCCACGTACGCGTACGGCTCGTCGCTGAAGCCGTCTCCCGGGGAGACGCCGTAGTTCGTGTCCTCGGTGCGGATCGCCACGTCGAAGTGCTCGGGCCAGAGGATCGGCGTCTCGGCTGGGGCGAACGCGATCAGCGCGTCGTGGCCGAGTGAGAGCGCCCCCATGACCACCGCGGCCTGGCCGGCCTGGACGGTCAGCATCTCGTCGGGGTCCACTCCCGAGCCGCCGGCGTAGGCGCCCGCTGGCCGTCCCGCCGTCACGCCGAGATCCGCCCCGATGGCGCGCGGGGTCTGGCCGTTGATGGCGACGGCCGCTCCCCCGGCCCCGGTGACCTGGGTACCGACGGCGCGCAGCTCGGGTGCCGCGATGGTCGCGAAACCGCCCGGTATCACCTGCAGCCGCAGTTTGCCGATGGCCCGGTACTGCGGACCCGCCAGAACAAGTTCAGCCACCGCGTGCAGACTGCGCCGCGTTGCCGCAAGCACCTCTTGGCCCATGCCCGTCGTCCTCTCCCAGTTCCCGTTCCCCGTTCCGGCGCGGCAACCCGCCAGACTAGGCCAGTTTAGGACTCACCCTCGCGGGGCGTCCGCCGTCACCCTGGCGATCGCCTGCTCGGCCCAGGCCAGGCTGGCCCGGTGCACCGCGAGGCCATGCTCGACGGCCAGCCCGGCGTACTGATTCCCGCCAGCGTCCGTGCTGGCACTGGCAGAACGCTCCAGCGAGCCGACAAACCCGGCCAGGGCGGCGCGCAGGCTGGCCAGGAACTCGATCACCGCGTCGGCGGGCAGCACGTGCGCCATCATCACGAAACGCACCAGGTGCAGGCCGAGATCCTGGGCGACGGTCGCCGGCACGACCGGCTCGCGTAGCCAGCCGAGGTGGGCCTCCCGGCCGTCCTCGGTCAGGTGGTAGAGCCGCCGCGGCCGGGTGCCATCGGCCGGTGGCGGCAGCTCCGAGCGGAGCAGGCCGCGCCGTTCCAGTCGGTCAAGCGCGGGGTAGAGAGCACCGGAACTCGGCTGGTAGACACCCAGGGCGGTGGTCGCGAACCGCCGCTTGAGGTCGTACCCGGTCGAAGGCTGCATGAAGATCATGCCGAGCAGCACGTGCTCGAAACTCGTGAGCCGGGATCGTGGCGTGGGCACAGCGCTCCGAAGTTGGCTCGGCGGACGGTCCCCGGCCGCCGAAGCTATCTATAGGTCGAATCGACCTATAGAGTATGGCACATGGATTCCAGCCGGCTGCGCTCGGTCGCGAAGATCGCGGTCCTCGACATCGCAGGGCCCCTTGTTGCCTACAACCTGCTCCGCTCGAACGGGTTCAGCACGGTGTCCGCGCTCGTACTGAGCGGCGTGTTCCCGGCCGTCGGGGTGATCATCGGCATCATCAGGCAGCGCCGGGTGGACGCGGTCGGCGCCCTGGTCCTTGCCGGCATCGCGGTCGGCGCCATCCTCGGGCTGGTCAGCCACAATCCGAAGCTGGTACTCGACGAGGGGTCGGTCGGCACCGGGGTGTTCGGGCTGCTCTGCCTGGGCTCGCTGGCCCGGCCGGAGCCGCTGATGTACCGGTTGGCCATGGAGTTCATCGGTCCCGACAGCCGGCAAGGCCGCGAGTTCACCGACTTGTGGCAGTACAAGGAGTTCCGGCACGTCTTCCGGGTCGTCACCGCCGTCTGGGGCATCACCTACCTGGCCGAGGCCGCGGCCCGGATCGTCATCGTGGCGAATACATCGACCGGGACCGCATTCGCTACCTCGAAGGTCATGCCGTACGTGGTAACCGCCGCGCTGATCGTCTGGAATGTGGGCTACGGCCGCCTCCAGAAGCGCCGCGGAGAGGCCTTGGCCGCCGCGGCCGCCACCCGAGCCAGCGCAGACGAGGTGCCCGGGGCGCAGAGCCACCGGCCGTTACCCTTACTGGATTGTGAATTGGGTTTACGCGGTGGTGAAGTGGTAGCCCTTGTCGATCAGGCGGGGGATGACGATCTTGAGCGCCGCCACCGTCTCTGACCGGTTGCCGCCGCCGTCATGCTCAAGGATGATCGAGCCTTTCCTGGTGTTCGCCATGATGTTGGTGACGATCTCGCGGACTCCCGGCATCGCCCAGTCGCGCGGGTCGACGGACCAGTCAAGCGGCGTGAGGTGCTCGCTCGCGCAGTACTCGAGCACCGCCCGCGACCAGGCGCCGTACGGCGCGCGGAACAACTTCGGGGTTTTGCCCACCGCGGCATGGATGGCGTCGGTGGCGCTGGCGATCTCGCTGCGCGCCTGGGATGCGCTCAGCCGCGCCAGGTCGGCGTGGTTCCAGGTGTGATTAACGATCATGTGACCGGCGTCCGCGACCTCCCTGGCAATCTCCGGGTAATAGGTCACGTTCTCCCCGATCATCGAGAATGACGCCGTGACGCGATATTTCTCCAGGATCCGGAGGACCTGCGGCGTGTAGACCGGGCTCGGCCCGTCGTCGATGGTGAGGGCGATGACCTTCGGTCCGCCGTCCACGTAGTAAACCGGCTGAGCAGGCTCTGGACCTTCGGTGGGCGGCGTAGTGCGCTCCGTCTTCTGGTGCCGCGGCGGCTTTTGCGTGGTGCTGGTCACCCGGGCAGGTTTGCGGTGGTGAGACGGGCTCCGCTCATCCGCGACCGGCCGCCTCGCCGGGTGGGCCGGCTTGGTGCCCAGCGTGCTTGATGCCAGCTTGCCGGGAGCGCATCCGGCCACGGTGGAGGCGAGCCCGAGTACCAGGCCCCCGCTGCCGATCAGCATTAGCCGCCGCGACATGCCCGGCTGCGCTGGCTCCGGCTGCCTGTCAGTTCCGGCAGCATCTCTACCCATTTGCCACATCCCGTCCTGCTTGTCTGTCTATTCAGACGGAGTCACGCGTCCCCCGGTTGCATTCGACCTCGGGGGACGTTGGCGTTAGAGTTGTACCGTTCGGTAAAACTGAGAGGACGAGGCCCATGGCACAACGACCACCGGTACCGCCGTTCACCGCGGAGACCGCCGCGAAGAAGGTCCGGGCGGCCGAAGACGCCTGGAACACCCGCGACCCGGAGAAGGTCGCCCTGGCCTACACCGAAGACAGCCGCTGGCGTAACCGCTCGCAGTTCATCAACGGGCGGCAGGAGATCGTCGCGTTCCTCACCGGCAAGTGGCACCGCGAGCACGAATACCGGCTGATCAAGGAGGTATGGGCCTGGGACGGCGACCGGATCGCGGTGCGCTTCGCCTACGAATGGCACGATGACGCCGGGCAGTGGTACCGCGCCTACGGCAACGAGAACTGGCAGTTCGACGCCGGCGGCTACATGGCAGAGCGCCACGCCAGCATCAACGACGTGCCCATCGCCGAGGCCGACCGCAAGTTCCGCTGGGACCGCTCCTCGCCCCGGCCGCAGGATCACCCGGGCCTGAGCGACCTGGGCCTGTAAGCACCGCCGCACGGTGACCTGATGACCGGCCGCCCCTGATGGCAAGGATCATGACAGACCGCCCGGCGGCCATTCCGGCACTGGCCGAGGTCTTCCGTGAGCACGGGTTCGAAGGGGCCAGCCTCGCGCAACTCTGCCGGGCCACCGGGCTCGGGAAGGGCAGCCTCTACCATTTCTTCCCCGGCGGGAAGGACGAGATGGCCGCGGCCGTGCTGGCCGACGTCGACGCCTGGTTTACCGGCGCCATCTTCGAACCGCTGCGGAACGCGCCAGCAGGCGATCCCGCCGCGATATCGGCGATGTTCGATGCGGTCGCCGACTACTTCAGGTCCGGCCGGCGCGTCTGCCTGCCTGGCGCCTTCGCGCTCGGCCGGGAGCGCGACCGGTTCGCCATCGCGATCCGCCGTTACTTCGAGCAGTGGATCACGTCGCTGGCCGCCGCCCTGCGGTCCGGCGGCCAGCGTGAGCAAGCGGCGCGGGCGGCCGCCATCGAGGTGGTCGCCGCCATCCAGGGCGGCATCGTGCTGTCCAGGGCGCTCGACCAGCCAGAGATCTTCATCCAGGTGATCGAGCGCCAGCGCGCCCGCCTTCGCCTCGGTGAGTAATCCCCTGGGATAGAACACGTTCCGCACCGGTAAAATCCGGCCATGGACCTCAAGGACGCAACTCTCACGATCTTGTGCGAGTCTTCCGCTCACCCAGCTCTCGCGCGGCTCGCCCAGTCGGCTTACGACCGGATCGTTCGAGACGGGCAGGTCGATTATCACGTCCTGAGCGACCTGGTCGCGGAGGCGAGCGGCAAGGGCGTGCTGCGGGCAATCCACCGGAAGTACGGGCCGACCGCGGGCGACGCCATATTCGGGCCAATCCTGCGTGAGATCGACCGGCAGAAGCCGGTGCCGCCGCGCAGGACCGCGCATACGCGCCCAAGCGGCCCGAGCCCGCTTACAGCAGCCACGTGGTGATCCACTATCTCGACTGGCGCACCGCCACGCTCCCTGACCCGCTGTTCCACGGCGAAGTCGGGCAACGCGGAGTCCGTCTGGGGCTGTTTACCCAGGCGCAGCGCAGGGGCGGAGTCCGTGCGTGGTTTGAGGCCCAGGTCGCCCCGGCCACCGGGGGCGGGAGCACCCTGACCGGGACGGTCGGGTCGCCGTCGGCCAGGCAGGCGGCCATGGGGAACCTGATAGTCGTCGCTTTCTGGGTCGCGGCGCCCGTTGTCGCTTTTGCCATCGGGGTGGCTATCGCCGCTTCCGGCCACTTCAACTTTTGGGTCGGGATGGCCGTTGGGGTGCCGGTCATCGCCGTCTTCGCACTCATCGTGTCCGGCGCCTATGACCTCGGCCCCCGCCTGGAAGCCGCCGAGGGCCCGGTCCCGGGGCTGCCGCGGAAGATCGACGACGTCCTCGACTCGACATCGGCATCTCCCGGCTGACCCTGCCACCGCCCAGTCCGCTAACGTACGGCCTGGATGGTGAGCGGGTGCGGGCCCCGAACCCGCACCCGCGCCGGCACCCGCACCCGCACCCGCACCCGCCAGCTCAGTCGAGCAGCGCGGTGACCGTGCCCGCGCCGACCGTGCGGCCGCCCTCGCGGATCGCGAAGGTCTGGCCGGCATCGAGCGCCACCGGCTTGCCAAGCGCGACCGTGACCTGCACCGTCGCACCGGGTACGGCCTCGGCCTGGTCAACGGCGCCCGCGCGGCCGGCCAGGCTGCCGAGGTTCAGCACGCCGGGCACGTCCGTGGTCCGGACGTAGAACTGCGGGCTGTACCCCGAGCGCACCGGGGTGCGCCGGCCGCCCTCCGCCGCCGTCAGCAGGTGCAGCGTGGCGGCGAAGCGCTGGTGCGCCCGCAAGCTGCCGGGCGCGGCGAGCACCTGACCACGTCGTACCTGGTGACGGCCAACGCCGCGGAGCAGCAGGGCCGCGTTGTCGCCCGCCTGAGCGCTGTCCATCGTCTTGCCGAACGTCTCGACGCTGGTGATGACGGACTTGATCGCCGCCCCGAACCCGATGAGCTCAACCGGGTCGCCGACCCGTACCTGGCCTCGCTCGATCGCGCCGGTGACGACGGTACCGCGGCCGGTGATGGTCAGCGAGTTCTCCACGGCCATCAGGAACGGCGCGTCCACATACCGCTCGGGTACCGGTACGTACGCGTCGACGGCGTCGAGCAGGGCGAGAACAGACGCCACCCACCGTTCCTCTCCGGCCAGCGCCGCCAGCCCGGATACGCGCACAACCGGCACCTCCTCGCCCGGGTAACCGTACCGGGACAGCAACTCGCGGACCTCAAGCTCGACCAGCTCGGCGATCTCGTCGTCGGCCGCGTCGGCCTTGTTGAGCGCGACGACGACGTGCGATACCCCCAGCTGCCTGGCGAGCACGACGTGCTCCCGGGTCTGCGGCATCACGCCGTCGAGCGCCGAGACAACGAGCACCGCGCCGTCGACCTGCGCCGCGCCGGTGATCATGTTCTTCACGTAGTCGGCGTGGCCGGGCATGTCGACGTGCGCGTAATGCCTGGTCGCGGTCTCGTACTCGACGTGCGCGATGTTGATCGTGATCCCCCGCTCGGTTTCCTCAGGCGCGCGGTCGATCTGCCCGAACGGCACGTAGCTGCCCGTGCCGCGGTCGGCGAGGACCTTGGTGATGGCGGCGGTGAGCGTGGTCTTCCCGTGATCGACGTGCCCCATCGTGCCAATGTTGAGATGCGGCTTGTCGCGGACATACGCCTGCTTGGTCATGATTGATTGCTCCTGGTTCGCTGGCTGCACCCGCTGACCCGCGCGCTGACTGCCGCCGCGCGATGAGCCACCCTCCCCCGCCGGGTCAGGGAAGCGAACGGGGAAGGGTCAGCGTCGCGCGCCGTCGAGGGCCGGCCGGGCCGCCGACGGCAGCGTCGAAGACGACAGCAGGAGCAGTGCGAGGGCAGCCGTCAGCGCCGCGCGGCAGAGCACGCGGGCGACAAAGACGGCGAACCGGAACACGTCAGCAAGCGTGCGGCACTGGCAGCCCAACCCGCAACGGGTTTAACGGCCAGGAAGCCGCCGGCGTCCACCGGCGCTTCACCGCGAAGGCCGCCCAGACGCTCCCGCAGCAGGCGGGTAAAGACATAGGGTTGCCTAGGAACCGGAAGTCCAGTCGGCACCGGGAGGCGCGGAATGTACTTGGATCTGTGCGGTCGGCGTGTTTCCTTCCAGGAAATGGGATCTTCGTCTTTCGCCGAATTCCTGTCGTCGTACGCGCCGCAGTTGCTTCCCGGCGGGTCGTCGCGGGATCTCCCGGCGGGGACCGGTACCCCGTGCATGCTTTCGCATGCGACCACGATCGTGGCGGTGGCGTGTGAAGAGGGTGTAGTGCTTGCCAGCGACCGGCGCGCTACCGCGGGGAACGTGATCTCCAAACGGGACGTGGAAAAGGTGTTCCGCTGCGATGAGTTCTCCGCGGTAGGTATCGCCGGCGTCTTGGCACTGGGCCTTGAGTTCGCCAAACTCTTCCAGATTGAGCTGGAGCACTACGAGAAGATGGAGGGCAGGGCCCTCTCGCTCGAGGGCAGGGCCCACCGACTGGCGGCCATGATCCGCGGCAACCTCGGCCTCGCGATGCAGGGGCTGGTGCTCGTCCCCCTGCTGGCCGGCTACGACCAGGACAGCTGTGCCGGACGGATCTTCAGTTACGATCCAGCGGGCGGCCCGGTGGAGGAGCACAGGTTCTACTCGATCGGATCGGGGTCGGTATTCGCCACCGGAGCCCTGAAGAAGCTCTATGTCGACGGCATGCCCGCCAGTGACGCCGTGCTGTGCTGCCTGCAAGCCTTGTACGACGCGGCCGACGACGACTCGGCAACGGGTGGGCCCGATATACCGCGGCGCATCTTCCCGGTCATAACCACGATCACCGCCGACGGGTTCACGCGGCTGCCCGAGACGGAGGTGGCAGAGGTCGCGCAGCGGGTCGTTGGCGACCGGATGGGTTCTCCCGACGGCCCGATCGCCTCGTTGCGAGCCTGAGGGGCGCCAGCCGCCGCGGTCGATGCGATCCGGGCACGACCGGAGCCGGACCGGGTGGCGTAAGGCTAGGGCGCCGCCGGGTAACACTGGGCCGCACGGCGGACACTTAAGAGTGTGACGACTATCCGAATCGCGCACGCCGAGCCCCGGCCGGGGAAGCTCGCCAACGGCGGCTTCCACACCCACGGTCACCTGGTCGTGCTGGCCGATGACGCGGGCCACCGGGCCGTGCCCATCTGGCTGCAGAATGCGGGTGACCTGGCGCACCTCCTGGACCGGCCCGCCGGTCAGGTCATCACCGACGCCGTGCCGCAGGAACTCACCGTCCGGCTGCTCGGCGCGGCCCGCGCCCGGGTGACCGGGGTGGACATCGACGTGACCGAAGCCGACGCCCCCGAGGTGAGCCCGGAGGTCACCGTGACGCGAATCGGGCTGGCCGGCCCGGCCGGAACCCGGCAGGTCACCGTGGACCTCGGGCTGGGCCTGGCGCTGGCCGTCGCCGCGGGCGCCCCGGTCCGGCTGGCCGACGCGGTGGTTGACCGGCTGGCCATCCCGGTGCCTGGCGATGACCTGCTCACCCCGTTCCTCAGCCGCGTGCCGCCCGCCGCCTGGCCACGGCCCGGCCACACGCCGCCGCGCTGGCCGCTGGCCACGCTGCACGGGCGGCCGCGCTACGAGCCGCGCAACCTGGACTTCGCCGACGGCCTTGACCGCTGGGATCTGGACGGCTGGCCGGCCCCCAGCCCGGACCGCCCGGGCGCGGCGGACGGCGAGCCGGACTACGCCGCCGCCGCCCAGGGCCCGTCCGCGGTCCTGTCCTCGACCGTCGCGCGGCCCGCGGGGTCCGCCGTCCTGGTCCAGGCCATCTACGCCGACGACTACCGCGACACCGCGGTCACCTTCAGCGGCGAGATCAGCGGCGACCTCCGCACCGGGCAGGCCGGCCTGCGTCTGGAGATCCTGCGGCACTGGTGGCGAGGGGCAGGCGCCCGCGAGGACCATGGCCTCACCATCGCCGGCCGCCGCGCCTGGACCGGTTACCAGATAACGGCCCGGATCCCCGCTGACACCGACCTCATCCGGTTCGGCATCGCGCTGGCCGGCCCGGGCCGGATTGCGCTGCGCAACCCCGACCTGCGCATCATCCGGCCGGACGCCGGAACGCCGTGAGCGCGGACGTCTCCGACGGTGACCTGGCCCGGCTGGCCCGCGGCGGTGACCCGGTGGCGTTCCGCCTGCTGGTCGAGCGGCACCAAGCGATGGTCCGCGCCCGGGCCCGGCAGCTCAGCCCCAGCCCTGGCGACGTGGACGACATCGTGCAGGAATCGTTCCTGCAGGCGTTCCTGGCCCTGGACCGGCTACGGGACCCAGAACGGTTCGCCGGCTGGCTGGCCGGCATCGCGACCAACGTCTGCCGCGGCCTGCACCGCCGTGCACCGGTCACGCTGCTGGCCGACTGGCCCGAGGCGCTGCACCCGACGTGGGCCGGCGGCCTGCCCTCGGCCGAAGACCTGGACCAGGCCGACGCGCTGCGCGCGGCGGTGGCCGGCCTGCCCGCCGGGCAGCGGCGCGCCGTCACCCTGCACTACTACGGAGACGTACCCGCCGGCCAGGTCGCGGAGACGCCCGGCGCGGCCCGGGCCAGCCTGCACAAGGCCCGGCTGCGGCTGCGCGCCTACCTCACCGAGCACCGCCCCGACCTCGTTCCCGCCTTCGGGAGGACGCACATGACCACCGTCCACGTCGCGCGCGTCGAGCGCCGCATCCCGCACGGTCCCGTGCCGGACCGCTTCCCGACCCACGTCATGGTGCTCACCGACGACGCGGGCCGCCGGGACCTGCCGCTCTGGCTGCTCGGCTGGGAAAGCCACCGGTTCGCCGACGACCGTCTCGGGCCAAGCTCGGACGAGCTGACTGGCCGTCTGCTGCGCGCGGCCGGGACACGCGTGACCGCGGTGGACGTCGACGAGCTTGGTCCCGAGGTGACCGTGGCCCGGATCGAGCTGGCCACCCCGGCCGGCTCCGAGCATGTCACCGCGCGGCTGCTCGACGGCCTGGCCATGGCCATCACCGCGGGCGTGCCGATCCGGGTCGCCGACGAGGTCATGGACCGGCTGGCCGTGCCCGCCGGGACCAGCCAGGACGGCCCGATGCCCGAGCGGACCGCACGCGACCTGAGCACCGACCCGCGGCCGCGGTACGAACCGCGCAATCTGATCTTCGCCGCCGGCCTGGACTACTGGGCGCTCGGCGGCAGCTTCACCGAGAACACCCTGCAGTCCCACTGGCAGGACTACTCGGCCGCCGCCAACCACGGGACCGCTGTGCTCTCCTCGGCCGTGCCACAGCCCGAAGGCTTCGCCTGGCTGGCCCAGGAGATCTTCGCCGACGACTACCGCGGGACCTCGGTCACCATCCGCGGCCAATTTCGCACCCCGGGCACCACGGGCCGCGCCGGACTGTTCCTGCGGGTCATGAAGCCGCCGACCGTCCACGGGCCCTTCACCGTGCAGGCCGCCCTGGCCGACCCGAGCAATCACATCCGCACCATCGCGAACCACGCCGGCTGGAGCACACACGAGGTCACGGCGCCGATCCCAGACGACGCTGACACCGTCGCGTTCGGCGTCTTCCTGGCCGGCCCCGGCCGGATCGAGCTGCGCGACCCGGAGCTGATCCCAGCCGGGCTGGTGACGTGAGGCCAAGCCGTCGCTGTGTCAAATAGAACCCGGCGACGTCCCAGGACGTATCTCAGATGAGCGACTACGCATTCCGCGGGCACGGGGTATTTCCACATCCCGCACCGGTGCGTCTGGCGGCGCAGCCCACGGTGGCAGTCGAGTTCGGAGAGCCTGGGAGGTTATGGTGCAGATCCGGCCTGAGGCTGATCGGTTCCGGCATCATGATGCATAGATGATATGATGAGCTGATGCGTACCACCGTGGACATCCCCGCTGATCTGCACGCACAGGTGGTGTCGATCGCTAGGGATACTCACCGGACACTGAGCGAGACCGTCGCTTTCCTCATGCGCCGCGGGCTCGGCGAGAGCCGAGCGGCCGAGCTGACGCACAGCGCCGCGACCGGACTGCCCGTCGTGCGCCTGGGCCGGATGATCACCACCGAAGACGTCCGTGCACTCGAGGACGATTAGATGCCGGCCGTGCTGCTTGACGCCAACGTGCTCATCGCACTCGTCGTCGACAACCACGTTCACCATGCCCACGCCGAGGCATGGTTCACAGCGTCCGGAACTGGGTTCGCCACGTGCCCGATCACCCAGGGCAGTCTCATGCGGCTCCTGATCCGCGAGGGCCAGACCGCAGAATCGGCCCGTTCGGTACTGCAGGAGATCACCAGCAACCCGCGGCACGAATTCTGGCCAGATAAGGCGGCCTACCATGACATCCCGGTAGCCGGGATCATCAGCCACCGCCAAGTGACTGACGCCTACCTCGCTCACCTCGCGCGCTCGTACGCCGCCCGCCTCGCCACATTCGACCAAGCCCTCGCAAAGCTTCACGCTGACGTCGCGGACCTGATACCGGCCAGTTGACCCGATGTGTGGTCGGGGAAGAGCGGCGAAGGAAACGATCCTCAGGATCCGGGAGCGAGGGTACCCGTGTCCGCTTGGCCGACGGATGATCGCGAAGATGAGTCGCAAGTTGTTGGTTTTGGTGCCCAATAAGGCGCAATGATCTTGCCGTATTTGAACGGGCGGCCGATTGAGGTGAGCTATCGTTGGCTGATACCATCAGTGGAGCCTGGAAATGGCTGTCGACCCAGCTGTGCTTCCGGATGCTCGAACGTCAGAAAGGGATAGCGGTGGATGTATCGATCCGCATCGTTGATGGTGACGTCGAGGTAATTCAATCCCTGGCCGATTGGCTTGCTGCCGAACGAGAACTCCGCGGCAGGGTACAGACCATCGACGGATCGATCAGGGAAGGTCAGCTCGGTGCCGTCACTGAGATGATTACAGTGGCCCTCGGCTCCGGCGGCGCGGGCACGGTGCTGGCGTCGTCGCTCATCACCTGGCTGAAAGCCCGCCCTACCCGGGCAAAGCTCATCGTCAAGTCCGGGGACAGGCTGGTTGAGCTAGACATTCAGACGATGCAGGATGTTCGACCGCTGCTTGAGCAGATGCTCGGGGCTGTAGCGGAGAACTGACCTATGCTTCCGCCAAACTCTCGCGCCATCCTGATCGGCGTCTCCCGCTATGACGATCCTGTGTCTTTTCCCGAATTGCAAGCAGCAGCAAACAGCCTCCGGGCAATGCGAACGCTTTTGGCTGACCCAGGACTATGCGGCTGGCCGCCGGAACAGATAACCACTATCCCAAACCCGAGAGACCGGGCCGAGCTCGAGAATCTGCTTTCCGATGCGGCGGAGGCCACCACCGGGGTGCTTCTCATCTACTACGTTGGCCACGGGATTCTATCGCCACGGCTTGAACTGTGCCTTACCGTGGCAACGAGTAAGCCCACGCGGCCGAAGATCACCGCTGTGCCGTGGGAAAGTGTTGCCGAGATCCTTGATTTTCGTAATTGCCCGGCTCGGGCGCGCATCGTAATTTTGGACTGCTGTTATGCCGGGCAGGTAATCAGTGAGAGCCTGAGTTCGACTGCTGCGATGGCGGACGCGGTCGCAGTAGAGGGCGTCTACACGTTGACGGCCACCACTAAGAACAAGACAGCCCATGTCGTTCCATTCGATGAGCAGGATCTAGCGTGCACTTCCTTTACCGGAGAATTGTGCGACCTTGTCCGTGAAGGAATCGCAGGGCGAGGGGAGTGGCTGACACTAGGCGAACTTTACCCCATACTTCGTAGTCGCCTGCAGTCCAAGGGCCTGCCACTACCTAACCAAAAAGGCGTCGATACGGCAGAGCGTTTCCCATTTACGGCCAATAGTGCGCTGGGTGAGCTGACAGCCCCAAAACGGATTTTGAGCAACGCGGTAGTGTCCCCAATTCCTTCTGACGCTCGGCAGGAGAAGGATAGTGCGTTCCTGAGGTGGACTGCCCTTAACTGCTTTGACACAGTCGTGAGCTATGTTTACGGCACACGCGATTACTCGACTGACGTGACCCAAATGCGTCTGAGTGATCTTGCTGAGTACGCCGCAGTGGCGGATCCCGATCGCTCTGAACGAATTGCGCGCCGCCTGCCTGATCAGGATCGTAGGAGACAGGCATTGATAGAAATCGCCCTAGTGATGGCCATCCGGGCGACGGCGGTAAAGAGCTCGAATAGTTCGCGCGCGGCCGATCTGATGGATCGGGCCAGCCGGATAGCGCTTGAACTTGCTGGCGTAGTCGAATCGTCTCCGATGGGAAAGCTTGTCAGTCAGGCGACAACGCAGCCAAGATGGATGGGGCGCTTGATGCAAGGCCTCGCTGAGAGTGACCGGTGGGTGGGTAAAACCCGACTCGTACTGGCACTGGCAGCTCAAGATCCCGAAGAGGCCGATAAGTATTTTGAGGAGGCGCTGCGAGCCAGTCGTTTTTCTGATAAATGGGGGCGAAGCGTCACCCGATCCGACGTCGCTCAGGCTATGGTAGTGAAGGACCCAGAGCGCGCATTCGAGATCGCCAAAAGCGTCGACGACAAAAGTCAACGATCCGAAGCGCTCCGAAAGATAGCACAGGCTGTAGTAGGCGAGGATCGCGACCAAGCCGCCAGAATGCTGGCCGAGGCCGAACGTGTCACGGACAAGATTCGCGACAAGGTCGTCCGAGCCGCCTATCTATGCGGGATTGCCGAGGCTCTTGCCCCCCTGGACGCACCATGGGCGGAGCGGGTTGCGAATTCGATTGATCATCCAGGGCTAGGCCCAGCGGGCCGGTACAGAGTGGCAGCCCTCATGGCCAGGGCAGATCCAGTTCGCGCCGAGCGCATTGGGCGGGCACTTCCTTACGACGCAGACAAGGCCGCGATTCTGGCTCTCGTGGCACGGTTCTTTGCTGACCCGGATCGAACGGCCGCGCTGCTGGCTGAGGCCGATAAGTATCTACAGCCGCTGGAATCGGACGCTAGAAAAGCCGCGGGCATGGCCGAGATCGCCCGAACGCTTTCGGCCTTCGACCCTGCGAATTCTGCCGTTCTTTTTGATGAGATCGAGAATTTGATCGCGAGTCTTGCTGACACAAATTATATGCATCTGCTGCTGCGTATCGTGCAAAGGGCTGAAGAAATAGACCCTGATCGGGCTGCCCGCCTCTTGAAAGCCATCTGCACTATGACGCTCTCGCCCGGATCAATCGCCGTAAACGACATGAGTCGGGGCATGTCATTGCTCAATATCGCAGAGCAGTGCATGAAAATTATCTCGTCGCAGGATGCGTTATTCAGCCACTTGCTGTTGCCGCGCAAGGTGGGCGCCGCTTCGTCCTGGCAAGCCCAGGCCAAGGCTGTCCCGAGTTCGCTCCAGTGCCGCACCCGCTGTAACTCAGGCGCCGCGCCTCCCGGTCCGGCGACTCGGTCATCCACGCGGGGAAGTATCCACGCGGGGCAGTCAACGTTCACCCGCCCCCGGGCCGCCACCTTAGCCCCGCCCACCTCACAGCCACATCATCGGGCCGGTACGCACCTGCCACCCGATACACAGGCGGCGATCAGCCGCTCGCTTATGTACCTTGACGGTTACGTAACTGACTTGGTACATTCTGGGCGTGGAAGCTGTTCTGCGGGCGCTGGCGGACGAGAGCCGGCGGACGATGCTGGAGGCCTTGAGCGCCGGCCCGGCGACCGCCGGTGAGCTGGCGGCGCTGTTGCCGATTGCCCGCCCGGGGGTGTCGCGTCACCTGCGGGTACTGCGGGAGGCGGGGCTGGTGGACGTCCGCGAGGAGGCGCAGCGGCGGGTCTACAGTCTCCGCCCCGAGCCGCTGGCCGAGGTCGATGACTGGCTGGGCCGCTACCGGGCCCTGTGGGAGAACCGGCTTGACGCCCTGCACACCGAGATCGCCAGGGGCAAGCACGAGCGAAGGAGCACCAGATGACCGGCAGCGACCACGCGGGCAACCGCATCCTTGGCGCCCTGCGATCGCAGGACGGCAAGGGCGCCGTAACCGTGCAGGACCGCTTCGACACCGACATTGACGACCTCTGGTCGGCGATCACCGATCCGGCGCGCCTCGCCCGCTGGCTCGGCGAGGTCGAGGGTGACCTCCGCGCCGGCGGCGAGTTCCGCGCGCACTTTTCCCTCGCCAGCGGATGGGAGGGCACCGGACGGGTGGAAGCGTGCGAGCCACCGCGGCGGCTGCTGCTGCGGACAAGGCAACCGGGCCAGACGGACGAGCACTTTATCGAGGCCACGCTGACGGCCGACGGCGACCAGACCATTTTGGTCTGGGAGGAGCGGGGCATGCCGGTGCGGCTGCTCGCCCCCTACGGAGCGGGGATCCAGGCCCAGGTCGAAGACCTCGGCGCCTACATCGCCGGGCAGCAGGGGAGCGATTTCGGTACGCGGTGGAGCGAGCTCCACCCCGGCTATGAGGAACTCGCGGCTGGCGTCGCATAGGCACAGCGACGGGCGGGTGGAAGTATGCGAGCCACCGCGGCGGCTGGTGGTGACGACCAGGGAGACGGCAGAGTCCTACCGGAAGGGCCAGGGCGCCGAGCCGTTCGACGAGCTCGCCGAGGCGACGCTGACCGCTGACGGCGACGGGCAGCCGAACCCCGGCAGGCCATCCCGCTGAAAGAGCCGCGGGCCGGCCGCGTAGAACCACGGTCCGTTCAGTGGCAGGGTTTTGCGGCAACCGCGGCCGCGGGCAGCCCCCATTGACAAGAAAGATATCAATCTGATATCACGTTTATAGGTGATCGGGTGGCCGACACCACAACTCACGGGAGGCATCCCGATGAACGCTCCCAACGACAACACCGCCCCACGAGGTCTGCGCGGGTGGTGGCTGACTCCCCCGCGAGCCGGCCTGCAACGCCTGATCCACCCATGGGAGTACCGGCACCTCCGCTTCTTCGGGGTCGGTCGCATCGCCGGCGGCAGTGCCGCGGCCGCCGCGGGCCTCATCTGCCTCGCGTACGGCGTCTACGGATGGGCAGCCTTCTTCCTGGCTATCGGGGCACTGAATCTCGCGGGCGGCTACTGGTACCTCACTGTCGTCCGCTCCGGGCCTGCCCGGGCCTGAGCCCGCTCAGGCCCGGGCGCCCGCCGGGACGACGGTGCTCGTACTCGCGGCTTACCGCTGCGGCTTCCCCTGGGCGGCGACGGCCACCGGCTGCCATTCGCGCCAGCTGGCGAGCCTGGAGTCGTAGTCCGCGGTGGCGATGCCCAGCGGGGACTCGCCGAGGAACAGGCGCAGCGGCGGGTTCTCGGTGTCCACCAGGGTGAGGATCGCGTCGCGGGTCGCGGACGGCTCGCCCGGTGTGGTGAACCGCGCCTTGCGGGCCGCGGCCGCCTTCTCGCGGACCGGGTCGTAGGCCGGCAGCGGAGTGGAGTGCTGCGCCGACGAGCCGGCCCAGTCGGTCGAGTAGCCAGCCGGCTCGATCAGCGTCACCTTCACGCCGAAGTCGGCCACCTCCTGGGACAGGCTCTGGCTGAAGCCTTCCAGCGCCCACTTCGAGGCGTGGTACGCGCCGGTGCTCATAAACGCCGAGATCCCGCCGATCGACGACACCTGCAGGATGTGCCCGCTGCCCTGCGCGCGCAGGTACGGCAGCGCCGCCTGGGTGACCCACAGCGCGCCGAGCACGTTCGTCTCGAGCTGCGCCCGGATCTCGGCCTCGCTGATCTCCTCAACCATGCCGAAATGACCGTAGCCCGCGTTGTTGACGACGATGTCAAGCCGCCCGAAGTGATCATGCGCCTGCCGCACCGCGGCGAAGTCCGCCGCGCGGTCGGTGACGTCGAGCTTGATCGGCAGGATGGCCTCGCCGTACTTCGACACCAGGTCGTCGAGCGACGCGGTGCCGCGCGCCGTCGCCGCTACCTTGTCGCCGCGGTCAAGGGCGGCGATCGCCCACTCCCGGCCGAAGCCACGCGATGTTCCAGTGATGAACCAGGTCTTCATGGATTACCCTCCGCTTGGTCTCGTCTCAGTACAACCAGCCAAGAGACAGGTCATTCCGAACGGGCGCGTGGCGATGCCTCATCCGCCGACGGCATCGTCATCCGCCGGCGACCTCGTCGTAGAACTTCTCGGCCGGGGCCCGCAGCAGCTCGTGCGCCCGCAGGAACATCTCGTGCGCGGCCCGGCCCACCCACCCGTCCGGCAGCAGCTCGACCGGCAGGTCCGGGTCGCGGAAGGGGAACTTCCGGTAGTCATGGGTCAGCCGCATCCGCTCGACCAGGGCCTCCCGCGGGCTCAGCAGGCCGGCCAGGTAATCGGGCAGCCGCGAGCGGTACTCCCCCAGCAGGGCCTGGTAGTCGGCGTTGAGCTCGCCGAGATCCCAGCAGCGGGCGGCCATCTCACGGTCGACCGCCAGCCCGCCGGACTGGCAGCGGAGCATGTCCAGGCGCACCTCGGGCTGGTCGGCGAGGCTCGCTGCGACCTGCCGCAGGCGGTCGTGCGGGCTGACGTAGGTGGACGGGGCGAGCGGGCCGAAGCCGAGCCATGCGAGTTCCTTGCGCACGTGGTCGCGCACCTCGCGCCTGATCTCCGGCACCGAGTAGATGACCAGGTGCCAGTGGCGGTCCCAGTCGTCGCGCTCCCGCTCGAAGATCCGCGCGCGGCCTTCGTCGAGCAGTCGCAGGCTCTTGGCGTTGAGCGCGTACAGCGACTCCCGGCCGTCCCTGCGCACCTCGAACCAGCCCTCGTTCCGCAGCCGCGCGATGACCACCCGGGCGGTCGCCCCGTTGACGCCGAAGCAGCTCATCAGGGCGGTCAGCGTGCGCAGCCGGGCAACGCCGCCGCGGTACCTGACGTAGTCGCCGAACAGGTCGAAGACGATCGATCGGGGTTTCACCGGCGCGGACCACCGTCAGTTCGCGCGGCCGACTCCGCGTCGATGCGCCGGGCGATGTCGGCGCGAAGCGCTTTCTTGTCGATCTTTCCCACCTTGGTCGACGGCAGCTCGGCGACGATCTCGAGGCGCTCGGGGAACTTGAACCGGGCGACGCCCACCGCGTCCATCGCCGCCCGGATCTCATCGAGGGTGAGCGACTGGCCAGGCCGGGGGACGACGTACACGCAGAGCCGCTCGCTGAGCAGCTGATCCGGCATAGCCACCGCCGCGACCTGGGCGGCACCGGTGAGCTTGTACACCAGGTTCTCGACCTCCTCGGAGGAGATCTTCTCGCCGCCCCGGTTGATCATGTCCTTGTCGCGGCCCTCGACGATCAGGTTGCCGTCGGCGGTTCGCCGGCAGATGTCGCCCGAGCGGTACCAGCCGTCGCTGGTGAAGGCACCGGCGTTCTGCTCGGCCGCCTTGTAGTAGCCGCGCGGAGTGTAAGGGCCGCGGGTGAGCAGCGATCCAGGCTCGCCCGCGGGGACGTCCCGGTCGAGCTCGTCGACGAGGCGTACCTCGTCGCCGGGGCTCATCGGGCGGCCCTGGGTGGCGCAGATGACCTCGTCGGGGTCGTCGAGTCGGGTGTAGTTGAGCAGCCCCTCGGCCATGCCGAAGACCTGCTGCAGGGTGGCGTGCATGACCGGGCGTACCTTCCTGGCCAGCTCGTCGGGCAGGCGCGCGCCGCCGACCTGCAGCACGCGGAGGGTGGCCAGCTGGTCGGCGTGCTCGGGCTGGCTGGCGGCGTACTCAAGCCAGCGGGCGGCCACCGCGGGGACCACGGCGGTGTGCGTGACGCCCTCGGCCTCGATGGTCGCGAACGCGCGGGCAGGCTCCGGTGAGGGCAGCGTGACGACGCGGCCGCCGGCCAGCAGGGTGCCGAGGATGCCGGGGCACGCGAGCGGGAAGTTGTGACCGGCCGGGAGGCTCACCAGGTAGCCGCTGTCGGCGTCGAGAGCTGCCATTTCGGCACTGCCGCGGGCGTTGTAGGCGTAGTCGTCGTGCGTGCGCGCGATCAGCTTGGGCAGACCGGTGGTGCCGCCGGAGAGCAGGAAGACGGCGACGTCCCCGCTGCCGACGTGGACCTGGTCGAGCCGCTTGCGGTCGGCACCGGGGTCCTCGCCGGGCCCGCACAGGGCGCGGAGGTCGATGCTCGCCGCTGTGCTGTGGCCGGTATCGCTACCGCTCGTCCGGTCGGCGTCGGTGCCGTTGCCGGCGATGCCGTCAGCGCCGGCGACCAGGACATGCCAGGGTCCGCCGGTGACGCTGGTGACCTCGTCGGCCAGCTCGTGCGCGAGGGCCTCGTGGTCGAAACCGCGGATCCGGCCGGTCACGGCGATGGCGGTCGCTTCGGCCTGGATGGCCAGGTAGGACAGCTCGGTGCGGCGGTGGGCCGGCAGTGCCATGACCGGAACGATGCCCGCCTGCAGGCAGGCCAGGGTGAGCACAACGAACTCCCACCCGTTCCCGAGCTGCACGATGATCCGGTCGCCTTGCCGCAGGCCGAGATCGAGCAGTCCCGCCGCGGCGGACTCGGCGCGGCTGGCGAGCTCCGCGTGGGTGAGGCGGATCCCGGTGGCCGGGTCGCTCAGGGCGGGCGCTTCGGGGCGGCGGCCGGCGGCCTCGCGCAGCAGCAGGCCGAGTGGGACACCGGCCCAGTAGCCCTTGGCGACGTAATCCCTGGCTACCTCGGGCGGCCACGGCACCGTGCCGTCACTGATGGGAGCGGGCATCGCCGGCCTCCCTGCGGACGCTGTTCTCGCGAGTCATTCGGCGACCCCGACCGCGTCCGCTCGGCCGGAAAGCACCGTAGTCACCGCCCGGTCGCGGCCGGCCTCGTCGAAGCCCGCCGCGGGGTCGACAAGCAGAGCGGGGAGGCGGTCGTGCATCCGCGCCTGCTCGCAGACCAGCGTCCGGGTCAGGGCCGTGCCGCCATACACGGCGACTAGAACCGGCGGACTGGCCAGGCGGCCGAGCTCGGCGAGCCGGGAGAACACGTCGGGCAGGCCAGCCTCGTCGGCCGGGGCAGCCAGCACCGCTCCCCACGGTTCCGACCCCTGCTCGCCGCGGTTCGGCGACGCAGCTGCCGATGCGGATTCCGGCACGGACGCCGACGAGGATTGCGACGCCGAATCCGATTCAGACTCAGCTGCCGAGAGGAACTCCGACTCCGGCGTAAGCGGCAGTGTGTCGGAGCCACCGACGACCTCGCGCGGCCGTCCGTCGGGTGCGGCGGTGACGGTCAGCAGCCGCGTCGGCGCCGACCAGCCGCCGGCGACGAACGGGGTATCAAGGGGCTCCGTGCCATGCGCCGCGATCCAGCCGCGGTGACTGGCGGCGACGAACTCCGGGGCGCGGCGCGCTAGCCGGGCGTCGCTGATGCTGCGGGACAGGAAGTGGTAGCCGAACTGCCAGGGGGCGAACTCCTCGTAGTAGCGGCCGAAATGCTCCCACCAGGCCAGGCTCGGCCGGGCGGAGTCCTGGATGCGCCGCACCGACGGCTGGGCGGCCTGCTCATAGGCGGCGAGCGCGGCGGCGAGGTCGCCGGGGTGTTCGGTGAGGGCGCGTGCCAGCTCGACTGCGTCCTCCATCGCCATCTTGGTGCCGGAGCCGACGGAGAAGTGCGCGGTGTGCACCGCGTCGCCGAGCAGCGCCACCGGCCAGGGCTGGAGCACCTGCCAGCGCCTCGTGCGGCGGGTGCGGAAGCTGGCCCAGCGGGAGTTGTTGACCAGCAGCCGCCCGCCGTCGATCTGGTCGGCGAACAGCTTCTCCAGGTACTCCCTGCTGACCAGGTCGCTGGCGCCGCGCGGCTGCGCTTCCGCATCGAACTCGTCCAGGCCGGCCCGCCGCCACGCCGCCTCGTCGGTCTCCACGATGAACGTCGACATCTCACCGGAAATGGGGTAGCCGTGCACCGCGAACACCCCGTCCGGGCTGCGCTCGTGCACGAAGGTCAGCCCGTCGAACAGGTAATCCGTGCCGAACCAGATGAACTTCGCGCTGGCGGTCTCGACCGTCATGCCCAGGTCCGCGCCGTCGGCCAGCAGCCGGTCACGGGTCCTCGATCCCGTCCCGTCGGCGGCGACGACGAGGTCGTGGCCGGACAGGTCATCGAGGCTGACTTCGGTGGAGAAGCGCAGGTCCACCCCGACCTCGCGGGCGCGCGCCTGCATGAGCGCGAGCAGCGTCTTGCGCGCAACGGCGGCCATCCCGTTGCCGCCGCAGCGGACCCGCTCGCCCTTGAGCCTGACCTCGATCTCGTCCCAGTGCGTGCCACCGGCGGTCAGCGCCTCGCGCAGCACCGGATCGGCCTCGTAGATCCCGGCCAGCGTGCGGTCGGAGAACACCACACCGAAGCCGAACGTGTCGTCGGCCCGATTGCGCTCGAACACGGTGACTTCGGCCGTCGGATCTGCGCGCTTGATGAGCGTCGCGAAGAACAGCCCGCCTGGGCCGCCGCCGACCACCGTGATGCGCACGATGCCCGCCTCCTCACCTACCGCGGCTCCCAGCGCGGCCACGGCTTTCGCTCAACATATAACGAATATACGACGACCGTCTAGGAGGTGAAACGCGATTGCCTGCCCAGCTCCGCCCGGGCGGCATCGCCAGTGGGGTATCCAGCCACTAAGATCAGGCGGACAGGCCACCGCGCCAAGCAGCCCTGGCGGGCATCGCCTCTGCCGGCATCAGTATTGCTTTAAGGAGCGAGATGGCCGACAGCCCTCCTCATGGACCCGGTGTCGCCTTTGGGCGCATCGCCGCCGCGGTCCCCGTGAGCGACATTTCCGGGGCACTTGGCTTCTACCGGGACATCCTGGGGATGTCAGTGACCTTCACCAACGGCGACCCAATCGGATTCGTGATCCTCGAGCGGGACGCGGCCGAACTGCACCTGACCCTCGTTAGGGGCCACAAGGGCGGCCGCCACAACACCGCGCACCTTATGGTGGCCGACGCAGCCAGTCTCCATGATCACCTGGTCACCAACGGAGTCCGGATCATCAAGGGTCTGCGTGATGCTGACTACGGGCTGCGCGGGTTCGTCTTCGCCGACCCCGACGGCAACCGAATCGACGTCGGGCAGCGACTGCCGCCCCGGTCATAGGCGGGCCGAGAAGCCGGCCCTCCCCCGCCGTGATCAGCCCCAGAGCTGCTCGGTGGCGAGTTGGGCGCCGCGGGCCAGCGTGTCGAGCTTCGCCCAGGCGATCTGCGGGTGGACCCGGCCGCCGAGGCCGCAGTCGGTCGAGGCGACGACGTTCTCCCGGCCGACACCCTCGGCGAACCGGATGATCCGCTCGGCGACCAGTTCCGGGTGCTCGACCACGTTGGTGGAGTGGCTGACGACGCCGGGCAGGATGACCTTGCCGTCGGGCAGCTTGACGTCCCGCCAGACCTTCCACTCGTGCTCGTGCCGGACGTTGGCCGCCTCGAACGAGTAGGCGCCCGCGTTGACCTCGAGCATCAGGTCGACGATGTCGGCCATCGGTATGTCGGTGGTGTGCGGGCCGTGCCAGCTGCCCCAGCACAGGTGGAAGCGGATCCGTTCGGCTGGCAGACCGCGGATGGCGTGGTTGAGTGCCTCGATCCGCAGCCGGGTGAACCGACGGTACTCTTCGACCGTCGGGGCAGGGTTGATCTGGTCCCAGTTCTCCGCGATCGCGGGGTCGTCGAGCTGCAGGCCGAGACCCGACTCGATGATCGCGGTGTACTCCTCCCGCATCGCGTCCGCGCACGCCTGCAGCTGCTCCTCGTCGTCGGCGTAGTACTCGTTGCCGAACCGCGCGCAGCTGCCGGGAGCGACCGAGTTCAGGAATCCGTCGGTTAGCCCGGCCGCGGCGAGGGCCGCCTTGAGGTCCGCGATGTCGCGCTGCACGGCATCCTGGCCCTGGTAGCTGACCGGCCCGCGGCAGACCGGTGCCACCGCCGCCCGGTTGGGCAGCGCGGCGCCGGAGCTCGGGTCACCGTAAGCCTCGGCGAACCGCTGCCAGTCCCGCCGTTCGCCGAAGCTCGCCAGCGTGATCTGGCCGGGTCTGGCCTTCGCCTGCGCGATCGCGCCAATGTCCAGCTGTGACAGTTCAAGCCCGGACAGGCGCTGGAAGACGTACGTCCACCAGGGGCCGTAGTCGTACCGCTGGCCCATCGAGTGGCCGTACTCGCCGTCGTTGACCAGGTCGATCCCGATCTCGTGCTGGTGCGCGACCACGTCGGTGACCGCGGAGCTCAGCTCCGCCCGGTACGCCTCCTCGTCGGTGAACTCGCCCGCCGCGCGCAACTCATTGAGGCTGATCAGGCTGTCCGGCCTCGGCAGGCTCCCGGCGTGGCTGGTCAAGATCCGGTCCGGCATTTTTCTCCTCCTTGAGAATTCCCCGACGGCGACGATCATCCCCGCGCTGAGTATGAGCGCGCCGTCAAGCCCGCGCAATATGCGATGCCACCGGTGGCTCCGCACGAGCATCCTCGCGGTCATCGACCGGTAGGGCTGGCCCCACCTCGATCTGGGGTGTTGCCCCGATTGGCTAGCTGCCCGCCGCTCCGTAGCGTTTCTCCTGTGCTGAACACGGGCAGGGAACAGGAAATCGCCGCGTCGGTCGGGGCACACCGCGACCTCAGCGGCGGCTATGACGACGCGATAGCGGCGGGCCTGGTCGAGCGGATCGGCGCCGAGGTCGACCGTCGCGTCGACGAGCGCATCTCCCTGCACCAGCGGGTCGGCCAGTCAGCGGCCGACGGCGCGGGCAGCGCGGACATGCGGCACCGGCCTGCCGCTCACCCGAGCGGCCCGGTCTCCTGGCAACAGACCATCCTGGCCTTCGGTTCCATGGTGATCGGCGCGATCACGTCGGGCGTCATCGCCGGCCACGAAGAGGGAACCTGGCCGATCCTCGCCCTCTGGTTCGCCATCGTCGTCATCAACATGGCCATCTTCCGCGTCGGTCCCTTCCGCCCGGACCGCCCCGGCCGCCGCTTTCCGGACTGAAAGCGACGCGGCCGCGGAACGGGACCGGATTACCCCCGTCGGGGCGCGAGGATGACGATTGGGAGCGTGCGCAGGGTGCGCTGCTGGAATCGCCCCCAGGCAGGGTGATACCTGGCTGCCTCCGGCCACAGGCGCTGGCGTTCACCGTCGTCCGCCTCCCGCGCATGGACCTGGATCTTGTCCGGCCCCACCTGGACCTCGGCATCGGGGAAGGCGCGCAGGTTGTAGACCCAGCCAGGGCTGCGCGCGCCCCCGCCATTGCTGCCGACGACGACGAAGCTTCCGTCGTACGGCAGGTAGGTCAGCCCCGAGGTCCGCCTCTTGCCGCTCTTGGCTCCGACATGGGCCAGCAGCAGCATCGGCGGATGGCCAGGGACGTGATGGCCGATCCGGCCCCCCGTCGCCCGGTACAGGGCCGCGTGGGCCTGCCTCAGGAGGCTCCGCACTGGCCAGTTCCGGCGGACTGGATCCGGACGCTCGATCATGTGTCCTTCGTGGCCGCGGTGAAGTCGCCCGACTCGCGTCGCTCGTTGAGCGCGATCAGGTCCTGCGGCCGTGGCAGGCTGCCCGCGTCGCTGGTCAGGATCCGGTCCGGCATATCTCCTCCTCGGGCGATTCCCTGGCAGCGGTCAAATGAGCGCTCGGGCGGAGTATGGACCCGTCGGCCGCGCCTGGCAATGGAGGTACCCGGGTACCCGCGAGCTAGCCGAGCATTCGCTATACGCCGGCCAGCCGGCCTTTCAGCCCAGGCCGCGGGCGGCTACCGCGAACACGCGGCCCGGGTGACGACGGCGCGCCCGGGCCAAGCAGCCTGGCGATATTGCCGCCGGTGACCAGCGCCTGCGCTGCCGCTGGCAGGCCCATGACCCGGATCTTGTACAGCTCAACTCCCGGATGAAGCTGCGGTCCGTCAGAGCCGAAGACGAGCTTTTCCGGCCCTGCCCGGCGCACCGCTTCGACCAGCGCATCGAAGTAGCGGACGCCGCTGGTGTCGGCGTACACGTTGGGGAAGCGGACGAGCTGGTCGATGACCTGCAAGTGGACCATCCAGTCATCGGCGAAGCCGCCCAGGTGGGGGACGATGAAGTTGACATCCGGGTACTGGGTGGCCAGCATCTCGATGGCGGCCGTGCGCCTGACCACGTCGACCAGGACCGGCAGGCCCCAGCGCTGGGCCGCCGCGCACACTTCCCGCCCGGGGAAGGAATCCATGCCGTGCACTTTGATCCCGCGGAAGCCGTGGACCTCCACCGCACGGCCGATCATCCGCATGGTCCGGCCCGCGTCGCGGGTCGGGTTGACCGCCGCGAATCCGATCAGCCGGCCCGGCTCGCGGGCGACGATCCGGGCGAGGCGGTTGTTGGCCGCCGCGTAGTCGTTGTTGAAGACCGGGAAAACCACTGTGCGGTCGATGTCCGCCCTGGCCATGCGCTCAAGGTAGGCGTCAAGGCGGGCTTCGGTGTCCCACGGCCCGCGGAAGCCGTCGCCCAGCCCGGCGTGGCAGTGGGCGTCGATGACGAGCGGGCGGCTCATGGCGCGAGTTCCTGGAGGAAACGGGCGACGACCTCACTCCCCCGGTGCAGGTCGGCCAGGGCGAACGACTCGTCGCCCGAGTGCACGCGGTCAGCCGGGCGCGACAGCCCCCACAGTGCGGCCGGCATCCGGTACCGCCGGTAAAGCTCCGCCACGACCGGGATGGTCCCGCCGCTGCGCACATACGCGGGTGCCTGCCCCCAGGTTGCGCGCAGGGCACGGGCGGCGGCGCTGACCAGCGGGTGGTCGGCGGGCACGAGGACGGGGTCGGCCGAGGCCAGCACCTCCAGCCGGTAATTCACCCGGGGCGGGGCCACCGCGCGCAGATGCCGGGTCACCAGCGCGACCACCTCGGCCGGCCGCTGGTCAGGCACCAGGCGGATGTTGATCCGGGCGCTCGCCGAGGTGGCGATGGCGTTGACCGCCCCGGCGTCCGTGCGCCCGGCCGACAGTCCGGTCACCGTCAGCGATGGGCGGACGGTCGACCGCTCTCCAGGCTCCCAGCCCCATTCGCCAAGCAGCTCGGCCGGCCCTACGGCGGCCGTCGCGGCCAGCGCTTCCAGGCCCGGCCGGGCGGACGCCAGCCGGGTGCGGTCCCGTCGGGTGGGCAGCCTGACCTGTCGGTAGAAGCCCGGCACGGCGATCCGGCCGCGCCGGTCCCACAGGGACGAGACCATCCGGGTCAGCACGAGTGCGGGATCGAGGACCTCACCGCCCAGCTGCCCCGAATGCAGGGCGCGCCCCGGCCCGGCCACCCGGAGCCGCAGGTCCACCAGGCCGCGCAGGCCCGTGGTGAGGGTCGGCCGGTCCCCTGCCGCCAGCCGGGTACTGTCCGACACCGCCAGCCCGTCCGCCCGGAGCAGATGTCCGTACCGGTCAAGCAGCCGCCCGAGGTGCGGGCTGCCGGCCTCCTCCTCGGCTTCCAGCCAGACCCGCACGTTGACCGGCAGCCGTCCGGTCGCGGCCAGCCAGTCCTCCAGGCCCGCGAGCTGCGCCACCAGCGGCCCCTTGTTATCGCTGGCTCCCCGCCCGTGGATCCGCCCGCCGGAAATCTCGCCGCCGAAGGGCGGCCGACGCCACCCCGCCCGTGCACCAGCCGGCTGGACGTCGAAGTGCCCGTAGAACAGCAGCACCGGACGGCCGGGCGCCCGCCGCCACTCGCCCCACACACTGGGCGCCCCGGCGTCACGCAGGACGAGCGAGCGGTCCATGCCGATGCGGTCCAGTTCCCGGCGCAGCAGCTCGGCGGCGCGGTCAACGGCACCGCCGGGCCGGGCCGGGGAGCTGACGGTCGGGAGGGCGACCAGGCGCCGCAGCAGTGCGACGCGCCTCTCCCGCACCTCCGGACGCCGGCCATGGGCCAGGGCGCGGGCGAGCCCAGGGCCGTGCCCGTCGACGGCCGCGCCGTTGAGCAGCGGCGGGCCGGGACACGTCACCATGGCCAGGCGGCGCTTGCTCAGCCGACGACCCGGACGGCCGGCATCCGGCCCGGGCTACGGCCGAAGATCGGGTCACGGCGCGAGCCGGCCGGCGGCGGACCGGACTGGTAGACGCCGCGGGCCGGGGGCGTCGGCCGCGACAGTCGCATCCCCTCGTCGCTGGACAGCCACTCCTCGGCCGCTTCCGCTATCGGGTAGAGCTTGGCCTCGAACATCCGGCGATCGGTGGTCAGCACATGCGGCTGAGCCAGCCACTGGAGGATGCTCCGTCCGCTGACCGCCATCCGGTTCATGGCGCTGGCGGCGACGGCCCGGTGGAAGTGCTGCCACATCACCAGCTCGATCATTTCCCACGGGTTCTGCGCGCCGAACTGCGATTTGAGGTCGTCGGCGTCCAGGATCGCGAACGCCTCGGCCAGCGCCTGGCTGGTCTCCGTCCGCATCACGCTGACGTAGCCGTAGGAGGAGTTCTTGATGTTGTTGCGCAGGTCGAGCGCGGCCCGCTTGGCGAGGGCCATCGATGCGAACGTCGGGTCGTTGGCCCGGTCCCTGATCACCTCGCTGATCCGCTTGTCCCGCCAGAACTTGGCCGTCTCGCCGATAAAATGGGTGAACAGCCCGTGGAATTCCTGGTTCGGCCGGGCGTTCCTGCTGGGGGCGGCCGGGCCGTAGCCGAGCACCCGCTTGTACGCCTGCAGCCGCTCGGATCGGTCGTACCGCAGGATCGCGTGCTTGTCGAAGCGGTACAGGCCGACCGCGCCCCGCCCGTCCGAGATGCGGATCGTCCCGGCCCGGAACAGCTCCTGGAGCTTGAATATCACGTCGAACACGCCAAGTCGCTCGTGCACGTACTGGTAATACAGATCGGCGGTGGCCAGCAGCCGGTCGCTGGTCACGGTGTCGTCGTAGTCGACCACGCCGGGCGACATCTCCGCCTGGGCCAGGTCGGCCGGGGCCGTCGCGCCGAGCCCGATCAGGTCGGCCAGGCCCCCGTCGGCCGGCGGCGCGCCGGGCGCGGGCGACTGGCCGCCCGGCCCGCCGGACTGGCTGGCCGGGGACGACCCGTTCATCGAGAAGCCGCCGGGTGCGGCCAGCCGCTGGTCGACCAGC
This sequence comes from Trebonia sp., assembly GCA_050013875.1. Taxonomy (GTDB): domain Bacteria; phylum Actinomycetota; class Actinomycetes; order Streptosporangiales; family Streptosporangiaceae; genus Trebonia. Next base: position 32,714 of record JBEKEK010000008.1, on the reverse strand, counting down.
CTCGCCACCACGTCGGGCAGGCTGGGATCGGCGAGCGCCTCCGGGCCGAGCGCGCCGATGACGCTCTCGATCAGCTTGGCCCGCTGGTTCTTGAGCCCGTCAAGGTCACTGGTACTGGGCATTAGGGTCTCCGTCAGTAGGCGAGGTTGGCCAGCGTGTTGAGGTCGGTTGCGAGCGACACCAGCTCAAGCTGGACTTCCGTGTCAGCGAGCGCTGATATCTGCGTGCTCGCCGTGTGGTGCAGCATGGCCAGGACGAGATGGCACAGCTCGTCGGCCTGGTCGCAGATGAGGTTGAGCCCCAGTGCGCCGGCCTGCCGCAGGTAGTCGGCGCTGGTCGGCCCGGCCAGGTTCTGCGCCCAGTCCAGGATGTCCGCCACCGTTGTCCACACCGGGATGGGTGTGGGAGTCCCGGAAACCGGAGCCCCGGCAGCGGTATTGAGCGTCTGCAACGGGAAGCTGGTCCAGAAACCCGGCCAGCTGTTCGGGGGGGCCGGTATTACCGGAAGTCCAGGTGCAGGTGCATAGGGATACGCAGGAAGCAGATCGGCATCCACCGCCGACCAGAGCCAGGCGAAACTGGTTTCCTGTTCCCCCGGCGTGAAGCCGACAGCGGTCAGATCGGTCTCCACGCGGCTGGCATCCTGGGCGATGACCGGCAGCAGGAGGTCCACCTGGATCATCTTCTCGGCGTACGACACCGACGAAACACTGGGCGCAGGGCCGCTATAGGCCTCGATCCGCCACGACACCTGCTGCGGCAGTTGCGGGCTGCTGGGGCCGAAGAGGATCGGGTTCGAGTCCACGGCGGCTGTCGACAGCAGTCTGCCGAGGCCGCTTGGGACAGTGGGCGCGCTCGTCGGCCATTCCCAGAGCGCCCAGGGGAGGACTGCCGGACTTCCCGGCGTCGGCGCGCTGGTGGGGCTGTTCCGCAATGCGATGGACCAGAAGTTTTTCCACTGGGTGTCGAAGAGTACCGCGTCGGAGGCCAGCGCCACCTGGCTCGCCAGTTGGTCTTCTACCGCTAGCGTCGGGATCATCGGCCCGGCAAAGTTGAACACGTTCACCAGGGCCTGGATGTCTCCCGGGGGTGCTTTCGCGTCGAGGGGAGACGAGACTCCCGCGTTGGCGTATGCGTCGTAGTCGTAACCGAGCAGGCCGCCGAGGAAGACCCGGACTCGCTGCTGGCGGGGCTGCAGCCGGGCGTAGCCGAACTCCTCGATGAGCCCGTTGACCTCCGCGCGAACCAGTGCCCGGAGGCACTCCGCGTCGCCGGGGTCGGTGAAAGAAGACAGCGGCTGCAGGTCGCTAAGCAGGGCGATGGCATCTCCCAGGACGAGGTGTGACTCGCGCACCAAGGTCGCATGGTACGGGGACATGGACGGCTGAACGCCGCCCGCGCCGCCGACCAGGGTGGCGATGCTCATGTCGGCCGAGCGCGCCGCCACCGCGGTCGTGGTGCCGTTCCCCGCCTGGCGCAGCACCTGCGCGAGCGCGCCGTTGACCTGTGCCTCAAGGGTGCCGCCGAGCGCGCCGTTCGTCCCGTTCGAGGTATTCAGCCGAGTCTGAAAGGTATTGGCGAAGCTGCTGAAACGCGCGTTTAGGCCGCCCCCCGATACTACGATGTTATTTTGCGTAATATACGCATTCAAGGCGGTCAGGCGATTGTATGCTTTGCCAGGCATTGACGCCCTGTTAGTTGGCATGTGACATCGCCTCCAATTCTCGCTCCGGCGTGGACGTGGTCTTTTCTGCTACTCGTGGCTGCGGCACGGTACCGCTCACGGGCACCGGCGGAGGCGGCGCCGGTGTCTGGGGTGTCTGGGGTGGCAATGGGCCGACAAGCAGCGCCATTGACCCGGTGAGGACATAGTCAATGTGCGACAGCGCATTTCCGAACCTCACGGTGTCCTGGGCCGCGGAACTGACCGGCTGGAGAGCGTCGCCTATCGAGCTCAGCTCGCCGCGGATTTCCGCTAGCCTGCCGATCAGGGATCTGTGCGATCGGTCGATGACGCCCGCGAGTTCACGCACCGAATTGACAAGCGTCTGCGCGTTCCCCTGCTCGCTCGACGCGTGTTCCTGTACGAGCCTGCCGAGCTCGGCCAGTTCCTCCCGCAGCGCCTGTCGCCGGCGCTCGGGCAGGCAGGGTGTCACGTGGATGCGGGACACACTCACGTAGGACACGACGGCGTCATGGATCCCGGCGTGCGCCGCCGCGTGGCCTGTCTCTGCGACGAGTGGATGCAGATGCGTCTTAAGCGTGTTCTCCAGCTTGGTCCGGCTGGTGTTTCTCGGCATTTCCGCGGCTTCGCTGAGCAGGCTCTCGTAGTGTGCCCGCACTCGTGCCGCGAGCTCGTCGAGGCTCGCCGCGGACGTGCGGTGGTCGTTGTCGGTCATCGCCCTCATCGTCTCCCGAGGATGCGGTAGAAGTTGTCGGTGATGGTCTGCGGACTGGCCAGGTGCTGGTCCAGCGCGCGCCGGGCGGCACTGATCATGAGCCGCGGCGGAATGGAGCCGGCGTCCTCGCCGCTGGCGATCCGGCCGGCGGCCTGCTCGATGAGCGCCATCTGGCTTGGCCCGAACTCCACCAGCTGGGCGAGTGCCCTGCCTGCGAGCTGCGGACGAGGGGTAAAGACGATGGTGTCGACGGTCAGCTCGGCCGCCCGGCCGAAGGTCCGCGTCAGCCACGGCGGAACGTCGGCCGGGGTAACCGCCGGGTAGAGGCGGCGCCAGGCGGCGGCGATCGCGGCCGCCGTCGGGCCGAACCCGAGCCGCCGGAGCAGGATCAGGTTGATCGGCACCCGCAGCACCGGCGTGGGGTGCACGCCGCCCTGGGTGTAGCGCACGGTTGCCCGCGGCGAGCGCCCGACGACGTCCATCAGCGACTCCACCGTCGCCGGGCCGCCAAGCAGGAGCGCGAACATGTCCGCCGCGATCTCCTTGTGCCAGCGGGCCCAGACCGCCGCGACCTGGGGTGGGAGCTGCCCGTCGCCGGTCAGCCGCTCGAAGATCAGCCTGGGCATGACCTCCCACAGGCCCAGGTCGGCCTGGAGATTGTGCGAGACCTCGTGCAGCACGCTCGACAGCGCCCAGACGTTGTCCAGCCGGTGCTGCGGCAAGATGACCAGCGGGAAGAGGTTGGGATGACGCCGCAGGCGCTGCAGCGGGACCCCGCGCCGGTAGGTCAGCGGGCTGAACCCCGCCGACGCGTAGCTGAACGGCAGCAGCCGCGGCGCCGGGCGGGCGGTGCCCAGGCCGAGGTACAGATCCTCATAGCAGTTGGCCCCGATCCGGTCTACCGCCCTGAGCCGCTCGCCAAGCGCGGACAGCCGCTGGACGAACAGGTCGAAATAGAAGTCCCAGATCCCCTCGGCGTAGAAGACCTGACTGGTGACGGTGTCCTTGCGCCGCAGCAGCCGGGTCAGGTTGGCGCTGGCCGGGTGCCGCACCGCGACCGCGGCGGCCGCGTCCACCCACGCGGCGCCGTTGCCGAGCCGGTGCCTGAACTCCCCGATGAACCGGTTGACCGCGTCGATGTGGGCCCGGCTGGGCGCCGCCGGCCCGGTTCCGAATTCGGTATAGGAGAAGGGCCGCAGCGACGCCGCGTGCCGGTTCAGGTTCACCGCCTGGGTGGCGACCCAGCGGCCGAGGACGGTGTCGCTCTCGCGGCCGCCGGAACCCCGTGGCGGAGCCCGCCGCGGACCCCGCTGAGGTCGTCGGCGAGCCGGGACGCGGCCATTGGGCGCGGCCCGTCCGGCGGGGCCGTAGACCTCATGGAAGATGGCGGTCATCGGAAGTTACCCCTCGTCTTATCGGGTCTGCCCACTCAGAAGGGAGCGCGGTCCCAGGCCGAGCGTCGCCGGTGATAGGGAGCACGGCGCTGGGGCTGGTAGACCAGCGCTCGCCGCGGATGCGGCGGCGCGGTCCGCTGCCGCAGGGCCAGGTTGCGGTTGACCACCGCCTCGACGCGCCGCGGGTCGCCGAGAACGCGCCGGGTGGCGGCCGCCATCGCGCCGACCGCGAGCTGCGGGGTTACCCGCCGGCCGGAGCGGGCCGCCGACTTGAGGCTGCCGACCGTCACGCGATGAATATGCGGCATTGCCCGCAGCAGCTGGCGGCCCTGCGGGCCGCTGCGGGCCAGGGTCCTGGCCACCCGGGCATTGGCCTGGATGAGAACTGGCACCACCGGTCGTACCGCGCGGTCGGCCCGCATGATCGTGATAGTCAGCGGCAGCGCCGCCGATGTGATGGAGGCCGCTTCGGCCTCCGAGCCCGCCATCGCCGCCTCGGCCGCGAGGAGCTCGGCGAGGGCCGCCTCGTGCGACATCTCACTGTGCCCGACCTCGGCCTCACCCTGGCTGCCGCCGAACGCCTCGGCCTCGGCCTCGGCGGCCATGGCCTCACCCTCCTGCAGGATGCTCTGAGTGAGCTGGCCGAGCATCGGGGCCGCGATGGCCCCCCCGGGGATCATCGAGGCGAGCGCGCGGATGGCGCCAGGGGCGAGGCGCTTGGCGATGCCGCCGAGCCCCTTGGCGAGACCCTTGAACGCGCCGAAGAACGGGTCCGCCTCCGATTCCCATTCCTGGGCCTCAGGATGCCAGAACTCGTCCTCCGGCTCGTGGGCCTCTAGATGCTCCCACTCCCACTCCTGAGCCTCGTGAACCCCCGGGTGCGCCCACGCGAACTCGTCCTCCGGCTCGTGGGCCTCTAGATGCTCCCACTCCCACTCCTGAGCCTCGTGAACCCCCGGGTGCGCCCACGTCAACTCGTCCTCCGGCTCGTGGGCCTCTAGATGCTCCCACTCCCACTCCTGAGCCTCATGGGACTCGTGGACCTCGTGGGTATCCGGGTTTTCCCATTCCCATTCGTGTGCGGTCTCGTGCACGCCCTCATGGGCGGCCGGTGCCTCAAAGATTGGAGCCATCGTCTTCTCGTTTCCGCATGACAAGTTGGGTCGGATTAGTAGGCGCTATGCCTGCGCCGCGGGCGGGGGGGAGCCACCGTCCGCTGCCGGACGACCGTGTTCCTGACCAGCGCAGGACCGCATTTGCTTGGTGTGCCAAGGACTCGCGCGGCGCTGGCCGCGACAATCGGCGCGACCATCGAGGGCGGCACCTGCCGTCCCGAGCGCTGCAGCTGTCTGATGGCGGCAACGGAGTTGCGCTGAATCTTCGGGACAAGGCGCAGCAGCTGCGGACCGGCCGGACCGCTGCGCCGCAACCCGCGCACGAGCCGCGTGTTGGCGCGAACCAGGGACGGCGTCAGCGGCCGCATCCGGCGGCGTCCGCCCATGATGCTGATGGTGATCGGCATGGCCGCGCCGAGCAGCGCCTCGGCCTCCGCCTCGCTGGCCGTGTGGGCCGCCTCGGCCGCGAGCACCTCGGTGAGCGCGGCCTCGTAAGCCGAGGGATGGCCGCTTTCCCATTCCATCTCCGCGGTACCGAAAAAGGCGGCCTCGGCCGCCTCGGCCTCCGCCTCGCCGCGCAAGATGATGCCGTGCAACTGCCGGACCAGATGAAGTGCGCGCGGCCGGCCAGCTCCCGCCCGACTCGGCGAACGGGCCGCTGGCCCGCGGCGGGTCGCGGGCGGGCCGGAGGGCGCGTCGGGGCCTAGGACATTCCTGATCGTCGTCCCGATGGCCTGCTTGGCCATCGGGATCAGTTTCCGCACGGCGGGCATAACGGCCCGGCCAATCGCCGGCAGCGCCTTCGCGGCCAGCGGCAGCAGGAAGGGCAGGAACGGGTCGGCCTCGTGCCCGCCGTCGGTCTCCCATTCCCACTCGTCTTCCGACTCGCCGGTCTCCTGGTACTCCATCTCGGGGTGTTGCCATTCCCACTCGTGCGTCTCGTGGGCTTCCAGGTGCTCCCATTCGTGAAGTTGCCCCTCAGGGGCATACGAGTTCGCGCTAGCCATGTGACGTCACCTCCTCGAACTGGCCGCGGCCGGCAGCGCGGGTCCCGCGCGGATCGCGCTGCCGCGGCTGCTCGTCGCAATGATGGACTACGGTGCGTCACCAGAGCGTCACCATGACGTTACCGGCGTGGATACACCCGTCGCCGTCAGACATCGATCGGCCAGGTGTGGCAGGCCGTGCGCCGCTGGCTGGAGACGTTGTCCCCGCACGGGGGCGGTGACGCCACGAAATCAGCCGCCCTAGCGCCGAATATTCTGCTGACAGAGGGCGACGAGCCTTAGTATCCAGGCGGGGTTGTTGATTCATCCGTCTCTTTAGGCGGATCCGCCAGTTAGATCGGCGCGTTAACTGAGGGGGGACGATGGCGTCGAACGCCCCGCTTCGCCTGGCACTACTCGGCGGCTTCAGCCTGTCGGCGGGCGGACGGACAATCGCCGTTGCCGCGAGCGGTCAGCGGCTGATCGCACTGCTCGCCCTGCGCGATCAGCCGGCGGCGCGGCTGTACGTTGCGGGTACCCTCTGGCCTGACTACCCGACCGAGCGATCGCTGGCCGACCTTCGTACCACGCTATGGCGCCTCAATCAGTCCGGCGAGCCTGTTGTCTACGCCACCCACTCGCGTATCGGACTCGTCGAGCATATCGACGTGGATGTGCGCAGGCTGACTGCGTTCGCTCAGCGGCTGCACGCGCCGACGGCCACTCCGGACGAAATCGAACTGGATTCAGTGGGGCTGTCCCAGCTGTCCGGCGAGCTGCTACCTGACTGGTACGAGGAATGGCTGGTGGACGAGCGGGAGCGGCTGCGCCAGATCAGGCTGCACGCGCTTGAGAAGCTCTCAGCCCTGCTCAGCGAGGTCGGCCGGCATCCAGACGCCATCCAGGCGGCCATGGCGGCCATCCGCCTGGAACCGTTGCGGGAGACGGCACATCGCGCCCTCATCGAGGCGCACCTCGCTGAGGGCAACTGGTCTGAGGGCCGCCGCCAGTTCTCCCGGTGCCAGCAGCTGTTCAGACAAGAGCTTGGGGTCGAGCCCGCCGCCTCGATGAAGCGGCTGCTTGACCTATGGCACCCGGATGTGCCCGGTCAGCGCCGTGCGCCGGGGCCGTCATGCGGCGGCGAGCTCGCGGAGCCTGCCAACAGGTAGTCCGCTCCCCCAGCCGGGATCACCCGCTCCCGTCAACCCGGGGCCGTGCGGGAGCCGATCGCGGTGAGATGTTCCCGGACTGGCCTCCTAGGCCGTGAGTTCGGTTGGGGTGAGGTCAGTCCCTGGTGCGTCGGTTTCCGCGGCACGGATGGCGCCGGGCCCGAGCTCGGTCGTTACCGCGGTAGCCTTGCGCCGCCGCGGGATGACCAGGCCGGCCGTCGCGCCGATCAGCGCCAGGCCCGCGCAGGCGCCCATCGCCGGGCCGAAGCCGCTGATGAACGCGGCCGGCGTGGCGTAACCGCCGTGGGCGGCGAACACCGCCGCGCAGATCGCGACGCCGAAGACGCCGCCGAGTTGGCGCAGCGTGTTGAACGTGCCGGAAGCCTGGCCGATGTCGGCGGGTGCCACCGCGGTCATCACCACGCTCTGCGTCGGCGGTATGACCACCGACACCCCCGAGCCGGCCAGGATCAGCGGCACGACCAGGTCCGCGTAGGGCAGGCCGGCCCGGGCGATCAGCGCGATCCAGATCAGGGCGCCGGCGAACACCGTCAGCCCGCCCGCGATGAGCGCCCGCTCGCCGAACCGGCGGATCAGCGTCCCGGCGAACGGCGCGATCAGCATGAGGGTCGCCCAGCCCGGCGCCAGCCGCAGGCCCGCGCCGAGCGGATCGTAGCCGAGGCCGGTCTGCAGGAACTGCGCCATGAAGAAGACCAGGCCGAACAGCACCGCGAACACGCACAGGCAGGCCGCGTTGCCGGCCGCGTAGGCGCGCGAGCGGAACAGCCGCAGCGGCACCATCGGCCGGGCCGTCACCAGTTCCCAGCCGATGAAGGCCCCGGTCAGCACCGCGCCGGCCGCCAGCGTCCCGACGATCTCCGGGCTGGCCCAGCCCAGGCTGTTGGCGCGGATCAGCGCCCAGACCAGGCCGAGCGCGCCGCCGGTCGCCAGCAGCAGGCCGAGCGGATCCAGCCTGGCGGGCACCCGAGCGGTGTCCGTGAGCTTGCTCAGGATCAGCGGGATCATCACCAGGCCGATCGGGACGTTCAGCCAGAAGATCCACTGCCAGGCGATGCCCTGCACGACCGCACCGCCGACGATCGGGCCGCCCGCCACCGCCAGACCGGTCAGCGCGCTGAAGATGCCGATCGCCCAGGCCCTTCGCTGCGGCGGGAACCCAGCCGAGAGCAGCGACAGTGCCAGCGGCAGCACCAGCGCCGCTCCGGCCCCCTGCACCGCTCTCGCCGCGACCAGCGCGCCCGCGTTCGGTGCGAGCGCGCAGGCGGCCGACGCGGCGGTGAACAACCCGGTGCCGACGGCGAGCATGCGCCGCCGGCCCAGCCGTTCGCCCAGTGCCGCCCCGGTCAGCAGCAGCACGGCGAAGGTCAGCGTGTACGCGTTCACCGTCCACTCAAGCGCCGCAAGCGACGCGTGCAGGTGCACCCTGATCACCGGCAGCGCCGTGGTCACCACCTGGGTGTCGAGCGACACCATGAAAGACGCCATCGATGTCAGCGCCAGCACCCAGCCTTGCCCTTGTGTCAGGCGCTTTCCCTCTGCTCCCACGTTTCCTCCCTGCTCCGGCCGACTGCTGCTGCCTGCTGCTGCGGCTGTGCCGTCGGTGATATAGACACCGGGCTTGGCGGTAGTTGAGCGATGACTTTCCGGGCCGGCCGGTGTCCGTACCTAGGTGACGACAGATGCGCTTGAGCGGGCCCGCGCGGGAGATGATCAGGCGTTCGGCGAGCTGACCGGCCCGTACCTGGCCGAACTGCGGCTGCACTGCTACCGGATTCTCGGCTCGGTCCAGGACGCCGAGGACGTGCTGCAGGAGACCCTGCTCGCCGCCTGGCGCGGCCTCGGCCAGTACGAGGGCCGCGCCGCGCTGCGCACCTGGCTGTACCGGATCGCGACCAACCGCTGCCTGAACGCGCTGCGCGCCAGCAGCCGCCGCCCCCGTCCGGAGCCGCCGGAGCCGCCGTTCGAGCCGCCCGCGCCGACCCGCCGCGGTGAGCCGGTGTGGCTCCAGCCGTACCCGGACACCCTGCTTGACGCGGTGCCCGACGCCGCCGTCGGCCCGGACGCGGTGTACGAGGCTAAGGAGACGATCGCGCTGGCGTTCGTCGTCGCGGTCCAGCACCTGCCGCCGCGGCAGCGGGCGGTCCTGCTGCTGCGGGACGCACTCGGCTTCCGCTCCCCGGAGGTCGCGGACCTGCTGGACACCAGCGAGGCGTCGGTGAACAGCGCGCTGCAGCGGGCCAGGGCAACGATGACGGCGCTGCTGCCGGCCGCCGCCCGCGAGCGCGCCCCGCTGCCCCGCTCGCCGAAGGAGCGGGAACTGGCGGAGCGGTTCGCCGCGGCTTTCGCCGCGGACGACGTCGACGGCGTGGTGGCCCTGCTCACCGACGACGCCTGGTTCAGCATGCCGCCCGCCAACCTGGAGTACCAGGGTCACGCCGCGATCGCCGGCTTCCTGACCCAGAGTGCGCGCCACCGCGGCAGCCGGCCCACGCTGCTGGTGCCGACCCGGGCGAACGGCCAGCCCGCGTTCGGCCGCTACCTGCCCGACCCCGGCGGGCAGATCTTGCACCTGCACGGCATTGTGGTGCTGACGATGGAAGGCGACCGGATTTCGGCGATCACCAACTTCATCGACAGCGGCGTCACGCCGTACTTCGGCCTGGCGCGCACGCTACCGGGCTAGCACGGCGGTGCCTCGCAATTGAACAGCAGAGCGAGCATCACCGCAGCGCCTTTACTGCCACGACCAGGTGACCTCGTCACCTTCCTCGCCTGCCGGGGGCTCGCCGTCCCGCGGCCAGTCGCCGAATGCCGCCCGCACCCACCCGGCGTCGCGGTCCGCGTCCAGGTACGGTGCCAGCCGGCTGTCTTCCATCCGGTCCAGCCGGCGGGCGGCCTCGGCGAACGCGAACATCGGCAGGCCGTGGTCGCGCTCCATGGCCAGGGCGATCAGCCGTTCCGCCGTGTACCCGGCCGCGGTGAGCGACGCGATGTCCACGAAGTCACGCTCAAGCGCCCGGCCGGCGGTGGCCGCCGCCTTGAAGCCCGCGGCGTCGTCCATCGCGACGACCAGGCCGATGCCCGGCATTTCAACCGGCGGGCACAGGAGCTCGAAGTGCGAGGCCTGCACCTGCACCATCCGGTCCGAGCCAGGGGCGCTGACCTCCAGCTCTGCCAGCCCATCCCACGCCTCGGGCCACCAGTCGCCGAGGCCGCCGGAAGCAGCGTGCTCCTCGACCCGGTAACCGTGCTGCTCCAGGGCGTCAAGCGCGGCGGCGGACGCGGCGCTCACCAGTTCACCGTTCGCGATGAAGACGTCAATGTCCTCCGTCGGCCGGGCGGAGATCCCGTGCGCGAGCAGAGCGTTACCGCCGCCGAGAGCGGCCCGGTACCTGGCCGTCGCCTCCAGCACGATCCTGGTGATGTCCAGGTGCAGCGGGTCAAGGTCCATCAAGCGGCAGCGGCGGCGCGGCGGCGCAGCAACGGGTGCGCGCTCTCCCACGCGGCCCGCTTGCGCCGGTCCATGCCGATCCTGTCCCACGCGGCGGTCAGCAGCCACCCGTTGATGTGGTCAGCGAGATCGGCGGGCGTACGCGCCGCATCCAGCGCGTACTCGTACGCTGACGCTACCCGGTCCAGGTCGCCAAGATCGAACCGGCGTTGCTCCGCGCCCAGCGACCAGCACAATCGCTGCGGCAACTCGAGCATCCCGATCCACGGGCCGTGCAAGTCAAGCAATGACGGCGGGACAATGACCGGGCGCAGCATGCGGCGCGGCCGGGCGGTTGTCCCGGCCGGGGCTGCCGCCGCGGTCATAGTGCTCACATAGCCTAGTGTAACGGGCGGCGAACTCTGGTGTCACGAGTCCGCCGCTCCCGCGCTGTCCGCTCACGGTACTCCCCTGGTTTTATGGTCTCGGGTGCGAGCCAGCTTGGAACGGCTGGCGGGCGAGGGCAAGCGCGGGGGTCCCCCGAATGACGGTGCCAGGCGGCCCCCATCGCCGCGACGTATCGTGGTGCATACCGATCAACATGCTCTTGGGGGTGCGGCGATGGATGATGACATCCTCAGCCAGGGCGATGATCGCGAGCCGCGTCAGCGGCCGCGCCGCCTTGGGTTGATCGCTGCGCTCGTCCTGGCGGTTATCGCGGGTGTCGTCTACCTGGTCCTCCCGCGCCACCAGCAGCCCGCCTCGGCCACTGCGCCGGTAACTCCCTCGGCAAGCGCCACTCCAACCCCGATCTCGGTGTCGGGGAACTTGGTCATACCGGACGTGCCGGCCGGGAGCGACGGGATCATTATCCGTACCTTGCCCTGGGCCGGCGGCCTCCGGTTGCCGGTCGCGGGGACGCGGCCCACCTGGTTCTGGCCGGCCACCGGCCGTTCCGAGCCGATCGGCGGCCTGCCCGCTGACAGCGCCGGGTACCAGTTCGCCCGGGTCGACGGCGGCTGGGCGGTGCAGGCTGATTCTGCCGCCAAGACCGCCTGCGGCAATTGCGCCGGATCTGCGCTCCCCGTGTGGTTCCTCGCCGACGGGGCGAGCTCGGCGACCCAGGTCGGCACCGGGAGCCTGGTCGCGCCTGCTGCCAGCACCGGAGCCTTGTGGTTGACGAGCTACCCGCGGGGCGCCAACACCGTCAGCGCCGCCGGGACGGCACGCGAAGTCGGCTCTACCGGCGACTTGCTCCGGCCGCCGGTCACGCTTCCGGCCGGGTATGTGATCGAGCAGGGAACCGACCGCGGCCTACTGCTCGCGCCGACCGACCCGCTCCCGGGAACGGGAGCCGACCGGCTCTGGAACCCGGCTTCGCCGCGGGTCAGCCGAACGTTTGGCGAAGTGATCGCGGCGAACGCGACCGAGATCGCCTCGGCGTCGCGGTGCGCCCCGACCTGCCGTGTGCAGGTGCTCAACCTGGCGACCGGCAAAGATACCGTGGTCCGGCTGCCCGCAGGTGACTCGCCGGCCAACGGCTCGTTCAGTCCCGGCGGGGGTTTCCTCGCGCTTCAGCTCAGCTCTACCGATGATGGCGAGCTGGCCACTCAACTCGATGTCGCGTCCATGGCCAGCGGCCGATTGACGCGCGTACCGGGAACCTGGGTGAGCAGCGACGCGCTGGCTGCCTTCGGCTGGCCGGACAGCGGCAACAGCCTGGTCGCCGAGTTCATGTTCGAGTCCAGGATGCAGCTGACATCCTGGCATCCCGGCGCTAGCGGACTGTCCCTGGCGGTCATCAAGCCGGGTCCCACCCAGGCCGCCCTGATCATCGGGTAGCACGGCCACCTGGGATCCGGCTAAGCCAATCCGTACGGCCCGCACGTCACTTGCCCCAGCTTCGCTGGGTCAAGACGATGCGATAGCCATCCGGGTCGGCAATGGTGACGCCGCCGATATCCCAGTACGGCGCGCGATCCGGGTCGCGTGGTTGGCGTTGATCAAGCCAAGGTGCTCGTTAGCCATTACCGGATGCTAGCGGTGGCGGCCGTCGGTGACGGGACCGGGCGGCGCGATCCTGGGCAGCAGCGGGGCCGGACTCGGAAGAAGGCCCGTACCGTCAGGGGTGCACTGGCGGGTGATGCGCGTTGCCGCGTCTGGCAGGAAGGGGGCCAGGTGAGTGCCGACCGACTGGCAGGCGAGGAGGAGGACGGACAGGACGGCGTCCAGTTCCTCGCGGTCGTCTGCTCTGGCCAGATCCCAGGGGCGCGTGCGGTTGACGTAGCGGTTCGCCTCATCCGCGATCTGCCAGACCGCCTCGGTGGCACGGCGGAAGTCGAAGTCTTCCAGCGCCGCGCCGACCAGGCCGGCCGCGTCCCTGATGGCACCGTCGAGAGCGGCCGAGTCGAAGGCGCCCGCGGTAGCGGCGGGGACATACCCGCCGCGGTACCTGTGGATCAGGGTTACGACCCGGTTGATGAGATTGCCGATACCGTTGGCGAGCTCGTCGTTGGCCCGGCTGATGAGGCGGCCGACGGTGAAGTCCGCGTCCGCGCCCCGGGGGACTTCGCGCAGCAGCCACCAGCGCACCGCATCTGTCCCGTACCGGCCGACGAGATCATAGGGGTCGACGGTGGCACCGCTGGATTTGCTGATCTTGCGGCCGTTCTCGGTGAGGTAGCCGTGGATAGCGATGTCGGTGGGAACGGCCTCTCCGGCCGACAGCAGGATCGCCGGCCAGTAAACGGCGTGGAACCGGAGGACGCCCTTGCCGAGCAGGTGGATGCGCCGCGACGTGCCCGCCCACCAGCGGCTCAGGTTCTCGCCGCCGACGGCGTAATCCAGGGCCGTGAGGTAGTTGCCGAGCGCGTCCCACCACACGTAGATCACCTGGCCCGGGTCATCCGGGACAGGGATGCCCCAGCCCCGGGCGCGTTCGGTGCTGCGTGAGACCGAGAAGTCCGCGAGACCGCCGTCGATGAGGGCCAGGACTTCGTTGCGGCGCGCGGCCGGCTCGATGCGGATGGTCCCGTCGGTTATGAGGTCACCCAGCTGGCCGGCGTAGCGCGACAGCCGGAAGAACCAGTTTTCCTCCGACACCAGGTCAGGCACCGTGCCATGGTCAGGACAGCATCCGTCCTCCAGCTCTGCCGCCGTGTAGAACTGCTCGCACCCGACGCAGTACAGGCCCGCATAGTGCCTGCGGTAGAGGTCGCCGCGGTCAGCGCAGGCCCGCCACAGACGCTCGACTCCCGCCGCGTGCCGCGGGTCGCTGCTGGTCCGGATCAGATCGTCGATCGACAGGTTCAGCGGCTCCGCCAGGCCGGTGAACGCGGCCGCGTTGGCATCGACGAACTCCTGCACGCCAACCCCGGCGGCCTGCGCGGCCAGCACGTTCTTGAGCGAGTTGTCGTCGGTCCCGGCCTGCAGCCTGACCTGCTCGCCCACGCTCCTGAGGTAGCGGGCGAGCACGTCGGCCTGCACGAGCTCGAGGGCGAACCCGAGGTGCGGGCGCGCGTTCACATACGGAATCGTGGTGGTGATGTAGGTGCTGGTCATTGGAACCTCCAGGTAGACCGGGGCTCCGACCGCGGAAATGAATCGAGGCCCCGTAAACAGGGCCTCGGAAAGTGAGCATCCGTGCAGCGTCAGCGGCCCCGCGAGCGGGGCATCATCCGGCTGCTGAAGGTGTTCATAGCGCCATTCTAGTCGCCCAGTCGGTGGCTTGCCCAACCATTAAGACCGGCAGGGCCGGGGGCCCAGCTTGACTGGCGGCGGTACCCCGACCGCTAGTCTCAGCACCCGCTTCTAGCCGCTCAAGTATCCTGATCCGCATAACCGATAAAAGGTTAGAGACGGGACGGACGCTCGTGACCTCCTCGCCCTGGGCCGGGTCGGATTTCCAGGTGCCGCCCCAGCCGGACTCCCCGGTCGCGCTGTGCGGCGCGTGCCGCCGAACCGGACTATGCCGGCTTGGCCTTGGCCGCGAGGACCTCCAGCCGGACGGCTCGGTGCGCACGGAACTCGTCTGCGGCCCCGAGAACGAGGGTGGCCCCGACGTCGCACACGGCGGTTGGACCGCCGGGGCCTTCGACGAGATACTCGGGCATGTGCCGCTGCTCCACCGCGAGCTCGCGGTCACCGGCCAGCTCTCGGTCACCTACGTCAAGCCCGTGCCGGTGGGCCGCCCGCTGCACGCGCGCGCCTGGCCGGTGCGCAGGGAAGGGCACCGCCTTTACGTGGCGGGCGAGATGACCCTCGCCAGCACCGGCGCGGTACTGGCGACCGGCGAGGCGATCATGGTGCTGCGCGACATAGGCCACTTCGCCCGGCACCAGGAATGGCTAGCCAAGCAGGATGGCGCGGTCACGGCCGAAACCAGCCAAGACGGAAACACCGGCTGACCTCAGGTTGGTTGTGCCAGCCCGGTCCGTACACAGACGCCCCCGGCCGACCGCACCACCGGGGTGGCGTCGCCCGCCCTGCTCTCGTGACGGTATCCGATCAGCCGGGGGGTGCCCCTGCGGCGGGCACGGTAGTTTTTGAGCTATGACTTGCCAGACGGAGAAGGCGGCCAGGTTCCTTGAGCTGCACCGGCCCGGTAGCCCGTTGCTGCTGCCGAATCCATGGGACCAGGGATCCGCGAAGCTGCTCGCCTCGCTGGGATTCCAGGCGCTCGCCACCACGAGCTCCGGGTTCGCGGCGACGCTGGCGCGCTCGGACGGCTCGGTGAGCCGCGATGAGGCACTGGCGCATGCCGCCGCGATCGTCGCGGCCACCGACCTGCCGGTCTCCGCCGACCTGGAGAACTGCTTCGCCGATGACCCGGGCGGGGTCGCGCAGACCGTTGCCCTCGCCGCCGAGACCGGGCTGGCGGGTTGCTCGGTGGAGGACTTCACCGGTGACGACGATGCGCCCATTTATGACATCGGGCTGGCGGCCGAGCGCGTCGCGGCCGCCGTCGAGGCCGCTCACGCGGGGCCTGCGCGCCTGGTGCTCACCGCCCGCGCGGAGAACTACCTATACGGGCGCACGGACCTGGCGGACACGATCACCCGGCTGCAGGCGTACCAGGCGGCGGGCGCGGATGTGCTGTACGCCCCCGGCCTGACCAGCCTGACTGACATCCGGCAGCTCGTGACCGCGCTCGACCGGCCGGTGAACGTCCTCGCCATGCCCGGTACCCCGCCCGTGAGGGAGCTCGCCGAGGCCGGCGTGAGCCGGGTCTCGGTCGGGGGCGCCCTCGCGTTCGCCGCCCTCGGCGCGCTGGTCGACGCCGCGACCGAGTTGCGCGACAAGGGCACCTATGGCTATCTCGCGAGCACCGCCGCTGGAAGGCAGGCTCTCAAGGGGATCATGTGAGTCGTGGGAACGGAAGTGTGGTCAGTTGGCGGGCAGCGGGGTCGAGATGTCGACGGCGATGCCCGGCTCGCCGTCGTTGAACAGGTTCTCGAAGGTTCGGGTGAAGGTTTCCAGTTCGCCGGAATCGAACGTCGTCAGTGGCACGACCGCTGCTCCTCTTGTTGCCTCATCACCCGCCCGGCCGCAAAGCGAACGGCCTGGTGATTCGGCGCGGCTGTTTCCCGTTCGCGGCGGGCGGAGGGCAGACTGGGAGGGCGCGGCTCGCCGGGAGCGGCGTAAGGGAGGATGAGGAATCATGCGCTCTGCCCCGGGCTGGGTCGTCTGATGCGCGACGACGTGCGCCAGGCGCTGGCGATCAGCCGCTCCGCCACATTGGCGGACCGCACGATCGACATCACCACGACCGGCCGGCGTTCAGGGCAGCCGCGACGGCTCGAGATCTGCTTTTACCGAGTCGGAGATTCCATCTACCTGAGCGGGGTTCCCGGGCCGCGGACGCGGGACTGGCTGGTCAACCTGGCCGCCAGCCCTCACTTCACCTTTCACCTCAAGCACGCGGTGAAGGCCGACCTGCCGGCGGAGGCCGAGATCATTTCCGACCCCGCCGAGCGCCGTCGCGTGCTCACCCCCATCGTCGAAGACTTCAACGACCGCAACGGCGGCCCCGACAGCCCCTGGCCCACGGCCGTCCTCGAGGAATGGGTCGAGCGGAGCCCACTCGCGCTTGTCACCTTCGATGAGGCCGACTGACGCGGCGCGCCGGACACCGTTCAGGCGCCGATGATCTCTTCCGGCGGCAGGGCCGATAGCGCCTTTACCGCGCGCAGGAAGGCCTGCCGGTCGCCGGGTGAGAGCGTGGCGAGCACCCGCTCTTCGTTGGCCTGGATGGCGGTCTGTGCCGCCGCGCGGACCTTACGTCCGGCCGCGGTGATCGCCAGCAGCCGGACGCGCCGGTCGGCCGGGTCTGGCTCGCGGGTGATGAGCCCGGACCGCTGAAGCTCGTCAAGGGTGCCGATGATGCGCGTCTTGTCCGCGCCGATCGCCTGCGCCAGCGCGGCCTGGGTGCGCGCCGGACCGCCGTCGAGCGCGTTGAGTACGACGTAGCCCCACATAGACATCCCGTGCCCGGCCAGCACCGGCAGTTCGGCCGCGACGAGCGCCCGCGTCAGTGGGTGCAGCATCGCGGCCAGGTCCCGACGGGGGCCGCCCTGATCTGCCATGCGACGAACATACCCGGTTGACAGATCATAAGCGAAAGTAGATGATAAGCGTATGCATACAAATATTGCCATCGACATCGTGTCACTCGACGCGCAAGCGGTGCGCGCCAGCGCGGACCTGGTGGCACAGATAACCGCGCAGGATCTGGCGCGGCCGACACCCTGTGCCGACTGGACACTGCACGATCTGCTGAAGCACATGATCGCCCAGCACCGGGGATTCGCGGCCGCCGCCGGCGGCGATGGCAACCTGGCGCAATGGCGCGTCCGGCCGTTGGGCGCGCACCCGGTTGCCGCCTACCGCGCCGCGGCGGAGCGGGTCCTGGCCGCCTTCGCGGGCGACGGCGTCCTCGACCGGGAGATTCCGCTACCGGAGTTCAAGCAGGGCCTGATGTTCCCGGCCCGGCAGGCCATCAGCTTCCACTTCGTCGACTACGTGGTCCACTCCTGGGATGTCGCCAGGACGCTGGATCTGCCGGTGTCCCTGGACCCGGCGCTGCTCGCGGTGGCCCTCCGCGTGGCTGAGGCCGTACCAGGCGGCGATGCCCGGCTGGTACCCGGAGCCGCGTTCGCTCCGAGTGTGGCCTGGTCGGGGGAATCCCCCCTGGACAAGATCGTCGCCATCCTCGGCCGCTCGCCCGACTGGGCACGCCCCGACTCATAGGCGCGGGTCGATGTGAATCTTGATACCTGGGTCAGGGCTTAGCCGGCCGCCCAGCGCCTCGACGGCGCCTTCGAGACCCACGATGACTCGCACGAGGTCTCCCGGCACAACACGGCCGTCCGCATAGTGCTCAATGGCGCCCGCGAGGCCGGCCGACGCACCCAGGATGCCCACGGCGGTGAGGTCGTTGAGCGCCAGATCGCGCGTGTCGATACGGCTTGGCTCCGGGGAGATTCCGATGTAGACCACCGTGCCGGCCGGCTCGACCAGCGTCAGCACCGACGAGGGCACGGCCCGGTCGCCGGTGCAGTCGACGACGGCGTCGTAGCTGCCCGCCGGCGGATCGTCCGCCGTCCAGTATTTGCTGGCACCGAACTTCGCCGCGAGTTCCCGGTGGCGCGATTCAAGCCCAAGGACGTCGACTTCCGCGCCCGCCGCGCGGGCGAAGGCGGCGGTGAGCAGTCCGATCGTTCCCGGTCCGCAGACCAGGATCCGCTGACCGGGTCCGGCCTGGGCCGCGGCCGCGGCGCGCTGGGCGTTGCCGCCGGGCTCCACGAGCGCGCCCGCCCGGTCGTCCACCGCGGCCGGCAGCCGGTACAGGCTGCTCGCCGGGACGAGGACCTTGTCCGCCAGCGCGCCCGGCCAGCCCATGATGCCGATCTCATGGCGGTCGCCGCAGACGTGACCGTTTCCCGCGCGGCAACGGCGGCAGTGGCCGCAGCCGAGCATGGTGTCGCCGGTGACCCGGGCACCGTGCCAGGCTTCGGCCACCCCGGCCCCCAGGGCTGAGACGACGCCGCACCACTCGTGTCCGGGACGCAGCGGGAAACGCGACTTCCCCTGGGCGAAGTAGGCCAGCTCGCCGGTGAACAATTCAAAGTCGGTGCCGCAGATCCCGACGCGGTGAACGTCCACGACGACCTGACCGTCGGCGGGAACGGGGACCTCGACTTCAGCCACCCGTGCTGACCTGGGGCCATCGATTACAAGCGCGCGCATCAAGTCGGTCACATCCAGTGAAACTAGTCCGTCTTGGCCGGGGATGCGATGCGCCTGGCAGACGAGGGGAACCACGCTCCCGTTCGGAGTGAATGGTTTTCAGTCCATGCCGAACAGGGGCGGGCGGCGACGGACGCGGGTGGGAAGGGGCGCGCCGCGATTACTTGAACAGATCGTCGGCAGTCGCGACGGTCAGCGCGGCATAGTACTTCTTCCCTTCGGCAGGGCTCAGGGAGAGGATTCCGGCCGCGCGGCCTCGCCGCCTGCAGAGACATGACAGCCGCGTAGGACTTGTCCGTCTGGTCGGCGCGCCTGAGGCAGCGAGTTCTCGCGGGGGTTTGTCAGTACCCGGTGATAGGCCAGGAATAGCGATCCCATTGCGGCGATTCTCTGAGGCCAACGGAGGCACCATGCACTGGTCGGACGTCGAGAAGGCACAGCCGCGGCTTGCCGGACTCGGGCAGGAACGCCTGATCGGCCCGGGCGTCGTACTCGTGGCGACCATCCGCCAAGACGGCACGGCCAGGCTCAGCCCGGTCGAGCCGTTCGTGTTGGATGGCGACTTGTGGCTGTCCATGATGTGGCGGTCGGCGAAGGCACGGGATCTCGTGCGAGATCCCCGGATCCTTGTGCACAGCGTGATCACCAGCCGCGACGGCGCCGAGGGAGAGTTCAAGGTTCGCGGCACCGCCGAGCCACGACCCCCACGAGCGTGGGAGAGCCCGAGCCGGCCAGCGACCTGATCAAGGCCGGCTGACCGCCGGTGAGAGGAGTGACCGGTCATGGCTGACCTGAAAGAAGACCTGCAGAGCAAGCTCCGGGTGGCACGGGCGGCGTTGCTGTCAAGGCTGGAGGGTCTGCGCGAGTACGACCTCCGCCGGCCGATGACGCCGACGGGCACGAACCTGCTCGGCTTGGTGAAGCATCTGGCCGGGCTCGAGTACGGGTACCTGGGCGAGTCGCTCGGGCGCCCGGCGCCCGAGACCCTGTCCTGGGTTGCGGACGGGTCGATCTGGGCGGGCGCCGACATGTGGGCGACGCCCGGGGAGTCAAGCGAGTACATCGTCAGCCTGTACCGGCGCGCCTGCGCCCATGCCGACCGCGCCATCGCGGAACTCGACCTGGATTCGCCCGCGTCGGTGGCCCACTGGCCGCAGGACCGGCGCGATACCACGCTCGGCTTCCTGCTCATCCGGATGGTGGCAGAGACCGCCCAGCACGCGGGCCATGCGGACATCATCCGGGAGCTCATCGACGGCAAGGCCGGCGCGGACGGCGAGGCCATCGACGAGGCCACCTGGCGCGACTACGCCAACCGGATCCAAGCCGCCGCGGACTCCTTCGCGCCGGCCGCCGGCCAGGCCTCCTGAGGGGACGGTCAGCGGTTAGTCCAGCGTGACCACGGTGGCGATCTGGTCAAGGCCGGAGACCTTCAGCATCGTTTCGTTGATCGGGCCCGCCGCCCTGACCTGGATGGTGAGCCGGCCCCGCCGGGCCGTGCTGAACAGGGCCCGGATGGCGGCGCTGTCGCAGTAGGTCACCGCCGTCATGTCGGCGGTGACGTCGCCGGAGGCGGCGGCGGCCTGATCAAGCGCGGCCTGGAATTGCCCGACGTTGATCAGGTCGATGTCGCCTGCGCAGCGTACGGTCGCGGGTTCGCGTCCGCCCGCGGGCAGGAACTCGAACCGTCCCTGCGGGCTGCCGACGGAGGCGCTGCCGCTGGCGGGTGTGCGGCCGGCCGCGGGGGGTTCGGCCGGGCTGGCGTTGTCGGTCATGGCTTCAGGTCCTTGGTCAAGGTCACCGTCGTCCCGTGCGCGGACGGGACGATCGTGACGTCATCCATCAGGGCGTGCATAAAGATGAGCCCGTGGCCCCGGGTGCCCGGGGCTGGCTCCTCGCGGTCGGCGGGCGGTGACCGCCAGCTCCCGGTGTCGGTGACGGTGAGCTGGACCTTCCCGTGTTCCGCGCGGGCGGTCAGGGTGATCTGGACTGGCGGGGCTTCGGCGGGGCGGCCGGCGGTCGCGTGCTCGACGCCGTTGGCCGCGGCCTCGCCCGCCACGATCATGATGTCGGTGGCTTCCCTGGAGTCGACGCCGGCGGCCGGCAGCCACTCCCGCAGCCTGGCGCGGAGCAGGGCCAGCGAGGACGGCTCGTCCGCCGGCACCTGGACGGTCAGCTGGGCTGGCGGGTGCCGGTAGATCAGGACGGCGACGTCGTCCTCATAGCCCGCGGCCGGCGACATGGCCGACATGACGTGGTCCGCGACGTGGTCCGGATGGTCCTGCGCGTGCTCGGCCACCGTGATGGCCGCGGCGTCGATCCCGGTGTCCAGCGTCTGGTTCCGCCGCTCGACCAGCCCGTCGGTGTAGAGCATCAAGGTCGCGCCGGGTGGCAGGGCGGCGGTTGCCTCGCTGCGCTGCCAGCCGTCGGGCAGCATGGCCAGCGGCAGCGACCGGGCCTGGTCGAACAGGTGGTAGTGCCCGCCGGCGGTGACCAGGATGGGCGGCGGGTGCCCCGCGCAGCTGTAGGTAACCGTCCCGGCCGCGGGATCGATGATCGCGCAGAACACGGTGGTGCACTCCGCTCCCGGAATCCGGCTGGCGAAGGTGTCCAGGTCGGTGAGGGCCTCGGCCGGGCCGGGGGCGCGCAGCAAAACGGCCTGGCTGGCGGAGCGGAGCTGGCCCATGACGGCGGCCGCGGGCAGCCCGCGGCCGACGCAGTCACCGACGACGACGCCGATGCGCTGTCCGGGCAGCGGGACCACGTCGTACCAGTCGCCGCCGACTTCGAGCGGCGGAACCGCCGGGGTGTACCTGGCCGAGAATCCGTGCGGCAGCCCGGTCGGGGCGAGGATGGCGTGCTGGAGGGTGAGCGCGACGGTGCGGGCCTGCTCGTAATCCCTCGCCTTGGCCAGGACCTGGGCCAAGTGGCTGGTGAGGAGCGAGAACAGTTCCCGCACTTCGGCACTGACGGGCCTGCTGGCCGGGAATTCCGCGACGATGGCCGACGATCCGGTCCCGTCGAGCGGGGCGGCGACCAGGCTGGTGCCCTCCTCGCCCGGCAGCACAGCGACCGATGCGGCCGGCTGATGGCGGATGGCGTTTAGCGCTTCCGTCACCGCGACCGACGCGCCCTGGCCGGGGGCGAGCCGGGGCCATCCGGTGATGGCGGGCCTGCCCTCGCTGGACCATAGTGCGGTGGTCACCTGGCCGGCGTGCACCGCGGCGGCGATCTCGCGGGCGGCCGTGGTCAGCATCTCTGAGATCTCCCCGGCGGCGGCCAGAGCGGCGGCGAAACCGGCCAGGGTGGCCTCGCGCTGCCCGGCCAGCCGTTCCGCGGTCACGTCCCGCGCGGTGCCGACGAACAGCCGGCCGCGCCCGTCCGGGCTGGGCAGGCTGGCCGAGCTGCACGCCAGCCAGACGGTACGCCCGTCGCGGTGCCGCGCCTGGACCGTGTAGCGGCCGCCGCCGTGCCGCTGGTAGTCGGCGAACGCCTGGGCCATCGCCGCCCACCCGTCAGGGTCGGCGGCGGGGTCCGGAATCCAGGGGTGCGGCCAGTGGAATGGCAACCCGTCCGGGCTGTAGCCCACCAGGGCCAGGAAGGCCTGATTGGCCTCCAGGATGGTGCCTTCCTCGTCGGTGACGAAGAAGCCCTCCTGCATAGCGTCGATCAAGGTGCGGCGGAACTGCGACTCACGGTTCCTGAACCGGGCCATCCCCAGGTTGGAGCGCACCCGGGCAAGCAGTTCCACCGCGGAGAACGGCTTGACCAGGTAGTCGTCGGCGCCAGCACGCAGACCCTCGACGGACGCCTCCTGACCGGCCCGCGCCGACAGCAGCAGCACCGGCACGGCCGCGGTGCGCGCGTCCGCCCGCAGAGCCGCGACCAGACCCAGGCCGTCAAGGCGGGGCATCATCACGTCGCTGATCACGAGGTCGGGGGCGCCGGCGCGGATAGCGTCAAGGGCGGCCTGCCCATCGGTGACCGCGGTCACCCGGAAGCCGGCCGAGCGCAGCAGCCGGGCCAGGTACTCGCGCATGTCGGCGTTGTCATCGGCGACCAGCACCCGCGCGGGCAGGGCCCGGTCTGCCCGCGCCGCGGGATCGGTGTCACTGCCGAGGGTGATCTCCTCGGGTTCTGACCCCACACCCGTGCCGTCGTCATTGTCGGCCTCGGTCCCGGGCAGCCAGCGCAGGGCTTCCTGAACGAACGGGTCGGCGGTGGCTGAGACCGTCGCCGCGTGACCCGCTGCTACGAGAACGTCGGCGGGCAGGTGGGCGTGCCCGAAGGGCAGGCGGACCGTGAACGTGGTGCCCCCACCCTCGGCGCTGGACGCGGTGATGGTGCCGCCGTGCTGCTGGACGAGTTCCTGAACCAGGGCCAGGCCGATGCCGCTGCCCTCGTTCGAGCGGGAGCGGGCGTTCTCGATGCGGTGGAACCGCTCGAACAACCGGGGCATCTCCTGCTCGGGGACGCCGATGCCGGTGTCGGCGACCGTGACGACCGCGTGGCCGCCCTCCGCACTGACCAAGACGCTGATCGAGCCGTCAAAGGTGAACTTCAGCGCGTTGCTTAGCAGGTTCAGCATCACCTTCTCCCACATGCCCCGGTCGAGGTAGACCGGCTCGGGCAGCGGGCGGCAGTCCACCTCGAAGGCCAGTCCCGCGCGCTCGATGGCGGAGCGGAAGACGCTGGCCAGCTCGGCGGTGACCTGCGCGAGGTCGGCCGGCTCGTAGCTCGCCTGCATACGCCCGGCCTCGATGCGGGAGAAGTCAAGCAGCGTGTTGACCAGCCGGCCCAGGCGCAGACCGTTGCGGCTGATGACCTCCAGCTCCTCGCGCACTTGCGAGTCGGCGCCGGCTAGCAGGCGCTGCAGTTCCTGTACCGGTCCCAGGATCAGGGTCAGCGGGGTGCGGAACTCGTGGCTGACATTGGAGAAGAAAGTGGTCTTGGCGCGGTCAAGCTCAGCGAGCTCCTCCGCCCGGCGCTGCTGGTCCTGGTAGCTGCGTGCCCCCGCGATTCCAGCGGCGAGGTGCCCGGCCACGAGGCTGACGAACCCCCGGTAGACCTCGTCCACGGCCCGGTACCGGTTCAGGCCTGCCACCAGGAACCCGTACGGGTGGCCGCCCTGCTGGGCCAGTGGCGCTATCAGCGCCTGGTCGGGCGGCTCACTCCACGCCCCGGTTGGCAAGCCGGAGAACTGGGCGTCGTCGAGGTCTACCAGCGCGGCGTCGCCCCGGAGGAGCGTCGCGACTGGCCACACCGGGTCCGGGTCGGCGGCCGCGAGCGCGAGCGGGGCGGCCGGGTGCCCGGCCGCGATGCCGGTGCTCACCGCCAGCCGGGCAGTGCCGCCGTCGCCGTCGAATAGGTAGGTCAGGGTGAAAGGCAGGTCCTCCTGGTTGCGGTCCAGCTGCCGCCCAGCGAACTCCAGCGTCTCCTCCTCGGTGCGCACCACGCTTGGGTCCGAACCCAGATCGCGCAGGGTCGCCATCCGGCGCTCGCCGATCACCCGTTCGGTTTCCTCGCTGACCACGCTCAGCATGCCGACCACGGCGCCGGCATCGTCGCGCAACGGACTGTAGGAGAAGGTGTGGTAGGTCTCCTCGGGGTAGCCGGATCGCTCAAGGAACAGCAGCAACGCCTCGTCCCAGGTCGCCTGCGCCGTGGCCAGGACCGTTTCGATGCGCGGGCCGATGTCGTCCCAGATCTCCGCCCACACCTCGCTGGCAGGCCGGCCAAGCGCCCACGGGTACTTGCGGCCCAAGGTGTCGCGCCGATAGGCGGCGTTGCAGAAGAACGTGAGCTGCGGCCCCCAGGCCATCCACATTGAGAAGCGGGACGACAGCAGGATGTCCACCGCCGTTTGCAGGCTCTGCGGCCAAGACTCAGGTAGCCCGAGCGGGGTCGCGGACCAGTCCACCGCGGCTAGGTCACGGCCGACCTCCGCATCGGCGGCGAACAGCCCGGTCGTCCCCGACCCCGGCTCGGCATCTGCCGCGAGCGCCACCGGGTCTCCTCTCCTCACCTCGGAACTCCGCTTACCAATGACACCGTGTTTTACCAGTACACCGTGCCTCAGAGTTAAGGCGGAGACCCAGAATAACCCGCCTTTAACCGTGACTGTGCGTGAGAGCGGCGACTGCGGCGGCCGGCGGCGGCGACCGCCGCCGCCGGCCGCGGCGAGGCCGAGGTCGCGGCGAACTGCCGCGACCTCGGCGCCACAACGGCTTGCGCGCGATACCGCTGGCTTCGAGGAAACCGGATGCCGCGTTAGGCGGAACCCCTGAGGTCACCGCGGACCTCGTCGGCGATCTGGTGGATCCGCTGCTCGGTCTGCACCAGCGCGGCCTCGGCCCGCGCGGTGCGCTCGGCGGCGCGCCGCTCTTGCCGGGTCGGCTTCCTGCCCGCCCGCTCGGGCCTCGACGTCTTCCGGAACAATCCCATGATCCATCCCTCTCCGTCCGCGACCCGGTGCCGCATCCGGCTGCCAGCTACCCGCGAACAGCCTGAGCATTCAGATACGGACGGGACAGAAGAAGCGGGTTGGCGAGAGCGGGAGACGCTCAGCGCGCCGCTTTCGCCCTGTCAGCCGTGCTCCCGCCACTGCCGCCGGAATTCCCCCAGGACGGGCACCTGCACGTCCGGCCACGGGCGGAAGCTGATTAAGGAGCCGGATCGGCTTGGGCTAGGCCCGCCCGGATCTCATCCCAGAGGGAGCGGTCGCTCTCGTAGGGCGCGTAGAACTTCAGCCGGTCGGCCAGGGTGCCGAAGCGGCGGATGAGCTCGCCCGCGACCTGCCCGGGCTCGGCCACCACGGCGAACGCGTTGAGCACCTTGTCATCGACGAGGTCCGCCATCGCCTGCCACTTGCCGTCCCCGCTCGACCGGCTGAGGCGGTGCAGTTCGCCGCCAAGATCGCCCCAGCCGTGCAGCTCAAGGACCTGCCGGTAGGACGGGGTGCTGCCGTAGAACGCGATCTGCTTGCGCACCGCGCGCTGCGCAGGGCCGTGATGAACTCGCGCATCCGCGGTGCCGGGTGGCTCCAGGGCATGCTGAAGCGCCGCTCGATGTGCGGCTTCACCTGGCTGCCGAGGCCGAGCAGGAACCGCCCACGGGAGTACGCCTGCAGGTCATGCGCGGTGTAGGCGACCGTCATCGGTGTGCGGGCGAACGCGACGGCGATCGACGTGCCCAGCTCCGCGCGGCTGGTGGCCTGCGCGGCGACGGCGATCGGCAGGAACGGGTCATTCCCTACCTCGCTCGACCACAGTCCGTCGTAGCCGTCGCCCTCGAGTCGCCCGGCCGACGAGGTAATCGCGTCAAGGCTCGACACGTCCAGGTTCACGTCGATCTTCATCGCGGGCACCTTCCCTCATGGTCATGGACCGTTTCCGCAATCATCAGGGCTTTGCGGCTCCGTTGGAAAGAGCAGATTTAACTGAACGGACCGTGGCTGCTGCCTCTCCGCCGCGTTCCCCCGGACGGCGCGGAACGGAAGAGGGCCGGGCTCACCGGTTCCCGGTGAGCCCGGCCCGAGGGCTCGGTGGCCCCTTATCCGTTGACGGTGAGCACGCCAGCCGCGAGGAAGGTCGCGACCGCGCCCTTGGCCAGCGGGTTGGCGTTGAAATTGCACTCGCCCTTGCTCTTGCCGGAGGTGAACCGCGGCTCGTAGGCGGCGAAGTAGATCTGGTAGGCGCCCGGCCCGGTCGCGCCGGCGAACTTACCGGTGCTCTTGCCCGGGACGAACTTGAACGTCTGCCGCGAGGTGTAGGTGAAGTAGCAGGTCTTCTTGTTCGCCGTCTGGGTGTTCTGCTGCTTGCCGGTCCCGGTGACGGTGAGCTTGCCTGCCGCCGTCGCCAGCGTGTGCGTGTTGCCGCCGCCAGGGCCGAGCGTGAAGCCGTGATCGGTGGTCGCCACCACGCCGGCCAGGGTAAGCGGCAGCGGCGTGACGTTCGCGATCGCGGCCGCGCCGTGGGCCGATCCGGTAATCGCTTCCGGCCCGGTCATCGTCTTCGCGGCCGTGCCGGCGAACGCCGGGGCGACGCTGGCGAGCGTCAGGGCCGCGCTGGCCGCCGCGACGATACCGCCGATCCGAAGGGTTGCTTTACGCATGGGTTCCTCCCCTTTCAGGCACCGTTTTCATGCACTGTGCCTTGGTGAGACCACGCTCGCAGGGCAGCGTCACACGAGCGGCACACGGACATCAGGCCGCGATTCTCAGACCGCCATGGCCCGCCGCCTGAGCTGATCCTCGAGCCGGATCAGCGCGCCGGGCGGCTGCACGCCGAGGTCTTCGACCACCGAGCGGGCGCGGGCGACCATGCGCCGCGCGGCGCCGCGGCGGCCCTGCGTGAGCAGATGCCGGGCCGCGCTCAGGTACCGCTCCTCTTCGTCCGGTGCCAGGTCGATGGCACGCTGCAGGCAGCGCACCGCCTCGTCGAGGTCCTCGGCGCGCGCGGCCCAGTCGGCGCACAGGTCGAGCAGTCCAAGCGCCTGGCTCCGCAGCCGCTGCCGCGGCGACTCCGCCCACGACTCGTAGGGGTCGCCTGGCAGCAGGTCACCGCGGTAGCGGGCGAGGGCCGCGCGGGCCGCGGACACCGCCTCTCGTGATCCTCCGGCGGCCAGCAGCGTGGCGCGGCGGGCATCGTCGGTGAACGCCTGCACGTCGGTGTGCACCTCGGCGGCGAGGCGGAGCTGACGGTCATCGCGCAGGACCACATCCCCGGCCGCGTCCTTGAGCCGGTTAAGTACCGTGCGCAGCCGGTTGGCACTGGCGTCCGGATCGGCTTCCGGCCAGAGCGCCTCCATCGCGGCGTCGGCCGTCAGGCGGCCGCCGGCGGTCGCGACCAGCTTGATCAGCTGCCGTCCGCGGCCCGGCGGCACGTCGACCGGGCGTCCGCCGCGGGTCACCGCGAAACCGCCGAGCAAGCGCACGGTGACCGGGAACGTCATGTTGGCCAGGCCGATCGCCAGCGGATGGCCGGTCGCCGCCACCAGCCCGAGCAGGCTGGTGGCGGCCCGCCGTTCGACGATCAGCGGGAGCCCGGGATGACCGAGCCTGGCCGCCAGCTCGAGCGCGTCGAGCGCGAGCGGCGTCACCGCCGGGTCGCCCCGCCGCTCGGCGGCAAGCGCACGGAGCAACTGCACCCGCCATCGTTCGCTCGGCTCGCACCAGGGTGAGGCGGCCAGCGCCAGCAACCTCCGCTCGGCCTCCTCCGGATCACCGCCGCGGGCCATGATCATCGCCGTCGCCCGCTCGACCTCGAAGTCCTCGTGCTCCGATTGCAGCACGGCCCGGTCCAGGTACTGCAGGGCCAGGTCACGGTAGCCCACCCGGTCGAGGAAGTCGGCGGCATCGGCCAGGAACTCGCCACCGCAGCCGTCAAACCAGTCCGACCGGAACGACTCGGCGGCACCGATCGCCGCCAGCGTTCCCGGCCCGTCACCCCGCTGCGAGAGCCCACGCGCCCGTTCCCAGGCGGCGTAGGCGCGCACCCGGACGTCCCCGATGACCTGCGCGATCGATTCCGCCTCGGCCAGATTCGCCTCGGCTTCCTCGTACCGGCCCGCCTGATTCAGGATCTCGGCCCGGAACGTCAGCAGGACCGCACGCTGCTGCCGCCGGTCGGGGATTACCTCAAGCGACTCGTCCACGGCGGCGACCGCCTGGTCGATGGCCCCCCGGTGGGCGTGCACCCAGCAGCCGAGTACCGCGAGCGTGTAGGCCAGCCAGCTCCACAGCCGCTGGTTCCGGTAGCTGCGGGCGGCCATCGTCAGCCGGTCGGCGGCGATCGCCAGGTGCTCCTCGTCCCCGTACCGGGCGGCGACGCGCCCCAGCGTGTCGAGCAGCCGGGCCCGGGTCCGTTCCTCTCCGGCGGGCGTCTGCGCCAGCACCGCCACCGCCAGCGCCTCGGCTTCCTCCATCTGGTCGTCGCGCACCAGGTCGCGCGCCAGTTCGGCCCTGACCTCGCGGGCGAGCTGGGGGTCGGACGGCGGCTCGCCGAGAACGGCGAGCGCCCCGTTCAGCGCCTCCGCCCGCCGGTGGATCGCCGCCGGAGGCTCGCACTCGCGGGCGATGTGCAGCAGGATTCGCGGATGCTGGTCAACTGCGCCGGCCGGCAGCTGGGCAGCCAGCTGGCTGAGCTCATCGAGTCCGAGGCGTTCGGCTTCCGGCGGGTTCATCGCGGCCAGCAACGCCGCCGCGTCGCTCGCTCTGCCCGCTCCGATCAGCAGGCCGGCGGCAAGGTCGGGGCGGCCCTCCTCGGCGTAGGCGGCCGCCGCCGCGGTCAGCACGCCGGTCTCGGCCGGGGCGCGCGCTACCAGCAGGTGCCGGACCGGATCGATGAGCCTGAACCAGCCGTCGGCGCTTTCCTGCAGCGGCAGTCCCGCCTGGCTGATCACCGCGAGCAGGCCGGGCAGGCCGGTCGCGCGCGCCACGATCCGCTCGCGCAGCAGCGGGAGGTGAGCCACGTCGATAACCGCCGACCGCACGGGCTCGGGCATCCCGCGCAGCATCTGCTCGACCAGCCCCGCGAGCACCTGCGCCTCGGAGGCGCCGCGGGCGCTGTCGGCCAGCAGCGGCTGGTCGGCCGACCTGGCCTGGCTGGCCGCCAGCACCACCGCCGCGGTCCAGCCGCCGGTGGCCGTCCTGAGCCGTTCGGCCTCGGCCTCCGGGATCGCCAGCCCGAAGCCCTGCCGGCAGAGCGCGGCAACCTCGGGGGTGGTCATCGCCAGGTCGGCGGTGCCGAGCCACACCGCGGCGCTGCTGCGTCGCAGTGACGCGATGCCGGACGGCGCCTCACGGCCGATGAGCAGCAGGCGCTGGTCGGCTCCGAGCTGCCCGGCCAGCCGGGTGAGCAGCGCCACCGCCTCCGGCTCGGCGTGCTGCACCTCGTCCACCACGATCATGACGCCGCTGCCCGCCAGCGCCTCGAGCAGCGCGTCGAGCACACCGGCCGGCCCGGCCGGCGCCGCCCGGTCCATCAGGGCGGCGAGGTCGGACAGCCCGACCCGGGCGGCGGCCGAGCGCAGCCGGTGCGGCAGCAACGCGGCCGACACCCCGGCCGATTCCAGCGCGGTGACGATCACCGGCGCATCGAGGAACTCGGCCGCCTCGGCGGCCAGGGCCGACTTGCCGTAGCCGCCGCCGCCGACGATCACGCTCGCGCTCACGCCGAGCAGGCGGCTGGTCAGCCGGGGTCGTCTGAGGTGATAAGCGGATAGCTGACTCAATGTTCCTCGTGACGGTTATCGTTCCTCATCACCTGAGCCGGGATGGCGCGGCGAAGCCACGGCGGGGCGCATCTCGTGAATTATATTCGGCTCCCCGGAATTACGCCCGCCGAATTTATCAGCATAAGCCGACCAAGATCACCAACATCGATATTAGTGCTGGGAGTTGCGCCGCCCACAGCGGA
This sequence comes from Trebonia sp., assembly GCA_050013875.1. Classification (GTDB taxonomy): domain Bacteria; phylum Actinomycetota; class Actinomycetes; order Streptosporangiales; family Streptosporangiaceae; genus Trebonia. Next base: position 2,536 of record JBEKEK010000008.1, on the reverse strand, counting down.
ACAACTCCCAGCATTATCGAAACAAGCTTTCAGCGCCGCGTATCCCGGCCGGCGACAGCTCGGCAAACGACGCAGCACGGCTGTCGGCGGCCAGCGCGGCGCGGCGCCGTCGCCCGTGCGGCGCGGCGCCGCGCCGGGCGACCCGCTTGCCCGCTTGCCGCCCAGCCCTTGACGAGCCCGGCGGGCGCTGTTAAAACACAACTTAAAATAAGTTCCAAATTTGGAGCTATGTGTGCGCGAGCAACCCGTCGGCCGTGGTCCTCCCGGCTGTTTCCAGCGGCCAAGGCCGGCCGGCCGACGGCGCGCGCACTGACCGGGGAATACCGGCCCCCGGCGTGAGGCCGCGTCGCATAGCTCCCGTCATGCCTGGGTGCACGTGAGCCCGGATCCCCCTCCAAGCCCGGATACCCGCCGAGCCCAGGCAACTGCCGGCCATCGAATGCGACCACTCCCACCTTCATGGCAGGACACCGTTGTCTACCTGTCGGTAACTAAGGTCCCTTGCTTACGTGGCTGTAGCCGCCATTGCTGGCACGGTCGGTCTCCGTGGCCCCGGCCAGCACCCTGTCGTTCTTCTGGATCAGTTCCATCGACATATGGGACACACCTGCCCGGGATTAGGAAAGAGCCTGCGCCCGGGCTGGGAATGGGAAGAAGGAGTAAGAGAAGTGGGATCATTTCACGTCCCGTGGCTGGCCGGATCCCGGCGGGCCGGACCGCGCCGGGCCCGCAGGAGCCGTCTCGGCCGGATAGGCCGTCCGGGCCGGGTGGCCCTCGCGGCCGCGGTGGTGCTCGGCCTGACGCTCGTGAGCAGCGGTGTGCAGCATGCGGCGTCGGCCGCTACCGGAGCCCCCTACGGCGGCACCGCGGCGGCGGTGCCCGGCACCGTGTACGCGGCCAACTACGACACCGGCGGCCAGGGCGTCGCCTACAACGTCACCTCGGCCAACGGCAGCGCCAACAGCTACCGGTCGGACGGCGTCGACCTCGAGGGCACCGCCGACACGCAGAACAACACCGGTGCGGGCGCCTACGACCTCGGCTGGACCACGGCCGGGCAGTGGTTCAACTACACCGTCAACGTGGCGACAGCGGGCACCTACAGCGTCGCGTTCCGGGTCTCCTCCCCCTACGGGATCACCGACGCGCTGCACATCGCCAACTCCTCCGGCACCAACCTCAGCGGCTCGGTCGCCATCCCCAACACCGGCGGGTACCAGACCTGGACCACCGTCACCGCCAGCGTCACCTTGCCGGCCGGGCAGCAGACGCTGCGGGTCGACCAGGACTCCAACGGCTGGAACCTGCACTTCATCACCTTCACCCTCACCTCGGGCGGCGGAGGCGGCACTGGTACAGAAGCGCCCTATGGCGGGACGCCGGCCGCCGTACCGGGCCAGGTGCTCGCGGCGAACTATGACACCGGCGGCCAGGGCGTCGCCTACAACGTCAACGCCGTCAACGGCAGCGCCAACAGCTACCGGTCCGACGGGGTCGACCTCGAGGCGTGCGCCGACAGCGGGTGCGGTTACGACATCGGCTGGACGGCGACCGGGCAGTGGTTCAAGTACACGGTCAACGTCGCGACGGCGGGAACCTACACGGTGAGCCTGCGGCTGGCCGCGCCCACCGCGGTCACCGACGCGCTGCACATCGCCAACAGCTCGGGCGCCAACCTGAGCGGGAACGTCACCGCGCCGGCGACCGGCGGCTACCAGGACTGGACCACGGTGACGACCACCGTGACGCTGCCGGCCGGCGTGCAGACGCTGACCGTCGACCAGGACAACGCCGGCTGGAACTACTGGTACCTGCAGTTCGCCACCACCACCGGCGGCGGCGGGGGCACCGGTTTCGGCGGATTCCCGGCCACGTTCTGGGGCAACACCAGCAGCATCCCGAGCACGTCCAACGCCATCGAGTTCGACTTCATCAACGCCACCAACGGCGCGTACCCCGACAGCGAGGTCTACTGGAGCGTCAACGGCGTCACCGAGTCGATCGCGCAGTCGCCGTACTACTCGATGGCCTCGTGCAACTCCTGCCGAATCAACTTCTACCTCGGATCGACCACCAGCCAATACCACGACTTCATCGAGCTGAACTCCAGCGGCACCACGATCAACGCCGACACCTCACGGGTCGACGCGTTCGGCCTGCCGCTGGCGATCCACCTGCACAACTCCGACGGCACCGACACCGTGGTCGGGGAGGACGACCAGGTCTTCGCCGAGAGCAGGACCGCCCTGTTCACGCAATTCGAGAACTTCGTGCCCGCGGTATTCCAGCAACTCGCCACCGTGAACGCGCCCTACAGCATCCCCTCGCCAGCCGATGTCGCGGCGTTCCAGCCGGGCGGTGCGGACGCGAACTACATGACCTCGTACGCGGCGTCGCTGGGAGACACCGAGACCACGCAGGAGGTCTTCGGCTGCCAGGGCGGCGGAACCCCGGCCCTCAACGGCAACGCGAGCCTGTGCGCCGGGCTGAACCGCTGCGTGGCGCAATTCTCGACGACGGTGCAGAACACGCCGTC
>JBEKEK010000007.1:0-94770 GCA_050013875.1 Trebonia sp. | reverse complement strand
GCTGGCCGGCCCGGTCCGGGTCATCACCAACCTGGTGACGATCGGCCAGGAGGCCCGGGCCAGCGTGATCCGGGTCTTCGAGGTGATCGACTCCAAGCCGACGATCACCGACAAGCCCGACGCGATCGACCTGCCGGCCGACGCTAACGGGATCGTTTTCGACGACGTGCAGTTCGGCTACGTGCCCTCCCAGCCGGTCCTGCGCGGGCTGACGCTCGAGGTCAGGCCGGGTGAGACCGTCGCCGTCATCGGCCCTTCTGGCTCGGGCAAGTCCACCCTCAGCCTGCTGCTCCCCCGCTTCTACGACGTGCGCGGGGGCGCCGTGCGGATCGGCGGATACGACGTCCGCGACGTGACTCAGCAGTCGCTGCGGGCCTCAATCGGCATGGTGATGGAGGAGTCGTTCCTCTTCTCCGACTCGGTCAAGGCCAATATCGCCTACGGCCGACCGGACGCCACCGAGGAGCAGATCCTCGCCGCGGCCAGGGCGGCCGAGGCCGACGAGTTCATCCGCGAGCTGCCCGACGGCTACGACAGCGTCGTCGGCGAGCAGGGACTCACGCTCTCCGGCGGCCAGCGGCAGCGGGTCGCCCTCGCCCGGGCGCTGATCACCGACCCCCGGCTGCTGCTGCTCGACGACGCTACCTCGGCCGTCGACCCGCGGATCGAGGCGGAGATCCACGCCACCCTGCACCGGGTGATGGCGGGCCGGACCACGCTGCTCATCGCGCACCGCAAGTCCACCCTCAACCTGGCCGACCGGATCGCGGTCATGACCGCCGACGGCCGGCTGGCCGACGTCGGCACCGACGCCGAGCTGACCGAGCGCTGCGAGCTCTACCGGGTGCTGATCACCGGTCCCGGCGACGACGTCGAGGGGATCGACGCGGGCGAGCTGCCCGGCGCGGCCCCCGCGAGCGCCTCGAACGGCGCCATGGAGCAGACCGCCGGACTGGACGTCGCCGCCGTCAACGGCCATGGGAACGGTAAGGCGAAGTCCAGGGTCCGTTCGATATCAGGGGTTTCCGAGCGGGCGGCGGCGCGAGCGCTCGCTGCCTCCGCGGCCACCGCAGGCGGTCGGCTGGGCGGTGCGGTCGGCGGTCGGGTGGCCGGCCGCGGGCGCGGCGCGGGCGGCCGCGGCAGCGCCATGGACGGCATGATCGGGTCGGTGCCGCCCAGCCCCGAGCTGCTGGCCAAGGTCGAGGCGCTGCCGCCGATCAAGGACGAGCCCAAGGTCGAGCTGGCGGAAGCGCGGGCCTCTGACCACAACTTCACGCTCCGCAAGCTGCTCAAGCCGATCGCGCTGGCGCTGATCTTCGGGCTCATCCTCGACGGCCTCGACGCCGCCGCCGGCCTCGCCCTGCCCGCCCTGGTGCGCGGCGGAATCGACAGCGGCGTGCAGGCCAAGGCGTTCCACTACGTGATCCTGGTGTCGATGATCGGGCTCGCGATCGTGTTCGCGGACTGGGTCGTCAACATCGTCGAGACGATGGTCGTCGGGCGCAACGGCGAACGGCTGCTGTACACGCTCCGGGTCAAGCTCTTCGCCCAGCTGCAACGGCTCGGCCTCGACTTCTACGAGCGCGAGCTGAACGGCCGGATCATGACCCGGATGACCAGCGACGTGGACGCGCTCTCGTCGTTCCTGCAGACCGGGCTGGTCACGATGGTCAGCTCGCTGCTCACCTTCGTCGGCGTGCTCGCGGCGATGCTGGTGATCAACCTGCGGCTGGGGCTGCTGGTGCTCGCGATCACCCCGATCCTCGCGGTGGCCACCGTGATCTTCCGGCGGAAGTCGTCACAGGCCTACACCGAGGCGCGCGAGCGGATCAGCGTGGTCAACGCGGACCTGGCCGAGAACGTGGCCGGGCTCCGGGTCACCCAGGCCTTCCGCCGGGAGGAGACGAACCGGAGCCGGTTCGCCGGGCGCAGCGACCTCTACCGGCAGTCCCGGCTGCGGGCGCAGCGGTACATCTCGCTGTACTTCCCGTTCGTGCAGACGCTGTCCACGGTCGCGTCGGCGCTGGTGCTCGTGGTCGCGGTGGGCCAGGTCCGGTCGGGCGCGCTGTCGGTCGGCGCGCTGATCGCCTACCTGCTCTACATCGACATGGTGTTCGCCCCGATCCAGTCGCTGTCCCAGGTGTTCGACGGGTACCAGCAGGCCTCGGTCGGCCTGCAGCGGATCAAGGACCTGCTCCGGCTGAAGACCTCGACCCCGCCGCCCGCCGCCCCGGTGCCGGTGCCGGCCGAGGGTCTCACCGGCCTGATCGAGCTGCGCGACGTCCACTTCGCCTACGCGACCGGGTCCGAGCTTTCCGGCGGCGAGGCGAAGGCGGCGGGCGAGGCGCTGTCCGGCCTGACGTTCACCGTGACACCAGGCGAGACGGTCGCGCTGGTGGGCCAGACCGGGGCGGGGAAGTCCACGGTCGTGAAGCTGATCGCCCGGTTCTACGACGTGACCGGCGGCGCCTTGCTGGTGGACGGCGTGCAGGTGCGGGACTACGACCTCACCGAGTACCGGCAGCGGCTCGGCGTGGTGCCGCAGGAGGCATACCTGTTCAGCGGCACCGTGGCCGAGGCGATCGCGTACGCGCGGCCGTCCGCCACCGATGCCGAGGTCGAGGAGGCGGCCCGGTCGGTCGGCGCGCACGAGATGATCATGCACCTGCCGGGCGGCTACGAGCACGAGGTCGGGGAGCGCGGGCGGAACCTGTCGGCCGGGCAGCGGCAGCTCATCGCGCTGGCCCGGGCCGAGCTGGCCGACCCCGACATCCTGCTGCTTGACGAGGCGACCGCCGCGCTTGACCTGGCGTCCGAGGCGGCCGTGACCGCCGCGACCGATGAGCTGTCGGCGCGGCGGACCACGATCGTCGTCGCGCACCGGCTCACCACCGCGGCGCGGGCGGACCGCATCATCGTCATGGACCACGGGCGGATCGTCCAGATCGGCTCCCACGACGAGCTGCTGGAGGAGGGCGGCGTCTACGGCAACCTCTGGGCCGCCTTCGTCGGCGACACGGAGTACGCGGCGTAGGTCTGGCACGGCCGCCGCGTAAGCAACCCGGGCGAGCGCCTCTTGCTGTTATCTCCCCTTGCGATTCAGGAGACCTTGGACGCGGCGCTTGAGCGTGCCCAAGATCGGGCTAAGGCGCAGTTCGCACAGCTGGCCGGCGAGGCGGGGCCGAGCGAAGCTGCGACCTCCCGCACGATGCTGCGGAGCCAGGTGAGGGCCGGGTCCGTGGTATGGGTGGGGTGCCACCAGGCGGCTTCGATCAGTTCGATTGTCCCGAACGGAGGCTCGATGACAGTGACGCCGACGGCGGCGCTGACCCGGCGGGCGAGGCGTTCGGGGAGGGCGGCCACCAGGTCGGTCCCGGCTATCAGGAACGGCAGCGGCAGCCAGCCGCCTGTGGTGAGGGCCACGTTCGGACTGATGCCGCGCTGGAGTAGCGCGATGGCAGCGGGATCCGCCCCGTGGTCGGGAAGCCGGGCGGCGGCATGGGGCAGCGCGGCCAGATCCTCGAGGGTGAGCCGACCGTCCCGGAGCCGGGTGTTGGCGGGGTCGGCCACGTAGACGAGCCGGTCCCGCAGCACAACCTCCAAGTCGCAGTCAGGCTGGCGCTTCGGTGGCGCGATCAGCAGGTCATATCCGAGCAGCCCGCGGTCACCGTCCGCTCTTTCCGCGGTGGCGAGCCGCATCTGGATGCTCGCGTCCGGCGCGAGATCGTGCACCCGGCGCAGCAGCGGCTCACCAAGCAGCGCCATCGCGTAATCGGAAAGGCTCATGGTGAACGTGCGGTCGCCGACCGGGGGCTGACCGAGGTATCCGAGGGAGAACGCGTGCCCGATGAGCCGTGCCGATTCCTGCACCGAGGGAAGCAGCGACCGCGCGAGTGGGGTTAGGTCGTAGCCGTTGCCGGTTCGCAGCAGCAACTCGTCCCTGTAGTGCCTGCGCAGTCGGGCCAGGGCATTGCTCATCGCGGGCTGCGGCAATCCCAGCCGCGCGCCCGCGCGGGTGACGTTGCCCTCCTCGAGCAGTGCCTGCAGGATGACCAGGAGGTTCAGGTCGATGCCACCGAGTGCCATTCAGTGAGTCCCGTCAATGTCAGGCTGTCATTAACTGTTCGACTGCTATGGTCTAGATGTGAATTAGTTGCAATTTGTGCCAAATAACCGAAGGGAACTCCCGGTGGCGAGCACGGGCGGCATTGACCTGAACCAATTGGCCGTGCTAGGCGCGCTGCTTGAAGAACGCAACGTCACCCGGGCGGGGGCGAAGCTCAGCCTCAGCCAGCCGACGATGAGCGGGGCCCTGGCGCGGCTGCGGCGGCACTTCGGCAATGAACTTCTGGTCAGGTCCGGGCACGAGTACCAGCTCACCCCGATGGCCAGCGACCTGCTGCCCGCCGTGCGGAAGGCCCTCGACCAAGTGGAGCGGACGCTTGGCGCATCCCAGCAGTTCGATGCGGCGACCAGCAGGCGCCGGTTCTCGATCGCGATCTCCGGGCAGTCAATCCTGGAGCTGAGCGGGCTGCTGAGGCGGGTACACGAGCTGGCGCCGAGGGTGCGGCTCGACACGTGGCCGATCACGACGGCGCTATGGGAGAGCGACCACGGCCTGCTCGGATATGACGTGCTTATCGCGCCCGCCGGATTCCGCGGTGACGGCCATCCGGACGTGATCGGCCGGGACCGGCTCGTGTACGTGGCCGATCCCGCCAACCCCCGGCTGAGCGACGGCCGGGACCGCCTCACCGCCGAGGATCTGGCCGCGCTGCCCCACGCGGCCGCCCGGCTCCCGCAGGCCGACCTGGTCAGCCGCGCGCTTGGGGGGCTTGGCGTCACCCCGAAGGTGGTGGCGACCACGGAGGGCTGGCTGCCGCTGGCCTTCCTGGTGGCCGGGACCGGCTTCGTGGCGGCCGTCCCCGAACGGCTGGCCCGCCGGGTGAGCAGCGCGGCCGGCGTTACGGTCATCGAGCCCCCTTTCGCGAGAATCGAACTGGTCGAAGCCGCCTGGTGGCACCCCATGCACACCACTGATCCCTCCCTCACCTGGCTGCGCAGCATCGTCAAGGAAGGTTCACGGGCGTTATCTCGCGGGGCGCGGGTGTCAGCTCCCGTCCGACCCGCTCGACGAGCAGGGCCATCTCGTAGACGACGAGGCCAAGATCGCACTTGGACGCGGCGAGCACGGCGAGGCTCGAGCCGTTGCTGACCGACATGATCACGAACAGCCCGGCCTCCATCTCCACCGCCGTCTGGACGACCCGGCCGGCCTGGAACACGCGCGCGGCCCCCTGCACCAGGCTGGCCAGCCCCGATGTGATCGCGGCAAGCTGGTCGGCGTGATCGCGCGGGAACCTGGCGCTGAATGCCAGGGGAAGCCCGTCGGCGGAGACGACCACCGCGTGGGCCACATCGCGAACCCGTTCCACGAAGTTCGTGACCAGCCAGTCAAGATCCTGCACCGGTTGTTCCGACGCGCTCACCTGCGCTCCTTCTTCCATTGTCTTCTTGATCAGTTCTCGTCTGTCCGGAGGCCCCGGGGCGGGCCGTCCCGCCCGTCCCTGCCCTGAACCTTGAACCCCTGCAGCCGGGCGCGCATTGCCTCCGGAGACCGGCTGGGCACCGCGGCCGCGGCCGCGGTGGCCGGCCGCTGGCCGCCGATCGAGCCGGGTACGAGGTTCGCGCTCGGCACTCGCTTCGGCAGTCCCGCGCTTGTCATCCGGCCGGCGGTCGGCGAGACGACCGTCTGGGCGGCGCGGAAGCCCTCGTCCGCGGGTGATGTCCACGAGCGGGCCGGGGGCTGACCGTCGTCGTTCAATGACGTACCGACGCGCCGGAACCACTCCGACTCGATCGAGTCGTAGATCGGCAGGCGCACGCCCGGGCCGGAATCCGTCTCCTCAGCGCCGGGTTCCGGCTCGGCGGGCGGCACCGCCACGGTGGCCGACGGGGCGTCATACCCGGTGTCGAACCAGATGGACTTCGCCTTGCGCGCGGCCGTCGGCGCGGGGACGGGGACCGCGACCGGGCGGCTGCTTGAATCGAAGAGCCGGCGCGTGCCAAGCGGCGGCATCCGCTCGGTCTCTGCCACGGTTTCCGGCACCCAGATCAGCGCCGACAGGCCGCCGCTCTCAGCGCGCCGCAGGCGGACCCTGATCCCGTGCCTGGCCGCCAGGCGGCCCACGACGAACAGCCCCATTCGGCGCGATACCGCGACGTCGATCACTGGCGGGCTGTCCAGGCGCCAGTTCGCGTAGGCAAGCTCCTGCTCGGGAATGCCGAGCCCCTCGTCGGTAATCTCGAGCAGCACCCCGCCGCCTGCGAGCAGCTGGCCGGTGACGAGCACCTGCGTACCCTCGCGGGAGAACGTGGCCGCGTTCTCCACCAGCTCCGCTACCAGGTGCACGACGTCGCTGGCGGCACGCCCGGCGATGACGAGTCCCGTCTGCACGTTGAGCATGATCCGCTCGTACTGCTCAATCTCGGAGATCGCCGCGCGCAGCACGTCTACCAGCGGCACCGGCTGGGTCCACTTGCGGGGGGCCTCGTGGCCGGCCAGCACCAGCAGGTTCTCTGAGTTGCGGCGCATCCGGGTCGCCAGGTGGTCAAGCCGGAACAGGCTGCTCAGCCGCCCGGAGTCCTGCTCGGTCTGCTCAAGCGACTCGATGATGCCCAGCTGCCGTTCGATCAGCGTCTGACTGCGGCGGGACAGGTTCACGAACATGGCGTTGAGGTTCGCCCGCAGCATGGCCTCGTCGCCGGCCAACCGGACGGCCTCGCTGTGCACCTGATCGAACGCGCGGGCCACCTCGCCGATCTCGTCGGTCGAGTCGATGCCGATGGGCTCCAACTGGACGCTTTCTGCAGCCTCCTCGCTCTCGCTCAGCCGCCGGACCATGTCGGGCAGTCGGCGGCCCGCCACATCCAGGGCGTCCGCACGCAGCCTGCGCAGCGGCAGGATCATGGAGCGGGCCATCACGATCGTGATGATCAGCACGAGCAGCAGCAGCACGAGCACGACGATCCCGGTCAGCTTCTCGGAGTTCTCCGCGCCCTGCTGCAGCGAGTCGGCCTGCGCCGTGGCCGATGTCAGCTCGCTGCCGAGCACGTTTCGCATCGCGCCAAGCGTGAACGACATGTCGCCATACCAGGTCTGCGGGCTGCCGATCCCGTTCAGCGACTGGCCGCTGACGACGGCGTCCAGTTCGATCGCCAGCGCGGCGTCGACATCGGGCCCCGCGACGGCGTCGTTGTACTGCTGCTCCTCACTGAGCACGGGAGACAGGCCCGTCGGGGCAACATAGGCGGGCAGGTCGTTAGCCACCTTCTGGAAGGAGGACAGGTCGCTCGCCTGGCTCGACTGCGCGCTGGTGAGGGCGGCCAGGGCACCGGGCTCGAACTGCCGCTCGGTCAGCCCCGCGTAGAGCACGGCACGCTGCTGTGAGGTCTCCTCCCCCGCCTGGGCCAGCGCCTCGATCGAGGTGACCGTCTGCGCGAGCGGCGCGTTCGGGCTGCCCGCCGCGATGTCATTGTCAAGTGCCAGCAAGGTGGCGATGACGTTGGAGTAGTGCTCGATCAGCGGGAGCGTCGTGATCTCGCTGTGTGCTAGCACGCGCAGCTCGGTCAGCGCTGAGAGGCTGCTCAGGGCGGACGCCAGGTCCGCCCGGGCGGCAGCCGGGTAGGCCGGGCCAATCTGCCCCGCCAGTCCCTCGACGGCGGCCATGCGGGTTCCGGTGGCCGCATACTGGCCCTGCAGCTGGCGGTAGATGGACGCGGCGAGCGCGTTCTGGTTGCTCTGCCGTGCCGCGACATAGCCGGCCGTCAGGTCCCGTTCGTCCTCAACGGCCTCAGCGAGCGCGGTAACGTCGCCGCCGAGAACGCCGAGGCGTGCCGTGCGCGAGGCGGTGGCTGCGGTGCTGCTTGCCGCCTGGACGCGGAGGGCGCCGAGTGTCAGTGCCGCCACCGTGGGAACCAGCACAAGGGCGAGCACCCGCCACCGCATTCGCCAGTTTCTCAGGTGCCAGGGGGTGGAAGTCCGGCTCTGCTGGGGGGCGCCGCTGGGACGGGTCTGCTGCGTATGCGGCGGTGCGCCGTTGACCACAGAAGCTGGCACAATGCTCCGGCTGTCCTGACCGACCATCCCTGGGGATCCTCTGCTTCCCATTCGCGGAACTCGCCGGACCCGGGCGGGCGGCGGCGGAAATTGCATGGGTCCTTTAAAGAGCGACGAATCGAGGTCCCGGAACCCCGGGTGGTCACTCCAAAACTGCAGTTGCAAATCTAAGCATGCGCACGATGCATGAATCGTTAATTCGCGAACTATAATCATTCGGTAATGATATGTCGAGGCATATTAAAATCCGATGGTTAGGTTAAGCAGGACGTTCGCAACTCGTAAGGCATGTGCAGTGCGGCGCTTAGGTAATCTCTGACCCTGGCGGTGGTCAGATGCCGCCAATTGGTCATGAATGCCTATCAATACAAGTCATGAATGCCTATCAATACAAGGTTGTAAACGCAGGCGAGTGTTTGCAGGTGGTCCATGCGATTCACAAATGCGCAATCGCATAAGTGGCGGGGCGGACAAGGAGTCTGGTGCTCGAGGTAACTGGCCTGACCCGGGGCTACGGGTCTCACCTGGCGATCGCCGACGTCACCCTTCAGGTGGCCGACGGGGAACTAGTGACGATCGTCGGCCCATCCGGGTGCGGAAAGTCCACCCTGCTGCGCTGCGTGGCAGGCCTGCTGCCGCCGACGAGCGGGCGGGTAGTGCTTGACGGTGCGGTCGTGACCAGGGTTCCCGACCGCCTCGCGGTGATCTTCCAGGATTACAGCCGTTCGCTCTACCCGTGGCTGACCGTCGCCGACAACGTGGCGCTGCCATTGCGACGTACAGAGCGCCGCGCCGTCCGGCGCCAGAGCGCACTGGCCGCCCTTGAGTCGGTCGGCCTGGCGGGCTTCGCCGACCGGTATCCGTGGCAACTCTCCGGCGGCATGCAGCAGCGGGTCGCCATCGCCCGGGCGCTCGCCTGCGACCCGGTGCTTCTCCTGATGGACGAGCCCTTCGGCTCGATGGACGCGCAGATGCGGGAGGACCTGGAGGACCTGGTGCTGCGGATGCGGGCGGAGCGGAGCATCACGATCCTGCTCGTCACGCATGACATCGACGAGAGCGTCTACACCGGCGACCGGGTCGTGGTGCTCAGCCACGGACCCGGCCGGGTCGTGGCCGACCTGCCGGTGGGGCTGCCCGCGCCGAGGGACCAGATCGCCACCAAGGAACTACGCGAGTTCGCGCGGTTGCGCGCGGAGGTGAGCCGCCTCGTCCGCGCGTCCAAGCAGCCCGAGCCCTGCTGACCCGCCGGGCCGTATCACCCCACCGCCCAGCAGGCCTGGGTTAACTGTTCCACCTCGGTTACGAAGAATTAAAACAATAGAAGAATTAAAACAATAGGAGGATAATGAAAGCCTCGCGTATATGCCAAAGAGCGCTCGTACTCGCAATAGCCGGGCTCACTGTTGGCATCACCGCGTGCAGTTCCGGATCCAGCGCGAGCAGCGGCTCAAGCAGTGCGCCGGAACTGTCCAACATCACGATCGGCGTCCTGCCGACCGCGGACTCCGTTACCCTGCAGATCGCCGAGGACAAGGGCTTCTTCAAGCAGCAGGGGCTCAATGTCAAGCTCATCGACATGACGACGACCAACCAGGCGACGACCGGCCTGCTCAGCCACACCATGAACTTCGGCATGGAGAACTACGTGGGCATGTTCGAGGCGGAGAAGTCGGTTCCCAACCTGAACCTGCGGATCGTGGCCGACAATACGCAGGCGTCGCCCGACGACTTCGTCCTGCTGGTGGCGAAGAACTCGAAGCTCTCGTCAATTTCGCAGCTCAAGGGCAAGAAGGTCTCCTTCCCAGCACCAGGTTTCAACTTCGGCGCGATGGCCCTCGACGTCCTGCTGGCGCCTTACCACATGTCGACCGCGGACGTCACGAGCGTGGTGCTGCCCTTCTCCGCCGCGCAGCAGGCGCTCGCCAAGGGCGAGGTCGATGCCGCCTTCACGACCGAGCCGTTCATCACGGCCGCGGAGGCCGCCGCGGGTGACCGGATCCTCGTTGACATGATGAGCGGCCCGCTGACCGGCTTCCCGCAGTCATGCTGGGGCACCACGGCCTCCTTCGCGCAGAAGTACCCGAAGACCGTGGCCGCCTTCCAGCGCGCGATGGGCGAGGCGAACCAGGTCGCCGCCACCAACCCCAGCTACGTCCGGAGTGAGCTGCCCAAGTTCATCCCGACGATGTCGCCGGCGATAGCCAAGGTCATCACCCTGGACCAGTGGAACACGACGCTCAGCCTGACCCGGATGGAGCGGGTGGCCGACACGATAGAGCGGCTTGGCGAACTGCCGAAGAACTTCGACGTCAAGGCCATGTACGATCCCCTGGCGGGCTCGGAGAGCTGATGCCCGCCGTCCTGCACAGGGTTTACCGCGGCGCGGCCGGGCTGGTCCTGCTGTTCGGCGCCGCGCAGCTGGCCCTGTGGGGCGGCCGGGTAAGCCCGGCCACCTTCCCGCTGCCGTCCGCGGTGCTCGGCAGTGCCGCCGACCTGGCCAGGAACGGTTCGTTCCTGGCCAGCGTCGGCTCCACCATGCAGGCATGGGCGGAGGCGATGGTGATCGCGGTCGTCATCGCCGTGCCCGTGGGCCTGCTGCTCGGCACGCTGCCCCTGGCCGAAGCCGCGGTGCAGCCGGTAATCGAGTTCGTACGGCCGGTTCCCGCGGTCGTGCTCGTTCCGCTTGTCCTGCTGATCGTCCAGGACAACCAGCGCACCGAGATAGCGGTCGTCGTGTTCGCGTCCGTGTGGCCGGTGCTGATCAACACGGTCTACGGGGTGAGGAACGTCGATCCGCTGGCCACGGAGACGCTGCGCTCCTTCGGCTTCGGCCCGCTGTCCGTCGCGCGCCTGGTGTCGCTGCCGAGCGCGGCGCCGTTCATCGCCACCGGTGTGCGGGTCGCCGCGTCGTTCGCGTTCGTGGTCGCCGTCGCCGTCGAGCTCATCGGCACTGGGATGGCCGGCATCGGCGCGTTCGCGGCCCAGGAGGAGAACGGAGCGGGGGACATGGCCGTCATGATCGCGGTAGCCGTGTGGACGGGACTGATCGGCCTGGCCGTCAACGGTGTGTTCGCCGCGGCGGAGCGGCGGCTGTTCCGCTGGCACTTCGCGCTGACCGCCACCGCCGACGGGCAGTTGTGAGCCGGCCCATGACCATCCCCGCAGCGCGGCGACCGGGCCGCCCGCCCGCGGGCCGCCCGGCGGCCGACCGAACGCGAGCCGTGAACCGCGGCCTGCTCGCGGCGACGCTGCGGCTGCTCGTGCTGGCGGCCGCCGTTGCGGCCTGGCAGTTCGCCACCGAGGCGGCGAATAGCCCCTTTTTCCTGCCGCCATCCACGATCGTGCCTTCGATGTACCACCAATGGTTCTCCGGTCCGGCCAGCCACCTGTGGCTCACCCCCGACGCGACCGCCAACCTGGTGCCAAGCGTCACCCGCATGCTTGTCGGCTGGGTCATCGCCGCCTTTGCCGGGATCGCGCTCGGCGTGGCGATCGGCCGGCTGCCGCTGCTGGCCGACCTCACCGAGCCCGTCGTCCACTTCGCCAGGGCGGTCCCGCCGCCCGTCCTGGTGCCGGTGTTCCTGTTCGTGTTCAACATCGGCACGCCGATGGAACTCGCGGCGATCATCTTCGGCGTTATCTGGCCGGTACTGATCAACTCCATCGACGGCGCACGGCACGTCCACCCGGGCCACCTCGAAACGGCGCGCGCCTTCCGCATCCCGCCCGTCACGCGGCTGGTCCGCATTATCCTGCCGAGCGCCGCCCCCAAGATCCTCGCCGGCCTCCGGCTGAGCCTGGCGATCGCCCTGGTCATGATGATCGTCTCGGAGTTCGTCGGCAGCACGAACGGCATCGGCCGCGAGATGCTCCAGGACCAGTCGCTCTTCAACGTGCCCGGCATGTGGGCCGTGATCGTGCTGCTCGGCCTGCTCGGCCTGCTGCTCAACGCGGCATTCAGCCTTCTTGAACATCACGTCCTGGCGTGGCGGCACGCCACCCCCGCCGGCCAGTAACCGCAGCGAAACCCAACCATCGGACATTCATATACCTCGGCATATCATTGCGAAATGGTTATGGTTCATAAGGCGGCCGATGCAGGTAAGCCGCGGCGGCGAGTTGGCGGGCTCTATGCGATCGCTGTCCTCGAATTCACGGCGGATCGCACATTACTCACCCGTAGCTGCCATTCTTACTCTAAGATCATTACCTGTGCCCCATTTGGTGACTTATTCGGGTAAATTGCGGCTACGCCGGATAGGTGAACTGGCCCGGTGACCGATGATGGGGCCCGGGCGATCCGGGCGGGTTTCGGCAGGCTCGCTGTCGCGGTGGCGGTCATTACGACGTCCGATGATGGCCGGCCGCACGGGTGCACCGGCATGGCCTGGGCGGAGCATGCGGCACCGCCGTTGCTGTTGACCACGCTGCAGGCCGGCGGGCGTACCCGTGAGCTCGTCGGAGCGGTGGGGTGGTTCGGCGTGAACGTGCTCAGCGAGGAGCAGAAGGCGCACGTCGGCAAGTTCGCGGCCAGATCCCCTGAGCCGGGTGCGCGCTTCTCAGGCGTGCCGTTCTCGCCGGGTCCCGTGTACGGCCTCCCGGTGCTTGACGGCTGCGTGGCGTCGTTCGAGTGCGAGGTCAAGGACATCTATCCATTTGGAGGTCACGACATCGTGGTCGGCCGGGTCGCGTGGGGGTCCGCCGACGACGAGGGACGGCCGGTCGTTCACTACGACGGCCACCTGTGGGGGCTGCGGGAGGCTGGCGGATGACGCACGCACCAGGTGCTGCCGGCCGGCGCCGGATCGTCGTGGCCATCACGGGTGCGTCGGGCGTCGCCTACGGCGTGCGCGCCGTCGAGATGCTGCGCGGCCTGCCCGAGGTCGAGACGCACCTGATCATCACAGCGGGGGGGCGCAAGACGCTCGCGTACGAGACGGCGACCGACGCCGCCGCGGTCATGAAACTGGCCGACGTGGTGTACCACGAAGACGACCTCGCCGCGCCGATCTCCAGCGGCTCGTACCGCACGGACGGCATGGTCGTGATCCCCTGCAGCATCAAGACGCTGTCCGGCGTCGCCAACTGTTACGACGACAACCTGGTGGTGCGTGCCGCCGACGTCGCGCTGAAGGAACGCCGCAGGCTCGTGCTCGTCGTCCGGGAGACGCCGCTGCACCTGTCCCACCTTCGCCTGATGACCGAGGTGACGGCGGCGGGCGGCATCATCGTGCCGCCAGTGCCCGCCTTTTATCACCATCCGCAGACGGTTGACGACATCGTCGACCAGACCGTCGGGCGCGTCTTCGACCTGCTCGGCCTGGACGCCGGTGCCGTGCGGCGCTGGGAGGGCAGTCAGCAGGCCGCCCGGCGCGCTCGCGCCAACCGGAGAACCGGCGCCAGCGCAGACAGGACAGGGGCGCACGAGGCAGGGAACGCATCCGTCGAGGCCGAGACCACGTCGGCTGAACCGGAGACCACAGAAGCCACCCCCAGCTAGAAAGACACCCCCAGCTAGAAAGAAAGCGGAGACATGAGCACACATGATCTTGATCTTGAGCGTTTCCGACTGCGGCGTCTCGTGGAGCAACTGACGGAACTCGGCGAGGTGGAGGCGCACGATGAGCCCGTGGCGCTCGCCGATCTCAGTTCCATCATCGAGACGTCGGACAAGGCGGTGCTTTTCCGTAAGGCCGGACCCGAGCAACTGGAGCTTGTGGCCGGAGTGATGGGGTCGCGACGGCGCCTGGCCATCGCCCTGGGGGTCGAGGAAAAAGACAGCCTGCGCGAATACGAGCACCGTCTGGCCAATCCGCAGAAACACTTCGAAGTGTCCTCGTCGGACGCGCCCGTCCACGAGGTCGTCTTGACCGGCGATGACATCGATCTGACCAAGCTGCCCTTCCACCTACAGCACGATCTGGACGGCGGCCCCTACATCTCGTCCGCGATCGACTTCTCCGTCGATCCCGCCACGGGGAAACACAACGTCGGCTGCCGGAGGATGATGCTGCGCGGCCGCAAGCACCTGACGACAAACCTCACCGCGCCCTCCGACCTGAAGCTCACGTACCGGGCGTGCGTGGAGCGGGGCGAGCGGCTCCCCATCAGCTTCGCCATCGGCTCCCATCCCACGTCCTACCTCGCCGCCACTTCGCGTCGGCCAGGTGATGAGTTCGACCTGGTGGCGACCTTGCGCGGCGCTGCCCTGCCGATGGTGCGCGGGGCCACCAACGGCGTTCCGGCCCCCGCCGACGCCGAGATGATCATCGAAGGCTACCTGGACGAACTCGGTTACACCGAGCTGGACGGGCCCTACGGCGAGTTCTGGGGGTTCTACGGCACCGCGCACATCGACCCGGTATTCCACGTCACCGCCATCGCGATGCGCCGCGACGTGCTGCACCAGAGCGTCCTGCACGGCGGCAGGAACATGGCGCGGATGGAGGCGACGCCCGTCGGGGCCCTGCACACGGAGTCCGCGGTACGGCGGGCACTGCTGGCCGTGCGGATCGAGCCGACCGCGGTGCACGCGGTGGACGGTGTGACGACCGGGCAGCACGTCCGCGTGGCGATCGACTCCGCCGCGGCGCCGGGCCAGGCCCGCGCCGTGATCTCCGCGCTTTTCGCGCTGCCGGGCATGAAGCACGTCGTTGTGGTGGACTCCGACATCGACGTGCGCAGCGACGCCGACGTGGAATGGGCACTGTCCACGCGTTTCCGCGCGGACCGCGACCTGGTGGTGGCCGAGGGCTTCCCCGGGTTCTACTCTGATCCGACGGTCTCAGAAAGCGGGACTGTCTCCAAGGTGGGCTTGGACGCCACGGCCGGGCTCCCCGGTGACTCGATGGAGAACTGGCGCCCGACGCCGCCGCGGGTAAGCCGTGAGCGCCGCGCCGCCAGCGTCCGCGAAGCCCTGCAAGACGGGCCGCTGTACTTCCGCGAGATCATGGACGCGCTTGGGAACGACGACGGCCGGGAGATCGTGCTCGAGCTTGACGAACTCCGCGTGGAAGGCGTGCTGACGCGGGGGCCCAACTGGCAGTGGCAGTTGACCAAGACGGAAGGCTGATACCTCTCAAGGGCGTATCCCGGCGAAAAGCCTCGCGCCCCGCGCTCCTCGGCCGATGAGCGCTCGCTGCCGCTTGGCGAGAACTACTACATGTCGGACAAGAACGTGATTGTGTGCTGTTCGGGTCGCATAACGCCCCAAACGGCACACGATAACGGCCATGAGGCCGTCGGCGTCGCGGGTTCAGTCGGCGGCGGGGAGGGGCGGGCCTTGCAGCAGGGCGCCGCCGTCGATCGGGTAGACGCCGCCGGTCATGAAGCTGCCCGCGGGTGACGCGAGCAGCAGGGCCAGGCCGCGGATCTCCGACGGGTTGCCCATCCGGCCGAGCGGGACGACCGCGCGCCACAGGGCGTCGGCCGCCGCGGAGGTCGCGCTGCCGCCGCCGAGGTTGGTCTTGAACGGGCCGGGCGCGATCGCGTTCACCCGCACGCCCCAGCGGGCCAGGTCGTGCGCGGCCTGCTTGGTGAAGTTGATAACGCCGGCCTTGGCGATCGTGTACGAGTACGGGGTGTACGGGTCGTTCCTGAGGCCGGCGGTCGAGGCCGTGGTCACGATGGAGCCGGACCGCTGGCGCTTCATGTGCCTGGCGGCGGCCTGCACGGTGTAGACCACGCCGTGCAGGTTCACGTCGATGAGCGCGTTGTAGTCGGTCATCGACATGTCCTCGAGCCAGCCCTCGGGCTGCAATGGCGGGCGGCCGCGCGCAACCCCCGCGTTGGCGAAGACGATGTCGATCCGGCCGTGCACGGAGACGACGCGGTCGACGAACGCGTGCACGGCGGCCGGGTCGCTGACGTCGAGCTTCTTGCCGCTGATAAGCGGCGGCGTCCGGATCCCGCCCGTCTCACCTCGCTCAACGGCCGGCGGCTCACGGCCGGCCGCCGCGCGGGCGCGGGCGGCCGCGTCGGCGAGCGACAGGACCGCCTTGCCCAGCGTCTCGTCGTTCCAGTCGGCGATGACCACGTTCGCTCCGGCCTCGGCCAGGATGGTCGCGAACGCGTAGCCGAGACCCGACGCACCCCCGGTGACCAGCGCCACCTGCCCCCGCACGTCGAACAGGTCGTCTACCACGCTCATCGGTCAGCCTTTCGCTCGTGCGTGATGGGTGTCGATTGCGGGCCCCACCCGGGCTATGCCCGGTCGAACGCGCATCCGACCGCCCCGTTGGCGACAAATGCGCATTCCACCCGGTTGCCGGGAGGAACATGGCCGACGGTGCAGACGGTGCAGACGGTTCAGACGGTTCAGACGGTTCAGACGGTTCAGGCGGTTCAGGCGGTCCGCCTCCGCTTGAAGAAGCGGTCGCGGGTCGCCTTCGGGATCGTGACCGCCGCGACCAGCGCGGCGCCGTAGAAGATCTGCTGGTAGTAGCTCTGCGTGCCGAGCAGCTCGAGTCCCACCGTGCCCGTTGCCAGGAAGTACACCGCGACCAGGGCGCCGACGGCGTTGATGCGGCCCGGCTTGATCGCGGTCGCGCCGAGGAAGACCGCCGCGTAGGCCGGGAGGATCAGGGTGCTGCCGGCCCCCGGGTCGACCGTCCCGTTGGTGCCCGCGTAGGCGATCCCGGCGATCGCGGCGATGCCCGCGCCGAGGATGTAGGCCCAGGACCGCTGCCGGGTCACCCGTACGCCGCTCAGCCGCGCCACCTCACGGGACTGCCCGATCACGAGGGCCTTCTGCCCGACCGGGGTGAAGCTGAGCACGTACCAGACGATGAGGAAGATGGCCAGGCCGTAATAGAACTCCAGCGGAATCTGCAGGAAGTCGTTCCCGAAGATCCAGTTCGACAGGTTGGTCGAGACGATCCCGACGCTGTTGTTGCCGGAGATGATGTAGATGACGCCCTGCACGATCGTCATCGTGCCCAGCGTCACGATGAACGGGTCGTTGTCGAAGTACACGACGAAGAAGACGTTGACCAGGCCGACAACAAGCGCCGCGCCGATCCCCGCCAGGCAGGCGAGGAGTACCGGCCAATGGTGATTCACGTTGAGCACGGCCAGGGTCATCGCGGACAGGCCGAGCGAGGAGCCAAGTGACAGGTCGACGAAGTCGCCCACCACCGTTGGCAGGAGCACTGCCATCACCAGGATGAACAGCACCGCCTGGCCGCCCAGGATGTTGGAGAGGTTGCCCATGGAAAGGAACGTCGAGGGCTCGGCCAGCCCGAACGCGACGATCATGGCGGCGAAGACGATGACGATCACATAGCGCTGGACTCCCAGCCGCTGCATCACCGACCTGCGGGCCGGAACCGCCGGCTCCGCCGGGCGCTCGGTCTCGACTCCAGTGGCTGCTCCGTGCGGAGCGCTCATTTGCTGGCCTCCCTGGTCTGCCGCAGCGCCGCGGCACTGATTGCTTCCTCGCTCAGCTCTTCACCGGCGAGCTCGGCGGTCTGCCGTCCCTGGGTGATGACGATCACCCGGTCGCACACCTCCGCTAGCTCAGCGAACTCCGTTGTCACCCACAGCACCGCCATGTGATGCAGGTCAGCGGCCGATTTCACGAAACGGTAGATGTCCCGTCTGGCGCCGACGTCGACCCCCTGCGTCGGCTCGTGCAGCAGCAGCAGCCTCGGCCGGGCGAGCAGCCACTTCGCCAGCAGCGCCTTCTGCTGGTTGCCGCCGGAGAAGGTCGAGACGGCGTTGTGCGCAAGCGGGGGCCGGATCAGAAACCGGTCGATGGCCTCGCCCGCGAGCGTCACGAGCTCGCCGCGGTGGAAGACGCCACCGCGGTAATGCTCGTCCTCGACCAGCATGACGATGTTCTCCCACATCGTCAGCGACTGGCTCAGCCCCTGCACCGCGCGGTCCGCGGGGACGAGGGCGACGCGCTCCCGTACGCTGCGCTGCGGGCTGAGCCCGCCGATGTCCAGTGTCTCGGCACCAAGGCGCAGCGTCCCGGCGACGGCCGGCTGCGCGCCGAACAGCAGGTACGGCAGTTCCTCGGCACCAGAGCCGATGAGGCCGGCCACGCCGAGGATCTCCCCCGCGCCGATCTCGAACGACAGGTCATGCACCCGCGTGTCGGCCAGGTGCTCGACCACGACGTTCTCGCCCGCTGCCACATCGCCGACCGACTCCATCGCCGCCAGCGTCAGCGCGACCGCGCGCTGGTCTTCGACCGGGGCGGCTTCCGCCGGGACGCTATCGCCTGGCCGGGCCGGCGCCCCGACGATCAGGTCGACAAGCTCGTGCTCGCGGATGTCGGCGGTGGCCTCCTCGCCGACGACCCTGCCGTCCCTGAGCACGACGACCCGGTCGGTGATCGCCCGCACCGCGGCCAGGTCGTGCGAGATGAACAGGACGGCCGCCCCCTCGGCCACGACGGCCGCGATGAGATCGAAGAGCCGGTCGACTTCCTCTTCCGGCAGGAACACGGTGGGCTCATCGAGGACGAGTACCGAGTGCGTACCGCCGCTTCGCGCGCGGTACCGGCGGAGGTCTTCCGCGGCCCGGACGATCGCGAGCCGCGCCTGGTCCACCGGTACCAGGTCGGCCGTCCGCCGGTCGAGATCGAGCTTGACATCGTAGCGGTCAAGGACGGCCGCGGCGCGGCGGTGCTCAGAGAGCCAGTTGATCGGCTTCCACGACCCCAGGCCGCCGGCGATGCGCTGGCCGAGCGTCAGGTTTTCCAGGACGGTCAGCCCCGCCGCCAGCGCCAGATTCTGGTACACGAAGCTGAGCCCGACCTCGCTCGCCTGGCCGGGGGCAAGCGGCAGCGGCATCTCCTCGCCACCCACAAACAGGCGACCGCCCGGTTCCGGATCGTAGACTCCGGCCAGCACCTTCACCAGAGTCGACTTGCCCGAGCCGTTCTGCCCGAGCAGCCCGACCACCTCGCCGTGACCGATGCGCAGGTCCACCTTGTCCAGCGCCCGGTTACCGCCGAAATCCTTGGAGATATTGCGCAGCTCTACCGCGGGAGGAACTGCTGCCCGCTCGCTGGACGCCGGATGCGGCGGCAGGCTGACCCGCTTGTCTGACTCACCCGGCGTTCCGCTGTCCGTGACCGGCAACGCACGCCTCCTTTTCTGCAATGGGGGATGCGCGCAGTGGCGGGGCTGACGCCCCGCCACTGCGCGCCGGCGGATTAGCTAGGGTTTGGCGGTCATCGCGCCGTTGAGCGTTGACGCGGCGTGCAGGGCGCTGCCCGACAGCGCCGGCAGCCCAAGCAGCG
Organism: Trebonia sp.; assembly: GCA_050013875.1. GTDB lineage: Bacteria > Actinomycetota > Actinomycetes > Streptosporangiales > Streptosporangiaceae > Trebonia. The sequence goes on along the minus strand of JBEKEK010000007.1, from coordinate 75,397 downwards.
CGCGGAAACCGTTGACCCAGTCATCTCCGAAGCCGCCGGTGGTGAGGACGTCGTCGGCGTTCTGCGGGGTGATGATCCGGTCCGGGCCGATGGCCTGGGTGTAGGGGATGGGCGGCAGCTTCTCCAGGCCGCGGACGGTCTGCAGGAACAGCAGGTAGCCGGTCCACGGCGGGGACTCGCTGAGGTCGCTCTGGATGATGTCGCTGCCCGGGCTGGCGGTCTGCAGCTGGACGAACGGGGTGCCCCCGCCGAAGGCGAGGTAGGCCTTCACGTTGGTCCGGTGCGCGGCCTGGATGCCCGCGAGCACGTAGGTCAGCTCTCCCGCGTAGTCAGGGAACAGCACGGTCGCCTGCGGGTTCTTGAGCAGCTGGGAGGTCGTCGCGCTGGCGACCTGCGTCGCCCAGTCCGGCACCTCGACGTTCACCGCGGTCAGGGTGCACTTCGGGCAGTCCGCCGCCAGCGTGCTCTGGATCGAGGCCTCCTCGATCGCGGTGGCCGGCCCGGTCGCGTACGACGTGATCGCGATGGCGTCAAACGGCTGCCCGTTGTGCTGCGCGACCGCCTGCTCGGCCGCCAGCTTGGCGTCGAGCGCGTAGGGGTCATCGGTGTTGTACGTGGTCCCGGCCCGCTGGTCCTGCTGCGGCGTTCCCCCGTAGACGCCGACGACGAGGCCAGCCTTCTGGGCCTGGGCGATCGCCGGGGCGCTGGTGGACGGGTCCATCGCGCAGCCCATGGCGATCGCGGCGTACCCCTGGTGGATCGCGTCCTCGATCGCGGCGTTGTGATCCGCGGTCGCGCCCTGGTTCTCGAAGATCGTCGGCTTCATGCCCACCGACGTGGCGGCCGCCGAGACCGCCTGCGCGATCTCCGTGCAGGCGGCCAGCGCGCTGACGCCCGGGATGATCATGATCTTCTTGCCAGCCAGATTCGCGATGCTTGGGATCTTGCCGCCGTAGCTCGACCCGTAGTCGCTGAAGCTCGGCAGCCCCGCGTACTTGGAAACGTCGGCGTTGAGCGCGGAAATGTTCGCGCTGCCGGACGACGACGCTGAACTGCTGGGGCTGGCGCTCGCGCCGGTGCCCGCACTGGCGGTCGTGCCTGAGCCCGCTACCGGGCTTGAGCTTGAACTGCTGGACGAGCACGCGGCCAGCAGCACCGCCGCGCCAACCGCCGCTATCCCGAAAGCGACCCGCGCCGCCCGGGCATTAGGTCTTTGACTGCCATCTGTTCTGAAGCGTTTCATGCGCCCTCGCATACATCACACGTCGGGGTTTGACCGGACCACGCCTGGACACAGAGTTGATCTGGCCATTCAGATTGTCAACAGTCTGATCGGCAAGATTGCATCTCGTTCTGGTCAACTAGCGCCCGGCACACATCCACCGCCGCGGAAGGTTGTCGTCTCGCCACATTGCCCCGCGGTAAAACGAACGAGTATTCAAGGAAACCCTGTATTAATGGGCCTGATAGTCGTCATAAATGGCCGCTATAAACGCGCGGAAAGTTGTGGGCCGGCACAGCCAAACATCCCCGATGCTGATCAGCGCGCATATTGTCAACAAGTTCGGGCCGAATTTAGGCTGGGGCCATGTCACCGCGGAGCAGCGGTTACAGCGAACCGCATCGAGAGGCAGCCCCCATGCCCGACGACACCGTCACGCTTGACCGAGGACGGCCGGCCACCGATGCCGAGCTACTCCGGCGGGCAGACTGGATCCGACTGCAAACCGTTGGCCTGATCGCCCAGGCGGGTCTCGGCCACTACTCATCCACCTTCTCCTGCGCGGAGATCGTCGCCACCCTCTACTACCGCGCGCTCCGGCTCCGGCCCGGCGAGCCCCGGTGGGCCGACCGGGACCGGTTCCTGCTCGGCAAGGGCCACGTGGCGACCGGGCTCTGGCCGGTGCTGGCCGACCTCGGGTTCTACCCATCGGACTACCTCAAGCAGTTCGGCAAGGTCGGCTCGCCGCTGAACGACCACCCGAACATGAAGCTGGCGCCGGGCATCGACTTCTCGTCCGGTTCGCTCGGGCACAACCTCTCGGTCGGCACCGGGATGGCGCTGGCGGCGCGGCTCTCCGGCCGCGACTACCGGACGTTCGTGCTCACCGGGGACGGCGAGCTGCAGGAAGGCCAGATCTGGGAGGCGGCGATGGCCGCGTCGCACTACAAGCTCGGGAACCTGGTCGCGATCGTGGACGCCAACGGCTTCTCCGGGGCCGGCCCGACGTCGCAGGCGATCAACATCGAGCCGCTCGCCAGGCGGTTCGAGGCATTCGGCTGGACGGTCAGGGAGATCGACGGGAACGACATCGCCGCCGTCAGGTCCACCCTTGACGAGCTGCCTGACCCGTCGAGCGAGGAGCCGGTCGTGATCATCGCGCGCACCCGCAAGGGGCACGGCGTCGAGTTCATGGAGAAGCAGCCGCAGGCCTGGCACCTGGGCCTGCTCAACGCCGAGCAGTACGCCGACGTCGTCGCCGAGATCACCGCGCGGATGGAGCTGCTTGAGGGGAGCAAGCCGTGAGCGAGGTTACCGAGCCGGCCGACGCCACAGCGGCGGCGGGAAGCACCGAGCCGGCCGAGAAGAAGATGGTCGACGTCTTCAGCGACGTCGACCGCGAGACCGCCATGACCGCCAACCCGGCCGGCTACGCGGTGGCCGAGCTTGGCGCGCAGGACGAGCGGATCGTCACCATGGCCGCCGACATGTCCAACACGGTCGCCGACTTCATCGCGAGGTTCCCCGGCCGGTACATCGAGCTCGGCATCGCGGAGACCAACTCCGTGTCGGTCGCGGCCGGCCTGGCCAGCGCCGGCCTGCTGCCCTACATCTACTCGATGTCGCCGTTCGGCATGCTGAAGACCGCCGAGCAATGGCGCACCGACGTGGACTACAACCACCTGCCGGTCCGCCTCGTCGGGCGGCTGTCAGGGCTGGCGATGGGCTACTTCGGCACGTCGCACTACGCGGTCGAGGACATCGCGGTCGCCCGCACGATGAACAACACGACCGTGCTCTCCCCGGGAGACCCGGCCTCCACCGTCGCCCTCATGCGCTCGACCGCCAGCCTTGACGGCCCGGTCTACATCCGGATCGCGGAGGGCGTCGGGAAGGTCTACGACGAGGCACCCGAGTACGCCTACGGCAAGTGGCCGAAGCTGCGCAGCGGCGGCGACATCACGCTGATCGGCCACGGCATGGGCCTCGGGCTCGCGGCCGCCGCCGCGGAGCTCCTGTTCGAGGCCGACAGCATCGAGGCCGACGTCTTCGACGCCGCCTACCTGCGGCCCTATGACGAGGAGGCGTTGCTGGCGAGCGCGCGCAAGACGGGGCACGTGCTCACCGTCGAGGAGCACTCAGTCGTCGGCGGTCTCGGCTCGCTGTGCGCCGAGGCGATCGCACGGGGCGGGCTGTCGGTCCGGATCGGCCAGGTCGCGCTGCCGGACTCCGACCTCGAGGTCGGCGTGCCGGCCGAACTGTACGAGTACTACGGGCTGACCGCGGGCAGCGTCGCCGCCCACGCCAGGAAACTAGTCAACTGAGGGGCCGCCATGAGCACCAGGGAACGGCTGCTCGATCCCACCGGCGACAGCGAGCGTGACACCAACACCACGCTTGCCCAGCCCCGGCCGCAGTCGCTGCGCGGCCTGACCGTCGGGCTGCTCGACAACACCAAGCCGAACGGCATCACGATCCTGGCGGCCGTCGGGCGCGAGCTGGTGGAGCACTACGGCGTCCGGGAAGTCCGGATGTTCGCCAAGAGCTACTTCGGCACGCCGGTCGAGGAGTCCGTGATCAACCAGATGCTGCGCAACTGCGACTTCGCGGTGGCCGGGATCGGTGATTGAGGCTCGTGCAGCGCGGCCAGTTTGGCCGATGGGATCTTGCTTGAGCGGGCCGGCATCCCCGCGGTGAGCCTGTGCACGGATGCCTTCCGGATCACCGCCGAAGCGATGGCCCGGTCGCTCGGGTTCCCCGGCTACCAGTACGTCGCGGTGCCGCACCCGATCGCCAGCCGGACCCAGGCGGAGATCGACGTAATCGCCCGCGACTTCCTCCCGGAGATCATCCGGGTACTCGGCGCGGGCCTGACGATCCGGCCAGCCGAGACACCCGCGGAGTAATAGGGAGGTCAGCAACGATGGACGCGGCGATGAGCGAGCGGCGATTGACGCGGCGACGGACGCGGCGGTGAGCGAGCCACCCGTGATCGACGACGCCCCGCTGGCCGACCCGGCCGAGGTCCGCCGCGCGATGGAGTACTACGCCGCCCGCGGCTGGACCGACGGGCTGCCGGTCGTGCCGGTGACGGAGTCGTACCTGTCGGAATTCCTGGCGACGACGCCGCGGGCGCCCGCGGACGTGATTATCCCGATGCCGCACCTGAACCGTGCCTTGACGGTGCGGCTGGCGGCGATCAACGCCGCCTTGGCCGGCTGCCTGCCCGAGTACTTCCCCGTTGTCCTGGCCGCCTGGGACTCCTTCCTTGGCGACGGCGGCGTGTCCCGGGCGATCTGGCAGTCGACCACCGGGACGGCGCCGTTCACCGTGGTGAACGGCCCGGTGCGGACCGCCATCGGGCTGAATTCGCGCGGCAACCTGTTCGGTTCCGGGTTCCGGGCCAACGCGACGATCGGGCGGGCGATCCGGCTCGGCTCGATCAACGCGTTCGGGCTGCGGCCGCACGTGCTCGACCAGGCCACCCAGGGCACGCCCGCCAAGTACTCCTGCTGCATCGCGGAGAACGAGGAAGACTCGCCGTGGGCTCCGCTGCACACCGACAACGGGCTGTCCGCGACTGACAGTGCGTGCACGTCGACGGTCATCCGCTCGGTGCTGCACATCGAGGCCAGGCACACCATCGTCCCCGAGCAGCTCGCGACCGACCTAGCCGATTCGATCGGCCGGACGGGCGCGATGGTCCGGGCGTTCGCGTCCGTCTACGTGGTGCTCAACCCGGAGCACGCGCGGCTGCTCGATTCGCGCGGGTGGTCCAAGCAGGACCTGCGGCAGGCGATCATCGAGCGCGGATCGCGGACCTACCGCGAGCTCGCGGCGTCCGGGAAGGAAGCGATCGCCAAGGGCACCGGCTGGCGGCTGCCCGCCGACCACCCGGACGCGCTGCCGCAGACGGCGCCGTCCGATCCGGACACCCCGGTACCCATCATCCGGTCACCCCATGACGTGCAGATTGTCGTGGCCGGAGCACCCAACGCCGGTGTTTCGTCGATCGTCGAGACGTTCGGCGCGGTCGGCCGCCCGCCGTCCGTGGCCAAGGTCGAAGAGCGGGGAAAAGAGTGAGCGGCCAGTCCGCCCCGCGCCCCGCCAGCCAGGCGCGGGTCGCGGCGCCGGTGCCGGCCGCGAAGGGTCCCCAAGCCCGGCAGGAGGAACGGACGGTGGCTCCACGGATCGTGGATCGTTGTGCACACCCGGGTGTGCACAACGATCCACGATCGGCGTCCCAGGCGGTAAGGAGATCTTGGTGAGCGGTGATGCGATCATCGAGCCGAGCCGGGCCACGCCCGTTTACGGCGAGTTCGACGTGGTCGTGGTCGGCGGCGGCCCGGCCGGGATCATGGCGGCTTCCGCCGCTGCCCGCGCCGGGTGCTCAACGCTGCTGATCGAGCGGTACGGGTTCCTCGGCGGGGCCGGGACGGCGGGCGGGCTGTCCACGTTCTGCGGGCTGCACGCGCGGACGTACGGGGCCGACGTGCGGGTGATCCGGGGGCTGGCCGACGAGTTGCTTGACCGGCTGGCGAAGCTGGACGGGCTCAACGCGCCGCACCTGACGATCGCGGACGGGATCGCGGCCCAGGCGTTCGACATCTCGGCGTACAAGATCGCGGCCGATGAGCTGGTGACGGGGTCGGGGGCGCGGATCCTGTTCCACGCGATGGCGGTCGGTGTTGTCATGCGGCCGACCGGGTCCGGTGTGGCGGGCGGGTCCGGCGCGAAGGACGCGGCGGGCGGGGGTGGCTCGGGTGCGGGCGGATCGGGCGCGGGCGGATCGGGCGCGGGCGGATCGGGTGCGGGCGGATCGGGTGCGGGCGGATCGGGCGCGGGGGCGGCGGAGATCGGCGCGGTCATTATTGAGTCGAAGTCGGGGCGGCAGGCGGTCCGCGGGCGGTTCTTCATCGACGCCTCGGGGGACGGGGACCTCGCCGCCTGGGCCGGGGTGCCGTGGGAGAAGGCGCCGCCGATCGACGGGATGATGTACCCGTCGCTGATGTTCCGGATCAACGCGGTCGACGTCGGGCGGGCCGGGCCGGCCCCCTGGCGGACCGTCGAGCGGCTGATGGAGGAGGCGGAGCAGGCCGGCACGCATACCTTCCCGCGGAAGAAGCCGATCGTACGGCCGCAGCGCAACCCGCTTGAGTGGCGCGCCAACCTGACCCAGCTGCGGACCGCGGACGGCGGTGCGATCGACGGCACCGATGTCGACCAGCTCACCCTGGGCGAACTGGCCGGCCGGCAGCAGGCGCTTGACGCGTTCACCTTCATCAGGGACCGCACCCCCGGGTTCGAGAACTCCTACATCGTGGACATCGCCCCGCAGATCGGCATCCGCGAGACCCGCCGGATCATCGGCGCGTACCAGCTCACCGAGGACGACGTGCTCGGCTGCGCCGACTTCGCCGACACCATCGGGGTGAACGGCTGGCCGGTCGAGGCCCACGTGGCCGGCAACGTCGAGTTCCGCTGGCAGCGCGACCCGCGCGGGTTCAACCAGCTGCCGTTCCGGATCATCGTGCCCCCGGCCACGGCGAACCTGTACGTGACCGGCCGGTGCGCGTCGATGACGCACGGCGCGCAGTCCGCCGCCCGCGTCACCGGGCCCTGCTTCGTGATGGGCGAGGCCGCGGGGACGGCGGCCGGCCTGGCGCTGGACGCGGGATCGTCCGGCGCCGCCATCGACGTCACCGAACTCCAGCGCCGCCTTGAGGATCAGGGCGCCTACCTGGGCCGCACCGGCCCCGAGCAGATCATCTAGCACAAATCGGAGGCATTTCCTTTGGGAGGGCCACCCTTGTCCGGACAGCCCGCGCCGTATCAGGCTCAAGGTGTGACCGCGCGCAAGCTCCGCTCCAACTTCACGCCCGGGTCCACGCCGTGGGCGATGCGCCGCGCGCAGTGGACCGCGCTCGGGCTGACCGAGGCGGACCTGGAGAAGCCGAAGATCGCGATCGTCAACTCCTCCTCCCAGCTCGCCTCCTGCTTCTCCCACCTGGACCAGATCGTCGGGCCGCTCAAGGAGGCGATCACCGCCGCGGGCGGGGTCGCGTTCGAGGTGCGGACCGCGGCGCCGTCGGACGCGATCACCTCAGCCGGCGCCGCCGGGCAGTACATCCTGCCGAGCCGGGACCTGATCGCGTCCGACATCGAGGTCGCGGTCGAGGGCGCGCTGCTTGACGGGATGGTCTGCCTGGCCTCATGCGACAAGACCACGCCGGGCCAGCTGATGGCGGCCGGCCGGCTGAACATCCCGACGATCATCGTCGCCTGCGGCTACCAGCCTTCGGGCGAGTACCGGGGGGAGGCGGTGGACTTCGAGGACATCTTCCGCTTCGCCGGGCACGTCAACGCGGGGCGGATGACGGTCGACGAGCTCGGCGAGATGTCCCGCCGCGCCGTCACCGGGCCCGGCGTCTGCGCCGGCATGGGCACCGCCAACTCGATGCACCTGGCCGCCGAGGCCCTGGGCATGGCGCTGCCGGCCACGACGCCGGTGCTCGCGCTCGGACCCGCCATGTGGGGCGCGGTCGCGGCGGCCGGCCACCGGATCGTGCGCCTGGTCGAGGAAGACCTCAAGCCGCGGTCGATCCTCACGCCGGCGGCGTTCGCCAATGCCGTCACCGCGATCCTCGCCGTCAGCGGATCGGTTAACTGCCTCAAGCACCTGCAGGCGATCGCGGTCGAGGCCGGGGCGGACGTCGACGTCTACCGGCTGTTTGAGACGCTCGCGCCGAAGGTACCGCTGCTGACCGACGTCAAGCCCAACGGGAACACCCAGATCACCGAGTTCGAGGCCGCGGGCGGGACTCTCGGACTACTGCGGCAGCTCGCACCGTTGCTCGACCTGTCGGCGCTCACGGTGGCGGGCGGGACGCTGGGCGACGCCCTTGACGGCGCGTCATTCGGCCGCGGGCGGCCATCAGGCGGCCGGGGTCCGGCCGAGACCGGGAGGCCAGCCGAGACCGGGGGTCCGGCCGAGACCGGGAGGCCAACGCCAGCCGGGGTGGTGGTGGATGAGAACGTGATCCGGCCGCTGGACCGGCCGCTGGCCTCGCACCCGGCGGTCGTGGTGATGCGCGGGTCGCTCGCCCCGGACGGGGCGGTGCTCAAGCGGACGGTGGCCGACGACGCCCCGCTGACCTTCCGCGGGCCGGCCAAGGTGGTGCGCTCCCGGGACGAGGGCGTCGCCGCGGCCAGGGCCGGGCGGTTCGCGGCGGGCGACGTGGTGGTGCTGACCGGACTCGGGCTGCGGGGCTCGCCGGGGATGGGGCTGACGTCGGCGCTGATGTTCGCGATCGACGGCGCGGGGCTGTCCACGTCGGTCGCGGTGATCACCGACGGGCAGATGTCCGGGCTGGTCAACGGCGGCCTGGTGATCGCCGAGGTGTCCCCCGAGGGCGCGGCGGGCGGGCCGCTCGGGCTGGTGCGGGACGGCGACATGATCACCATTGACGTCAACGCGCGCTCGGTCGACCTTGAGGTGGAAGCCGGTGAGCTGGCCGCGCGCCGGGCGGCCCTGCCGCCGCTGGCGGCGCCGGGCGGGTGCGGCTGGCTGTCGGTCTACGCGCGGAGCGTGGGGTCGCTTGGTACGGGCGCGACGCTGGGGGCTGGAGGTGGTTAGCCATCGTGTTCAATTCGGGCATCGTGTGCTGTTCGGGTCGTGTGGCGCCCCCAACGGCACACGCTGCCGCAACCGCACACGATCGTTGTCGTTGGCCGGCTTGCGGGTGATGCGCGGTCGGGAGGGAGTCGGAGGGGTCGGCGGCCGGCGGCGGGCAGATGGTGCTCAGGCCGTCGGGAGCCGCCGCGATTCGTGGTCGGTGGAGGGCGGGGGTGCGCGGGCCTGAGGGAGCCGGGGCGATTCTTGGTCGGTGGCGGGCGGGGGTGCGCGGGCCTGAGGGAGCCGGGGCGGTCCGTTCGATATCCGGGTTTGGATTGACGTTTTTTGGAGGCGAGGAAGCCAGTGCGAGCGGTTCAGTATGTGGACCTTGACACCGGGACCGCGGTCGGCGAGGTGCCGGACCCCAGCCCGGGACCCGAGGACGTCATCGTCGCGGTGGAGGCGTGCGGACTGTGCGGGTCGGATGTGCACGCCCTGCAGGGTGGTCAGCCCGAGCCCGGGGCGATCCTCGGGCACGAGTTCAGCGGGCGGATCGTCGCGCTCGGGGCGAACGTGTCTGGCTGGGCCGAGGGGCAGCCGGTCGCGGCGACGCCGATCGGGTCGTGCGGCCAGTGCCGGATCTGCGCGCGCGGGATACCGTTCCGCTGCCCGGCGGTGCCGAACATCGGGATCAACACCCAGGGCGCGTACGCCGAGTACGCGAAGGTGCCTGCCAGGCAGCTCGTCGCGCTGCCGCCGGAGCTGCCGGTCGAGCTCGGGTCGCACGCCGAGCCGCTCTCGGTCGGCCGTCAGGCGGTCAAGCTCGCGCAGGCCGGGCCGGGTGACCCGGTGCTCGTCTACGGCGTCGGGCCGATCGGGCTCTACGCGATCATCGCGCTCAAGCTGGCCGGGGCCGGGCCGGTGGTGGCGGCCGGGCGCTCGGCCGGGCGGCGGCAGGCGGCCGCCGACGTGGGCGCGGACGTGGTGATCGACACCCGCGAGATCTCGGTCGCGGAGTACGCACGGCAATCGGGGACGCTGTTCGCGGCGGTGCTCGAGTGCTCGGGGTCGTTGGGCGCCTTCAACGAGGCGCTGTCGGTCACCGAGCCGGGCGGGACCGTGGTGGAGGTCGCGCTGACACCCGAGGCGGCCTCGGTGCCGCTGTTCCCGCTGATCAGCGAGGGACATCACGTCGTCGGCGCCTGCGCGTTCTCCGATGAGACCTACCGGGAGTCCGTCGGTTTTCTGGCGTCGGGGCAGGTGCCGGCCGAGCGGCTGGTGTCGGAGCGGGTGCCGCTTGACGGCACGCCGGACGCGCTGCGGCGGCTGCAGAACCCCGGGACGCTCGTCCGGATCATCTCCCGTCCTTGGCAGTAGCGGGCTAGCAGCAAAGGAGCTTTATCTCGTGGAAGAGTTCGCGGGCAAGACAGCGGTGGTGACCGGGGCCGGCAGCGGCATGGGCAAGGCGTTCGCGCTGCGCTGGGGCGCCGAGGGGATGAACGTCGTCATCGGCGACATCCAGGAGGACGCCCTTTCGGCGACGGCGGCCGAGCTGGCGGCGGCGGGGGTGCCGGTGCTCGGGCTGCGCACCGACGTGTCCAAGCTGGCCGATATCGAGGCCCTGGCGGACGCGGCCGAGTCCCGGTTCGGCGCGATCCATCTGGTCAACAACAACGCGGGGGTCGAGGGCTACCTGGACGGGCCGATCTGGCAGGCGAGCGCCAAGGACTGGGACTGGACGCTGTCGGTCAACCTGATGTCGGTGATCTACGGCATCCGGACGTTCGTGCCGCGGATGCTGGCGCACGGCCAGCCCGGGCACGTGGTCAACACCTGCTCGATGACGTCGGTAATCGCGGCGACCAACATGTACGGGATCTGCAAGCACGCGATCCTGGCGCTGACCGAGGTGCTCGCGGCCGACCTGGCCGCCGCCGGTGCGCCAATCGGGGCGACCGGGCTCTGCCCGGGGATCATCGCGACCAACCTGTTCCACGGGACCCGGAACCGGCCCGCGTCCTTGACGGAGGGTACCGGGATGTCGTCGTCCGGGGCGGCGCTCCGCGACCAGATGCACTCCGTGCTGTCTAAGGGCATGCCGCCGTCCGAGGTGGCGGACCTGCTGGTCACGGCGGTTCGATCGAATCAGCTCTATTTGCTGACCGACCACGAGTGGGATACCCGGGTGATCGCCAGGCACGAGGCGATCCTGGCGGGGGCGGTCGGGCCCGCCGCCACCGGCATTCTTGACCAGGAGGGCGTGCGATGAGCGTTCGGTACGGGTTCGATGGACAGGTCGCGGTGATCACCGGGGCGGCGAACGGGTTCGGGCTCGCGGTCGCGGAACGGCTGGCGGCCGACGGCGCCGCTCTGGTGCTGGTCGACAGGGACGCGGACGCGCTGGCGGCGGCGGCCGCCAAGCTCGGCGGTCTGCCCGTCATCGCCGACGTGTCGGCCGAGTCCGAGGTCGATGGGTACGTGGCGGCCGCGGTCGATGCGCACGGGCGGATCGACCTGTTCTTCAACAACGCCGGCATCGAAGGGCGGATGGCCCCGATGACCGAGCTGTCGGTGGCCGACTTCGACCGGGTCTGGGCGGTCAACGCCCGCGGCGTCTTCATGGGGCTGCGTGCCGTGCTCAAGGTCATGAAGCCGCAGGGTTCTGGCGTGATCGTGAACACCGCGTCGATGGCGGCGATCAAGGGCGCGGCCACGTTCTCCCCCTACATCGCCTCCAAGCACGCGGTCCTCGGGCTGACCAAGTCCGCGGCGCTCGAGGGCGCGCCCTACGGCATCCGGGTCAACTGCGTCGCGCCCGGCCATATCGACACCCGGATGGCCCGCGACCTGACCGCGCAGATCGACCCGGCCGACCCCGAGGGCGCCTACCGTACCGTTGCCGCGACCGTGCCGCTGGGGAAGCGCTACGGCACCGCGGCCGAGGTCGCGAACGTGGTGACGTGGCTGCTGTCGTCTGAGTCCGAGTACGTGTCCGGCGCCCTGCACCTCATCGACGGCGCCCTCAACTCCTGACCCGCGAGTCGCGGGCGTACCTGAGGCTGGCCGGCCCATAACCGTGGCCGGTCCGCCTTAGGGCACATCTTGACCGCTCAAAACTACGACAAATACCGATAAATCGGGCGGCGGGGTGTACAACTTTGGCCCCAAGGCGGCTAATTCTTGCGGGCGACGCCGCCGAAGAAGCTGTGGTAGACCTCATCACGCTCAATTTCCTCTTGCGTTTCCGGCCGCCATTCCTGGAGTGATACCAGTCCGGGCGGGAGCATCTCCCAGTCGCCGAACCAGGAGAGGATCTGCCCGTCCTCCCGCCAGCGCCCGCTGCCGAGCCCGTCCGCCAGCAGTTTCTCGCCCTCGATGGTCGTGGCGCGCAGTTCCGGAAGTTCGGGTCCCGGCAAGCGGAGGCTGGAGACCGCCAGATAGCTGCCCGGCGGCATGGCGTCGCGGAAACGTCGCGCGATCCAGTCGGGGTAGTCATCGTCCTGGACATGGTGCAGCACCGCGAGCAGGAGCAGGCCGACCGGCCGGTCAAAGTCAATGAGCCGCCACACCGTGGGATCGGTCAGGACGCGAACTGGCTCGCGGATGTCGGCGTTGATTATGTCGGCCTTCAGGGGATCGCTGAGCAGCGCCTTGCTGTGGGTGTAAACAATCGGGTCGTTATCGACGTAGACGACGTGCACCTCGGGATTGATTTTGTGCGCGATCTCGCTGACATTGCCCGCGGTGGGCAGCCCGGAACCGATGTCGATTAGCTGAGTGATGCCCGCCTCACCGACCAGGTACTGCACCACCCGCCTCAGGAACGCCCGGTTATTCTGGGCCGCGAGCGGCGCTTTGGGCGCTAGCTCCATCGCGCGGCGCGCGAACTCCCGGTCGGCGGAGAAGTTGTCTTTCCCGCCCACGAAGTAGTCGTAAACCCGGGCGATGTTCGGCTTGGTGATATCGATATCGGCCAGCGCCTGCCGGGTGTCCCGGTAGCTTTCTTTCGACATCGATGACCTCCAGGCGGCTGCGACATGACCGTTCACATTCCGGCAACAATAGCGCCCGATGCCCGGACGCGCACGATTAGTCGCGGCCGTCCGCCGGTGGATGATCCCAGGGTTCCTGACCGGCCTTGTCTGGCCGCCGCGTAGGGTGTCCTGCTGGGGAGCTCGCGCGGGGTGTCCCCGCCGGTGATGAGCGACGACTGGGGGCTGCCAGCGTGTACCGGGCGATCTACGCTGTCCTGCTGCGGCGGTTGCCGGCCGAGGCGGCCCACCGGGCCGCGTTCAGGCTGATCCAGATGGCGGCGGCGGTGCCCGGTCTGGCCTGGGCGCTGCGGCGGGTGCTCGGTCCTGGTGACCCGGCGCTGCGGGTGCGGGCGCTCGGACTCGACTTCCCCGGACCACTCGGGCTGGCCGCCGGGTTCGACAAGGACGGCGAGGGCGTCGCCGGGCTGGCGGCCCTCGGGTTCGGGTTCATCGAGGTCGGCACGGTGACCGCGCGGCCTCAGCCGGGCAACCCGAAGCCGCGGATGTTCCGGTTCCCGCAAGAGCGCGCGCTGGTCAACCGGATGGGGTTCAACAACCACGGCGCGGCGGCGCTGGCCGCCCGGCTGCGGGCGCTGCGCGCCCGCCCCGGTTACGTCCCCATCGTCGGGGTCAACATCGGCAAGACCAAGATCGCCGGTGAGGAGGCGGCTGTCGCCGACTACGTGACCAGCGCCCGGCTCGTCGCCGACGTCGCCGACTACGTCGTGGTCAACGTCAGCTCCCCCAACACCCCCGGCCTGCGCGACCTCCAGTCGGCCGACAGGCTCCGCCCGCTGCTGACGGCGGTGCGCGAAGCGCTCGACGCAGCTTCCCCCCGGCGCCGCGTCCCCCTGCTGGTCAAGATCGCCCCGGACCTGGCCGACGAGGACATCGACGCGGTCGCCGACCTCGCGCTCGGCCTCCGCCTCGACGGCATCATCGCCACCAACACGACCATCTCCCGCGAGGGCCTGCGCGACGGCGCCGCCGTGGCGGCGGCCGGCCCCGGCGGCATGTCCGGCGCGCCGCTGAAGTCCCGTGCACTCCAGGTGCTGCGCCGGCTGCACGCCCGGACCGGAGACCGCCTGGTCCTGATCGCGGCCGGCGGCATCGAGACCGCCGACGACGCCCGCGACCGGCTGGCCGCGGGCGCCACTCTCGTGCAGGCCTACACCGCCTTCATCTACGAGGGCCCGTTCTGGCCGCGCCGGGTGCACGCCGGGCTCGCTCGCCCAACGCCACCGCCGCCGATCAGGACTCCGCAGACAGGCACATCGAAGACGATGCACGGCAAGAAGGGCGGTTAAGTGCGTTACGCCCTGCGGCGGGCCCGCACGTAGATCGAGCCCGCGGCACCGCGGCCAGCGTCAGCGTCAGCGTCAGCGTCAATCCGGAATGACGAGTTCGACGATGACAGCCGCGGTGAGCTCCTTATGGTAGTAAGCGCCAGCTGCGTATTGGCATTAATCTGGTCAATAGCGACATTTGCCACGTGCACAATAGCATCAGGCGGGCTGTTCGCATCGAGCCGGCAAAGATGCGCGGCAAGCGCCTCGGGGTAATGTTCCGCTATGCACGCCGAGGAGCACCGCAGAACGATGGCGCCCGGCCCCGTAACGGACGGTCAGCCCGTGGCGCGGCCGACGGTGCGGCGACTGGTTGCGGGGCTTGCCTGGCTGGCCGTGGCCGGCGCTGTTTACACCCTCTTGCTGCTCATCACCCGGGGTGAGGTGTTCAACTCAGATCCCGCGAATAACGCGCTGCAGGCCTGGGACATCCTGCACGGGCATCTGCTGCTGCACGGCTGGATCCTCGGCGACGTCACGTTCTACACCTTCGAACTGCCGTTGCTCGCCCTCGCGGAAGCGGTCTTCGGCCTGAGTACGACCACCCTGGCCGTCACCCTGGCGCTGATCTACCTGGCCGTCACGGCCTGCGCGGTCGCGATCGCGGTAACCGGCAGCCGCGCCGCCGCCAGGATCGCGCGCGCTGGGGTGACGCTGGCCGTGCTCGTCGCGCCGATCCTCGTCCCCAGCGTCCGCTGGGTGCCGGTCGGGCTGCCCGATCACACGGGCACCACGGTCTTCCTGCTGGTGTCCGTGCTGCTCATTGACCGCCTGCTCAACAGGCGGATGACGGCACCGCTGCTCTGCGTTCTGCTGGTCGCAGGCCAGCTCAGCGACGTGACGGTGCGGTATGTCTTCATCCCCGCCATCGCCCTCGTCTGCCTGTACCAGATGCTGGCCGCCCGCCGGGTCCGCACCGCCGACGCCGCCAATCTCGCCGCGGCGGTCGTGTCCGTCCCGCTCTCGCTCGTGGTCCGCGCGGTCCTCCGGCACTTCGGCTCCTACCTGATGGTGACGCCGAGGACCGAGCTCGTGCCGCTGACCGCCTGGCCGCACAACGCGGTGCTGACCTGGCACGCGCTGCGCCTGCTGTTCGGCCAGGTCTCGAATGCGGGGGCCGCGCCAGCCCCCACGGCGAACGCCGTGTTCGGTGCCTGCTGCCTGCTGGCCGCGGCGGCGGGACTCGCCCGCGTGCTCTGGCGGTGGCGGACCGTGAGCCGTGCCGAGCAGTTGCTTGCCGCGGTGATCGTCATCAACATCGCCTCGTACCTGGTCTCCACCCTGGCGGGCCCGCACTCCCAGCATGACCTGGTCGCGGTGCTGCCGTGCGGCGCGGCTCTCGCGGCGCGCGCGCTCGTGCCCGACCGGCTGCCCGACTGGCGCAAAGCGCTTGTCGCCTGCACCGCGGCGGTATGCGTGGCGTTGATTCCGCTGTCGGCCGTCGCTGTGCACTCAGAGCCGCCGGCTGGCGGGACCATCGGGACACTCATCGTCTGGCTGCGCGGGCACGGGCTGCGGTATGGCCTTGCCGGTTACTGGCAGGCCTCCGCGACCACCGTAGAATCCGGCGGCCAGGTGCAGGTCCGCACGATAGTGATCAGCGGCCGCGAGATTCACCCGTTCTACTGGGAGGCGAACCTGGCCTGGTATGACCCTGCGCAGCACTACGCGGACTTCGTCCTCGTCGATAGCACGGTGAAAGGCCTCCTCACCTCGGCCGAGCGGGCCTTTGGCCGGCCGGCCGCCACCCACCGCGTCGGGACCATAGAAGTCCTGAGCTACCACAGGAACCTGCTCAGGCAGGTGACGCCAGGCAGGCTCCCGAGCCTCAGTTAACGGCTGGAACGGCCAGGGTCTTCAGGCCGAGATCTGCACCTTACTGTGGTCGCCGAGGATGAGCCGGTGTGCCCTCGGCACCCGGGGCGCCGGGGTGACCTCGGCGTTATGGCCGATGATGGACGCCTCGATGCGGCGCACACCGCGGATGGAGGCGCCGGACAAGACGATTGAGTACTCGATCTCGCTGTCGTCGACGGTGCACCCCTCCGCGATCGCGGTAAACGGGCCAACGTACGAGCCGGTCACCTTGGACCCGGCCCCGATGATGACCGGACCGACGATTCGCGAGCCGCTGACCTGGGCGCCGGGCTCGACGACAACCCGGCCGATGATCTCGCAGCTGCCGTCCACGATGCCGTCGAGGCGCGGGCCGATCGTCTCGAGCACCAGGCGGTTGACCTCGAGCATGTCCGCGACGTTCCCGGTGTCCTTCCAGTACCCGGTGATGACGGTCGAACTGACCGGGCGGCCGCTGTCCAGCAGCCATTGGATCGCCTCGGTGATCTCAAGCTCGCCCCGCCAGGACGGCTTCAGCGCGGCCACCGCCTCGTGCACCGCCGGGGTGAACAGGTAGACGCCGACCAGTGCCAGATCGCTCTTGGGCAGCTGGGGTTTCTCCTCAAGGCCCACCACCCGCCCGGCGGCGTCCAGTTCGGCCACGCCGAACGCTCTCGGGTCCGCGACCTGGGTCAGCATGATCTGGGCATCGGGCCGGACGGCGGAGAACTCCGTCACCAGGTTCCCGATCCCGCCGACGATGAAGTTGTCGCCGAGGTACATCACGAAGTCATCGTCGCCGAGGAAGTCGCGCGCCACCAGGACCGCGTGCGCCAGTCCCAGTGGCGCATCCTGCCTGATGTAGGTCGCGCGGAACCCGAACGACGACCCGTCACCGACTGCCGCCTTGATGGCATCGGCGGTGTCCCCGACCACGATCCCAACGTCGGTGATCCCAGCGGCGGCGATCGCCTCAAGACCGTAGAACAGCACGGGCTTATTCGCGACCGGGAGCAGTTGCTTGGCGGAGGTGTGCGTGATCGGCCGCAGCCGTGTCCCGGCGCCGCCCGACAGTACCAGGGCCTTCATGGGCAACAAGGTAGCGCGTTTCCGGCGAGTGGTGCGCCACCGCGGTCGCCGACCCCAGGGGACCGCAGGCCTCGCTAAGCGCGGGACGGGGGCATCCGGCGGTCCGGCGCAGGAGCGACGAAGAGCGTCACGATCGCGCTTCCGTGGCAACGGCGGCCAAGGGGCCGGCCTCCGAGCCGTCGGGCAGGAACCCGACGGCGGCGCAGTTGCGGGCCGCGGCGCAGGAGAGGGCGGTGACCCCGCCCTTTCCTGGATCATGGCCGACGGCCACCGTGACCGGCTTGCCCCAGATCCCGTTGACCTGGTCAAGCACGATCCCGTTGACGCTGACAGCAGGGGAGCCGGCGGTTCCGCCCGCGGCGCAATCCCCGGCGGCGGGGCACGATAGCGAGGTGACCACCGAGTCGGTGCCAGGCACCGAGTGCGGGGCGCCCCACCTGCCGTGGACCTCGCCGACAAGGAAGCCGACCCTGCCGCCGTCGCGGTTGGTGTTCACGGTGCCGCCAACCTCGCAGGTGGTGGGCGTACAGGAGACTCCTGCGATGCCTGCGCCGGTCAGGTCGGCGCCGATGCCGAGCCTGGTCAGGCCCGGCACCTCGATCGCGCTGCGCCAGGTGCCCGCAGTCTCGTAGATGACGAAGAATTCCGCGGTGCCGCTCTTGGACAGGTAGTCCCCGGCCGCCGTGCAGTCCCTCGCGACCGGGCAGTTCACGGCGTCCACCTCGGCGCTGCCCTTGACGTTGAGTGCGGTTGTGCCGGGAACCTCCAGCGCGCTGTGCCAGGTGCCACTGGCTTCGTTCGCCACGAAGGCCTGCCGGTGGCCCTTGCCGTCGGTGTAGTAACCGCCGATCGCGCACGTGCCCGGAGCCGCGCAGGACACGGTATTCACCTGACTTCGCCTGGTTCCGCCGAGCCGCCCCAGGCCGGCGACCAGCTGCGCGGCACCCCACGCGCCGTGCTTGGCGCTGGCGGTAAAGCCCTGGTAATGGCCGTCGCTGCTGGCGCCGCCGACGGCGACGCAGTCAAGGCCCGCCTTGCGGGCGGCGCTGGTCCTGGCGGAGGCGCAGGACACGGTGATGTTCCAGTCGGCGCCGAATGCGTTTACATTCTCGCTCGCGGTGGCACCCGCGAGGGGATGCGCCCGCTGCCAGCTGCCGTTGACCTGGTCCGCGACGAACGCCTGCCCGGTGAAGGCGGCCGACGTGCTTGGCAGGTAATAGCCGACCGCCGCGCAGTTTCCCGGCCAGGCGCAAGAGACAGAGGTGATGGCCGCATACTGAACACCGCCGAGCGCCGGAATGCCCGCCACCGTCTTGGCGCCGCCCCACTTCCCGCCGGCCTCGGTCACCACGAACGGCAGGCTCTGCGTGTACGGCTCGTCGGGCCCGTACTCCCCGCCAGCGGCGCAGTCTCCCGGGCCGGTACAGGAGACCGCAAACGGCTCCGACCAGTCGCCCCCCACACCGGGCACGGGCTTCTCCGAAGTCCAATGCGGCTGCGTCGCGGCTGAAGCGGGCGAAACGGCGGCAGCGACAGCGGCACACGCAATGAGGAGGCCCGCCAAGCCGGTCAGTCCCGCAAGCCGCAAAGGAAGCGCTCTCACCATTAGCTCCCTTGCTGACGGTTTCCTCAAGAGTAATCGAGAACGGCTCCGGCAGCTTGACGGCTCCACCGATCCGGACGGCAGAACTGCCGGTGTATTCATTGCGCACTGAGTCGCCGTAAAGAACGACCCCGTTGACCCCACGGGACCGCAGTCACCGTGCCCGGTCACAAGACGCCCCCGGTTGTTGTGTCCGGGGGGACAAGGGCGGGTTTCCGGTGGTGCCCGGGTATTGCTGTCGGGCGGTCCGCGTACCAGTCTCGTAGTGTGTCAGAGCAGACAGTTCCGCGGTCCGCTGAGATTCCGGCGCCGGAGCCTGGCCTTACGGCGGAGACCATTGTCGCGCGGGCCAAGGCGCTGATCCCGGAGATCCGCGCGCAGGCCGACGAGGCAGAGAAACTGGGCCGGCACACGGCCGAACTTGACCAGAAGTTCACCGAGGCGGGCTTCTACCGGATCCTGCAGCCCAAGCGGTTCGGCGGCTACGCGTTCGGGATGGACACCTTCTGGAAGGTGATCCTCGCCGTGGCCGAGGGGGACGCCGGGACCGCCTGGGGGCTCTGCCTGGGCGCGCACCACGCCCAGGGGCTTGGCGCCTGGTTCCCTGAGCAGGGTCAGATCGAGCTGTTCGGGCCGGCCGGGAAGTTCACCTGCCCGCACCGGGCCGCGCCGATGGGAACAGCCACGCCGGTTGACGGCGGGTACGTCGTCAACGGCTTGTGGGACTACTGCTCGGGGGTCGGGCACGCCACCCACTTCATGTGCAACACGCTTGTCCCTGGCCGCGAGTCCGCGGGGCCGCTCACCATCTGCACGCCGATCGAGAACGTGACCGTCCTCCCCGACTGGGGCAACGGCAACATCATCGGGATGAACTCAAGCGGCTCCAACAGCGTGCGGGTGGACAACGTCTTCGTGCCCGAGCACTGCACCTGCTCGGGTAACTGGACCCGCAACACCGATACCGCCGCGCCCGGCATGTACCTGCACGATGACCCGCTGTTCTGCGGGCGGATCTACGCGATGTACCACGCGGGCCTGGTCATCCCGGTGATCGGCGCGGCCAAGGGCGCGCTGCACGAGTACGAGCAGATCCTGCTGACCAGGCAGACGTACTTCCAGCCGATTGTGCCCCGCTACACGGTCGAGGAGTACCAGCGGCACTGGGGGCAGGCGCGGGCGCTGATCGACAGCGCGGAGGCGATCATCCTGCAGTGCGGCCAGCGGTACATGGAGCTGGCGGGGCGCTGGCACCGGACCGGTGAGCCGTTCACCCGCGAGGACGACGCCGAGATGTACTCGATGATCCAGGTCGCCTCGCGGATGGCGATCGAGGCGACCAACGAACTGTTCGGCGCGGCTTCGTCGTCCGCGGCCAAGCGCGGCAGCGCGATGCAGCGCCACTTCCGGGACGCCGCGATCTACCTCGGGCACATCTCCGCCCGGCACGACGTCGTCGCCGCCGAGGTCGCCCGGATTCATTTCGGCCTGCCCGACGGCCTCTTCTAGGACAGCACATCCGCAACGCAGGAGAGCTAGATGACACGACGCGCCACACCGCCGTTCCGCGCCGACCATGTCGGCTCGCTCCTGCGGCCGCCGGAGTTGCTGGCCGCCAGGGACGAATTGGCGGCCGGCCGGATCGACGCGGCGCGGCTGGCCGCGGTCGAGGACACCGCGATCGCGGACGCGGTCAGGCTGCAGGAGAACGTCGGGCTGCAGTCGGCGACCGACGGGGAGTTCCGCCGGGAGCAGTGGCACTCCGACTTCCTCTACGCCATCCCCGGGATCCGGCGGGGCAGGCTCGGCGCGCCGCTGCCGGTGTACCGCAAGGACGGGCAGATCACCTGGACGCCGAACGCCACCGAGGTCACCAGCCGGGTCCACCTGGAGACGCCGATCTTCGGCGACCACTTCAGCTTCCTGGCCGCGGCCGTCAGCACCGCACTGCCGAAGCTGACCGTGCCGTCGCCGAGCATGGCGCACTTCCGGGCCGATCTGTCCAGGTCCCCCTACACCGACCCCGACGAGTACCGCGCGGACATCGCCGCCGTCTACGCGGCCGAGGTCGCCGGGCTGTACGAGCTCGGCTGCCGGTACCTGCAGTTCGACGACACGATCTTCGCGTTCCTGAACGACCCGGTCTGGCGGGCGAACGCGTCGGCCGGCGGGCTCGACCCGGACCGGCAGCACCTGCTCAACGTCGGGGTGATCAACGCGGCGCTGGCGGCCAAGCCCGCCGACATGACGGTCACCATTCACATGTGCCGCGGCAACTACCAGTCGGCCTGGTTCTCCTCCGGCGGCTACGACTTCGTCGCCGAGGACGTGTTCGGCGAGCTCAAGGTGGACGGGCTCTTCCTTGAGTACGACGACGAGCGGTCGGGCACGTTCGAGCCGCTCCGCTTCGTGCCCGACGGCCAGGTCGTGGTGCTCGGGCTGATGACCACCAAGACACCGGAACTTGAGTCCAAGGACACGCTCAAACGGCGGATCGACGAGGCCGCCAAGTACGTGGACCTGGACCGGCTCTGCATCTCGGGGCAGTGCGGGTTCGCCTCCACCGTCGAGGGCAACGCGCTGACCATCGACCAGGAGCGGGCCAAGCTCGAGCTCCTGACCGAGACCGCCCGCGAGGTCTGGGGCTAGGGCTCCCCACATCAAGCAGAGCAGAAAGGCCTGACACATGAGCAACCCGGGGAGCGGGGAAAGCCCCCCGCGAGCCGAAGGGCGCGCCCCTGCTTTCGGACCGAGGAGGGAGGGAGCGCAGCGACCGAGCGACGAGGGAGAAAGCAGGGGCTATAAGCGCCCGGCGGCGAGCGGGGAAAACAAGGTGATGTCCGCGGCCGAGGCCGTCTCCGACATCGGTGATGGCGCGAGCGTGGGCGTGGCCGGATTCGGGGTCTCGCACCGCTACCCGTCGACGCTCATCACCGCGCTGCGCGATGCCGGGCCCGGCGGGCTGACCGTGTACTGCAACGGGCTCGGCCAGCCGGGCTTCCCGACCGCGCACATGCTCGCCGATAACCACCAGATCGCGCGCCTGGTCACCTGCTTCTCCGCGCGGCCCGGGGTGGTATCCGAGGCGGAGAAGCAGATCGAGGCGGGCGAGCTGACACTTGAGATGGTCCCGCAGGGCACGCTGGTCGAGCGCATGCGAGCCGGCGGGGCTGGCATCCCCGCGTTCTACACGCCGACCGGTTACGGGTCCCAGATCGCCGAGGGCAAGGACATCAGGTACTTCGAAGGGAAGCCGTACGTCCTCGAGCGCGCCATCACCACCGACTTCGCGCTGATCAGGGCGGCCAAGGCGGACCAGATGGGGAACCTGGTGTTCCGCGGTGGGTCGCAGAACTTCAACTCCTCGTTCGCCAAGGCGGCGCGGGTGACGATCGTGGAGGCCGAGGAGATCGTCCCGACCGGTTCCATCGCCCCGGAGGACGTCGATCTTCCCGGGGTGTTCGTGACGCGGGTGGTGCCGGTGACGGTGCGGATGGACGTGAAGAACCTGCCGATGCGGGTGAGCCGGCCGGCCGACTCAGCGCGGCTGTACCTGGGCAAGCCCGGGCTTACCCGCGAGGGGGTCGGACGGCGGGTCGCGGCGCTGATGCCGGACGGCGCGGTGGTGAACCTGGGGGCGGGGCTGCCGACGCAGGTGGCGAACTTCATCTCCGGGCGGCCGGTCATCCTGCACAGCGAGAACGGGATGCTGAACTACGGGGAGTTCGTGCGGGGGGACGACTTTGATCCGGATCTGCACGACGCCAGCGGATTCTTCGTCACCGTGCGCGCGGGGGCGTCGTTTTTCGACTCGGTCACCTCGTTCGAGATCGCCCGCGGCGGCCGGCTGTTCGCTGTGGTGCTCGGGACCTACCAGGTCGGCGGCAATGGCGACCTGGCCAACTGGTCGGCACCGGGCATGATCGGCGGCGGCATCGGCGGCGCGATGGACCTCGCGGCCGGCGCCCGGCAGGTGTTCGCGATGCTCGAGCACACCGACTCGAAGGGCCGGCCCAAGCTGGTGGAGAAGTGCGATTTGCCGCTGACGGCACCCGGGTGCGTGGACGCGATCATCACCGACCTGGCGCTGCTGCGGCGGAGTTCGCGGCAGGACCGCTTCACCCTGGAGGAGATCGCGGCCGGGTTCACGGTCGATGAGGTGCTGTCGCTGACCGGGATGCGGGTTGACGTCGCCGACCAGGTGCGCGTGATGCAGGAGTGCTGGATCTAACCCCCGAGGCCCAGCAGCCGGGCGGCGTTGTTCTTGAAGATGCCCGGCTTGACCTCGTCGCGGATCGCGATCTTCTCGAAGTCGGCCATCCAGCGCTCCGGGGTGAGGATGGGAAAGTCCGTGCCGAACAGAACCTTCTCCTTGAGCAGCGTGTTCGCGTACTGGATGAGGATCGGGGCGAAGTACTTGGGTGACCAGCCGGAGAGGTCGATGTAGACCTGGGGCTTGTGGGTGGCGACGGAGAGCGCCTCCTCCTGCCAGGGGAAGGACGGGTGCGCCAAGATGATCGGCATGTCGGGGAAGTCGACCGCCACGTCGTCGAGGTGGATCGGGTTGGAGTAGGCCAGCCTGATGCCGCCGCCGCCCCGCGTGCCTGCACCGACGCCGGTCTGGCCGGTGTGGAACAGGGCCGGCAGCCCCGCCGCCTCGATCACCTCATACACCGGGTAGGCCAGCCGGTCGTTGGGGAGAAACGCCTGCGAGCTCGGATGGAACTTGAACCCCTTGACGCCGTACTCCTCGATCTGGCGCTTGGCCATGCGGACCGCCTCGGCCCCGCGATTCGGGTCGACCGAGCCGAACGGGATGATCACGTCGGTGTGGTCACGGGCCCGTTCGGCGATCTCCTCGGGGGTGGCCCGGGTGGGGTCCTCGGGGGCGTCCTGCTGGTCGATGGTGAACGCCACCGCCGCCATCTTCCGCTCGCGGTAGTAGGCGGCCAGGTCATCGACGGTGAATGCGGCCGCCGCGGTCTTGAAGTAGGCGGCCATCGCGGCCAGGTGCTCGTTATCGTCCGGCTTGGCCTGCGGCGCGTTGACCGACCGGTGCACATGCGTGTGCACGTCGATCGCGACCAGATTGTCGATGTCCATGGCGGTGATTATCCCGGCGCCATTTCCGCCCGTCATGAAGTGATCACGCCAATTTCTCGGAGGTTCAACTTGTGGGAGAGCTGAGGGGCCAATGTCATCACATGGAGTGATTTGACGGATGCTTAAAGCGATAATACTCTATGTACCATGATGACTACAAACGGTAACACATGGGGTTAGGGCACGGATCCGGTCAGGATGACCGTGCCCCGCAGTGCCGGCGATTACCTGGCGCGGATCGGCTGGAGCGCCTGCGTCCACTTCAGGATCTCGTCGAGCATCGCCGTCGCTGACTGCTCCATCTCCTCGGTCGGCTTGAGGCGCTTGTCCTCGTCGAGGTGCTGGGCGACGAACGGGATGTTGACCGCCTCGGGCACCGGCATGATCTTCAGCGTGGTGAGGACCTGCTTGAGCATCTGGGTGGCCCGGGTGCCCGCCGCGACGCCGCCGTAGCTGACGATGCCAGCCACCTTGTGCTGCCACTCGTGGAACAGGTAGTCGATCGCGTTCTTGGTCGCCGCGTTGAACGAGTAGTTGTACTCGGGCGTCACGAAGATGAACGCGTCCGACGCCCCCACCAGCTCCGACCAGTCCTTAGTGTGCTGGTTGACGTACTTCCGCAGGCGCGGGTGGTTGGGCTCGTCGTACATCGGGAGGTTCAGCTCGGCCAGGTCGGTGACCTCGACATCGAAGCCCCCGTGCTCGCGCGCACGCTCGGTGATCCACTCGGCGACAGCCGACCCGACCCGGCCCGGCCGGGTAGAGCCAATGATGATCCGCAGCACGGGCTTAGCCACGCGTAACCTCCAAGGCAGGGGTGGGGTATCGCTAATTTACCTGACGGTTCAACCACATTCACCGTCGGCGGATTCCCTGCCAGGCACCGCACCCGGCCGCTGTATTCCACCTTGCCCGGGTAAGGATTGCGGACGGGCAGCGACACGCGCTCGTTACTCATCCTGGTGATGTTGACTTTGGCCTTTAGGGCTGCGCGGTTACCCGGTTGACGAAGCGGCCGAGCTGGGCGCCGAGCGCGAGGTCGTCCACGCCGATCGACCCGATCTGCGAGATGTGGTTGTGCCCGTCCGACCAGACCACCTGCGGCACCGCGGCGTGCCGCGCGTACCAGGCGGCGGTCAGCCGCGCCAGCTGCGCGTGGCTAGCCGGCAGGTCGCGCTGCGCGACGGCGAAGATCAGCGGGATCTCGGCGTCGAGCAGGCCCCTGAGGGTGGAGACGGTGGATGACGGGAGGTCTCCGTAGTACGGGGTCTCGATCTCGCCGCGCTCGCCGCCGTCGGGGACCGCGTAAAAGCCGGACAGCAGCCCCGCGCCGCGCACGCCGTCAAGCGAGCCGCCGCCCTGGCCGACGACGTACGCACGAACTCGAGGCCGGCACCAGCGATTTCGCATGGACGCAGAGCGTCACCCGGACGCGCTGGCTGGCCGCCAAGGCGGGGTGGCTGCTGCTCGCCGCCGCCGCCTGCGGCGGCGCGACCGCTGCCCTGGCCACCTGGTGGTCCGGGCCGAACAACGCGCAGACGGCCGGCGCGTTCGCGCCCGGTCAGTTCGACACGCAGGGCATCGTCCCCATCGGGTACGCGGTGTTCGCGATGGCGCTCGGCATCGCCGCGGGCACCATAGCGCGCCGCACCCTCCCCGCGATCGCGGTCGTGCTCGGCGGTTTCATCGCGCTGCGCCTGGTGATCGCCGGTTTCGCCCGGCAGCACTACCTGGCGGCGGTCACGACCTACTACAACGTGACGGGCTCCTTCACGCCGCGGGGGCAGGCCTGGGTGCTCGCCCAGGGCGCCGTCAGCAAGACCGGGGTCGTGGTGCCGATCGGCTGGGGCTCGCTCTATCCCGCGCTTCCGGCCTCCTGCCAGAAACTGCTTCCGGTAACCTCGAGCGGGAAGTCCAACCCTTCGCTGAACGCCGCGTTTTCGTGCATGCAAGCGCACGGCTGGCGCGGGTTCGCCACCTATCAGCCCGCCAGCCGCTACTGGCCGTTCCAGGGCATCGAGACCGGGATCTACGTGCTGCTTGCCGCGGCGCTTATCGCGGTCACGTTCGCCGTCGTCCGCAGGCGGGATGCCTAGTGAGCCGGGACGGGGCCGAGGGCAACGAGCGGCTGACCGCGATGACGGGAGCGGTGCTGCTCATCCTGCTGGCCGTCGAGTGCTACACGATCTTCCGGATCGGCCGCCTGCTCACCCTGCACGTCTTCCTCGGCATGCTGCTACTCGGGCCGGTCACCCTCAAGGCCGCCGCGGTCATCTACCGTTTCGCCCGCTACTACACCGGGAGCGCACCTTACCGGCGCAAGGGACCCCCCGCGCCGTTGCTGCGGGCCATCGGGCCGATCATCGTGCTGCTCACGGCGTGCGTCTTCGGCTCCGGCATCATGCTGGCGGTCACCGGCCCCGGCTACGGCTACGGGCCGCCAAGCGGATGGCTCATGGTGCACAGGATCTCGTTCATCGCCTGGGCCTTCTTCATCGTCATCCACGTGCTCGCCTACGTGTGGCGTTTGCCGAGGCTGCTCGCGGCCGAGGCTCGCGGCAGCTCCCTCCCGCAACGGGATGCCGGCGCGGACGCGGCCGCCGGGCGGCCTGCCCGGCGGGCGGTGGAAGTTCTCAGCGGCCGTGGCACCCGGCTGGCCCTGCTCATCGCCTCGCTGCTGGCCGGCCTGGTGATCGCCCTGCTTACCGTGCACCTCGCGGGGGCGTGGGAGCCATAGGCCTGGTCACCGGGCGGGGCGGAACGTGCCCGCGAAGGCCTGGAAGTAGCGGTAGTACCCGCTCCAATCGCTCTCCGGCGCGGACCAGTAGAGCGCGTAGGCGTGGTGCGCGTTCGCGAGCACGTTTCTGTTCAGGATGTGCACGAGGATGCCGTCCCTGACGTAGGTGAACTCCCAGTCCGCCGCTTTCTCGGCCTGCGGGTAGTACACGGACGCCAAGCGGATGAGGTGGTAGTCCTGGTACGTGCCCGCCCGGTTGGCCGCCTGCTGCTCCCAGTCGAGGAGCGGGTCCGGATTCGGCGTGTCGGACTGGTCGATGAGCAGGAAGATGCCGCCGTTCGACGGGTCGGTGACGTAGACGTAGTGACCGACGTGCTGGATCTGCCAGCCGTCGGGGACCCCGATCGAAAAGCCGGTGGAGTTAGTGAAGCGGTGGAAACCGGCGGGTAGCGCGGCGTACCCGGCGCTGCCGGCGTTACCGGCGCCGACAGCCGGCCCGGTCGAGCCGGTCGAGCCGGTCGAGCCGGTCGAGCCGGTCGACGCCGGGAGACTAGGCGACGCGGGCGGGTTCGATGACTTCGTGGTGCCGGATGCCGCGGTGCTGGGGACCGTCGAATGACCGGGCGCAGAGGTGCCCGGTGATGCGGCCGGCTGGCTAGGCGAACCGGACATGGCGAGTGCCACGGCGGTGACGCCCACGGCGGCGGCGGCCAGCGCGACTGCCGCGATCGCGGGCTGACGATACCGGCGTGGACGGCGGGAAGCGGGGTCTGAGAAAGAACCGGCGGCAGCGGGCGGCTGACCGGAGAGCGATGACACCGCGTCCGAGGCGGTGTCGGGTGTCTCGACCGGACCGGGGGCGGCGACCGCGACAGGCTCCGGATGCGCGGCCGCATCAGGTTCGGGGGGCGCAATCGGGTCAGGTTCCGGCGGCGCGACGGACGCGTCCAGAGCAGCGGCTGCTACGGCGGCCGCCTCGCCAGCCGGCTCCGCGGACCCAGACATCCCAGCCATGGCCGCCGTACCCGTCAGCCCGGCCGCCGGATCAGTGTCGGCGGCCGGCTGGAGAACCGGAGGAACGCGCCGGGAAGCCCGCCGGATGCGCCAGAGAGCCGGCCGGGCACGCCGAGCGGCCGGCCTGGAACCTGGCGTCGTCTCGTCGGGGTCAGCGACCTGGCGAAGCATCAGCTCGGTCTCCGCCGCGCCGAGCCGCTCGTCCGGATCTTTGCGGAGCAGCCCGCTGATGACCGGCCACAGCGGTCCCGCGTGGACGGCTTCCCGCGGCTCGTCAACGACCACGGAAGTGAGAGTCGCGAGCGGGGCGTTCCGCTCAAACGGCGGATGCCCCTCCACCGCCGCGTACAGTGCGGCGCCGAGCCCCCACAGGTCCCCGGCCGGGGTCGACGGTCCGCCCCTGGCCCGCTCTGGTGCGATGTACGAAGGCGATCCGACGAGCGCGCCCGTGGCGGTGAGGGTGGGGCTGTCGACGGCCCGGGCGATGCCGAAGTCTGTCAGCACCACCCGCCCGTCCTGTCCAACGAGGATGTTCGCCGGCTTCACGTCCCGGTGCAGCACGCCTTCCGCGTGCGCGGCGCGCAGCGCCGCGAGGACGCCTAGGCCCACCCTCGCGGCCGTGGCCGGGGCAAGCGGCCCTTCCTCCCGCACCAGGTCGCGCAGCGATTGGTAGGGGACCAGCTCCATGATGATCCACGGGTGGCCGTCTTCCTGAAGGATGTCGTAGATGCGGACCACGTTCAGGTGGGTAAGGCGGCCGGCCATCTGGGCTTCCCTGACAGCGCGGCGGCAGGCGGTCTCCTGCTCGGCCTCGGTGAAATGCGGCGGCCAGACGAGTTCCTTTACCGCGACGTCCCGTTTGAGCAGCTCGTCGCGGGCCTGCCAAACCACGCCCATCCCGCCTCGGCCGATGACGTTACGGAGCCGGTAGCGCCCGGAAAGCAGACGTCCCGTCTCAGTCAGCTCCATGCCGCCCCGGCTACCCAGGAGACATGAAGCATAACGATTTAAGACGAAATATTATTATCCGAAATAATAAACTGAATTCATTCCCATTCCCCGGCCCTGGCTCGGAAATTCAAAACCAGGCGCAGGGAACGGACCGTGGCTCTACGCCTCCCCGCCAGCCCTCCCCCAACCAGGGCGTCAGGCATACTCCCTGTCATGATGATTGGCGTGGGGCTTGACGCCCGGCTTGGCCTTCCGTTCGACCAGCTGCGAGTTGCCGCCCGGGAGGCGGAGCGGCTCCGGTTCGAGAGCTTGTGGACTCCCGCGGGCGGCGTGCCCGACTCGTTTCACATCTGCGCGGCCTGGTCGCAGGACACCTCGCTGCGCACCGGGATCTCGGTCGTTCCGGCGGCGCGGATGTGGACCCCGCTCAGCCTCGCGGTCCAGGCGGCCACTCTGGCCCAGCTGTCGGCGGGCCGGTTCGTGCTCGGCCTCGGCACGGGAGGCTACGGACCCGCGTTCTGGGCCTCGGTGGGCCTGCCTGACCGGCCGATCGCGGTGATGCGCGAGTACGTCACCGAGGTCCGCGGGCTGCTCGCGGGCCAGCAGGTCACCGCCGGGGAGCTGCTCCGCCGGACGGATGCCGGCCCGGGTGCCCCCGGGTGGCCGGGGCACGCATCTCTCGGGCTGGCGGACCTGCCGCCTGCCCCGGTCTACCTGGCCGCGCTTGGGCCGCAAATGCTGCGGCTGGCGGGCGAGACCGCCGACGGCGTACTGCTCAACTGGGCCTCGCCGGAACACATCGCCGCCAGCCGGGAGCAGATCGACGCGGGCGCTGCCAGGGCGGGCCGCGCCCCCGGCTCGGTCCCGATCACCATGTACATCCGGGTCTGCATTGACGACGACATCGCCGCCGCCCGGGAGGCGTTCGGCACGCAGGTGCTTGGCTACGCGCTGGGCCAGGCGGGGATGCCGCACGGCGCTGGCTACCGGGGACTGTTCGCCCACATGGGGTTCGACGGGCTGCTGACCGAGCTGGAGCAGCGGCGCGACCGGGGCGCGGCCATGACCGAGCTGGTGGCCGCGGCGCCCGACGAGATGCTGCGGGCGGTCGGCTACTACGGCCCGGCGGCCCAGGCGCCGGCCGCGTTCGCCCGCCTCAGCGACGGGCTTGACGAGACCATCGTCCGGGTTATCACGTCCAGGCCCGGCCTGGAACCGGTCGTCGCCGCCATGATCGCCCTGGCGCCATCGCTGATCAGGGAGGCGGGGCAGCCCCGCGCGGACCACCGGTAACGGCGGCCCGCCATCCTTATCGCTGCCCGCGTCCTGGTGGCCCCGGCGGCTCTGCGCCCAGTCCCGCAGCCAGGAGTCGTGGAACCAGCGCCCGAACAACTGGGCGCCGTAGAGGACCCAGCCCACGCCGATCAGCCATGACTGCACGATCAGGACGGTACCGAGCGCGCCATAGCTGACCGCGTTCCTGATGATGAGCGGCTCGAAGACCAGGCCGGAGAAGACCCGCAGGCCAGCCAGGCACACGATCGTGGCCACCGCCCCCGGCAGCGCCGCCAGATAGCTCACCCGGCCGCCGAGCAAGAACCGCGGCCCCCACCAGAAGAAGGCGACGCCGAGGACCACCGCCACCGCCACCCGGCCCGCCGTCTCGGCCGGCCCGCGGTGCGTCACCGTGCCGACCGTGGCCGTCGCGTAGATGTAGGCGGTGAGGCCCGCCATCCACACCGCCTGACGCCAGATCTTGTGCCACGGGCCGGCGGGCAGGCCCCAGATCCGCTCGAAACCGGCCTGCACGCTGCCCGCGAACGACACCCCGGCCACGCTCACCAGCACAGCGCTGAACACGCTGGTCGTGCCGAGCACCCGGGCCGGCGCGGAGAGGAGCCGGGTCACCGCGTTGGCGGATGATCCGGTCAGGTCCATGCCGTAGATCACCCACCCGGCGAGGCCGCGGTGCGAGGTCGGGTTGGCCGCGGCGACCAGGATGAGCAGCGGGATCACGGTCAGGATGGCCAGGGCGGCGAAGCCCAGGGCCCGGTGCATGAGTTCGAACTCCTTGCCGCTCCGGTAGAGATCCTTCAGCCGGAGGTCGCGCCAGACTCGTTCGGCGCCCCTGAGCGCCGCGCGGCGCACCGCCTGGCCCGGGCTGCCGCCCGTCACCGCCGGACCCGCCCGCCGCGCCCCTGCCTCGTCGCGCTATCGCCTGCCAGCGGGCACTGCGGACCGCGACGGCCTCGCCACCGGCAACCTGATCGTCGCGTCATCACCGAACCCCACCTCCCGGTGGCCAAGGAACGCTCGGACGGCGCGGCTCCGTGAACGCGGTTCGCCCGCCGAGGCCGGCCGGATGATGAACCGGTGAACCGGTCGCGCCCGGACTCCGTGCCACTCGCTGGCACGCACCATCGGTAATGAAGTGCCCGCTGAGGGGGTGGCGGACCCACTCGCGGTGGGCACACTAACGGTGTGTAAGTACCGGTTCACAGTTGAGGAGGCCCCCCGATGACGTCGAGTTGGCTGGCTTCGTTCGTGCTCATCGTGGTATTGCTCGGCGTCATGGCCGTCATCTCTGGTGGCGTCTGGCTGGCGTTCCTGTTTTTCTCGCGCTTGGACCGCTGGCGCGGCTAAGGGCACGCCGCCTGCCCGCAACGGTACCCGGGTGCGGTTTGAAAGCGCCGCCGCTGCTACCTTGACCTGGCGGGATCGCCCGCGCCGAGGGCGGGGCGGTGCAGGCGCTCGTAGTCCGGGACATGGGAGGAGACCGCCGGGGCGGGAGGTTCGTAGGCCGGGATCTCGTGCGGGGAGACCGGGGCCACCGGGTCGGTGCCGACCACCGACGGGTCGATGACGAGGGCGACCATCCGGCTCTCGGCCGTTGTCGGCCGCGATGCCACCGCGGCGCTCTGGGCCGCCGCGTCCGGCGCGCACGCCGCGTTGGGCGCGCCCGGCAAGCTCGCCGGGTCCGGTGCGCCGGCGACGACGTGCGGGGCGAGCATCTGGTCCTCGGGCAGCGCCATCAGCGTCTCCGGCTGGACCTGGTGATCGTAGACGAGCTCGAAGGTGATCTCGTCGCCGACGCTGGTGCCGTCCGTGCGCGACCGGGACTCCGACTGGGTGTGGCTGGTCTCCTGGGTGTTGGTCACGGACTGGGTCTTCGACTCGCTTTGGTGCTGGGCGGTGAACTTCGTTCTGGTCTTCACCACGTCGATGGCCGGCTTCCCGGCCTTGGCGCTACCCGACGAGCTCGCGCCCGCGCTGAGCCAGCCGCCGCCTGACCTGCCCTGGCTCTCAGGCCGCCGGCCGCCAGTGCCCCCTGTCGCGGACTGACGCCCACCGCCGCGACCCGGCTCCGCGTCCGCCTCCGCCGCCCGCTCGCGGCCGGCCCGGTCGCGGGCCTGATCCGCGTGCGCGCGGCCGGTTCCGGACCCGCCGTTGCCACCGCCGCTATCACCAGCGTGGATGTGGACGTGGTTATCGTGGCGGGGCACCTCCGCCTCGGAGTACGACTGGCCGGTCGTGGTCCCGGTGGTGTGCGTCACCGCCTCGCCCTCCGCGCGCCCGGTGGTGTGCGTGGTCGACTCGGTCGAGGTCCTCGTCCGCGACCGGCTTACGCTCTGCCGGTGCGAAAAGCGGCCGGCCACGAACTTCCGCGCCAGGCCAATGTGCTCGGCCGCGCGCAGCGCCTCCGGCCGGGTCGCGAGCCGCATGAACGCGGTGTGCCTGCTGTCCAGGTGGCGCGCGGACTCTTCGGTCAACCGGGAGAACATCCGCACCAGCGGGACCTGGTACCGATCGCAGACGCTCGTGAGGCGGCCCAGGTGCCTGGTCGACTGCTCGTCCGCGCCTGCCAGGATGACCGCCGGGCGGAACCCGCCTTCCGCGGCGACGGCCCGGGTGGCCCACTGCACGATGAGCGCGGCGGTCAGGTCGGACGCCACATCGCGCGGCCCGTCGGGGAGCGACAGGCAGGTCAGCCGGGCGGGCGGCCGGGCGGCAGCGTGACCGCCGCCGGCCGCGGCCGCGCCGAGTTCGGCCAGGGGCTCGATCACCGCGGCGATCCGGATCAGGTTCCCCGCGACCTCGCCGCGCATCGCGTCGCCGAATAGCCCGCGTAGCCGCTCGCGCTCCTGCTCGGTCAGGGTCTCAACGGGGTGGCCGGCGGCGTAGTGACCCCCATGGTCGGAGCCGACCAGCAGGAGCAGCGCCTCATGCAGCCGGGCCATCGTCACGCTGTCGCCAAGCACGCGGGTGACCTTGCGCAGGATCATGAGGTCAGTGGCCCGCCCGGCGGCGGTCGCGCTCGCGTTGTCGGCGTGCAGCACCTCGACGATCAGGTTGGCGACCTCGTCGCCGGTCAGCCCCGTCAGCAACGGGGTGACGGGCAGGTCCCACGGCAGCTGGTAGTCGTGGCAGGAGATTCCGTCCTGCGCCGCCGCCGCGATAAGGCCGCCGCAGACCCGGTCCTGCGTCAGGTCGAGGACGATGACCGCGCGTTCCGCCAGCAGCCGCTGGCCGATCCCGGTGAGCAGGTTCTGCCGCCCTAGGGGCGTCCCGCCGAACACGTCCAGCCGGCTGATGTCCTCGTGCGCCGCGACCTGCAGCCACCGGGGCGCCGCCGCGATCCGCTCCGCCTCCGAGTTCTGCCAGGCGGCCTTGGACCGCTCGTACTCGGCGAGCTCGGCGGCGTGCCGGGCGAGCTGCTCGTCGCTCTCGCGCCGCATACGGCTGTTGGCGCGGCGGCGGTTCACGGCGAACTCCGCCAGCGGCAGCCAGCAGCAGACAGCTATGGCCGCGCCGGCATACCAGAACCAGCTCCGGTGCGAGACGGCACCGACGAAGCCGAACAGGGCGAGAGCGAGCAGGCCGACGACAATCAGCAGCCGGGTCCAGAGCGCTCTCGCGGCGTGCGCGGCGCGCAACGCCGCCGCCATCGGCGAGTCGGGGTCGGGGGCGCCCGGCGCCTGTGCCGCGTACTCGCGAGCCCGCAGCCCCGGTTCGTTGGGAATCCAGCCAAGGTGCAGCCCCATACCGGCAGATTAAGACCGCAGCCCCCGCACATCAAATTCGATGCATATCACTGTTATGTAGTGTGGCAGATCAGTACCTGACTGCTGTCATACGCAGTGTGGCAGCCTGGTATCTGGCTGCTGTCGACGGACCTGTCGATGACGGACGCCAACGGTCGCCTGCTTCCCCGCGGGAGCCGGAACCGCACCGGATGGCCCTGCCGGGCCGCCGGACGGGCGTGCGCCCCGAGCACCCGCTCCCAATCTGGGCTGTTATGCCCGCATCCGGGCGGCTGTCATATTTACCCGTCTTACCCGCCGCGAAGGTTCCCGGTGATCTTGCCTGGGCGCCGGTTTTTACTCTTTATACTCATAGTCGCGAAAGCCGGGCGCCGTGCATGGTCGAATTGGCCCACTTTTCCCGTTATCTCAGCATTCGTCGGCGGGACCCTAAAGGGAGGCGCTGACCAGCCATGACCTGGTACCGGGAGCGATCAGAATAATGATCACCGGCACCATCACGGCAACGGAGGTGACAGAAGTTCATGGGGTCTTATTAACACTCGTGTCACGACGATCCTTGGCGCGCATCACCTTGGTTTTCTGTGTTAGCGTAACGGTGGCTTCTCGATCGTGCTTGCCCGCCTCCATGCACCCGCAGCTCCGCTGAGCTTTACCCGCGATGCCGAGGTTATGGAGCGCCACGGAGAGGCCCACTCAAGGAAGGCGGCGAGAGGCGGGCATTGTGGTCGAGCAGAAAGAACCAGCAAGCAAAAAACGTGAACACGAAGGACTGTATGACAAGATAACGGCTTACGGAACTATAGCGAGCGTTCTCCTGGCTATCGTCGGCCTTTTCGTTTCCATCGGCGTGGGGGCAATCGCCTATTTCACCCTCGCCTACACTGCCCATTGGCCGCCGTTCAGCCCCGCTCCGTCGGCCTCACCGAGGAGCGCCCCGACCCCGGCTCCCTCGCAGGCTACGGCCAGCTCCTTGCCGTCTGCGGGCGGGGTTCCGGCCAGTTACCAGGGCTCCTGGCAAGGCGAAATAGACAGCCAGGCTGGCCCCTTCGAGGCCTCGATGAGCCTGTATCAAGGCACCGACGGCAGCCAGGTTGGCTATTTCCAGAATGACACGTACGACTGCCGGGGAACGATCTACCTTGATAACGGCGGCGGCCCGCTTTCCCTGCGCATTGTCACGACCTCAGATCCCGCGGGCGATTGCGTATCGGTTGCGTACGCCCAAGTCACGACGACTTCCGGCGGCCTTTTCTTTTCGTTCGATACGACGGGAGGCGTCCCGCCCGGCTCCGGGACACTGTCGCCCGCCTCCTGACACAGCGCGGCCGGCCGTCCGGGCAGACACCGCGCCAGTGTCTGCCGCGCCAGTGTCTGCCGCGCCATTGACTGATGTGATGTCACAGATCTATCATAGTGATATCAGTTTTAGCGCTTTCCGGGACGGAAGCGGCAGGTGGTACACGTGAGAACTCGACCCACATGGCAGACGGGCGCGGCGGCCGCGGCGGCGGTGGCCACGGCGCTGCTGGCGGCGGCGTGCTCGTCAACCCAGTCCAACCCGACGACCAGCACCTTCAGTGGCGCGGATACGCCCAGCGGGACCTGGGCGTATCCGAACGGGAACCTGGCCAACACGCGGGTGGCGGCCGGTACGACGATCTCTTCGGCCAACGTGTCCTCGCTCCGCGAGGCGTGGTCGTTCCACCTCGCGGGCAAGGCGGCCGCCGGGGTGAGTGGCGCCGGCTCATTCGCCGCCACGCCGGTCGTGGTCAACGGCGTCGTGTACCTGCAGGATCTGGACGCCAACGTCTACGCGATCTCGCTGGCCACCGGCAAGCTGCGCTGGGAGTACCCGGTCAACGTGCCGGAGGCAACCGGGCCGGGCCCGGACGGGGTGGCGGTCGCAAACGGGGTCGTGTACGGGGATACCTCCACGGCGGTGTTCGCGCTCAACGCGGCGACCGGGAAGGCGATCTGGACCGACAACGGGCTGCTGACCAGTGGCCAGGGCTCGTTCGAGATCCAGCCGCAGGTCTCCGGCGGCCGCGTCTACCTGGCGAGCGCCTACGGTTCCGGTCCCGGCGGCGGCGTGCTGCTGGCGCTGAACGCGACGTCGGGGAAAATGCTGTGGAAGTTCAACACGGTGACCGGAAGCGATGCCGGCGGTGTCGCGGCGCTCGGGCTCGGCTCGGGCGGCGCGTGGGAGACGCCGCTAGTGGGCAGCGACGGGTCGGTGACCTTCGGGATCGGGAACCCGTACCAGTCGATCGGCGAGGCCATCGAACACCCGGCGAGGTTGCTCTACACCGACAGCGAGGTCAACCTGGATGCCGCGACCGGGAAGCTGCGCTGGTATTACCAGGCCGTGCCGAACGACTTCAAGGACCATGACATGCAGGCCTCCCCCATCGCGACCGTCGTGGGTAACGTCCCCGCGATCATAGGCAGCGGGAAGCTCGGCATCGTCTACGCGATGAACGCCTCGACCGGCGCCCTGCTGTGGCAGACGCCGGTGGGCGCGCACAACGGGACCGACAACGACTCGGCGCTGCTGCTCGGGCACAAGATCACCATCAAGCTGCCCTACACGTGGGAGCCCGGGCCGCTCGGCGGCGTGCTGACAAACATGGCGCTGGCCGGCGGCAGCGTGTACGTGGCCACCATCGACGTGCCGATAAAGTCGACAACCCTGAGCTCGGTCAATGGCAACGCGGCGGTGGCCGGGGAGAAGGCCGCCGGGGAAATCGAGGCGCTGAACCTGACCACCGGGGCGGTCGAGTGGGACACCAAGGTGGACACCTTGCCGCTCGGCGACACCACCGTCGCCAACAACCTGGTCTTCACCACGCTCGTCACCGGGAAGCTGATCGCGCTCAACCGGACGACCGGCGCGATCGTGTACCAGCACGCACTGCCCACCACCACCAACTCGCCGATCGCCATCGCCGGCAACACGGTGCTGGTCCCCGCGGGCGGGCCGGGTGGGTCAGCCCAGGGCGGCGGCAACCCCCAGTTGGTCGCTTACACCGTGCCGTAAGCGGCCCGGATGTCCCGGCCTACGTTGGCGACGGTCCCCGCGTCCTGGCCTGGCGCGGGGACTCGGGCGTTGCCGCCGAAAGGCTGGCCATGAAGATCATTTATCGAAAAATTAGGACTCGATATTTGCAGTCCTCTTTTCATGATGATTCTGATTGTGCGGGCTTTTGCCAGGGAGTGTTCCTTTTTTGATCAAGGCGGGCCACTCGCGTCGTCCCAACGGGGGGCACGTGGCTGCCGCTTGGTCATTCTCCGTCTGCCACCGTAGGAAAGGAAATCACGCACAATGACTATGACCATGCCCCGGAGCCTCACCAAGAAATTCCTGGTGGCCGCCGTCGTGCTGGGGACGCTCTTCAGTTCCTCGGCCGCGTTCGCCGCCACGAATGGCCACTCGGCAGCCACCCCCAAGCAGCGGGTGCAGCAGCGGGGCATGACCGTGACGGGCTTCAACGCCGCGGTCGCCAAGGCCCACGGGTACAAGATCGTCACTTATGCCAACGGTTCCCAGCAGTCAGTCCCCATCAATCCCAAGTCCCACCTGCCCAAGAGCCCGATCCTGTACCGCGACCGCGGAGTTCGGTCCGACACGAACATCGACTACAACCAGGTCTCGGGCAACTGCGGGATCTCGTGGATCCGCGTCTCCCAGACCGGCATCAGCAAGGTCGCGGTCGTCAGCGGCTTCAAGAATGCTCCGCTAACGGCCATCGACTGGAGCTGGACCGTCTCGCTCAACGACGAGAATGGCAGCTCGGAGCAGGTCGCGGGAGGACTGATCTTCAACAATCAGGCGTCCCGCATCTGGTCGAACCTCAACCAGTACGGCTGCACCTTTGACTACGTCCTGAGTGGCGTCGCGGAACTCATTGACGGCACCATCTGCACCTCGGGCCAGCCGGACGTCGCCATCAATCTTTAAACTGGCACAAGGACAATGAGCGGCATCCCGCCTGACCGGCGCGGTCACGCGGGATCTGCCGTCTACCGCTCACCCATGTAAATAGGACAGCACCCATAATACGCACATCAAAACGAGCGAATTGAGATCTTCGAGCCGTTGGCAAGGTCGGCATGGAGTTTAAGCATCGGGGGCCTTCTGCTGATCAGTGAGCCCGCACCGGCCTTGGTTATCCGGCGTGATCGTGGTTGACGGGCAGGAGTTCTTGCAGGCGGGCAAGCAGGGATGCTTCGCTGAAGGGCTTCTGGATGAGGTTAACGCCTTCCCCCAGGATGCCGTGGTCGTCGAGGACTCCGCCGGTGTAGCCGGACATGAACAGTATCTTGACCTGCGGGCAGAGGGCCTGGATCTGGCGGGCGGCTTCCTTTCCTCCCATTTTTGGCATGACGACGTCGGTAAGGAACGCGTCGATGGCGCCGGGGTGAGCGGCGGCTGCCCGGATGGCTTCCAGCCCGTCGGCCGCGGTGATGACGTGGTAACCGCTGCCGGTGAGGATCCGGCGGGCTACCTCCCGCAGTTCCGCCTGGTCCTCGGCGATCAGCACGGTCGCACCGTCGCCGTCGCGCGGTGCCTGCCGCGGGGGCGGAGGTGCCTGCTGGGCGGGCGGCAGGGGAGGCTGGGTGGCAAACTGCGGCAGCAGGATGGTGACGGTGGTGCCGGTGCCAGGCTCGGAGCGGATCTGCACGTCGCCGCCGGCCTGGGTGATGATGCCGTAGACGGTGGACAGGCCCAGACCCGGGCCCTGGCCCCGGGCCTTGGTGGTGAAGAACGGCTCGAAGGCCCGTTCGGCGACTTCGGGGAGCATCCCGGTGCCGGTGTCGCTGACGGTCAGGCGGGCATCTCTCGGGGGGAGCGGTCCCGGCCGGCCTGCGGTGGCTGTCTCGTCCGCATCCGCGGTGCCGGTTCTGATGATGAGCGTGCCGCCGCGGGGCATGGCGTCGCGGGCGTTGACCGCGAGGCAGAGCAGGACCTGCTCGATCTGGGCGGCGTCGGCCAGTACCGGGCACGGTGCCAGCTCGGTGGCGAGTTCGACCTGCTCGCGGAGGGTGGCGGCCAGCAGCGGCTGCATGTCGGCGACGACCTCGCCCAGGTCCAGCGGGCGCGGCTGGCTGACCTCGCGACGGCCGAAGGTGAGCAGCTGGCGGGTCAGCTGTGCGGCCCGTTGCACGCCCTCTTCGACCTGGGCGAGGTCCTCCCGGACGTCCTGCCAGCTGATGTGCGGCGGGTCTTTGGTCACCTCGTCCCTGATGAAGGCGGTGTAGCCGGAGATCACGCTGAGCAGGTTGTTGAAGTCGTGCGCGACTCCGCCGGCCAGCTCGCCCAGGCTTTCCAGCCGTTGCGACTGCTGGAGCTTGCGTTCCAGCCGGTCCTGTTCGGCCTGCCGTTCCAGCCGCTCGTGCGCGGCGCGCAGCCGCAGCCGCTCGCTGATGTCACGGACCGCGGCCGATACCAGCATCTCCTCGCCGCTGCCGATGGCCGACAGGGAGATCTCCGCGGGGAAGGTGCTGCCGTCCCGGCGCCGCGCGGTCAGGTCGAGTCCCTCGCCCATCGCCCGCGGCCGCGGGTCGCGGCCATAGGCGCCACGGAGGGCGGGGTGCCCGGCGCTGGCCGCGTCCGGGACCAGAATCTCCACCGGCTGTCCTGCCAGCTCCTGGCGGCTGTACCCGAACAGTCGCTCGGCCTGCGCGTTGACCAGCGTGATCTGTCCGGCGGAATCCACGCACACCATCGCGTCCGGGGCCGACTCAAGCAGCCCCCGGAACCGGACGTCGGCGCGCTGCTGAGTGCTGAGGTCCCGGGATATCCGGGACACGCCGATGACCGTTCCCTGCCGGTCGGCGATCGGGGACAGCGTGACCGACACCTCGATCATGGTCCCGTCCTTGCGGATCCGCTGGGCCTGGAACTGCTCTATCCGCTCGCCCCTGATGATCGCGGCCTGGATCTCGTGCTCGGCGGCCCGCAGGGCCGGAGGGATCAGCATGTCGATCTGGCCGCCGATCATCTCGGCCGCGGAGTAGCCGTAAAGCTGCTCCGCAGCCGGATTCCAGGTCGTGATCACCTGCTCGACGGTCTGGCCGATCACCGCGTCATGCGAGGACTGGATGATCGACGCGAGCCGCGCCGCCGCCACGGCGGCCTCCCGTTGACGGGTCGCGTCCCTGACCGCGGCCATGACGAGCATCCCCTCGCCTGCGCCGATGGCCGACAGGGAGATCTCCGCGGGAAAGGTGCTGCCATCCCGGCGCCGGCCGGTCAGGTCCTGTCCCTCGCCC
Source organism: Trebonia sp. (assembly GCA_050013875.1). Classification (GTDB taxonomy): domain Bacteria; phylum Actinomycetota; class Actinomycetes; order Streptosporangiales; family Streptosporangiaceae; genus Trebonia. The sequence goes on along the minus strand of JBEKEK010000007.1, from coordinate 35,529 downwards.
ATCGCCCGCGGCCGCGGGTCGCGCCCGTAGGCGCCGCGCAGTGCCGGGTGCCCGGCCCGGGCCGCGTCCGGGACCAGAATCTCCACCGGCTTCCCGTCGAGTTCTTCCCGCCGATAGCCGAACAGGCGCTCCGCCTGCGCGTTCACCAGCACCATCCGCCCACGCGAGTCAACGCACACCACCGCATCCGGCGCTGCCTCCAGCAGGGCGACGGAGAAGGCATCAGTCAGCTGCCTCACATTAGCTACTCTCCGAACTCGTATAATTACTTTACGTCATCGTGGCAATACTCGCGTATCCGTTAGCTACCAGCGCTAGTCCCGGCTAGGCCGCAGGCCCGATCGCTGGGGCTGCGTCCGTGTCGGCGGCGGCCTGGTTGGCGGCGGCCTGGTTGGTGGCGGCCTCCAGGTCGGTCTGTGGCCCCGGCGCGCTCCACGCGACACCAGCCCGCCGGTCTGCGGGGGTCAGAAGTGGGCTTTGAGCTCGTCCGGCTCTCGTGCCCGCTCGCTGAGCCTGGCGTAGGCCGGCCGTTCGCGGATGCGGGCCAGCACCCAGCCGACGGCTTCCGCCCGGCTGGCCGCGGTGCCCGTGGTGATCAGCGCGTCCAGCATCTCCAGGTCCACGGGCCCGAGCCTGACGTCAACGGGGGGGAGGTACTGCTCGCTGCCGGCTCAGGTCACCGGGACTGGTCGTGTCGGCAACGAACGGCTCGACGGCGCCCGCCCCGAGATCCCGGGCCGAGGCAGCAACCCGCTCGAGCCCGTCGCGGTTGCGGGCCGCGATGACCACGTTCGCCCCGCGCGATGCCAGCTCACGCGCCGTCTCCGCGCCGATCCCCGAACTGGCGCCGACCACCACAGCCACCCGGCCGGCAACCCGATCAGCGCCCCGCCCCACATCCTCCGCCGTGATGCCGCTCGACATGCTTCCTCCTGACTTGGTTCACGCAGCTGCACTTGCCAGCCCTCTCGCATGTCAGCGGCGAGGGCACCAGCGACGAGCGTTGTCCGTCCACGCTGCCCGTCAGGTCCGCGTCAGGAAACTGTCCCAAATGGGTCGGGTACGACGTGCCCGCCGACGTTGTTCCAGAAGTTCTGGGTCACCCAGCCGTACTCGGACAGGTTCTGGTAGAACGGCTCGAGCATCGCGTTGGAGTACTTGTTCTTCCAGTCCTCCTGGAGCTCGCACGCGAGCGCGAACGTCGTGGTGGGCTCGGCGCCTGCCTGCACCATCCGCGCGAGGGCGGCGTCAACCTCGTACCTGTCCCACGCGCCGCAGGCGTCGATCACAGGGAACACCTGGTAGCCGTCGTTGCGCAGGGACAGGGTCGGGAAGGTCGCGCAGGTGCCGATCGTCACCCCAGCGACGATGACGTGGCGGCGCCCGGTTTCCTCGGCGAGCTTGTCGAACGCCGCCCGGAACTCAGGGTCCTCGTAGGCGTTGATGATCCCGGTCCGCCGGATGATCGCCACATCGGGGAACAGTTCCTTGATCTCAGGAAGGGTGTCGCCGTTCTGCCACTGGGCGTTCGAGGAGGAGATCAGCACCGGCAGCTCAAGAGCCTTGGCGACGCGGGCAAGGCCGACCACGTTGCTCTTGAGCTCGGCCGCGGTCGTCGTGTCACGAGTGCTGGCCATCAGGCCGATCTGGTGATCGATCAGCAGCACGATGCTGTTGCTGTAGGTGGGCTTGTCATGGCCGAAGCGGCCGGCCGCCCGGGCCTGGTCCACCGGCACCTTGTCCGGAAGCGGGGAGTTCGTGATAGAGCTGACGACGTCAGCCACGCGATCGGTCATTGCGATTCCGCCTCTCTCTTTGTCGGCGTCGATCGCTCCGCCCCGGCGGCTCCGTCCGAGCCGCGCCCATTCCGGAGCGGGTAACGCCCCGCCTGAAACTGCTGATGATCTCCTGGCCCCTGAGCGTCATCAAGGGGACCTTTCCCCCGCAGTGATCCGTTTTCATCAATGGTCACAGGGCCACCAGCCCGGCTGGGAGGCTCGGGCACGCCACTGGGCGGCTCCGGCGCGCCAGCTTGCGGCGCAGGCGTCGGAGAATGGGAGGGTCTGCGAGATCCCGTAGTTCCAGCGTCAGCCGGTCTGCGGGGCGCCGGGCGCGCTCGCGGATGGATCAGCTCGGTTCTGAGAGAGATTTCAGGTAGTCCGCCGGGATCATCTGGTCGGCCGAGAGCGGCGGTCCGAGAATGGCCTGGCCGGTAGCCTTGGCGGCCGCGGCCATGCTGGCCGGGGTGATCTCCCAGCCGTCGGGCTTGGGGCGGGAGAGATCCCAGCCAGCCGCGCGGAAGAACTCCTCGGTGCCCGCAGGCGTGCAGATCGCGAGCATCTCCACGGTCTCCGAGGTGAACCGGTAGGCATGCGGGAGCTTGCGCGGCAGGAAGGCGACGCCGCCTTCGGACAGCTGGTAGCGATGCTCTCCCGCCCAGAAGACGCCGCTGCCGCGCAGCAGCACGATCACCTCGTCTTCGTTGTCATGGACGTGGACCGGCGACGCGGATCCGCCCGCCGGCTCCGAGTGCAGCAGCGTGAACTGACCACCGGTCTTTCGTCCGTCAAGCAGGATGCGCATGACCCCGCCGCCGAGCCACTCCAGGCGCTCGTGGTCGGCGGCCCCAGCCAGGTAAGGAACGCTCATATCCGTCCTTCGTCTAGTCGCGATGCGCCGGCATCGGCGCGGGATCCGCAGTTGGATATAGCGTACTACAATGAATACACGAGCATCCGCTAAACGCTCCGAAGAGCAGAATTGCAGACATATGACCGACCGTTGCCGAGCGGCCATGCCGGTCCCGTGGCACGGGGGCCTGGTGCGGGGACTGCGGCGCACCCGTGGCCCTCACATGGTCGCCTTCGGTCTTTCGGCGAGCGCCAGCGTGGCCGCGGCGGCCTGACGACGCGCATCGGCGAAGCGCTGCTCGGCGAACGCGCCTCGCCCAGGCGCGACAAAGTCGACGATGTCCCGCAAGTGCATGGTCCGGCCGCCGCCGCCCCATGAGCCGTCCGGGACCTCGTAGGTGAACACCCAGACGCGCCGGCTCACGTGGCGCCATTTGCCGCTCTCCGCATCCGCGACAGCGCGTGTCAGGTCAGAGACGATGGAGTCCCTGAAGACGTCGTCGATGAGGCCTTCCGGGATAGCGACCTCGAACTTGTAACGCGGTTCCTCGATCATCTCGCCGGCGACATAGGTCTCGGTGCGGTGAACGAACATCCAGGCGATCGAGCTGGCGTGCTCACGGCTGGCCGCCAATTCGGCCGGGTCGGCCGTCGAGTCGGCCATCCGGCGCATCTCGTGGCCGACGAGAATCTCCGAGACCCTCTTGACCAGCTCCTTCTCCGCGTCGGGGGGCAGGGCGCCCGCAGGGATGTAAATGTCGCACATCGGCATTTTTTCTTACTCGCTCTCGTAGTTTTGATGATCCCCATCGTCATTACGGTCGTGTGATCGGAGCGGCCCGTCGCTAGAGGTAAAACCCAAGACCGCTCCCCCGAACGCACGCGTGGCTCCGCCCAACAGGCCCAGTGCCCCCAGCGGCGCGAAGCACGCTCCCGTTCCATTTCTTATGATCTTCACTTCTCGCGGCGTTGATCTTAGGTGAAGTGTGAATGGCAGAAAGCCAGCGGAAGCGGGTGCTGATTTAGCACTGACAGTATGTTGACGGCTTACTGACAAGACCTTCGCAGTAAGCATTCACACCCCGATGGGGGCCCCGGCACCTGACGCGGGCGCGCAGCTGCGAGAATACAAACATGCCGGGTTCCTGGGATGTGCCGACGCGGCCGCGTGAGCCGACGGCGCACGTGTCTGTGGCCCGCCTGGTCCTGACGGGGCTGGAGGGGATGGGCGGCGACGGCGGGGCACTGGCCCGCCAGGCTGGCTTGCCGGCGGACGTGCTTGCCGGTAATGCCACGCGTGTCCCTACCATGTCTCTGAGCAGGCTATGGCGGCTCGCTCTGGCTGAAACCAGTGATCCGTCCCTGGGGGTAAAGGCAGCCAGCCAGTGGCGCTCTGGACGGCTGCACCTGATCGACTACTTGTTCCAGACCGCCCCCACACTGGGCGAGGCGATCACGGAGTTCGTGCGGTACTACTTCAGCCTTGCTCAACACCGCCGCTAACGAGATCCGGCTGACCGGCGGCGAGGGCGACGGCGCGACGCTCACCTTCCAGATCCGGTCGGGTGAACCTGATGTTGACGCGGTGGCCAGCCAGTTCTCGCTGGGGGTGGTGCTGTTCCACGCCCGGCACGCGGCTGGCCGCGAGGTCCGGCCGTTGCACCTGGCGCTGGCGGCCGCCGCCCCGCCCCGTTACCGTGAGCTGGCCAGCCTGTTCGGCACCGGCCGGGTCGACTTCGGCACTGAATCCTCCACCATGACCCTGGCCGCCGCGGACCTGTCGCTGCCGTTGCCGGGCGCCGACGCCCCGCTCGCGGCGGTCCTTCGGGAGCATGCGGACGGCGTGATCGCGGCGCAGGCGCCCGCGCCGGGCTGAGCGGACGAGCTCCGGCAGGTCGTGAGCGCGCATCTGGCCGATGACGGCCTGTCACTGCCGACGGTGGCGGACCGGCTGGCGGTCAGCCCGCGGAGCTTGCAGCGTCACCTGGAGGAGGAGGGCACCAGCTGGCGGGAGGTCGTCGACGGGATTCGCCGCGACCGCGCCGCCGTGCTGCTGGCGCGGGGACTGAGCAGGACGGCGGTCGCGGCGCGGCTGGGCTTCAGCGACGCTCGGTCGCTGCGCGGCGCGCTGCGTCGCTGGGGCGCCGGCCCCGGCGGCTGACCTCCGTATTCGGCAAGCTGGCGCGCCGGAGCCGCGCCATGGCGCGCTCGAGCCTCCCGGCCGTGATGGTGGTCCGGTGATTATTGATCACGAGTCACTGCGCATCACTACGCCTCGCCGCGGAGGAAGGACACTCTACCGATGGTGGTCAGCGACCAGGAGATCATCAGCCGGTTCCCGGTGGGGTATTACCCGCTGCACCCGAATGTCTCGCTCAACTTCCAGCTGAACCGGTTCTACGGGTGGGCCAACGACGGGCAGATGCTGGACGAACTACGCCAGGTAGCGCCCCGCATCTCCAGCTACGACGACTGGACACGGGAGATGCTCGAGCTCAGCGATAAGGCGCTGGCGGCCGCCTACTATTCCCGGGGCGCGCAGTTCTTCCTCAACCCGAGCGATCCGCGGTACAAGCCGGCCTTCCAGCGGTTCCTTGACAAAGTCCTGGCGGGAAACGGCGTCACCGCCGATGAGCACCACATGGTCCCCTACCAGCGGGGTCAGCTGAGGCGGCGACCAGGGACTTCGCGGCCTCGGGGCTCGACGTCATCGCGGCGAACTCCGACAAGATCCCCGCCTCGGTGTTGAACGCGGCCGTCGGCGCGACCGCTAAGACGGACCTGCTCACGGAGTGGGTCTTCCACCAGGGCGAGCGCGTGACGGGCGCCGCCACCCCGGCCGACGTGTTCAAGGCCTGGCACCAGTACCGCACCGACGACGTCTCGCCCCTGGTCACCCAGGATGTCCTGCTGATGGCAGGCTCCAAAGATCACTACATTCCGCTCCGCCAGATCTCCGACCAGGTGCTGACGCTGACCGCCGCCCCCACGATCACCGCCCGGGTCTTCACCGAGGCCGAGCAGGCGCAGAACCACTGCCAGACTGGCAACGTGGGCCTGGCCATCAAGGTGGTCCTCGACTGGCTGGACGCGTTCGGCGGCCGGACCGCCGAAACCGGCTGAAGGACAAGGAGCCAAGATGAGGGAAATCGGCGTCCGACAGTGATCATCGTCCCCGAGCCCACTCTCAGGAACTGACGCGGACGGGTAGCGAGCTCAGGCCGTGCATGAGCGTGCTGTCACGCCAGGTGAAGGTGCCCTGGCCGCCCTCGAGGACGATGTCAGGGAAGCGGCTCAGCAGGCGCCCGATCGCGATCTGCCCCTCCAGCCGGGCCAGCGGCGCGCCGACGCAGTGGTGGATGCCGTGCCCGAAGGCGAGGTGACCGGCTGGCTGACGGGTGATGTCGAACCGGTCCGGGTCGGCGAAGCGGCCGCCATCGCGGTTGGCCGCCAGCAGCGAGAGGTGGACGAGCTGTCCGGCAGGGATCTCGGCCTCCCCGGCACGTACAGGCTCGGTGGTGAACCGGAGGGTGGCGACGTGCACCGGACCGTCAAACCGCAGGATCTCCTCGATCGCGCCAGGCAGCAATGACGGCTCGGACCGCAGGAGCGTGAGCTGGTCCGGATGGGTGAGCAGCGCGAGCACGCCGTTCGCGATGAGGTTGACGGTGGTCTCGAAGCCGCCGATGAGCAGCACGAAGGCCATACTGAGGGCCTCGTCAGGCGAGAGCCGGCTGCCCTCGTCGGATGCGTGAACCAGCTCCGAGAGCAAGTCGCCACCGGGGCTGGTTCTCTTGTCATCGATGAGCGCGGTGAGGTACGCGGTCAGGCGCCGGTCGGCTTCCGCCAGCTCTTTCCGTGTCGTGATGCTGACGAGCGTCAGGGTCCAGGAACGGAACTCGTCCCGGTCGGCTGTTGGCACACCGAGGAGCTCGCATATCACGGTGAGCGGGAGCGGCAGTGCGTAGGCCTCGATCAGGTCGACCGTGGAACCGGGTCGCATGGCGGCAAGCAGGTCGCCGGTGGCCTGCTCGATGCGCGGGCGCAGTCGCTCCACCGCGCGAGCGGTGAACACCCGGCCCACCAGCCGCCGGAGCCTGGTGTGATCCGGTGGGTCGGCATTGAGCATGTGCGCCGATAGGGGCGACTCGTAAGCGCCAGCCTTGCCTGGGGGGATTAGCCCGATCCCCTTCCTCACGTCCTTGCTCAGCCGGGCGTCGGCGAGCAGCAGCCGGGAATCCTGGTAGGAGGTGACTAGCCATCCCGGCCATTTATTCGGCAAGATGACTGGTCGCGTCGGCCCGTCCGGCCGCAGCCGCCGGTACACGGCGTGCGGATCCTGCAAGAACTCTCCGTCGAGCTGGACTGGCCGGCCTGCGGGTTCGCTCGTCACCGTTAATCTCCTCTACCTGGATATGGGCTTAACGGAATTCGGGCTCAACGGCCTTCCTGCGTCGTTGCCTGCCAGCTCTCATCGTCGCCGCCCGACGTTGACGCCCGGTAGGCGCCGTGTCAATGAACGCGGCAGCCAAGCAGGGCCGGATCCGCACGCAAGATCCGCTGGTAGAGCGACTGCAGTTGCGTCCCCGGGTCTATGCCAAGCTCATCGCGGAGCAGCAGCCGCAGCTCCTGGTAGGCGCCGAGCGCCTCTGCCTGCCGGCCAGCGCGGTACAGCGCCAGCATCAGGCTCTCCCGCATCCGCTCCCGCAGCGGATGCGCCGCCACCGCTTCGGCCAGCTCCGCGAGCAGCACCGCGTGCTCGTCAAGCTCGAGGGCGGCGCTGAACCTTTCCTCAAGCGCCCCAAGCCGCAGTTCCTCGAGCCAACGGCGCTTCGCCGCGACGTAGTGACCATGCGCGCCGGCCAGCGCCGTGCCCCGCCACAGCGACTTAGCGCCATCGAGCCGCAGGCCCGCCTGCTCCAGGTTCCCCTCGTCGCGCAGTGCGCGGGCCTCCTCAACCAGGCGGCAAAACCATGCCAGGTCAACGTTCACCGAGCCCGCGGCCAGCGAGTACCCGCCCGGCGACGAGGCCAGGACCTCAGCGCCCAGGACCCGCCGCAGCTTGTAGACGTAGGTGCGTATCGTCGTGGCGGCCGACGGCGGCGCCTCGTCCGCCCACAGCGCGTCGCTCAGCTGCTCCCACGTCATCGACTCCCCACCGCGCAGCGCGAACAGCGCCAGCAGGGCCCGCTGCTGCGGGGACCCGATGTCCAGCTCGATCCCATCGCGCCACGCCCGCACCGGGCCCAGAAGTGCTAGCCGGATCACCGTACCCACCTAAACCTCCGTATCCACGCCCTCCGTTCCGAGGACACCGGGGGGCAGCGATTGCAGTCAATCCAGATCCGATCAACATCCGGTCACCGTTGCCTTGACGGGCCGTCGCGCCGCCCGGTGACCACACCGGAGGCTTCGTGCCCGCGGAGGCTGCCGAACAGTGCTGGCTGCCCGCCGCTCACGCAATGCTGGCGTGGATAGGCGGCGAGCCGTCCCCGCGCCGCGCGACGCATCCGCCCGATCAGAAGGGGCTGTTCGACCCCTGCCCGCACCGGGGTTCGCACGGCAAGCTAGGTCGCGATAGAGACAAACGTCGGAAACTGATCGGGGATTCGCACATGTTCCGTGGGTTGCGGTTCGAAGTTCTCGGACCAGTACGTGGATTTACGGGGGAGACGGAGCTGCACCTGGGCTCACCGCAGCAACGGGGAGTGCTGGCGATGCTCCTGCTCGCCCGGGGCAGGCAGGTCTCGATGGACGGCCTGATCGATGGATTGTGGGGAGCCGACGTGCCGCGCGCGGCGGGCGGCACCATCCGCACCTACATATCGCGCCTGCGCCACTGTCTCGATGCGGACGCGGGACGTGGCGAGCTGATCGAGTCGATCGGCGACGGCTACCTGGTGCCGCGGGACGCGGCTGTCCTCGACCTGGATCAATTCGAGGAGGGGCTGGGAAAGGCGCGTACCGCCTGCCAGTGCCAGGCGACCGCGCAAGCCGTCAGCGTTCTCAGGGACACACTCGGGCTGTGGCGGGGCACGGCGCTGGCCGGGGTCCCCGGCCCGTACGCCGAGTCCCGCCGCGTGCGCCTGGCGGAGCTGCACCTGGTCGCGACGGAGGAGAAGCTGGCTATGGACATCGCGATCGGCCAGCACGGGGAAGCGGTCGCCGAGCTGCGCGAGCTGCTGGCCGAGCATCCCTTCCGGGAAGGACTCAGCGAGCTGCTGATGCTCGGGCTGTACCGGTCCGGCCGCCAGGCCGAGGCGCTCGCTGTCTTCAACGCTGTCCGGCAACAACTTGGGGCAGAGCTGGGAATCGATCCGGGACTAGCGCTGCAGGAGATGCACCAGCGCGTCTTGCAGGCTGACCAGCACCTCATGGGAGTGGCGGTGTAGCCCTAGACAAGGCCCTCGCTCAGGGCGAGGCGGGTGAGGTCAGCGCGACGGCGACAGCCGGTCTTGGCCCGGATGCGGTCAAGGTGAGAGCCAACGGTCCGGGTGCTGATGTACATCTCAGCGGCGATCTCCGCGTTGGTCCGCCCCCGGGCGACCAGGGTGACCAGTTCCCGCTCGCGCTTGGTGAGCTGGCTCGCGTCGGCGGATGCGTCGGTCTCCCGCTGTTCCGCGGTCGCCTGGCGCTCGGCCAGCATGAGCATGAACTCCACGGCGGCATTCAGCGTCATCCGTGCGCCACGCTCCGCGGCCGCACGTGCCTCCTGCGCCGGGAGCGCCTCGGCGGCCTGCCGCTTGAGCTCCCGGTCGTCCGCGTCGGGCGCCACCGCGATACCGGCGCGCTGTTGTTCCGCCGCCAGGGCCGCCCACAGGGTGACGGCCTCAGCCCGGTATCCCGTCGTGGCGCACACCTCCGCGCACTCGCCCACGAAGTAACGCAGGATGGAGCGGTCGCCGATCCGGAAGGCGACATCCGTCGCCTCGTGGACGTGCGCCCGGACATCCGCCATGGCACCGGCCTGCCATTCGTCACGGACCGCGAACGCCAAGAGGTCGACCAGGGCGGTCAGGTCGCCGGCCGCACGGGCCTTGGCAAGTCCCTCGGCACAGGCATCGCGGGCAGCCGCATGGTCGCCCAGCTGGAACAGCACGGTCATCAAAACCGCACTGCACCATCGGTCCAACCAGCCCGGGATATTCGAGGACATGGCGTCCCGCGCCTGCCGCACCTTGGCCAGCGCGTCGGCCTCGAAACCGGGGCTCCTGACGGTGGCGGATTCCAGGGCCAGGACGGCGAGGGCCTGTGCGCGTCCCGCCGGGTAGCCGACCTCAGTTGCCAGGTCAAGCGCGCGCCGGGCATCGGGATCCGCCTCGTCGGCCAGGCCATTGTTCAGCTGCCGAAATGCGCGGCCAACGAGGGCGTCGACCGCTTCGCTGGGATCCCCGGCCGTCCAGGCGGCCGCGTAGTGGGCCAGACTGTGGGCCAGATCCCCGTACTGGCATAGGTAGCCGAGCCATAGTTGGGCCCGGGCCCAGCCGGCGCTCGCCGGTGCCGCCCGCGCGACGGCGGCCGTCAGCCGTTCATAGCCCTCGACCATGCGGCAGTGACCACGCCACCACGGCCCCAGTACACTCGCCAGCCGCAACGCCTCGTCATGGGAGTGTTCCAGTGCCCAGCTCAGCGCCCAGTTCACGGTGGCGTCCTCGGCATCCAGCGAGCGCCGGGCGTCGAGGTCCCCGTCAACGGTCTGCAGGCCGGCCCAGGCATCCTCGGCCACCGACAACGCGAACCTGATAACGCCGACCGTGGCCTCTTCCGCGTCGCCGGCTTTCACCAGCCGGTCTCGTGCGTAGGCGCGCAGTGTTTCCAGCATGGTGTACCGCATCCGCTTGTCGGTCCCCGGCCGAGGCGGCGTGACCAGGGAACAGTCCACCAGTCGCAGGACGAACGGTCCAGCGTCGGGCCCCGCTACCGCCTCGGCGGCTTCCAGGGTGAACGGGCCGGGGAAAATCGACAGTCGCCGGAACACCCGCTGCTCGGACTCCGAGAGCAACCGGTAGCTCCAGTCCGCCACCGCTGCCAGCGACTGGTGCCGTGCTGCCGCCGTGGAATCCTTGGTGCTCAGCAACCGCAGTGAGTCATCGATGCGCTGCGCGAGCCCGGCCATCCCGAGCGCCTCGACCCGCGCCGCCGCCAGCTCGATCGCCAGCGGCATCCCGTCTAGCCGGGCCACCACGTGTGCGGCAAGCGGACTGGTATGCGCATTGAGGGTGAACTTGGGGTCCGCCTGCCGCGCCCGCTCCGCGAACAAGGCGACGGCCTCGGACCGGCTTACCTCCGAGGGGTCGGCGGACGCCGGCAACGCGAGCGGCGCCAGTCGGTACCGCGCCTCCCCGCCCACCCAGAGCTGCTCCCGGCTGGTCGCCAGTATGCAAATGTCGTCGGCCGCGTTCAGCAAACTCCCGCAGAGCCGCGCGGTCACCGTGCGGACGTGCTCGCAGTTGTCCAGCACGAGCAGCAGTCGCCGGGTCGCCAGCACCTCCGCCAGGACAGTCTCCGACGACCTGCCATGCGCCTGCGGAATCCCCAGGGAAGCGGCCACCTCGTCCGGTACCCGCGCCGCGTCGCTGACCGTGCCAAGGCCGACGAAGTAAACCCCGTCAGGGAAGTCAGTGGCGGCCTTACGTGAAACCTCAGTCGCCAGCCGGGTCTTGCCGACCCCGCCCGGTCCGGTCACGGTGACCAGCCGGTACTTCCGCAGCATCCTGGCCAGATCCGCCGCCTCGTGGTCCCGGCCCACGAAGCTCGTTAGTGACTCCCAAGGCGCTCCGTCCGCCCCGGGCGCTACCCGGGCCATGAATAACAACCTAACCGGGTGCTGGGTGCTGAGGCGGGCGCGATCTTCCGCTCGGCTTGGTGTCCCGCACCGCGGGACGCTACTTGCGAAGGAGACCAAGCAGGCCGCCTTGCCCGCTGTTGATGCTGGCGGTGAACCAGAGCACGTTGGTGCCGCCGGCCGTGGCGGTTCCGGGCACCAGGGACCTCAATCCCGGCTCCGCGAACGGCTCGCCGGTGGACGTTAGCAGGGTCGTCCCGGTGGCATGGCTCGCGAACCCGGTGCCCTGCCTGGCGAAGACGTTGACGCGCCCGTCGCCGTAGTTCCCGACCAGCAACGCGCCTGCCACGTTGCGCCATGCCCTCGGCGCGATGGCCAGGCCCCACGGGGCATTCAGCGCGCCTCCGGCGGCAATGCGGGCTATCAGGCGCCCGCTGGTACTGAACTCATCCACGATGCCGATGCCCGCCCCGACGGCTTCACGGTGCGTGACCGGGTCGGTCTTGTCGTAGGTCACGAAGATGCGGCCGCCGAGCGCCTGCGTGTTGAACGGGAGGTATCCCGCCGGGAGCCGGGGGTCCGTGAACTGCCAGGCAGCGATGTTGACCCGGTGGAACCGGGAATTGAAGACGTCGACGGTGCCCTTGCCGAAGTCAGCCGCGAACAGCTCCTCGCCGTGCGCCGTGACGGCGACGGCGAGCCCGGTGTACGCGGCGCCGTTGACGGTCGCCACGTCATCGGCATTGCCGATGTGGGCGTTGACCCTGGGGCTCCACGCCTCGATGTGGCCGTCGAGGGTGTCGAAGATAACCGCGGCAGGCGCCCTGACCTTGCCGTTCGTCAGGACGAACCCGTTTCCTTGGTTCGCCACCAGTCCGGCCGGCCCGGCCAGCGTGCCCGGGATATTTACCCGCACCGTCGCGGACTTGGAAACTTCGCTCGCGCCCGGGGCCAGCGAGTAGACCGTGGAACTGCGGGTGCCCTGGTTGGCGACCCACAGCGGCGAGGCCGGGGTCAGCGCGGCACCCCACGGGTTCGCCAGGTCCGGGTCGAGCACCGGCGCTAGGCCGGGCACGTCGGAGGCCAGGTTGACTTGCTGCACGAGCGGGTCGTGCAGGCCGCTCGGCAGGGCCGACTGAGCCCGGCCGGGGCTTGCGAATGCCGCGGCGGCCAGGACGGCGATAGCGAGCGCCGCGGCCGCCGCGGCAACGAGCGCCGGGAAGCGGGAAAGCCGGTACGAGATCATGTCTTCTCCCGGAGTTGCGTCTCCAAGGCGAACCGGTAAGCAGCGTACTATAATGAATACATGAGCATATGGTAAACGCTCGGATGACTACGATTACGGATATATGACCGACCGTTATCACTCGCCGCGACGCGAGGACGCCGCGGCGGCGACCCGCGCATCGATCCTGAAGCACGCCAGGGAACTGTTCCTCAGCCGCGGCTACGCGGGCACGACGGTACCCGAGATCGCCCGCGCCGCGCAGGTGGCCACGCCAACCGTCTACGCGAGCATCGGCGGCAAGGCCGTGCTGTTCGCCGAGTTGATCGGGCCCGCCATCAACGATCCGGGGGCGGCGGATGCGGTGACCGCGGCTCACCAGTGCGAGGATCCGCAGCGGGTGATGGCGCTGTGCGCGACGGCCGCGCGCCGAGGGCAAGAGCGCTACTGGGATCTCATGTACGGCCTGATGCGGCACCCTCCCGAGGACACCCTCGCCAGGCAGGCCGTCGCCAACGTCGAGGCGAAATGCCAGCAGGCGCTGGCCGGCATCGCCCGGCGGCTGGCCGACCTCGACGGGCTGAAGCCCGGGGTAAGCGTGGATCGCGCGGCGGACGCGCTGTGGTTCTACTTCGGCCCGAACGCCTGGGCCAGCCTCGTCGGCGAACGCGGCTGGACCTTCGACCAGGCAGAGCAGTGGCTGCGGCAAGCCGCGAGCCGCGACCTCCTGAACGGATAGCGAGGACTCGGCTGGCTGGACCGCCGGAATGGCGCCGCCGTCGACGGTGACACCGGGTAAGGGCCATCATCGTTCCGGTTCGGTGGGCCGCCGGTGGCGCCCGGGCTTGGCGGTCGGCCAGACCGCAACTCCCCGGCCAGGGTGCGCCGCAGGCAGGATCAGACTGGTGTCGGGGCAGGGGGAGGTGGCCGTCAGCAACGCCAGTACGGTGCGGCTGAGCGGCACATCGAGACCCTTCCGGTCGGCCGCGCGCACGACGGCTCCGGTGATGAAGTCGTGCTCTGTCATGCGGCCCGCGAGCCGGTCGCTCAGCATTGAGGTCACGCCGTCGGGACCGAGCTCGCCGTAGAAACCCCAAGCGCGCGTCATGTCCGCCTCCGACAGCGACGCCCCGTACGCGTTGGCCACGGCAACCGCCTCCGCCATCAGGCCGTCAGTGAGGTCGCGCATCCCTGGGCTGTCAAGAACCGAGAGAGTCCGTCCGGTGAGCGCCGTGACGGCATTCGCGCCGACGTTGACAAGCATCTTCCGCCACATGGCCGACGTGAAATCCGTCTCGGGGACGATGTCAAGCCCGCTGCCGGCGAACACCTCGGCCAGCGTCCGGCCGTACTCGCCGTCCGGTACGACGAACCGCGTGCCATGAGCGTGCAGCACATGGCCGGGCGCGGTCTGCGATGCGGAAATACAGGCCAGTGCCGGCAGGACGGGACCGGGGTGACCGAGCCGGGCGACCCGTTCCTCGTGGTCGACGCCGTTCTGCACCACGACCAGCACGGTTCCGGGTCCGGCGAGCCGCGCGATCCACGGTGCGGCCCCCTCCGTCTGGTGGGCCTTGGTGGCCAGCAGGATCCAGTCAACCGGGCTCGGCAGGTCGGGTTGGCCGCCGGCGCCTGGCTCCACGATCGCCACGGGTACCTTGCGCGACTTACCGTCCCGTTCGATCGTGAGACCCGGTGTCGGCGTGCGCACGCAGAGCATGACCTCGTGTCCGGCCTTCTCGGCCGCCGCGGCCATCACACCACCAACACCCCCGCCGCCGATCACCGCGATGCGGGTACGGGGCCGTGACTTAGCAGCAGACCGCTCCAGCAGGGAACTAGGGGAAGTAGTCATGCCACTAACCTGGCAGCCGGCAATCTAGGAACGGTTGACGGCCCGTGAACACAGTGATTTATCGGTCAGGCAAAACCCAAGACCGCTCCCCCGAACGCACGCGTGGCTCCGCCCATCAGGCCCAGTGCCCCCAGCGGCGCGAAGCACGCTCCCGTTCCATTTCCCGATGAACTTCACTTCCTGATTCTTCCGTCTGTGCTCAGTGCCTCGGGCCGGGGCCATCGCGCAGGGTCAGCCGCTCGATCTCGGTGACGGCGTCGCATGACGCGTAGACCGCCGCGAGCCTGCGAACGTTCTCGCGCACGTCGGAGTCTTTGAGTAGGAGCTCGACGGCATCCCTGATCGCCCTCGGGTCCGGGGTGGCGGTCCGCAGGTTGATGCCGAGGCCGTGGTATTCCACGCGGGCGGCGTTGGCGGGCTTGTCCTCGGTCTCCCCCGCGACGATGACCGGGACCCCGGCCGCGAGGGCCTGCTGGGTGCCGCCGAAGCCGCCGTTGGTGATGTACACCGACGCCTTGGGCAGCAGCTCGCCGAACGGGACGAACTCGGCGACGCGCGCGTTGGGCGGCGCCGGCAGCGCCCCGGGATCGCGGCCAAGCGCGCCCACCACGGTGACGTCCAAGCCGGCCAGCGCGGCGAGGGCCGGCTCGACCAGCTGCGATAGGTCGTCGTTGGCTACCGTGCCCTGGGTGACGACCACCACCGGGCGGCCGGCGTCCAGATCGGGCCACCATCCGGGCGGGACCCAGCCATCGGCGTGCTGAGCGGGCATGATGCCGACCAGGTGCACGGAGGCGGGCAGGTCGCCGCGGTCGAACTCGAATCCCGGCACCGACAGCACCGCTGTCGCATCCGGTTGCGTGATGATCAGGTCAGTGAACGACTGGTCCACTGGACCGGCACCCAGCTCACGCAGAAGCTCGTTGACCCGGTCCCGCGTCGGCCGCGTCGCCGCCGCGAACTGCGCGTTAGCGGCGCGGTTGGCCGCGACCGGATCCTCTCCAGGACCGACCGGCGCCGGACCGAAGAAAGTGGTGTCGTCACTGCCGAGCGCGAGCGGGACGGCGCTCACCGCGACCCAGCGCAGCGGCCGGCGGCCGGCGGCGCCCAGCCGCGCCGGCAGGGCACCGAGGAAGAGCGCGTTAGAGATCAGGTACTGGCCGGGGTCCTCGTCCAGCAGCTCTTGCAACGCCGCGTGCCCGTCGGGCATGGGGTTGACGAAGGCATTGATCCAGTCGAAGTTGAGCTGCGCGGGGCCCGGCGCCAGGCCAGCACGCTCCGGCATCGCGACCAGCTGCCTAAAATCGTAGTCGGCGATCCCGGGCAGCGGCACGAAGCCGAGTCCAGTGTTCTCGACTGTCGCGCGGAAACCACTCCCGGTCAGCACGGTGATCTGGTGCCCCCGGGCTGAGAGGCCGCGGCCCAGCTGGAGCAGCGGCGCCAATTCGCCCGGTACCGGAGGTGCGGCAACAATGATCTTCGCCATTCGCTTCACTCCTTTTCCTTGACAAGTTCTCCGTGGTCACTAAGTTCGCAGCCTTTAACTTAAAGGAGATTGAGTGTCAGGAAGCCAGCGGAAGCGGAATGCTGATTTATTACTGTCGGCCTATTGACGTCTTATTGACAGAGCGCGAGAAAAGAGTTGCCGCGTCACGAGATGAAGTCAGCGTGGCCCGGCGCCTTGGGGCCCGGTTAGGTCCGGACCCCAACCGGCCAGAAACAGAGCCGTTTATTTAACGGGCTCGGGGACGACGACGGGAATCGTCCGGTAGGGCGCGGCATTCCTCTCGTGGTCACCGAATTGAGGGGCGCGCTCTACCTGCCGCGCGTAGATGGCGTCCCGTTCGGCCGGCTCGGCGACGCGGGCCTTGACCTTGACCGTCTCGGTGCCTACCTCGACTGTTGTGTAGGGGTTGGCCAGCAGGTTGTGATACCAGTCCGGGTTCTGCGGGGCTCCCCCCTTCGACGCGAAGATCGCGTAGCCCTCCCCAGCCGGCAGGTACGCCAGCGGATTGACCCGCTCCGTCCCGGAACGCGCGCCGACATGGTGCAAGAGCAGAAGCTCCTCGCCCGGCATCCGGCTGGCCACGTCGCCGCCGTTCGCGCGGAACTCCTCGATGATCGCGGTGTTGTCGAAGTCTGTCATGACACCTAGCTTAGGGAACCACCGAGTAACCTCGCCGACTTGTCATTCGCGCGTGAGCTGACGCCCGGCTGCCCTGGCTGACACGGTCGTTACTTGGGGCGCGAGCCGAACGAGCGGAAGAACGCCGGGCCGGGCGATCCCAGACCGGTGACCATGTCATAGCCGGCACCGCAGGTCAGCGTCTTGAGGGCGCCACACTGGCCCATGGTTGACAGGATTATGGCACCGTGGTCGAACGTCCCGGTGAGCACCGCCGCCACCGCCTCGGTGTACCCTCGGCCTTGCGGGCTGCTCGTCACGTCGTGCAGCGCGGCCGAGTGCGCCGCGCGGTACAGCAGCGGGTTGGCGAAGCCAAGCCGCTTCCCGCCGCGGCCCTGGATCAGGTCGGCCTCGAATCCGGCGAACGCCGGGGAGGACAGGCTGGTGCCGCCGATGACCTCATCCTCGAACCTGGTCTGGGTGCCGGTCCCGACGGTGGTAGTAAGGCCTACCTGGTAGCCGAGTTCCGGGTCACCGAACGCGGACACGTCAGGCACGGCGCGCATCCGCTTGCCGTGCCAGGTGTTACCGCTGACCACGCCGTCCTGGTAGCTGGGCTCGGCGAACTGCCTGGACACGCCGCCGGTGCTGCCGCCGCCCGCCGATCCCGGCGGTGCCGGGCTCCAGGAACGGCCGTTCGCGGCCAGGAAGGTCTCTTCCGAAGACCACCCGGTCTCCCACAGGGCATTGCCGGCGGACCCGATGGCCAGGCTCGTGCCGCCGACGGCCGTGAGCCAGGGGTCAGAGGACGGGTACTGCACGCCAAGCACGTTGCTGAAGTCGCCGGAGGCGAAGTTGACCGTGATGCCCTCGGCCGCGGCCCGCTCAAGCACGGCTTCCCATGACCTGATCACGCTGGCCGGAGCCGACGTGGTCTGATACTCATCCCACGAGCTCGTCACCACGTCGGCCGGGCGGCGCTGCACCACGGTGTCAAGCGCGTCGAGCAGGATGTCGCCGGTGACCTTACCGCTGCCGACCACGAAGTCCACCTTGGCGGCCGGCGCCATCCCGTGCACGGCCTCGATGTCGAGGGCGTCCTCGCCATCGCCGGTTCCCGAATTCGCCTCGCCGTAGGCTGAGAACTGGCCACGGGCGAACGGCGGGAAGCCCCGCTGCCTGGCCCACCGGTTGGCGTCTGCGAGCGCCGTCGAGTCCGGGCTCTCGCTGATGACCGCCACGCTGGCCCCGGCCCCGGTGAGCCCGGACTTGGCCGCACCGTAGGCGGCCCGCAACTGGGCGGGCTGGTAGCCGCACGGCGCCCAGGTGAGCGTCCGGCCGTAGGCCTTGGGCAGGCCGGTGGCCTTCTTCTGCCCGTAGTAGGCCGAGCACCGCGCGGCGGCCGCGGCCGCCTCCTGCGAGCCGGGCACCGTCGCGGCGGCCGCCCGCAGCGACTGGTGCGGGCTGAGCGGTACCACCGCCGTGCTCACCCGGATCGTGGTGATGGCGCCGGCCACCGCGGCCGGAACCGATAGGGCCCGGCTGGGCACCACCTGCGCGGCGCCGCCCGCGGGGCGGCTGAGCGCCAGGCCCGCCCGCAGCGCGGCCTCAGCCCTGGCCGTCGTGCCGATGGCCGTGATGACGAAGCCGTCGTCACCGGTGACGGCCAGGCCGGAGCCGCTCAGCCAGCCGCGCACCGCGGCCCGCTGCGCGTCGGTCGCGCCGAAGCGGGCCTGTACCTGAGCCGGGCTCAGGTAGTGACCGTAGCCCGGGCTGGCCGGGTCGGAAACGGCCGTGGCCTCCGCGGCCAGGCCCGCCTGGTCCCGGCCGGTGAACACGCTGACCCGCACTTCGCTGCCCGCCGCCAGCGCCACGAGCGGGCCCGGCGCGGACACCGGCGCCGTGCTCGCGATCGCCGCCCGGCCACTGCCCCCCTGGGTGGCCGCCCCGGCGGCTGACGCGCCGGCCAACAGCACGGACGCCGCGGTCAGGGCCAAGGCCGTACTGAAGCTGACGCGCATCGGCTTCCTTCTTCTCCGTGGCAAGTTCGGTACCTGCTCCCAGTCGAGTGCGGGCAATGCGGTCTCCTGGCCGGCGGGACAGGCTTCCTCGCCGGCGACCCCGCTTCCACGCTGTAGTAGTCGATTCACCGCCCAATCGTTCAGCCCTCGCCGGCCAGAGCGCGGTGGACGAGGTTTGCGCGGCGCCGAGGCGGTAGCTAGACCAGCCCTTCCTTAAGGGCGAGACGAGTGAGATCGGCGCGGCGGCGGCACCCAGTCTTATCCCGGATCCTGTCAAGGTGAGAGGCCACGGTCCGGACGCTGATGTAAAGCCGGGCGGCGATCTCCGCATTGGTGCGGCCCTCGGCCACCAGAACGACAAGCTCCCGTTCCCGCGGGCTCAGCTGCGCTGCCGGGGAGGGCTGACCCGGTTCCGGCCCGGACGGCTCGGTGAGCATGAGGACGAGCTCGGCGGCGGCGGAAACCCGCATCCTGGCCCCGCGCTCCTCGGCCGCACGCACTTGGCTGGGGTCGAGTACCTGCTCAGCCCGCCGCCTGTATTCCGCCCGGCGACCGTCGGACGCCGGGCCGGGCGGCCGCCCGAGATGCTCCCGGTCGGCGCTATAGGCCGCCCAGAGCGTAACCGCGTCGGCCCATTGCCCAGAGGCGGCGCATAGGTGGCCGCCCTGTGCGATCAGATTGGCCAGGCTGAGATGAGTGCCGATCCGGGAGGCGAGGACGACTGCCTCCCGCAGGTGCGCCTTGGCGTCGGCCAGGTTTCCGGCCAGGCGCTCGATATTCGCCATGACGCCGAGCAGCGGGACCAGCTCTGCCCGGTCACCCACCTGACGCGACAGCGGCAGCCCGGCCGCGCATACCCGGCGCGCGGAATCAAGCTCCCCGATCCTGGTCAGCACCGACGCCAGGACGTACCGGCACCAGCGAGCCACATATCCGGGGACATCCAGGGGCAGGAGCTCCTGTGCTTGCCGGGCCCAGTCCAGCGCTCCCGCGACATCGCCGGTGCCGTAGGCGCCGACGCCGCGGGCTGTCATCCCTAGCAGCTCGGCCGCCGCATCGCCCAGGTCACGCGCCAGCGCCAGCGCCCGGCAGGCATCATCCGCTCCACCGGAAATGTCACCCAGGTTCACCCGGACCACGGCCCGGACGGCCAGCGCCTCCACCAGCACGCGGGACGGCTGCTGGCCTTGGTGAGCGTCGTCGACCGCCGTGTAGCGATCGGCGCCGCCGGCCGGATCCCCGGAATAAACCGCCAGATGACCTAGCCAGAGCTGTGCGCTGGCCCACGCGCCGTCGGCTGGGGAACAGCCCGCGGTGGCGGAGCTCAGCCGTTCATGGGCCTCGGCCAGGCGGCCGCGCAGCCGCAACCACGGGGCCAGCGCGGTGGCAAGAGGCAGGGCGGCATCAGGTTCGTGCTCTAGCGTCCAGCTCAGTGCCTTGCCCAACGTGGCGTCTTCCGCGTCCAGCCAACGCGCGGCATCGAGTTCCTGGTCACTGGTCTGCAGGCCCGCGGTCGCCTGCCGCGCCACCGACCGCGCGATCCCGGCCAGCGCCATCGTGGCTTCCGGCTCCTCGCCGGCCTCCTCCAGCCGGGCCAGGCCGTATTCCCTGAGCGTCTCCAGCATCGTGTAGCGGGTCCGCTGATCTCCAGCGGGCCTCGGCGGCACCAGCAGGGAACAGTCGACCAGCCTCGCCGTGACCGGTCCCGCTTCGGGCCCGGCCACTGCCTCGGCGGACGCCAGCGTGAACGGGCCGGGGAAGACCGCCAGCCGCCGGAACACCCGTCGTTCCTGCTCCGTGAGCAGCCGGTAGCTCCAGTCGGCCACCGCCGCCAGCGAACTGTGCCTGGCGGCCGCCCACGGATCCCTCGGCGCCAGCAGCCGGAACGCGTCGTCGATCCGGTCGGCCAGCCCGGCCATCCCCAGCGCCTCGACCCGCGCCGCCGCCAGCTCGATCGCCAGCGGAATCCCGTCCAGCCGCGCTACCACGCGCGCTACCAGCGGAGAGTTGTCCGAAGTAAGGGCAAAGTGCGGGTCCGCCTGTCGAGCACGCTCGGTGAACAGTGCCACCGCCTCCGACTTGCCCACTGCACTGGGGTCGCCGGGGTCAGGCAACTCAAGCGGCGACAGCCGGTACCGTGCCTCGGCGCCCACCCCGAGCTGCTCCCGGCTGGTTGCCAGGATGCGGACTTCGTCGGTGCCCGTGAGCAGGACCTCGCACAGATCCACGACCGCTGGGAGCACATGCTCGCAGTTGTCCAGGACGAGCAGCAACCGCCGTGACGCGAGTGCCTGTGCGAGCACTTCGAGTTGGGATCTGTCGCGGGCTTGCTGCACGCCAAGGGCGGACGTTACCTCGGCCGACACGTGCGCGGGGTCCGCGACCGCGGCCAGCTCGACGGGCCACACCCCGTCAGGGAACTGGTCCCGCAGGTGCCGCGCCACCTCGGCCACCAGCCGGGTCTTGCCCACACCGCCGGGGCCGGTGACAGTTACCAGTCGGTAGTTATGGAGCAGCTCCATTACCTTAGCGGTGTCATCCGCCCGGCCCACGAAGCTAGTCAGCGGCGCCCAGATTCCTGCGGTGCGCTCCGAGGCCTGCTCGCGCACAGCCCGTGTCACGGTGGCAGCCTAGCCGAAGTGCTTCGCCTTGCGGGCCGGAACCCGCAAGGCGAAGCACGCGTGCGTTCGGGCTGATGCTCTGGAATCTTCCGGGCGGCGGGTGCCTGCCGGAACCAGGTGCCGAGTCAGCGGTCGGCGATGTTCGGCGGGTGGTGCGCGAGCGGTCCACCTCGATCATCATGTCGCGCTTGTCACCTGTTTTTTGGTCTTCAGGGTAAACGGCCAGCGGAGCCCGACGGCCACGTGCGAGATGATGCCGACTCCCAGGAAACTAAGCGCGGCGGTGGTTACCCAGTCATCGGGGGTGGCCCTTATCCAGGTCACCGTGTTGGCGTAGGTGGCCAAGGCTCGGTCGAGCGCGACCGCTACCAGGGCCGTGAGGGCGAGGGTGAGCAGGCGCCCTGGGGCAGCGGGCAGTTGTGCGGCGGGCCAGCCTTCGAAGAGCATGCCAACGACGAGGACGGCGGCGAGCACGCATCCGCAGGCGGCGCTGATGGCGTCCGGCTGCCAGTGGGCGATGTCGCGCAGCAGCAGGTAGGTGAGAGCGCCGGGTCCGATGACGAGGATGTTGCCGGCGATCAGGCGCTTCGGGCGGCGGGTGATGGTGTTGACGGGCCAGCCGCGCAGAGCGATGAAGAACAGCGCCTGCCAGACTCCGACGGCGATAAGCGCGGAGCCGAAGTCCGCTGCCGGGATGGGGCCGCCGGGGTTGTGCAGCCCGGCGGCGGCTCGTCCGGCGGCCGGCACGGCATCAAGGTTGACGAACAGGAAGTAGGCGCCGGTCCCGAGCGCCCAGGACAGCGCGAGGGCCGCGACTCCGGACCGGAGCCGTCCGATGCCGCCGAGCGGCCAGCGCTCGCAGGGCAGTGTCAGCTGGAGCATGGCCGTGAACGCGCCGCCGGCCAGGGGCAGCGTCGCGGGAAAGGTCGCGGGGGCGGAGGCGGTCTCGAACACCGCAAGGACGTCGGGCCGCTCGACGATGGCCTGGCCGGCGATGGTGGCCGCGATCGCGGCGGCGATGAACAGTGCGGTGTCGATCAAGCCGGTCCAGGGCACGGACAGGCGGGAGCCGGGCCAGTCATTCCACCAGAACGCGATCATGGCCACGGCCGGCAGCGCGAAGGCCGAGATCGGCCCGAGAATCAGCAGCGCGGTCGCGGTGCTCCCGGTGCCGAGGGCGAGTGCGAAGAACACGACCGCGGTCAGCAGCAGGCCGCCAAGCCCGGACCACGGCTGCGACGCGAGGCGCTGCCGCTGCTCTCCAGCCGCGTCCGGGGGCTGCAGGCGAGGTGGGGTGGTCAGCAGCGGCCGCTCCGGCAGCGGTGAATCCGCGCCGCTGCCATGGAAATCAGCGCGGCGCGGGGCGCTGCTGGTCATTCCGGCAGGTGAGGCAGCAGGTGCTCGACGGCGATGGGCAGTTCGCGGACCCGGTAGCCGGTGGCGTGGAAGACCGCGTTGGCGATCGCCGCCGAAGAGCCTACCTGCCCGATCTCGCCCACGCCCTTGACCCCGAGCGGGCCGGTGACCTGGTCGGCTACCTCGATGAAGTCGACGTCGACGTCGGGCGCGTCGGCGTTGACGGGGACGAGGTAGTCGCCCAGGCTGGCGTTCGCCCAGCGGCCATGGCGGGTCCATGCGGGCGCCCTCGAGCAGGGCCTGGCTCATGCCCCAGAGCATGCCGCCCATGAGCTGGCTGCGGGCGGTCTTGGGGTTGAGGACCCGGCCGGGGGCGAAGGCGCCGACCAGGTGCCGGACCCGGATGATGCCCAGGTCAGCGTCGACCGCCACCTTCGCGAACTGGGCACCGAAGGTCAGCAGGCCGTGCGGCGTGTCTGGCGGTGGCGGGTCCCAGCTGCCGATGGCTTCGGCGTCGTTCATCCGGTGGCGGCCCATCAGGGCGGCGTAGGTCTCGCCGGTCCCGGGGTCGCCCGTCAGGGTCATCCGCCCGCTGGCCACGGTAATCGCGGCGGGGTCAGCGCCGTGCAGGGGCGACTTCGCGTCGCCGGCTGCCAGCGCGATCAGCTGGTCGCGCACGGCAAGGCCGGCGTTGTGAACGGCGGCGCTGACCATCATCGCGCCGTTCGAGCCCACCGGGGACCCGGTGGCCGGGTAATCGGTGTCGCCGAACTCCACGCGCATGCCGTCCAGGCCGATGCCGAGCGCGTCGGCCGCTACCTGGGTGAGCATCGTGGTCATGCCGGTGCCGAACTCCTGCGCGGAGGTCTGCACGACGGCGCTGCCGTCGGCGTACAGGTGCGCGCGGGCCCGCTGGGTGCGCATGAAGAACGCGATCGGGTAGGCGGCGGCGGCCATTCCCGTGCCGATCAGCCAGTTCCCGTCGCGCTCTGAGCGCGGCGCCGGGTTACGGTGCTCCCACCCGATTCTCGCTGCGCCACGCTGCAGGCATTCCCGCAAGCCGAAGCTGGACCACGGGTTGCCGGTGTTGGGATCGGCCTCCGCCAGGTTGCGCAGCCTCAGTTCAACCGGGTCGATCTGGAGTTGGCTGGCCAGCTCATCCAGCGCGCACTCGAGGGTGAACACGCCCGCCGCCTCGCCCGGCCCGCGGGTGAACGTCGGTGTCATCGTGTTGCCGCGGACCAGCCGGTGCACGCCCTCGAAGGCCGGGCTGTCATACAGCTGCGAGGCGACGCCGAAGGCCGGCTCGGCCCATACGACTCGCGGTCGCGGAACTTGAGGTAGACCGACCGGCGGGCCACCGGCGTGGCGGGCACCTCGATGGCGTAGATCAGCTCCCCGTGCTCAAGCGGGTGCTCACGCTCGGGGGTTTCCCCCGGCAGCAAGAAGAAGTCGTCAATGCCAATGGCCCGTTCGCCCGCGGGACCGCGGGTGCGCACCACCGCGTCCAGCGCCACCAGCGCGACCGCGACGTCCGACGGATGGGTGGCGATGCACTTGTCGCTGTGCCGAGGATGGCATGGCCCCGGTTAATGCCCTCCAAGGCGGCGCAGCCGCTGCCCGGGTCGCGCTTGTTGCACGGTGAGGTCGCGTCTCGGAAATAGCTGCACCGCACGCGCTGGCACAGGTTGCCGCCCATCGAGGCCATGTTCCGCAGCTGCGCCGACGCGCCTAGCAGCAGCGCCTGCGAGATGACAGGGAATCGCGCGCTCAGGCCAGGCGCCCTGGCGACGTCGCTCATCCTGGCCAGCGCGCCGATGCGCACGCCGCCGCCCGGCAGATCCTCGACGCCGCTGAGCGGAAGGTCATTGATGTCCACCAGCAGCCCGGGCCGCAGCACGTTCTGGCGCAGCAGATCCACCTCAGTGGTCCCGCCGGCCAGGAACGCGGCGTCCGCACGCTCCCGGACGAGCGCGATAACGGTCTCGGCGTCGGCTGCCCTGGCATAGCCGAAGGGCTGCATTACCGCTCAGCCCCAGCCGCGTCACGCACGTCGCGGATCGCGGCGCGGATGTTAGGGTACGCGGCGCAGCGGCAGATATTGCCGCTCATCCATTCCGCGATCTGCGCGTCGTCGCCCGCGTGTCCCTCTTCCAGGAGCGCCACCGCCGACATGATCTGGCCAGGCGTGCAGTAGCCGCATTGGAAGGCGTCGCGCTCGATGAACGCTGCCTGCATCGGGTGCAGGTCACCGCCGGGCGACAGTCCCTCGATGGTGGTGATCTCACGACCCTCGCAGGCGACCGCGAGGGTCAGGCAGGCCAGCACCCGCCGGCCGTCCGCCCATACCGTGCAGGCACCGCACGTTCCCTGGTCACAGCCCTTCTTCGACCCGGTCAGCCCGAAATGCTCGCGCAGTGCGTCAAGCAGGCTCACCCGCGGCTCGAGCGGCACCTCATGCTTCTTGCCGTTGACGACCAGCACCACGATCGTTTCAACCGCGGGGCCGTGTACCACCGGCGGTACGGTGACTTCCCTGCCCATGGCGTTCTCCCTCATGACCACCAGCCTTGTGGAACCTGCACACCCGAGCCCAAGTGAACTGATTAGCCCGCAGTGATCCCGCCGTCCTCAATAATCGCAAGACCCGCATCCCCGCTGGGAGGCTCGGGCGCGCCAAGAGGCGGCTCAGGCGCGCCAGCTTGCCGGCCGCGGAAGCCGGCTTCCTGACCTAGTGTTCGGTATGAATTGGCCCTATCGATTTCCCCGATTTAGCCCCTTTATCCTGGGCATCCTAGGCCAATGTAAGGCCACCACCAGGCCCACAGGGTCATGCTCTGAGCTGGGCAAACGCATTAGGCTGCCCGCGACGCGGCAGCCCTTCTCGATGTATTTTCCGATTGGCGATCCCATGGCCTGCGGCAGTCGGTAAAATCGTCCTAGCTTAAGCCAATTCTTAAGCTACCCATCCGGGGCCGGCTTCTCCTGCCTGCTCCGTTATGCAGACGGCCTCCAGAGCCGAGACGTGATGTCCGATCCCCCGCCGGGCCACGTCCGGCAGGTGATCAACAAAAGGAGGTCCGTCTATGCCAGGGGCAGTAGCGGTTGCGATCGCGTTCCTAGGCGTCTGGCTGGTGTTGGGGCTTGTCGCGCTTCTACGAGCTAGGCAAGCAGATATCCCGGCAGTAGTCCGCGCTTTGGGCCGCTGGCCGCGACGAGAGTTACGGCTCAGTAGGTGGTGTTGCGTTAGGCGACGTCGGGCAGGCAAGGCTAATGATTGCTTCGCCTGCCCGGCGTGAGCCTGACCGGACGTGGCGCTGCGTGCCACCGCCGTCAGCCGGTCTGGGCCAGGCCGCCGTCGACGAACAGCTCCACCCCAGTGACGTAGCTGGACGCGTCGCTGGACAGGAACACCGCGGCCTTGCCCATCTCCCGCGGGTCGGCAGGCGCCCGGTCGGATTACCCTCACCCATCTTGTTCACCTGGGCCTGGACCTGGTCGGCGCCGAGCGCTCCGGCGAGGGCGATCCGCAGGGACGGAGTGTCCACGGCGCCGGGGCTGAGCACGTTGATCCGCACCCCGGTGCCCTTGATCTCCTGGATCCAGGACCGGACGGACGCGCGGATGGCAGCCTTGGAGCCGCTGTAGAGGCTCATCCCCGGCCCGGCCTGGATGGATGCCGTGGAGCCGATGATGACCACCGTCCCGCCCGCGGGCAGCAGTGGCAGTGCGGCCTGCACCGTGAACAGGACGCCTTTGGCGTTGACGCCGAAGATGAAGTCGAACTGCTTTTCAGTGATCGACCCCAGCGGTGCGCTGTCGCCCACCCCGGCGTTCGCCACGACCGCGTCGAGGTGCCCGTGCCGCTCGATGACCTGACGGTACGCGGCTTCCATGTCCGCCAGGCTGAGATGCGCCGCCGGTCCGCGGCCCGGGCAGGTGCCCGCGCCCAGATCTTCGACGGCCTCGGGCACTGGTGGATGGTGCAAGACCCGGCCCGCAGCGCGCGAGCCCTCGCCTCCTTCTGGGCGGAAACCGGGACGTAGCTGGGCAGCGGGGCCGCCACCGACATCCTGACGAGCCGCCTCAAGCGGCAACGTCACTCCACGTCGAGACCGTCTGCCAAGCGTGCCGCGACGTGATGAGAAGCACGCTCGTTCGCAACACGCGCTTGACCAGCAACGATGCCATGACGTCAGCCACAGCGATCAGTTCGCTGGATGCCGCTGCGACGGGAGGTCTTTGCTGCTGCGCCCTCGTCGGTCTGGGCGTCGTTAGGCCAGGGACTGGAACCTCGAGACCGCTTAACCTTTATGGTCAAAATAACCCAGATGCCTAACGTTTACCCGAACTTAAACGACCATCAACCCACATGTCAGGTGTGTCCTGAAGGTTGGCTGTGTGCGGACTGAAGAAGTTACGAGCAGTTCCGGTGCGGTGCGGGCTCGCGGGCTCACGAAATTCTTCGGTGATGTCGTCGCGCTCGACAGTGTCGATCTTGACGTCGCGCCCGGGCAGATCCACGGGATCGTCGGCCCGAACGGAGCGGGGAAGACGACGCTGCTCGGCCTTCTGCTGGGCCTGGCCGTCGCCGACCGCGGCAGTCTGGAGGTCCTGGGATCGCCGGTCGGGCGAGCGCTCGCGGCGCCCGACGATGTTTCCGGCTTCGTCGACGCCCCCGGCCTGTACCCCGCGCTGACGGCCCGCAAGAACCTTGCCGTGCTGGCCGGTCTCCGCGCGCCCGGTGCTCCCACGGCAGATATCGGCGACCTCCTTGAACAGGTCGGGCTCGCCGACGTGGCGGACGACAGGGTACGCGGCTTCTCTCTCGGAATGCGCCAGCGGCTCGGGCTCGCCGCCGCGCTGGTTACCATGCCGCGTCTGCTCGTGCTCGACGAGCCTGCCAACGGGCTCGACCCGGCGGGCAAGAGGCACGTGCATGAAACCCTGGCCCGGCTCGCGGCGGACGGGACCGCCGTGGTGCTCTCAAGTCACCGGATGGATGACCTTGAGGCGCTGTGCTCGGACATCACCATTCTCGCGGTCGGGCGGGTCGTCTTCTCCGGGCCGTTGGGCAAGCTGGCCGACCGGAATGGTGAACTCGACTACCGGCTGGTGACCTCCGACATCGAAGCGGCCCGCCAGGTGGCCGCCGACACGGGCGGGATCGAGGTGCTCGACACCGCCGGGGGGCAGCCGGACCGCGAGGTGCTCGTGGTGCGCGCACTGGTGTCCGGCCTCGATGAACTGGTGCCACGGCTTGTTCACGCGGGCATCGCGCTGCGCGAGCTTACGCCCGTCGTCTCGTCGCTTGAGTCCGCGTTCCTCGCCCTCACTGAACAGCATGCGCAGGAGGCCAGCCGATGACCGTGACCGCGACGACCGCCCCCAGCGAATTGCTGGCGCCCCGCACTGTCTCGGTGGCGCGCGGGTACCGCTTCGAGCTTGTCAAGCAGCTGGCACAGTGGCGGGTACGCATCCTGATCGGTTTGTGCTGGATCGGGCCGGCGGTCACCATCGTCGTCGTGAGCGGGCAGAGCACGCTTCCGGCTGACACCCTGTTCGGCCGCGAGATGCATGCAACGGGCTGGGCCGGGGCGCTGGTGGTGCTGGCTTTCGCAGGCAGCTGGTTCTTCCCGCTGCTCACCTCGGTCGTCGCCGGTGACGTGTTCTCCTCCGAGGATCGGCTCGGCACCTGGCGCCACCTGCTCGTGGCGGTGCGCTCGCCGCGGCGGATCTTCATCGCCAAGTCGCTGGCGAGCCTCACCGTCCTCCTGATATGCGTGCCCGGGCTGGCGGTCTCCGGCATCGTAGGCGGGCTGGTGGTCGGCAGCCGGCCGCTGGCCGGCCTCGACGGCCACCCGCTGTCGCCGGCTGACGCCGCCGGAAAGCTCCTGCTCGCCTGGCTCTGCGTGCTCGCCCCGATCCTTGCCTTCGCCGCGATCGGGCTGCTCGCCTCCGTCATCTTCGGGCGGTCCCCGTTCGCCCTGCTGCTACCCGCCTTCGGCGGCCTCGGAATGCAGCTGGCGTCCCAGGTGCTGCCGATGCCGGCCGCCGTCCGGGTGGCACTGCCCAGCTTCGCGTTCCTCTCCTGGAACGGCCTGTTCACCAGCCCGCCGCAGCTCCACTCGCTCATCGCGGGCATCGCCGTGAGCCTGGCGTGGGCCGCCACCGCGACCGCGCTCGCATACGTGATCTTCATGCGGCGCGACTTCACCAGCCCGGCGAACGACGGCTCGGTGCGGCGCGCGATCACCCTGGGAATCCTGCCGCTGCTGGCCGTGTGGGCGCTTTCGGCGGGGGTGGTGGCCGCCGCGACCGGGGCCACGGGCTCCGGGATCGACGCCGACAAGCTGCAGCAGTCGCTCGCAACGTCGTTCGGGCACTTTTACGTGCTGCAGAGCCAGGAGCTATACCACCTGAGTTACACCGCGGCGCAGCTGCGGACCACGGCGGCCTGCACCAAGGGGTCCGACCTGGTCGCCCAGGACGGGCCAGGAAACGACTGGCGCTGCACCGTCACCTGGCATCTCCCTGGCGTCAACGATGCGGTCGGACAGGCCGTCTACCAGCTTGACGTCAGCGCGAACGGACGGTACGTCGCCGACGGCGACGGACCGAATCAAGTGAACGGCTACTTCGTGCTGCGCGCCCCGTACGGGGACGCACCGAACCCGCTATGGCAGTTCGACGGCCTCGTCGATCTGCTGGCCCCCGCATAGAAGGGATAAGGCATGCAAGTCACGCGACGACGGCGAGAAGTCTCGAAAGTCCGTCTCGGCTTCCCGAAATGGGTCGGCCGCCGACTCCGCATCGTTGTAGCCGGCACAGCAGCGATCCTCGCCGTCGGCGGGGGAATGGCCGCCTACGGCTCGACGGTGGGGTTCGGCGACAACCAGGTCGGCACGCAGTACCCCAACGGAATCCAGGTCTCCGACGACCAGATCATCAACCCGATCGGCGACCGGCTGCTTACCCAGTTCGGCAAGTTCATGGGCTCGACGGTCAGCCCGGACGGGCGATTCCTCGCGGCGACCAGCACCGACAAGTCGGTGGTGCTGCAGATCTTCGACCTGTCGAGCTACAAGCTCATCTGGACGGTCGGCACCGCCACCGGGGTCAACCAGACCCTGTCTGACGGCACTGTCGGACAGGAGGGCCCGACGTACTCGCCGGACGGCAAGTTCCTCTGGCTTCCCGAGCAGGACGCCCTGACCCGGTTCCCGGTCAACCCCGACGGCACCCTCGGTACGCCGACCCGCTTCGCGCTCCCGACGGTGGGCAGCCACCTTTCGGGTAACAGCCGGACTCCGACGCCCAACTCCGCG
The DNA here is from genome assembly GCA_050013875.1 of Trebonia sp. GTDB lineage: Bacteria > Actinomycetota > Actinomycetes > Streptosporangiales > Streptosporangiaceae > Trebonia. The sequence continues at coordinate 5,583 of JBEKEK010000007.1, read as the reverse complement.
CTGGTGGGCCAGACCACGTACTCGCCCGACGGGTCCACTCTGTACGCCGCGCTCAACGGGCAGAACACGGTCGTGGCGCTCGACCCGGACACCGGTGCGGTCGAGCACACGTGGAACGTCGGCATCGCCCCTCGTGAGCTCGCCTTCGCGGGCGGCAAGCTCTACGTGAGCGACGAGGGCGGCCGCCAAGCCCAGCCCGGCGACACGACCATGGACTCCTATGGCACGCCGGTACCCGCCAACGGGTACCTGGGCACGTCGACGACCGGGGAGGTCAGCGTCATCGACACCGCGGACCCGTCCGCGCCGGTCGGATCGATCGCTGTCGGCCTGCACCCGACCGCGATGTATGTCAGCGGCAACGCGTTGTTCGTCGCCAACACGAACAGCGACACCGTCTCGGCCATCGACACGACGAAGGACAAGGTCGTGCAGACGATCGAGACCAAGCCGTGGCCGGAGTCCTCGGTCGGGTACCAGCCCGACAGCATCGCCCTAACCTCGGACGGTCACCTGCTGGTCACCTTGGGGCGGGCCAACGCCGTCGCGGTCTACCAGTACGACGGCACGCCTGAGGACCCCGTGAGCTACCTCGGCCTGCTGCCGACCGACTACTATCCGGCGACCATTGCGACCGTGGGCCACCAGATCGTCGTCACCAACACCCGCGGCATCGACGCGCGCGGCCCCGCCCTCACGACCTATAAGGGGCAGGGAACCGTCCCCGTGACCGGCCACGACACCCACAGCACGACCGCGTCCCTGACCCGCTTCACCCTTCCGAGCGATCGGGACATCGCGCGCTACACCGTGGAGGTCTTCGCGCAAAACGGCTGGACCAGGCACTCCGTCCAGGAGGCTGACGGCCGCAGGGCGGATCCGGTTCCGGTCCCGATGCGCATCGGTGACCCGTCCACGATCAAGCACGTCTTCTTGATCGTGAAGGAGAACCGGACCTACGACCAGGTGCTCGGCGACCTGGGCGAGGGCAACGGCGACCCGTCGCTCACGCAGTTCGGCGCGGCGACCACGCCGAATCAGCACGCGCTGGCCAGGCAGTTCGGTGACTACGACAACGTGTACGACGTCGGCACCAACTCTTCCGAGGGCCACAACTGGATGATGCAGGGCGACAACCCCGAGTACAGCGAGTCGGACGCGGGTGAGTACCAGCGCACCTATGACACCGAAGAGGACGTGCTTGGCCACCAGCGCTCGGGCTTCCTGTGGACCGCGGTCGAGTCAGCCGGCGCGACGGCCAGGAACTACGGCGAGTTCGAGTACATGGAGGGCAAGCCGTCCGGTACCTGGCAGCAGTACTACTGCGCGACCAAGAGCGTTATGGCGGGCGGTGACCCGGCCCAGCTGACCGCTGCGGGCCTGAAGGGCAATTACGGCTCGGCGATCCCGTCGCTTAACGCAATCGCCGACCCGCTGTCCCCGCCCTTCGACCTCTCGATCCCGGACATCTACCGCTACGAGATCTGGAAGCAGAACTTCGAGCAAAAAGGCCCGGCCAACTTCAACATGATCTGGCTGTCCAGCGACCACACCGGCGGGCCGGCGGATTCTGAGGCCGGGGTCGCCGACAACGACCTCGCCACGGGTGAGATCGTCGACACGATCTCGCACAGCAAGTACTGGAAGGACTCCGCCATCTTCGTCGTCGAGGACGACAGTCAGGACGGCGCCGACCACGTCGACGGCCACCGCGCCCCGGTCCAGGTCATCAGCCCCTGGGCCCAGCACGGCAAGGTGATCGACACCTACTACTCGCAGCTGTCGATCGTCCGGACGATCGAGCAGATCCTCGGCGCGCAGCCGCTGAACGAGAAGGTCGCCGCTGCCACGCCCATGTACGACGCCTTCACCAACAGGCCCAACTACACACCCTTTAACGCGGTGCCGAACCAGATTCCGCTCACCGAGGGCATCGCCACCGTGCCGGCCTGTGGACTGGACACCCTGGGCCTGACCGGCGCAGCGGCGGCGGCGTTGAACAAGGCGGAGGCCGCCAAGACCGCGGTGCCGGCGAACATGACCTCGATCGCCGCGCAGTGGGCGACGTGGCTGAAGTCGCAGCACACCATGGGCAACGGCGCGGTCCCCGACTACGCCAACTTCGAGCAGATGAACCGGTACACGTGGTACCAGGCCCACGGCTGGAAGGTGCCCTACCCGGGAGACTCGAAGGTCTACGCTCCATCGCAGGTGCCCGGTGCCTACCTCCCGAGCCCGGACGACTCGTACTGACGAGCCTGCGGACATCAACGGAACAGCATCGCAACACGACGGCCCGCCGGACATCCGGCGGGCCGTCGCCCATCGTGCCTGACCGACTTGCAGAGCTTTGCGGCACTTGCTCTATGTGACCGGACGGGGCGGCGCGACAGGCTGCACAGCCGCCGGCCCGCCCGTTTGGCGGCCCTGAAACCCTCGAACCAGCCTGATTCCTGCTACGATCCCGCCTGATGGACACCCCTGTCGGCCAGCTGATGAACATCGTCGTGGACTGCCCGGACGCCGACATCTCCGCCCGGTTCTGGGCGGCCGTCCTCGGCTGGGAGCGGGTGCAGGAGAACGCCGACTTCGTCGACATCGCGGACCCCTCCGACGGCCGACGACGCCTGGTGTTCCAGCAGATCGCCGATTACCGTCCGCCCGGCTGGCCGGACCACGGGCCACCGCAGCAGCTTCACCTGGATGTGCGGGTCGACGACCTCGAGATCGCCGAGCAGCGGGTGCGCGCCTTGGGCGCGGTTCCGCTCGGGGAACGTGTCGTGCTCGAGGACGAAACCTACCGGGTCTACGCCGACCCGGCCGGACACCCGTTCTGTCTCGTGCAGCCCGAAACCACCTGAACCGCGCCTGCTGCTCTGCCCGGGCAGCATCCGTGTCGTCACGACGACGGCAGCGTCGGGCAGCTCGAGGTCATCCAGATGAGCGTGTAGGAGCCTTCATCCTCGGGAGACCTCGACCCCTATCCGGTCACCGACGCGCCGAACACCTCGACGGGGACCACACCCTCGATTGCGAAAAGCCCGTTTGGCCGCTAGCTAGTCAAGTGAGCCGCTAGAACGCCGGTTCGTATCATTGCCTGCATGGTGGAGAAACGCGAGTCCCGGCGCATTCCCCGCGGATGGCCCGCCGCGGTCAGGCCGCCCGGCACCGAGGATTGGCGGGCGAGCGCGGCGGCCTACCCTGTCAAGTTCTCCTGTTCAATGGATCCGGTGTTTTCTGGCCCCAGGTCGTCCCCGCGTTCTGCCGCCTGCGACGCGTCAGTCACGGTCCTGCCATGTGCACACGCAGACTTCATTGCCCTCGGGGTCTGCCAAGGTCCAGAATGCTCGCGCACGCTCGTCGCTGACGAGCCGGCCGCCGGCCGCGAGGGCGGCTTCGACTCGGGCGACGGCATCGTCGTGCGGAACAGTCAGGTCAAGATGAATCCTGTTGCGCTGCGTGCGCGGTTCGTCCATCTGCTGGAACCAGACAGACGGACCGCCAGCGGACGGGTCCACTAGGTCGGCGGGCGCAGTGACCTCGTCATACCCGAGTACCGCCTTCCAGAACGGGCGCACTGCGGAGATGTCCATCGCATCGATCGCGATTGCAAGCGACTGAACCGAATGATGAGCAGGGTGCGCGACCGTCTGGTAACCGGCCGCGCGAACTGCCTTCGTGATAGAGCGGGCTAGATCAACGTCCTGCGTAGTCACTCGGAATTTGCCACGTGTCTCCAGCGTGAGTTCCACCCGGTCGGCGGTCGCGCGCAGGCGCAGATGGTCGTCCGCGTGCGGGCCGGCGATGTCGACCGCAGCGCGGATGACTTCGCACGCGTCGAAGAGAGAGCCGACCGTGACAGCGGTGGTGAGGCAGTCGAGGAGGTACCGCCAGCCGAGGTCTTCAACTGCCAGCGACGCTTCGCTTTCCGTCAGAATCGTGTCAGCCATATGGTCATGCTCTCCAGTACCGTCGTGGCTTCTGTGTACCCTACTCGGTCGTTTCGTGGAGGCGTGGTAGCAGTGGAGCCAGTTTGTCGATGGCGGCTTCGCGAATCACCAGGCGGTTGATTCCCCAGCGTTGCTGACGTTGGCGAATAGCTGTGAGAATTTCGTCGTCCGAGCCCACGAGCAGGAACGGCGCGGCGAGCAGGTCGTCGACGGGCATGTTCAGTTCAGTGGACAGTCCGGTCACGGCACGCTCCGGATCGTCAAGCTGGTGCCGGTCATCGACGAACACACCCCAGAGTGCCTCACCAGCCTGGCCGAGCGCAGCGTCACCGCCGACGCCCTGATCGACGAACTGGACCGCCTCGCACTGACCCGCGGCTACCCAGCCGTGCTGCGCTGCGACAACGGCCCCGAGCGGGTCGTTTAATAATGATCTGCAGGGCACTGGTCGGCTCACCCGACGATCTATCCTTCGATCAGGCGACCGTCATCCCGGACGCCGTCCCCACCCGCAGGCGGCGATCGTCGCTAACGCGCAGGTCCGCCCCGCGCAATCGGCGGGATCCTTGGGTTTCGGCGGCTGACTCACGTGGTTCATGCGGTTAGCGGAAGTCGGCTGCGTGGTCGCGGGCCCACGCGGCGAACGTCAGCGCGGGGCGGCCAAGGATCTCGGGCACCGCGTCGGTGGCCAGCTCGGCGGGCGGCGGTGGCACGCTCCCGTGGTCCTGGAGGACGCGCTCGACGATCGGCCCGGGCAGCTGCGTGAGCAGCTGGGCGCGGTAGGTGTCCACGTCCACCTGCTCCAGCCGCACGGGCTCGCCGAGCGCCGCGGCGATCGCGGCGACCTGCTCGCGCACGGTCACCGGGCCTGCCCCGAGCACGGGGTGAGCGGTGCCGCGGTGCGTGTCGTCCAGCAGTGCCCGCACCGCCACCTGGGCGATATCGCGTTCGTGGACCGGGCAGGTGACCGCTTCGGGGAACGCGGTGCGGAGGACACGCCCGGTACGGATCGACTGCCACCAGCGCAGCGCGTTCGTGGCGTAGTAGCCCGGCCGGACGAAGGTGCGGTCAAGCCCGGACCCGTCGAGCGCCCGTTCCGCCGCGATGTGCCGCGCTGCGATCGGGTTGGCTTCGGAGTCCGGGGAGAGCACCGTGCTGGAGGACAGGAGTACCACGTGCTCGACGCCCGCCTTCCGCGCCGCCGCCGCGAATTCCGCCGCGCCTTCGGGATGCGCGTAGAGGAACACCTTGCGCGCGCCGGCCAGGGCGGCCGGCCAGGACGCCGGGTCGGCCAGGTCAAGGCGCGCCACCTCGACACCGCCGGGGAACTCGCCCGGCCGCGGGGCGCGGCTCGACGCGCGCACCGGTTCCCCGGCCGCCGCCAGCCCCGCAAGCACGGCCCCGCCGACGTCCCCCCGGGCACCTGTCACCAGAACGGTCATGGCGCATCCTCGTTTCGCCGCGCTGGCGGCGCTGGGCGGATCTGGAATACCGCGACGTGGCCGGCGGCCGCGGCGAAGGCGTCGGGGTCGGGGCTGGTGGTGATGCCGGCCCGGGCGAACATCGGGGCGCCTTTGGGGACCTCGCGCGGGTAGGCGCGCATGACCTGCTCTTTCAGGGTGCTGTCGGTGAC
>JBEKEK010000006.1:0-98514 GCA_050013875.1 Trebonia sp. | reverse complement strand
GCGCTGACCTGCATGCCCGGCGTCGGCTTCACCAACGCCTACGGGCTGACGGAGACAAGCTCGACGATCGCCGTGCTCGGCCCGGACGATCACCGGGACGCGCTCGCCGCCGCCGACCCCGCCGCCAGGGAGCGGCTCGGCTCGGCCGGCCGGCTCGTGCCCGGCGTCGAGGGCCAGATCAGGGACGCCTCGGGCGTGGTCCTCCCCGCCGGACAGCCCGGGCAGCTCTGGGTGCGCGGCAGCCAGGTGTCCGGCGAGTACCTCGGGTCCGGGTCCGTGCTCGACGACGAGGGCTGGTTCCACACCAGGGACCAGGGCTGGTTCGACCGTGACGGCTACCTGTTCATCTCCGGGCGCACCGACGACACGATCATCCGCGGCGGCGAGAACATCGCCCCGGCCGAGATCGAGGACGTGCTCATCACCCATCCTGAGGTCAAGGAGGTCGCGGTGATCGGGTTGCCCGACGACGAGTGGGGAACCCGGATCGTCGCGGTGGTCGTCGCCGAGCCCGGCTCCGGGCTTGACGGCGGCGCCGTCAGGGACTATGCCCGGGCCCGGCTGCGCGGCTCGCGCACGCCGGATGAAGTCGTCTTCAGGTCCGAACTGCCGCACACGCCGACCGGCAAGCTGATCCGCCGGGACCTGGTCAGCGACGTGCTCGGCACCCCTGTAAGCGCGTGAACTTTCAGGCCCGCCGATGCTGACGTCCCTGCCAGATCCCGCCCCGGGCACGGTGCGGCGCACCCTCTCGCTCGAGGTGAGCCCGGACGGCGACTGGAGCGCGGGGCTGCGAGTGACGGCCTCCGCGCGTGACTTGCTGGTCACCGGCGGCGATGACCGGGTGCTGCGCGCGGCGCGGATGAGCATTACCCTCGACCCCGCCTCGCGGGTCGCCGGCATCGAGTCGGAGCTTCCCGCCGCGGTGACTGATCCCCTCATCGGCGTGACCGTGGTGCGGGGGTTCCGGGCCAGGCTGGCCGGCCTCGACGAGCTTGACCCGTCGTCGCTTGAGTCGGCGGTGCTTGACGAGCTGCCGACCATCCGGCTGATCTCCGGCTACGCGCGGATGATCGAGCTGATCGGGCTGACCGGTGCGGACGGGGTGGCCGAAGCGGCTGACACGGCCGGGGGGCCCGGGATGGCCGCCCCTGGGCCGCGCCCCGGCAGACGCTCGCCGATGGTGGGCATCTGCGTGGGCTGGACGCCCGGCGCGACGGCGGACACCCGGGTACGGTCCGGCGTTCCGATCCTGACCGGAACGCCGCCGGCCACCGCCGTGGCGTCGATGACATCGTATTTCCACGCCGAGCCCGATCCGCGCCCGAGGTCGATGCGGCGCCGCAGGATTCTGGATGTGACCGCCACCGGCAGCGGGTACGAGATCTTCGGGTACTACCGGGACAGCCACTTCGACGCGGGGTTGCGCGAAGGCGCGCTGCATGAGTACGAGGTGCACGCCCGCGTCGCGCCCGGCCAGGGGTCCGCAGCCGGGGGGTATCCGCTTGAGCGCGTCGACGTGGTGCCGCACGCGCTGCCGTTCGGCGAATGCTCGCTGGCGGCGCCGAACGCCGCCGACCTGGCGGGAGCGCCGCTGCGCGATATCACCGGGACCGTCAGGGAGCGGCTAGCCGGCCCGCGCAGCTGCACGCACCTGAATGACACGCTTCGGTTCCTGCGCTATGCGCCCGCGCTGACGGCTCATCTTCCTGGAGCGACCACGCGGAGGGCTGGTAACAGTGGATCTTGACTTCTCGGCCGGGCAGCGCGACTTCCGCGAGGAGGTCCGCGGCTGGCTGGCCGAACACCGGCCGGCCGCGCCGCGCCCGTCCGACCCGACCGGTATCCGGGCCTACGACACGGCGTGGCAGCGGACTCAGTACGACGGCGGCTGGGCAGGGATTTCCTGGCCGAGGGAGTACGGCGGCCGCGGCCTGTCGCTGCTGGAGCAGCTCATCTGGTACGAGGAGTACGGCCGGGCGGCCCTGTCCAGCTTGGACAGCACGTTCGTGGGGCTCAATCACGCCGGCCCGACGCTGATCCAGTGCGCGACCCCGGAGCAGAAGGCGGCCCACTTGCTCCCGATCCTGCGCGGCGACGCCCTCTGGTGCCAGGGGTTCTCCGAGCCCGAGGCGGGGTCCGACCTGGCGTCGCTGCGCACCCGCGGCCTTATCGACGGCGACGAGTTCGTGGTGTCCGGGCAGAAGATCTGGACGAGCTCCGCGTTCGTCGCCGACTGGCAGGAACTGCTCGTCCGCACCGACCCGGCAGCACCCAGGCACCGGGGCATCAGCTGGGTCATCTGCGACATGCACAGCCCCGGCATCGACGTGCGGCCCATCCAGTCGATGGACCGTGAGAGCGAGTTCTGCGAGGTCTTCTACGACGACGTCCGCATCCCGCTGTCCAACGTCGTCGGTGAACTCAACGACGGGTGGCGGGTCGCCATGTCGACGCTGTCGTTCGAGCGCGGCACCGCGTTCACCGCGGGACAGGTCCGGCTGGCATCCACCGTGGAGCACCTGATCGAGCTGGCCGGCCAGCTCCGGGGCCCGCTGCGGCGGGGCACCGCCCTGGCCGACGAGTCCCTGGCGGTGCGGCTGGCGACGGCGCGGGCCGAGGTGGCCGCGCTGCGCGCGATGACCTACGCGGTGATCTCGCGAAGCGCCCGCCGCGGCACGCCCGGTCCCGAGGGCTCGATTGTGAAGCTGTACTTCTCCGAGATCGAGCAGCGGGTCGCCCGGCTGTCGATGGACGTGCTCGGCCCCGATTCGCTCCGCTTCGTCTCCAAGTGGCTACCCGGCGGCTGGACCGGCGACTACCTGCGCTCCTACGCCTCCTCGATCGGCGGCGGCACCTCAGAGATACAGCGCAACATCATCGGCGAACGGGTCCTCGGGCTGCCCCGCTGACCCGGTTCAGGAGGAGATATCAATGACGACACCTGCTCAGCTTCAGCCGTACACCCCCGAGCGCCGGATGCTGATCGACGGTGAGCTCGTCGGGGCATCGGGCGGCCGGGCGTTCGACAACATCAACCCGGCCACCGGGGAAGTGCTCGGCCAGGCCGCCGACGGCACCGTTGACGACATGCGCCGCGCCATCGGCGCGGCCCGGCGGGCGTTCGACCAGACGGACTGGTCGGTCAACAAGGAACTGCGGGCCCGCTGCCTGCTGCAGCTGCAGGAAGCGATCGAGTCCGAGGTCGGGGAGTTCCGCTCGGAACTCGTGGCCGAGGTGGGCACGCCGGTCGCGGTCACCTACCTGGCGCAGCTCGACTGGCCGCTGGCCGACGCGTTCCGCTGGCCCGCGAAGATGATCAGCGAGTTCGAATGGGAGCGGCGGCTGCCCGACACCAGCCTCATCGGCTTCCCGTCACACCGCGCGGTGCGGCGGGAGCCGGTCGGCGTGGTGGGCGCGATCGTGCCGTGGAACTTCCCGTTCGAAGTGACCGCGAACAAGCTGGGGCCGATCCTGGCAACCGGCAACACGGTGGTACTCAAGCCCGCGCCCGACACGCCGTGGAACGCGACGCGGCTCGGCCGGCTGATCGCGGAGAAGACCGACATCCCCGCGGGCGTGGTCAACGTGGTGACGTCCGCCGACCACCTGGTCGGCGAGGAACTGACGCTCGACCCGCGAGTCGACATGATCTCCTTCACCGGCTCCACCGCGACCGGCAAGCGGATCATGGAGAAGGGCGCGGCCACCCTGAAGAGGGTCTTCCTCGAACTCGGCGGCAAGTCCGCCATGATCGTCTGCGATGACGCCGACTTCGGCGCGGTGCTGCCCAGCGGCGCCGCCGTCTGCATGCACGCCGGGCAGGGCTGCGCGCTGCAGACCAGGATCCTGCTGCCCCGGTCCCGGTACGCCGAGGGCGTCGCGATCCTGACCGAGGTCCTCAAGCACATCCCGTACGGCGACCCGACGGATCCGGCCACCTTCCAGGGCCCGCTGATCAGCGCCAGGCAGCGGGACCGGGTGCAGTCCTACATCGACCAGGGTGTCGCCGAGGGCGCCAAGCTCGCCCTCGGCGGCGGCCGCCCCGCTCACCTGGACAAGGGCTTTTACATCGAGCCGACGCTGTTCACCGACGTGGACAACTCGATGACGATCGCGCAGGAGGAGATCTTCGGCCCGGTGCTCTCTGTCATCGGCTACGACGACGACGCCGATGCCATCGCGATCGCCAACGACAGCAAGTACGGCCTGTCCGGGGGCGTGTTCGCCGCCGACCCCGACCGTGCGATGGCGATCGCCAACAGGATCCGCACCGGCTCCATCGGGGTCAACGGCGGCCTCTGGTACGGCGCCGATTCGCCCTATGGCGGCTACAAGAGCAGCGGCATCGGGCGGCAGAACGGCATCGAAGGCTTCCAGCAGTACACCGAGACCAAGGCCATCGGCTGGGTCTGACGTCGCCCACCCAGCCGCACTTCGTGCCACGCAGTGAAGCAAGCACCCAACGGAAGGAGACGCCATGTCTGGCCGTCTAGAAGGAAAAGTCGCGTTCATCACCGGCGCCGCGCGCGGCCAGGGCCGCAGTCACGCCGTCAGGCTGGCCCAGGAGGGCGCGGACATCATCGCCATCGACCTGATGGAGCAGATCGAGTCCAACCCGTACCCGCTGTCCACGCCGGAGGACATGAAGGAGACCGTCCGGCTGGTCGAGGCGCTGGACCGCCGGATCATCGCCAGCAAGGCCGACGTCCGCTCGCGCGACCAGCTCCGCGAGGCGCTGGCGAACGGCGTCGCCCAGTTCGGCCGCCTTGACATCCTGTGCGCCAACGCCGGCATCCTGCCGATGGCGATGGGCGACCCGGACCCGCTCGACTTCGTCGACGCCTCCGACGTCGACCTCATCGGCGTGATGAACGCCGTCGCGGTTGCGATTCCGCACCTGAAGGAGTTCGGCTCGATCATCGTGACCGGCTCGACCGCCGCGATGCTGCCGAACACAGTCGACAATCCCGCGATGGGCCCGGGCAGTGCGGGCTACGGGTGGGCGAAGCACACGCTGATGGGCTATGTCGAGCAGATGGCGCTGCACCTCGCGCCGCGGTTCATCCGGGTGAATGCCGTCCACCCGACGAATGTGAACACCCACCTGCTGCACAACGACGGCCTGTACGGCATGTTCAGGCCCGACCTGGAGAACCCGACCCGTGAGGACGTGATCCCGGCGTTCACCTACTTCCAGGCCATGCCGATCCCGTACGTCGAGCCGGTCGACATCTCCAACCTGGTGCTGTTCCTCGCCTCGGACGAGGCCAGGTACATCACCGGCCAGCAGATCCGCGTCGACGCGGGCTCGCTGCTCAAGTTCCCGAACGGCCCCGGCCGGTAAGCGACCCGAATCAGGCCGCCGCGATGGGTGCCACCGAGCTGGTGTACCAAACGATCGACTCGCTCAGCAACGCCGAGGCGCCGGCTGCGGGCGTAGCCCATTGTTCACAAGATCAATTAATCGTGCGGCTCATCAAAGCGCTCGCAGCAATGCTGTTTTCACCCGTTCGGCATTTGGAGATCCGATCTTCTGATAGACCGCGAGGGCCTGCTGAAGCGAAGCAGCATAATCGCCGCTTTCTCCAATGCGGATTTGGCACTGGCCAATTCCTTCAAAAGCGCGCGCTTCCTCGAGTGGCGAGGCAATCGCGGTCGCAACCGCAAGAGCCTCCTGATGATAGCTAATGGCTTCGGCCGGCGAAGAGGAACCGAGCGATAGCTCCCCCATGTCGTTCAGGGCCTCAGCTTCTCCTAGGCGGTCGCCGAGGCTTCGGCTTAGATTCAGCGCCTCGGCCAAGCTGGCGCGAGCTGACTGGTAGTCCCCGGTCAGCCGCTGCACGACTCCCAGGTTCCTCAAGACGTTGGCTTGCCCAAAGTGATCGCCGAAATCACGGTATGCCCTGAGCGCCGTCGTCAAGCTGGTAGTGGCCGCCGGATATTCCCCTCGCAAGTGGTGTATCTCCCCTAGGTTCTCTAGGGCTTTGGCCTCTGCAGACGCGGAACCGGAGGCGCGTGCGGCGTCAAGCGCAGTGCTGTGTAGGGCGAGAGCCTCGTCCCAATAGCCGCTTAGGCGCAAGAAGGCATGCATGGCGGCCGCGATGTCGATCGCATGGCCCGTCCGGCCTTCGCTCGCGGCGAATCTAGTAACTGCTGCCAAGTTAAGGCGCTCGGCGCCCAGCCACGCAGTCGCCTCATCTCGGGCCGAGAAGTGCGGCGCGCTCGCAGGTGGCGTACCCGTCGTGTACGAGGTCGGTGATCGTCGGCGCGGGCTGAGTTGGCGATCGGCAGTCCTTGCAGTATAGAGGTAATAGTCGAGAAGCCGATCAGTAGCTGCGCTGGTCTCGGCATCCGAATCCGCCCCGGCGAGCGCACGGGCGTACTCGTGGATGAGGTCATGGAAACGGTAGCGGCCAGGGGCGGGCTCGTCGATTAGATGGTCACTGAACAGATCATCTAGGAGCCGTGCCGTAGTGACTTCATCGGTGTTGTTGAGGGCGGCCGCGGCGTAGACGTCTATCCCGGTGCCCGGGTGCGATCCGAGTCGACGGAACAACTTCTGCAGGTCTGCACGAAGGTTGTTGTAGGACCATCCGAAGGACGCGGCGACTGATGAGTTCTCGACCGATAGGCCGGCCAGGCGATCCCCCTCTGCGGCAAGTTCGGTGGCCAGGTGCACCGGCGTCCAGGATGGGTGATGACTGAGAAGCCCGGCTGCCAGTTTGATCGCCAACGGCAGATAGCCGCACAGTCGGGCTAGTTCAGCCACAGCCTCGTCCTGTGGGGAGAGTTCCCGGCGGTGGGCCACGCGGACAAACAGTTCCGCTGCCTCAGCAGCGGGAAGAACATCCAGGGGGACTTGCAGTGCCTCGTCCAGGCCGGTTAGACGGCGGCGGCTCGTGATGAGCATTCGCGTCTCCGCCGTTGTAGGCAGCAGTGGTATGACCTGCTCGCTGCTCGCTGCATCATCCAGCAGCACGAGCGTTTTGCTCGTCGCCATCACGTCCCGCCACAACGCCTGCCTCGCATTTAGCTCAGTGGGAATGGACTGCGGAGATATACCCATTCTCAGGAGCAGAGCTGTAAGCGCCTCAGCCGGCTCGACAGGAGGCTGGCCAGGCGTATAGGCGTGGAGGGGAAGAAAGATCCGACCGTCGGTGAACCTCCCTGCAAACATGTTTGCTGCGTGCACAGCCAAGGCGGTTTTCCCGACGCCGGCCATCCCATCGATCACGCTAACCGACACTCGGCCAGCCGTGCTCTCCTCGTCGCGGAGAAATGCAGCGAGATCCAGCAGCTCAGACTCCCTGCCTACGAAACCGGCGATGTCAGCTGGTAGCGATGACCTTTCGGCGGGCGGCGATGCCTTCTCGGCAGTCAGAGATACCTTCCCGGCGGGCGGCGATGCTTTCTCGGCAGGCAACGGCCGGCCCGGCGATCGGGAAATCCTGCGGTCGGGCTTTATGAACGCGCTTTGCGAAAACGTAACGGTGATGAATCCTTGCTGTTGAACCACGCTCGGTGCAGAGACGTCTCTCATCCGGCAGTCCTGCAGAGCCGACGGGACACCGCTACCTTCACCCTCCACCAATCGGATCCAGGAGAGAATGTTGGCCAGGCGAATGTTACGCTTAACGGACTCGCCCACAAGATCTGATAGATCATTAGCCGCGCCTTCCTCGAGCTCGCGTCCCAGCCAGGTACCGGGACTGGTCACTTCCAGCCGATCCGCGAAAAGTCGAACGTGTATGCATGCATTGCTAACGGCGTAGTCCCGGTGGACGAGAGCGTTAGCAATTATTTCGCGGACCGCGATCATCGGGTACGCGTAGCTATCGGCCGACTGCGATTGTGAATAGCTCGGGAACTCACCAACGCGGGTATGTTTCGAGACGAATTCCCGCGCTGCCACAATTTGGTCACGCAATGGTCCTTCAAGCTTCTCAACCTCCCTCGGGGAGTCCCGACCGACGCCCAAATATCTCGCGCAGTGGACCATGGCTGCAGGGTTTACTTCCGTCGCTTCCTTCGCGAACAGCAATCCGGCTGCCTTGGTTAGTCTGCCATCGACGAGGAGCCGAGCCATCTGGAGAAACTCATGGTCGGCGAGCAATCGCGGGAATCGTTCAGTCATCTCTTCGCGCAGCTCGTCACGGAATTTCTTGATCGCTTCACTATTAGCAGTGACGTTAGTTGGCTGGTCGAGAATGTGTTCGAAATGATTCGGGGGACGTGCACTAACAATTTCTGCGGCCAGCCTGGCCTGCTCTCGCCTCTCGGCTTGGGCCATGCGGAGACTCAGGCGTTGGAGTTCGATATCAGGGTCGAAGTGGGTTTCAGGCGGTGCCGCGTTGTGGGCAAACACGAACTCCCGAGCGGCATCGATGCTTCGTTCCTGAGGGACTGGACGTTGATCTCGGGCAAGGTTGTCACGCAGGCCCAAGAACAACTGATGTATCCGCAGAGCCGCAGGCTTACCTGGCATGCCCGCCTGGACCAGGTCGACGAAATACTTAGTAAAGAAAGTCTGTGGCTCCTCTGCACTTTCAGCGCCTTCGTACCATGCCGTGGCATAGGCGCTTGTCGCAGCCATCGTGTAAGCGCCAGTCCCTCCGGCCTTGTCGATCACATCGTCTGCAAACGCGGCGAGTGTGTTCGCTGGCTGGTTGGCCAACCCGGCAAAGCAGCAGTCAAGGACGACAATCTTGGTAGCCGCTGGGCAATCGAGCAGCGCTGAACGCACGGCCTGAAATGGCAAGCTGGTAGTGGTCCGATGATTCGGCTCGCTACTCGACGCCGCGAGCCCGAGGCACAACTCGTCCTGCCTATCAATTTGCCCGTGGCCGACATAGTAAAATAGCGCAACATCAGTAGTACTTTCAAATGCTGTGATCAGCTGATCGGGAATGTCGCCGGGCCCGGAAAGATTCGCAAGTGTGGTAATTCTCTCCCTGGGCCAACCGCAAAGAGGCCCGGTCAAAAGGCTGATCATACGCCTTAGGCTATTTTCGGCAGGCGGGACTGGGGGAAGATGATCATAATCCCAGGTTCCCATTACTACTGCGCGGGAACGTGAGTAATCCCGCAGCGGCGGCCTGTCAGTCATCTAGAAGCCGCTCCAGGATTGGCATCACCTCGTCGACATTAGCCGCCGTGATAGAGAAGGGCTTACCCTTTACCGTCATGGTGATCGACAGGCTCGCTTTCCGGGATCTTAGGAACTCCGGCAGAACCTTAATCGCTGCGACTACACCGCTACTGCTAGCCAGTACAACAAGTATATCGACTGCACCCTGCTCTGAGGGACCAGGGCGCCCCGGGGCACGCAGTACCCGCACACTAGGGCCAGCCATCCCAAGGAGATGCTCAAGTGACCGGAGTTGCGAGGGGTCCGATACCGTCATCTCGGCTCGATAGATACCTGTCTCTTCCACAACTGCGCCCTTCTGCGCGTCACTCTGGGAGGCGTGCCTGTATCCATAGCCACCTGCGGCGCACGCGCCGACGGTCCACTGGATCGCCCAATACTCATATCTTGCCGGAAGGAGGCAAGGATCACTATATGAGAACAGTTCATCAATGCTGCGGACCTGACCCACAGCGCTGCGACAGCGATCTGCGCGGTCCGCCATACCGGTCGAAGCGTCCACCGTCCGGTAAATCGGCGTTCGGCGCGTACTGCCATCTTTGACATCCCGGCGCGGTCACTCATCGTGGCGATGGGAGACGAGTCGAGGGGGCGCGGCAAGGGCTTCCGTCCAGTCGCACGCTGACAATGTTGTTGATGGGGCGCCCCGACTTGGCTCAGCTTCGTGCGCACTTTGTACGCCACGAGGCGGGATGCCGCTTGGTCAGCGACCTTGCCATTCGCCGATTGCCGTGATGGCATGGCCGCCGTCACCTGAGCACCACCAGACGGCGGCCCCCTCGCGGTCCCGGGCGTGAACGCCAAGCGGGTGGACGGGGCACACCGGCCACGCCGCGAAGAGCGCGTGCATGAGCGCGTCCTGCGCGTCGTCGGCCACCGCGACGAGGGCCGACACGGGGTCAGCGCCGGAGGCAGGGTAAATGCCCTCCGCGATGCCGGTGTACCCGTCCCAGGTCTTGACGTAGGCATTGACGCTCCAGTTACGCGCTGCGCGGTGGGGCTGACCGGTGGGTGGGACAGACGCCACGGTCCGTTCCTCTGAGCCTTGATCTTGATCTTTACTGATCTTGCTCTCAGGTGATGGTGGCGACGGGCGGGACGGGGAAGGGCACAGTGCCGGGGACCCAGCCCGCCTCGATCTTGCGAACGCCGGGGCCGTCGGGCGCCCACACGTGGCAGCTGCCGAGGGGGAGCGGGGCCGGCCCTGCGCTGGCCGGGTCGGCGGTGGCCTGCCGGTGGCGTGACGCGGCGCTGGTGCGCACGATCGCGGGGCCCAGAGTCCATGATGATGCTGCGCCGGTGCACGGCGGTGGGCGGCGCGGGCGGGAGGTCAGGGACGGGGGCGGTCACGTGCGCTCGGTTGCGGTCAGCGCTCAACGCGGCATCCCCAGGACTCGCTCGGCCAGGATGTTGCGCATGATCTCGGTAGTGCCCCCCGCGATCGTCGCGGCGCGAGAGCGCAGGTAGGCGGCCTGCGCGGACGTCAGGGACGGACCGCTGATGCCGTCGAGGCCGAGCGCCGCCAGGTGGCTGGCGCCTACCGACTGCATCGCCAGCGACCAGGCGTGCTTGATGACGGAGTGCTCGGCGCCGGGCGCGCCGCCCTCGGCGATCCGGCCGAGCGCGCGCTGCCCGAGCAGGCCGAGCAGCCGTGCCTCGGTGAACCGGTCGGCCAGCTCGAGCCGGACTCCCTGGTCGAGCTCGCGCCCGGCGAGCTCGGCCAAGACGTCGAGGATCGTCTGCTCGAGGCGGCCCGCCATCATGATCACCCCAACGCGCTCGAAGCTCAGCGTGGTCATGGTGACCGTCCAGCCCTCGTGCAGCGGGCCGAGCAGGGCGCTGCGCGGCACCCGGACATCGTCGAAGAACACCTGGGCGAACCCGCCCTCGCCGGTGATCTGGGTGATCGGCCGCCGGGTGATGCCGGGGGAGTCCATCGGCACCAGCAGCGCGGAAATGCCCTTATGCGGCCGGGCGTCGGGGTCGGTGCGGACCAGCAGCATGCAATAGTCGGCCTCCATGCCCTCCGACGTCCAGATCTTCTCGCCGTTGATCACGAACTCGGCGGCGCCCTCGTCGAGCACGGCGCGGGTGCGCAGCGACGCGAGGTCGCTGCCGGAGCCTGGCTCAGAGAAGCCCTGGCACCACACCTCGGTGCCGGCCTGGATGCCGTGCAGGTGCGCCCGCTGCTCGGGCGTGCCGTAGCGCATCAGCGTGGGCGCGACGTTATTGACGCCGAGCACCCCGGCCAGGTCCGGCGCCCGGTACTGGGCGAGCACCCGGTCGCAGGCCACCTGATCGACGATGTCCAGGCCGCGGCCGCCGAACTCGGCTGCCCAGTGCGGGGCGATCCAGCCGACCGCGTGCAGCGCGGCTTGCCAGTCGAGGCGCGCGGTGAACGAGTCATCGTCACCCCACTTGCGGCGGTGCTCGGGGAGCAGCCGCGCGACGTGGGCGGCCAGTTCGGCCGCCGGAGTGCCCGGGGGCGGGGCGGTGATGGCGGGCGCCTTCCCGCCGTCGGCGGCGCGCGACGCGTTCGACGGGTCGAGCCGCGTCCGGTGCGCGGTCGCCGTGCCGAACAGCGGCGCGGACGCGCCCGCCCGCCGGTAGTACAGGTGGGCCTCGTGCTCCCAGCTGAAGCCGATGCCGCCCAGCACCTGGATGTAGCCGGCCGACACGTCCTGCGCGACCGACACCGCCTTGAGCAGGGCCAGCGCGACGGCGTCGTCGAGGTCGTCCGCGGACACCCGCGCTGTCGCCCCGGACACCCGTGCTGGCGCCCCGGTGTCGCCGGGAGCATCGGCGCTCTCGAGAGCACTGGCGTCCGCGAGCGCCTTGGCGTCGAGGAGGCCGGCCAGATGGCGGGTGGCGGCGCGGGCCAGCTCGACGCCGGTGAGCATGTCCGCGCAGATGTGCTTGATCGCCTGGAACGAACCGATGGGGTGCCCGAACTGGTGGCGCTCGGCCGCATAGCTGACCGCCCCGTCGAGGCAGTGCCCCGCCAGGCCGACGAGCTCGCTGGCCAGGGCCGCCGCCGCGGTCGCGAGCCCGTGCCGCACGGCCGAGGTCGCGGCGTCACCGCTGGCCAGGATTGTCGCCCGGGCCCTGGTGAGGTCGAGCGCGCCGAGCGGGCGCAGCAGGTCGAGGCCGTCGGTCCGGCGCACGCAGACGCCCTCGGCGGCCGTGTCCACCACGAGCAGGAGAGGAGTGCGCGGAGTGCCGGGTGCGTCCGGTGCACCGGGGGTATCGGCGAGCAGCAGCACACGGCCGGCCTCGGGGGAGAGGATGAGCTCAGCGCTGCCGCTGACCAGAGTCCCGGCACCAGGTCCACCGGACGCACCAGCCCCAGTGGACCCGGCGGGCTCAGGGAGGGGCTCGGCGCGGAAGCCGCCGCTGGCGCCCCACAGGCCTCCCCGCTGGGTCCAGGCGACGGTCGCGACCACGTTGCCCGCGCAGATCCGGGCAAGCAGTTCCGCAGCCAGGCCGCCGGCACTCCCGTCGCCGCCGACCGCGGTCAGGGTTCCGATCGCCCCCGCCACCGCGACCGCCGGGGTCGGGGCGAGGACAGCGCCGCAGGCCTCAAGCGCGACGGCGAGGTCGGCCCAGCGGCCTCCGGCGCCGCCCGCGGCCTCAGCCACCGGCAGACCGGCGATGCCGAGGGCGGCTAGCCGCGGCCAGAGGGCCAGCTCGCTGACCGATCCGGGATCGCCGATCTGCTTATGGGCGGTGCCCGCGGACCAGTGCCGCTCAAGCAGCTGGGTGACCGCCTCGGCCAGCGCCTGCTGGTCTTCGGAGTCAGCCACCGCGACGTTGCTCTGCATGCCGATCTGGAGTCCTTCCTGGTGATGGCCTGATGGCACGATGGGCCTTAGGCTCGCGGCGCGCCGTCGGCGTCCGGGGGCCCGAGGGCGGCGATGACCGGCGGAAGCTGGTCCGGGGTGCTGCCGTGCAGGACGAGTTCATCCGCGCCTGCGGTGAAGTAGTCACGGAACCGGTCGACGCACTCACCGGGGGTGCCGACCGCGGCGGCGGACGTCAGCCATTCGGCGGGCAGCACCGTGGCCGCATTGGTGAGCTGGTCGCGGGTGCGCACGAAGTCCGCGGCTCCCTTGACCCCGCTCACCTCCGGGTGCGCCCGCAGGCGGGCAAGCGGGGCGGCGTCCCAGCCGTTGGCTTCGGCCAGCCGCTCGCCGAAGCCGGGGATCTGGAAGTACGTCACCGCCCGGCCGCCGACCACCGCGGTTTCCTCCTCGGGTGGCAGACCGGAGGCGGTGACCACCGTCGCGTAGACGCGGACGGACGCGGGATCCCGGCCCGCGTCCACGGCCGCGCGGCGGACGGTGGCGACCGAGCGGGCGACCGCGTCCGGGGTGAGGAACGGGTGCAGCAGCACGCCGTCGAAATGCGCGCCGGCCAGCGCCAGGGTCCTGGGGCCGATGGCGGCGAGCACCAGCGGCGGCGGGGGCACGTCGGGCAGGTCGGACAGACGCATCGCAGGGAATCGCCCCGCCGGGCCGTCATATGACACCTTGTCACCGTTGCAGAGGTGGCGCAGGATGGCGGCCGAGTCGATGATCGCCTGGTTGGTGGCGGGCGGCAGGCCGACCGCCTTCCACATGGCGTCAACCGACCGGCCGAAGCCGAGCACGAGCCGCCCGCCGGTCAGGCCCTGGGCTGTCATCGCCATGGACGCGAGCACAGCCGGGTGCCGCACGCCGAAATGAGTGATGCCTGAAGCGATCTTCGTATGCCTCGTAACCTGGCCAAGTGCGCCTGCGAGTACGGCGAAGTCCTTGGTGCCCCAGCGTTCGCTGAGCCAAACCGTGCCGAGCCCGAGCTGCTCGGCCGCTCGCGCCTGGTCGAGGGCTGGCCGTGGGTCGGGGACCCGGCCTGGCAGCACGTAGGCGCCAAGTTCCGCGGGGCTTATTGGTCGCGCGGTGATCGCCGCCGCAGGCGCATTGGATGAAGTCACAGGAACTATTCTGACACCATGTGTACGTAAAGGCGAGCCCTGGGGCGGGGTCAGCGTCAGTCGGCCGCTGCTGCCGTCGCGGCGGCCTCGGCGTCGGACACCGCGTCACCGTTGATGGAGAACCCGCCGTCGGCGACCAGTTCCGCCCCGGTGACGAACGCGGCCTGGTCGGAGGCCAGGTAGCCAACGGCGTAGGCGATGTCCATCGGATTGCCAAGCCGGGTGAGCCTGCCGCCGCCCGTATGGTGGCCGGAGTCGCCGCGTCCGGACACCACCCGGCCCACCAGGACCGTGTTCGCCCTGATGCCGGCCGCGGCCCCTTCCACGGCGAGCGTCCTGGTCATCGAGGAGACCCCGGCCTTGGCGGCGCTGTAGGCGCCGAATCCCTTGAAGCCCGCGATGGCCTGGCCGGAGGAGATGTTGACGATCGACGCCCCCTCGGCCGCGGCCAAGTGCGGCCAGGCGTACTTGGCCGCCCAGAACACGTTGCCGGTGAGCGTGGCGGTGAGGATCCGGTTCCACTCCTCGGTGCTGTAGTCGGCCAGCTGCTTGACCGTGGTCGCCACCACTTCGGTCGGCGCGGCATTGTTGACCAGCGTGCTGAGCCCGCCGAAGAGCCGCACGGTCTCCTCGATGACCGAGCGGACACTGTCCTCGTCGGTCACGTCGAGGCGGAGGAACTCAGCGGTGCCGCCGGCCTCCCTGATGCGGCTGACCACCTTCTCGCCCTTTTCCACGGTGCGGCCGGTAACGACCACCCGCGCGCCCTGCGCGGCCAGATGCTCGGCGATCGACCGCCCGATGCCGCGGGTCGATCCCGAGATCAGCGCCACTTTGCCCGCCATGAGCTCGCCCATGCCGCCTCCCGCTCCGTTGTGCCACACCGCGTTGCCTGTCCAGGTGTGCCTGATCTGGAATGTGGCACTACTGTCAGATGATGTCAAGCCTAAGGGCTTGCAAAGCACCTTTGAAATGGGAATATCATGTAGTCACATTGTCAGACTTGCGCTGCTGCAGGCGATGGGAGAGCCATGGGGCCTGGTGGGCCGCGGTCCGCCGCGCTGGTCATAAGCGAGTGCCAGCGTGGCATTCTCGATCCCGCGGCGTCCGGGCTGCCCGCTCTCGCCGCGCAGGCCGCCGAGCGCGGCATCGTGGCGCGCATAGCGCTGCTGGCCAGCGCCTTCCGCGCCGCCGGGCTGCCCGTCGTGCACTGCCATATAGCGCACCGGCCCGACCTGGCCGGGCTCAAGCCCAACTCCCTGCTCGGCACGCTTGCCATCAAGAACCATACGATGATCGCCGGCACCCCCGATGCGCTCCCGCCCCCGGAACTCGCTCCGCATCCCGGCGATCACGTCAGCTGCCGCACAACGGGAATCACCGCGTTCTACGGCACCGACCTGGATGCCACGCTCAGGCTGCGGTCGGTCGAGACGATTGTGCTGACCGGGGTATCCACCGACGTGGCGATCCCGGGCCTCGCGATCGAGGCGGTGAACCGCGGCTACTACGTGCGGATACCGGCCGACTGCGTGGCGGGCAGCTCGGATCAGTCTTACCAGTTCATGATGGGTGGGCTGCTGCCCATCGTCGCGCGGATCACCGACGCCGACGCCGTGCTCGCCAGCCTGGCCGAGCTAGCAGAAGGAGAGCAACATCCATGACCCGACCCGCTTACCGGGTGCTGCCGGCCGTGACCGCGGAATCCGCGGCCTTCTGGACCGGCGGCGCCGAGGGCGAGCTGCGGATCTACCGCTGCCATTCCTGCCAGCGCTACTTCCATCCGCCGGTGGGGGTGTGCTTCCGGTGCCACAGCCGGGACGTCGGCCCGGAGGCGGTGTCCGGCCGGGCGACCGTGGCCACCTACACGGTTAACCAGCACCCATGGTTCGGTGACGCGTTCCCGACACCGTACGTGATCGCGATCGTGGAGCTCGCCGAGGACTCCGAGACCCGGCTGACCACGCAGATCGTGGACTGCCCGGTGGAGGACGTGCGGTTCGGCCTGCCGGTCGAGGTCGACTTCGAGCATCACGAAGACGTGTGGGTCCCGGTGTTCCGGCCAGTAGCGGGGAGCGTGCGATGACATTCGTCGACGACAAGGTGGTCATCACCGGCGTCGGGCAGTCGGCGGTGGGCCGCAAGCTCGGCCGCAGTGGCGTCGACCTGGCCATCGACGCGGCGCTCGCGGCGATCGCGCACGCCGGCCTGCGACCGGAGGATATCGACGGGGTCGCCAGCTACCCGGGCCCGGTCCAGGCCGAGGGCGGCTTCGTCGGGGCGACGACGCACGAGGTGCGGGACGCGCTCGGGCTGCGGACCACGTGGGTGCTGAGCGGCGTGGAAACCCCGGGCCAGCTCGGCACGCTGATGGACGCCGCCGCGGCGATCGCCACCGGGCGCGCCACCCACGCGCTCTGCTTCCGCGCGGTGTGCGAGTCGACCGCGCAGGCGGCGGGACGTGCCCAGGCGCTCACCCAGGTGGCGGAACGGGCCCGCGGGCACGCGGAATTCCGGATGCCGTTCGGCGCCGCGTCCCCGGCGAACTGGATCGCGATGTACGCCATGCGGTATATGCACGAGTTCGGCCTCACCCGCGAGCAGCTCGGCCAGGTCGCCCTCAGCGCCAGGCGCAACGCCGTGCGGAACCCGAAGGCCATCTTCACCGCCCCGATGACGCTCGACGACTACCTGTCGGTGCGGATGATCTCCTACCCGTTCACCCTCTACGACTGCGACATCCCGTGTGACGGGGCGACCGCGGTGATCCTGTCCCGCCGCGGCACGGCACCCAGAACGGGCAAGCCGACGATCGCGATCGAGGCGGCCGGGTCGGCGCTGTGCGAGCGGCATACCTGGGACCAGCGGGTCGACCTGACGACCATGGCCGCGCACGACGCGGCCGCGCACCTGTGGCAGCAGACCAGCCTCACCCCGGCCGACGTGGACTTCGCCACCCTTTACGACGGCTTCAGCTACCTCACCACGCAGTGGATCGAGGCGCTCGGCTTCTGCAAGCACGGCGAGGTCGGCCCGTTCCTTGAGAACACCGCGTATTACGCCCCGGACGGCGAGCTGCCGATCAACACCCACGGCGGCCAGCTGTCGGCCGGCCGGCTGCACGGCTACGGCTTCCTGCACGAGGCCTGCGTTCAGTTGTGGCGTGAGGCGGGCGAGCGGCAGATCGCCAAGGACGTCCAGGTCGCCGCGGTCGGCGTCGGCGGCGGCCCCGAGGCCGGCTGCCTGCTCCTGCGCCGGGACAGCTGAGCAGCGGCCCGCTGACCTCGACCGACGTGTCAAATTGGGCAATCTGTCAAAGTCGGAAACCAGCACTATTCGGAATACCGACCAAAACTGTATCCGCCGGTAAAGATCCGTTGGTTCGTCGTAGAGGATACCTGAGCGAGTCTGCGGACTCCGGCCAAGCGGCAGCGGCCGGCCTGTTGCCGCCGGTTCGCCCGGGTGGTCAGCTCGCACCTGCGCGGGCCGGCCGGTGGCAGACTGGTGTGATGTGCCCGACGCGGCGGGGCTCGGCCCTGGTCACCGCGGCAGTGATCGGAATGCTGCTCGCGGCCTGCACGAGCGGCGCCGGCGGGCCCGGCAACGGGAAGACCGGCCCGGCGGCCACGTCCGGGCACGCCCCGGCCCGGCCAGATGGCCTGTCAGCGTCCTCGGCGCCGCCCGCCGCCGAATCCGCGCTGGACTGCGGCAGCTTCATCGGCAACAGTGCCCCGGCCGCGCCGTTGCAGGTCGTGCTTGGCGTGGTCGCGCTGCCAGCCAGTCCCGGATACCCGGCGCTGCAGACGTCCCTGTCCGGCGACGGCAACGGGTCGCTGCGGCTATTCGCGAAGGCCGGCCTGTTGATCAGGCCGGGCACCACGTTCGAGCTCATCGTTCCCGGCCGGTTCGCCAGCCGGCTTAGCATCGGGTGGGGCGCGCCTGGCACGCCCGGCCACCGGGTCCTGGTCGGCAACTGCGCCAGCACGGGCGGCGGATGGCTGGCCTACGCGGGCGGGTACTGGATTGATCACCCGGCCTGCGTGCCGGTCATCGTCAGGGCAGGCGGCAGACAGCAGCAAGTGGACATCGGCGTCGGGACGGCGTGCCCTGGCCAGCGACCGCCGCAAGGACCGAGTCAGAGCTAGCCGCGACGCGCCAGCCAGCCGCGGAGGCACGGGCCGAAAGGCCCGTCCGCGGATGTGGCAGCCGGCAACTCGGCACGGGAAACGCCGATCAGCGCTAACCGGGAGGGTTCCCGTCGCGGCTCGGGATAGCCGGTGCTTTCTTGCCGGGCTTGCTTATGTGGCGTCGGGGATCCAGGGGTTGCCTTCGCGGGCGCGGGCGCGGGCGAGGGCGTCGAGCGAGCCGATGCCGTGGCGTCCTTCCCGCGCCTGACGTGCAGGTGACCAGCTGGCAGCACGCAGCCCGGCGGCATCGCCGGGCACGCCAGGGATCTCGGGCACGAGCCGCACTACACCACAGCACGCCCTACCCGGCCAATAGACACCCGCCAAACCCGCGGCAGAAGCAGAAGCATCACGAGCGCGAAGGGAGAGACCCGTCCTACCTATCTAGTTACACAACCGGGATCTTTGCGCAACGGCCATAGGTGCGGTCCCGCAGCGATCTTGAGCCGTGCCGGACTCTTCCATAAGCCCAGCCAGGCGGCCAGCTCCGCGAAGGTCCTTTGTACGGGCCACGTCTCCTACGGCTAGGCGGCAATTGTCGCCTCGTCCCATCGGGTGGCGACTGTCGAGTGTTCGGTCTCGTCTTAATTGAGTTCAGTCGATCAAGACCGCACTTTCCGTGCCGTCGTGCAACAGCAACGGTAGCAACGGCGAGCAGGGTGCGGCACCCGCGCGCCACTGACGTTTAGCGCAGGAAGTACGTAGGGGTTACACAGCGGTCCGCTCGGAATATGATTCCTCCATGAGTGATTCCCATGGGGAGCGATCGGCCGCCTGGAGTGCCGCCGGCGGAGTCGTCGTCCTACTAGGAGTCGGTGCGGCGATACCATTGTGGCTGCTCGCCAAGAATTCCAAGTGGGAGCTAGTGCTCGCAATCCTGTCCACAGTTGCCATTTGCCTTGGTCTATATTGGATGATAGCTGCGCTGATCCCGCTCTGGCCGTTCTCCCGCGCCAACAGCTCAGAAATGAAATTTCGCCTCGAGAGGCGCAGGCAATTTGCCCGTCATATACAGAACCAGCTGCAACAGTTGGCCGGCCAAGAGAATTGGCACGATGAGCGATTCGCGGATCTTGAAGCCGAGGTCGAAGTAGAAGGTCGCCAGCGGCGAATACCATGGCTTCGCCATTCGCGTTCGCGTACGGTCATACTGCGTCGCGAGAAGTCACTCTCGCGAGCGCTTGAACGCAGTGCCGAACCTCTCATTGTGCTTGAAGGGGACCCAGGCGCAGGTAAGAGCGTGGCACTTCGCCATCTAGCCGAACAGCTCGCAGACAGAGCGCGCAGATCTCCTGAGACTTGCATAATACCTTTGTATGTCAATCTCAAAGAATTTCATCCAGAACGTCGACCCGTTGACAGTAGTTCCGTCCGCGACTTCATATTTGCGAGCATCGTCCGTGTTAACGATCGCGACGTCGAGCGATTCATGGATGAAGAATTCGATCGCGGTTTGATAGCTGGATCGTGGATTCTGCTACTAGACTCATTTGACGAGATACCGGACATACTGAGTTCAACAGAAGCTGATAATGCAGTGGAAGAGTATGCGCTGGCCATTCATAACTTTCTGTTTGGCATGCGTAAGAGCCGTGCGATAGTTGCATCTAGAGAGTTCCGCGGCCCCAAAACGTTCAGGGAGCCGCGTTTCCAGATAGTAGCACTGTCAGGCCGAAGGCAAGCTGATCTCATTCGTCGCTCTGGTCTTCATCCAGATCAAGTCCGCACAGTTGAAGGTGGCCTCGCAATAGCGGACTCAGAGATTCGGCAGTCAGCAACAAACCCGATGTTCTTGGGTCTTATATGTGAGTATGTGCAAGCCACAGGCAGATTTCCCGGAAGCTCGTACTCCGTCTATGAGAGCTATCTAACTCAGCGATTGTCCCGCGACGCGGAGCGCATACAAAAACGTTACAAAGTAAGTGTGCAACTCGTTCGGGCACTGGCGGAGGAAATTGCCTTTTCCATGGCCGCAGAACTCGGTCTTGGTCTCAGTCCCACCAGGAAGGCTCTGCGTTCGGCACTGATCAGAACTGACTACATACCGATCGCAAGGCTCGATGCAGTGCTGAACGCGCTGGAGTATATAAAGCTCGGCCGGGCTGGCGAAAATACAGGTGGCAGTGGAGAGCCGTCATTTACATTCGCGCACCGCAGATTCCAAGAGTACTTCGCTACCTGTGTCGTAATTCGTAATCCGGAGCGTGTATCGGTAGCTGAACTGCTCGTAGACGGGCGCTGGCGAGAGACTGCCGTTACGATCATGCAGACGCAACCGATGACTGCGATAACCCCTCTTCTCGAGGAGGCCACGCGCGCGATTGCGCCTATGACACGTAAGGCCATCGAAGACGAAGAACGGCAGACCGCAACTGGTGGTTATTGCTGGCCGCCTGGTGCTATGCATCTTTTGGCCGTACTGAGCGCTGGCTTGGGGCAAACACCGGAAAATATTCCTAGTGAATTCCGTGCCGATGCGGGGTCGTTGCTGATGTCTGCTTGGAACAAGGGAAGGAGATATGACAAGAAGTGGGCTCTGAGCTTCGCGCTGGTGGCGCGTAAAGATGACACGATCTGGTTGCTTGATGAGGCGTTCGCTTCGGGCAGCCTAGTTCTCGGCGGCGAGGCCTACTTGTGTGTAAGTCGGCTGGCGGATCCACCTCTTAGCCTATACGAGGGTGTGCGAAAAACGTTGGTCGAGATGGCGGCCAGCGGTGATCTGACTGAACAGAAGGTGGCTCTTAATGCTCAGGTGCGTCGACTGCCCGGTCCACGTCCTCTTATTCGGACCCTGCGCCTGCTTAGCCTGGCGCCTAAAATCGATTACGCATTGGCTGCCATTCAAGTACTTATATGCGCGGTCATATTGTGGCCGAGCGCAATAGCTGAGATAATACTTGTGACAATAGGACTCATGGGCTATAGACGAATGCTGTTTACTCAGACAGTATATCGCCTCTGGGGAACTAATCTGATCATCAGGCCTAACTCATGGATATTTTCTGCTACAGTAATTTATGCTAGACTCTCCGCCCCTGTGTTTCCGATAGTAGTGGCCTTTGCGGTTCCGCCACGCAGTCCGCTTATAGTCGTCGTGGCGTGTATCGCGGGCACGTATTTTGCAGGTTGGCCAGCAGAGGTGGGATACGTCTGCAAGCATCGGAGGTCCACTAGTGAGTTCTCGTGGCCTCTTATCCCGATATTTGCCTTGGTGGGGGTGCTGCGGAGACTCGTGATTATCATCAGGCAAGCGTCGATGCCAAAGCTGCTGCGCACTGCTCTGCCCGTCGTCCTGTTCTATGGAATACTTATATGGGCCGGAGTAGCCTATGTTCCCAGCCTGGTCACGAGCAGGAATGGCAGCTTGGCACTTAAATTCATTGCAATTGGTCTCGCTGTCGTAGGCGGCATTGCAGCTTGCTGTCTGATTGCGTTCTATCTCTATCGACGCTACTATGAGGCGCGGCTAATTAGGTCCATCGCGAATGGGCGACAGTGGAGTATAGTCGAGATTTTTATTATACTTGGTAGGGTCCAGACGCCTCGTGGGATGAGATTGCTTATAGAGCTCCTGCTCCAAATTGATTTTGTAGCTCATCCTGAGATTCTTCGGCTGTTGTCGGACATTGCAGCAGCAGCCGAAGTATCGGACGAGAAGTCCGAGGCTCAAAAGAAAAACGCTGAGGCAATGGTAATTCCGGGAGTAACGGCCGAATTTTCGGAATGGATCAAAGGTTCCCATGCGGAGCCCACGCTCCTGGACTGGCTCCTGAACCTGGAATGGATATTTTCCAGGAAGGCTCGGCTGAGTTTGCCTTATTCCATACGGAACGTGCAAAAGCCCATGCTCGACCAGATCGCCCGTGCCGTAGAGCAGGTTGAAATAGCTCGTGGCTTCACTGTTTCGTGAGAATCACAGCTGAATTCTCTGTCGCCAGGTGATTACCGCAACCGCAGCTCGCGCCGCTCCCGCTCCGCCAGTGGCGTCTGCGGCCGCCCGCGGTTGCCCAGCTGGGTGTAGGCGAGCCCGTGCCGCTGCGACACCACCCACGGCTCGTCGATCGCCTCCCAGATGGCGCGCACCGTCCCCTGAATCGCCTCGGGGCGCCGGGAGGCGATCTCCTCCGCCAGGGAGTCCGCCAGCGGCCACAGTTCGTCGCGTGGCACCACCTCGGTCACCAGGCCGAGCCGTAGCGCCGTCGCCGCCGTGATCCGCTCCTCGTTGCCGAGCAGCGCCCAGCGCATCACGTCGCCGAGCGGCACGCCGCGCCGCAGCATGCCGACCGGCTCGAGCGCGGAGACCATGCCGCCGTTGGCATGCGGGTCGAAGAAGGTCGCGTCCTGCGAGCAGATCACGATGTCCGACTCGTTGATGAAGTACATCGCCCCGCCGGCCGCCATCCCGTGCACGGCGGTGATCACCGGCTTCCAGACGCGGTGCTGCTTGGGCCCGAGCCTGACGCCCGGGTCTTCCTGGTTCCATTCGTTCTGGTCAGCCCACCACGGGCCCTCGGAGACATCGATGCCGGTGCAGAACGCGCGGTCCCCGGCGGCCCGCACCACCGCGACGTGAATCGAGTCGTCGTCGCGGACCTGCTGCCAGGCCGCGGCGATCTCGCGGGTCATCTTCTCGTTGAACGCGTTTAGCTTCTCAGGCCGGTTCAGCGTGATCGTCGCCACGTGGTCGGCGACGTCGAACAGGACCGTCATGAGGTCTCCTTCACCGAAAATGGTTCCCGCGCTCGTTACCGAGCCGGGCCTGGGTTGTACAGTCCCCGTTCCATGACCTCGGCGATCAGCTCCACGATGTCGGAGTCGGAGCGCTCGGGGTCGTCCTCGCGCACCGCCTGGGGGAGCCGCTCGAGTATGCCGCCCTGGATCACCGCGGCGATGTCGGGGTCGAGCGGGTGCGGCCGGTTGACGCGGGCGAGCACCTGCAGAGACGCCAGGTGCATGTTCCGCGTCGTCTCCTGGACCACCGCGAGCATCTGCGGATCGCTCGAGGTGCCCTCAAGCCAGGCGCGCATTATTCCGAGGTAGCGGGTCTGGAAGGGCAGGTAGCGAACCAGCCAGCCGCGCAGCTGCGCGGGACCGGCCTCGCTGGCCGGGTCGATCAGCGCGAACTCGTCGACCAGCACCTGCATCTCGACGGCGCACTGACGGGTCAGCTGCAGCAGCAGGTCGAGCTTCTCGTCGAAGTACTTGTAGAACGTGCCGCGCGCGAAGCCGGCCTCGCCCACCACGTCGTCCACGCCGGTGCCGTGGTACCCGCGATCGGCGAACAGCAGGGCCCCCGCGTCGAGCAGCCGCGTGACGGTCGCGGCCGCGCGCGGGCGCAGTCCGCCAAGCCGGTCGGGAAGCTGCTTGAACGCGTCGTTCGACGGCACCGACGCCTGGGGCCGCCGGGCAGGCCTGGCCGGCTGCTCGACAACGCCGAAGACCTCGAGCGGTGTGTCGGGGAACAGCAGCAGCTGCACGAACACGGCCAGGCCATCGAGCAGCTGGTCGGGGGTGAACCGGTGCGGCACCAGGCCCATGTGCCGGAAGTAATTGAACCGGTGCACGACGCTCGTCATCGCCACGGCCGCGTCTTCCGGCGTGAGGCCGGTGACCCCGCTTGACGCAAGGCGGGTGGCAATCCGCGCGTTATAGGAATGGGTAAAGCCAGTCACCAAAGGGCGCACGCTGGTGCCCGGAGTGTCCACGCTGGCCCACTGCACGAACATCGTCGCGTACTTGTCGTACACGTAGGCCCACTCGCCCAGCCACCAGTGGAGATTGTCGAAACCCAGCCGGGTCGGCCCGAGGGGCCCGATCCGGCGCACCACCCGCATCAGGGCCGAGCCGCATTCGTCAAGGAGTTCGACGAAGATCTGCTCCTTGCTCTCGAAGTACTGATAGAGCGTGGAGCGGGAGGTGCCGGCCGCCTTGGCGATGCTGTCCACCGACGTGGCGTGGAAGCCTTGCGTTTCGAATAGCCGGAGGGTTTCCTCGACTATCCGCTGGCGGGTGCGCGCACCGCGCTCGCCCACGGCGAGGCTGGCCGGGCCGTAGCCCTCCCGCCGGAAGGTCTCGTTTTCTGACTGTGCTGTCATTTATTTAGATTAACGGCACGAGGGTGAGCAGGAAGTCGGCCGACGCGCTGATCGCGACGCCGCCGCTCTGCCTGGTAGCGGACAGTTCAGCCGAAACGAGGCGGCCGCTCTCGTGCTGGCTGATCGCGGTTATCTCGCCCGAGCAGGTGAGCACATCGCCCGGCCAGACCTGCTCACGGAAACGCACCGCGAACCGCCTGACGTTCTCCGCGCCGAGCCAGTCGACGGCGAACGAAGCGAGCAGCGCGGCGGAGTGCATGCCCTGGGAGAACACCGACGGGTAGCCGGCCGCGCGCGCCAGCGTGTCGTCGTAGTGCATCGGGTTGAAGTCGCCAGACGCACCCGCGTAGCGCACGAACATCCGGGTCGTTAGCGGGCCGTACTCCCTGGCCGCAGCCTTCTCCCCAACCTGAAGCGGCATCAGGACGCGCCTGCCTTGGGCGCGGTCTCGATCAGCGTCTTGCGGGCCTCCGCGACCAGAGTGCCGTCCTCGCCGCGGTACTCGGTGACCACCACGGCGAAGCGCATCATACCGCCCCTCTTACCCGGCTTTTCGTACCGGTCGACGATCTGGTCCCTGACCTTGAGTACCTGGCCAGCCCGCGGCGGCGGGCCGTGGAAGATGAACTCCTGCTCACCGTGCAGCAGTCGCCTGCGGTCGAAACCGACCTCAACCGACGCGCCTTCCGGCGCCCAGAGCGCGCCGCTCATCAGGAACGTGGGGGGCACGATCGAGCCAGGCCCGGCATAGGCCGGGTTCTGCGACTGCATGGCCGCCGCGAACTCGGCGATCTTGCCGCGCTCCACGACCATCTCGTACTCGGTGCCGCGGGTGCCCGCCGGGCCGCTCATCGTGTCTCCTCACCGTGACGTAACGTCAGAACCATGGGTCCTAGTGCGGTCAGTTTTCTCGCCACTAAGCTAGCGGATAAGTTCTCTATCTGCTAGATGGCAACTTGCAGCTTTGTGACGCAACTGTCAGAATGTCCAGACGAGGAGGTCCCGTTACATGACCGCGAGACCAGGATTGTCTGTCGACGTGCTCGATGACCTGGACTGGTGGACCCGTCCCGTTTCCGAACGCGACGCGCTGTTCGCCTGGCTCCGTGCCAACAGCCCGCGCCCTTTCGCGCCCGAGCTTGACCTGAGCGGAAACCCGCGCGGCGGCGGCTTCTGGGCGCTGACCCGGATGGACGACATCCGGGAAGTGAGCAGGCGCCCGGAGGATTTCTGCTCGGGCAAGGGCATCAACATTTTCGACCAGCCGCCCGGGCTCAAGGACTACCGGGGATCGTTCATCGACAGGGACAACCCCGAGCACGCCCGGCTCAGGCGGATTGTGTCCCGCGGCTTCGCCGCCAAGTCGCTCGCGGCGATCAGGGGTGACGTGGACCGCGCCGCCCGCGAGATCATCGGCTCGGTCGCGGACAAGGGCGAGTGCGACTTCGTGACCGAGGTCGCGGCGCTGCTGCCGCTGCGCATCGTGAACAACATGCTGGGCATCCCGCGCAGCGAGGAGCGGTTCATCTTCGAGCAGACCAACATCATCATGGCCGCCAGCGACTCCGAGTACGTCAGCGACCAGACGCCGCGCGGCATCGCGGGGGCGGTGGGCGCGGCGGGCCAGCGGCTCGCCGATCTGCTCCATGGTCTGGCGCAAGACCGGATCAGGACGCCGCGCGGTGACCTGATCTCACTGCTCGTGGCGGCCACGGCCGAGGAGAACCTGACACCTGACGAACTCGCGGCGTTCTTCATCCTGCTGGTCGGCGCGGGCAACGAGACCACGCGCAACGCGATCTCGCACGGGCTGCTCGCCCTCACCCAGTTCCCGCGGCAGCGGGCACTGTGGCAGGGCGACCCCGCCGCGCACACCGCGCGCGCGGTCGAGGAGGTTGTCCGCTGGGCCTCGCCGGTGCTGCACATGCGGCGCACGGTCACCCGCGACGGCGTCCGGCTCGGCGACCAGGAGTTCGCGGAGGGAGACAAGGTGGTGCTCTGGTACCGCTCGGGCAACCAGGACGAGGACCACTTCCCCGACGCCACGGCGTTTGACGTCACCCGCGAGCCCAACCCGCACGTCACCTTCGGCTCGCCCGGACCGCACCACTGCCTCGGCGCCAACCTGGCCCGGCTTGAGCTCTCTGTCACGTTCCGCGTGCTGTTCGAGCTGCTGCCTGACATCACCGCGGTCGGCTCGCCCGAGCCGCTGCGGTCCAACTTCCTGCACGGCATCAAGCACCTGCGCGCGGAATTCAGCCCGGCGCCCCGCGCGGCGGTGGCTGTATGAGCGAGAGAGACAGCATGAGCACCCGGTCGGCGATCGAGGCCGCCGTCCTGTTCAGCGACGCCGACGGCATCCGCCGGATCACGCTGAACCGGCCCGAGGCGGCGAACGCGCTGCGACCGGTGGACCGGGACCGCCTCATCGAGCTGATCAACGAGGCCGACGAGGACAACGAGGTCCGGGTGGTGGTGATCGCCGCCAACGGCAGGCACTTCTGCTCGGGCGCGGACGTCAGCGGGATCGCCCGTTCGGGCTCCGCTGACGCCAAGCGCGCTACCGACAGCATGCGCAAGATCATGAACGGCGCGCAGCGCCTGGTCGCGGCCGTGCTCGACTGCGGCAAGCCCGTGATCGCCGTCGTCAACGGCGCCGCCGCGGGCATTGGCGCGCACCTGGCGCTGGCCGCCGACCTTGTGGTGGCCGCCGAGGACGCCTCCTTCGTTGAGGTGTTCGTGCGGCGCGGCCTGGTCGTCGACGGCGGCGGCGCGTACCTGCTGCCCCGCCGGATCGGCATGCAGAAGGCCAAGGAGCTCGCGTTCTTCGGCGATAAGCTGCCCGCGGCCGAGGCCCAGGCGCTCGGCCTGGTCAACCGGGTGGTGCCGGCGGCGGAACTCGGCAAGGCGGCCGACGAGTTCGCGCGCCGCCTCGCGGCCGGGCCCACCACCGCCATCAGCCTGACCAAACGGCTGCTGAACGCCTCGCCCGACGGAGACCGGGCCGCGTCTTTCCTCGCCGAGGCGATGGCGCAGGAGATTCAGTCCAGCGCGGAAGACTCGCGCGAGGGTGTCCGCTCGTTCATGGAGCGCAGGCCGCCGGAATTCCGCGGCTTCTAGCGCTGGTGCAAGAGCATGAGAGATGAGGTTTCATGAGTTCCCTGCTTGAAGGCAAAGTCGCCCTGGTGACCGGCGCCGGCCACGGGATCGGCCGGGCGCACGCCCTTGAACTGGCCTCCCACGGTGCGACCGTCGTGGTGAACGACCTGGGGTCGTCGGTGTCCGGCGAGGGCAGCGGCCGGGACGCCGACGTGGTCGTGGGCATCATCGAGGGCAAGGGCGGCAAGGCGATCGCCGACTACGGCGATGTCGGCGACGAGGCCCAGGTCGAGTCCATGGTGGCCAAGGCGTTCGACGAGTTCGGCCACCTCGACATCGTGGTGAACAACGCGGGCATCGTCCGCGACCGGGCCATCTGGAACATGTCCGCCGCCGACTTCGACCTGGTGATGCGGGTGCACGTGCGGGGCAGCTGGCTGGTCTGCCGTGCCGTTGCGAAGCGATGGCGGGCGATCGCCAAAAGCGACGGCGGCTCCGTCTATGGCCGCATCATCAACACCACCTCGGGTGCCGGGCTGCTCGGCAACTTCGGGCAGACCAACTACGGCCCGGCCAAGGCGGCGATCGTCGGCCTGACCCAGACCCTCAGCCTGGAGCTCGGGTCCGTCGGGGTGACCGTGAACGCGATCAGTCCCGGCGGAATCACCCGGCTCTCCGGCACGATCTCCGGGACCGGGAGCGTTCCCGAGCCCGACGAGCGCCCCGAGGGCGAGTTCGACCCCAAGGACCCGTCGCACGCCTCCCCGGTGGTGGCCTGGCTGGCCAGCGAGCAGGCTGGGTATGTCACCGGCCAGGTATTCCGCGCGATCGGGGAGGACCTCTCGCTCATGCAGGGCTGGACAAGGAAGGTCACCGTCTCCAACGGGGGCAAGCGCTGGGACGCCACCAAGCTCGGCCAGCTGGTGGCCACCGATATCTTCGGCAGCCGGGCACCCGGCCTGCGCCTGGGCAGCTGAGGGGACACCTGATGCGGATCGTCGTCGACAAGGACGTGTGCACCGGCCAGGCCATGTGCGAATCGATCGCCCCTGACTTGTTCCTGGTGGATGGCGGCAGCCAGGTCGACATCCAGGTCGGCGTCGTCCCCGACAGCCGGCTCGGCCAGGCGAAGCTGGCCGTGTCCTGCTGCCCCAACGGGGCCCTGGAGCTAGAGCCATGAGCTTGTGCCCCCGGCTACCGGCCCATAAGCACACTCAGACTGGAGTAGCAGCGTGAAGCTGAAGCCGGGAACGCGCCTGCGCAGCCAGGTCGACAGCACCGAGGTCATCGTCGTGCGGGCGCCGGCCGATGACCTGGGCGTGGCCTGCGGCGGGCAGCCGATGATCGATGTCGCCGCCGAGCCGCAGCCCGGGCTCGCCGCCACCGGCCAACCGGCCGCGGGCACCCAGCTCGGCAAGCGGTACACGCTCGCCGGGGACGCCGCGATCGAGTTGCTCGTCACCAAGCCCGGTCAGTACGGGCTGAGCATCGACGGGACGCCGCTGGGCCTCAAGGAGGCCAAACCCCTGCCGGCCAGCGACTGAAATCGTGCCGTTCCACCGCGCGTGCTCATACTTCGCGCCGCCGGACCCCCTCGCCGCGTTCGGCGCCGAGGTGACCGGCCCGCTCAGTCGTACCTGAGCCCGACCATCGTCCCTCCTCCCGAGATAACAGCAAGAAGATTCGCATGCAACTGGTCTGCAGCGCGCTCCCAGCCAACTTAGGGCCGAAGTTGTACGCCCAACTGCCCGATATGCCCCGCTTTGTCGCTCGTTCACCGTACAACTTTGGCCCTAAGGCGAGGAAGGCGGGCTGCACGGGCGAGCGAAGGGCTGCGCGGGCGAGAAGGCGGGCGAGCGAAGGGCTGCGCGGGCGAGGAGAGGGGCCGGATGCCGTTCAGTTTGCCGGGATAACAGCAAGAAGCGTCGAGACGCGCCCGCGTCAGGCGTATATGGCGTCAGTCGTACATGAGCCCGCCGTCGACGAGGAGCTCCGCGCCGGTCATGAACCCGGCCGCGTCGGACAGCAGGAAGCCGACGCAGGCGGCGACCTCCTCCGGCGTGCCCATCCGGCCCAGCGGCATCATGTCCGCCCACACCTTCTGGTTCTCCTCGGGGAACGAGGCGATGCCGGGCGTCCGGATCGTTCCCGGGCAGACGGCGTTGATGCGGATTCCGTGCCGCGCGTACTGCAGCGCCGCGTTCTTGGTGAGCCCGACGACGCCGTGCTTGGCCGAGGTGTAGGCGGCCATCGACGGCGCGTTCTTCACGCCCGCGTTGGACGCCATGTTCACGATCGCGCCATGCCCGGCGGCGTGCATGACCCGCAGCTCCGAGCGCATGCACAGGAACGTCCCGCGCAGGTCGATGCCCATCACCTTGTCCCACATGTCGACCGGCAGCTCGTGCAGGAAGCCGGGGTGGTCGGCCAGGCCCGCGTTGTTCACCGCGAAGTCGAGGCCGCCGAGGGACTCCACCGATCGTTCGATCAAATTCTCGACGTCCGACTCGGACGAGATGTCGCACGCGACGAACTCGGCGGTGCCGCCCGCCGCCTGTATCTCGGCGACGACGCCCTTCCCGCCGCTGGCGTCGATGTCCGACACCACCACCCGGACCCCCTGGCCGGCCAGGTACAGCGCGGTCGCCCGGCCGATCCCGGCCGCCGCGCCGGTGACGACCACGCCCTTGCCCGCCAGGGTGCCAAATGTGGCCAACGTCATCGTTGTCGCTCCTTCATCGAAAGCGGAAAAGCCGCAGGTCAGCGGCTTGCGGAAATAGCCATCCCGGTAATCCACTCGCGGACCGGCTGGTAGACGACGGTCTCCATGGGGAGGTTGCCCGCCGCGATGGCCGCGATCCAGGTCCGCACCTCGTTGGCGCCTACCCCGGCGGGCGCGATGTCCTGCGCGGTCAGGTGCTCGAGGCTGGCCGGATCGTCGGCGATCCGGCACAGCAGCGCCTCGTCCCACGACGGGTTGATCTTCTCCTTGGCCGCCTCGCGGCCCGCCTCGTTCATGGCCAGCCGTTCGGCGTCGGACAGGCCAGCGGCCGACGAGACCAGGGACGGCGGCGAGTGCGAGAGCCCGCCGGACCCCACGAACAGCACCCGCTGGTCCAGGTACGACAGCTCCTCGCCGACCGCGCGGCCCAGCGCGAACGCGCGACCCGGCCGGCCCAGCGGCGGTGTGGCGCAGTTGAGGTAGACCGGGATCACCGGGACCGCCGGCAGGTCGCCGATGAGCTGCTCGTAGGTCTGCCCGAAGCCGTGGTCGAGCGCGATATCGCGCCCCACGGTGATGTCGAAGTCCCGGTCAAGCAGCCGCCCCGCCAGCTCAGCGGCGATCTTGGCGGGGACGTCGTAGCGGCCGGTGGCCGAGCCGAGGTCGCCCATCCCCTCGGCACCGGTCATCACCGCGATGGCCGGCACCGGATCGACGAAGGCCCGCCGGTGGTCGCTGCCGAAGAACACCACAAGCTCGGGCGCGAACGCGGCCACCCGGGCGGCGGCCTCCGCCACGCCCGCGCGGAACGCGTGCCCGAATTCTGCCCCCTTGTCGCGGAGCATCCCCGGCGTGTGCGATGCGCACACCACCATCCTGGCTGAGGTCATCGGAACCTCTCTGTACCGGTAAAAAAATCGAATTCATCATTCTGAACGTACGCGTGGTTCCAGCCGCTGGTCACGCTGCTCATCACAGCGCCCCGGCCTCATCGCGGGCGTCGAGTCCGCCGTCAGCGGGCCCGCCGTCAGTAAGCTCGCCGACGACCCCGCTGTCAGTACGCACGGGGTCAGCGAGCCCGAACTCTGCCAGCACGGCGTCCGTGTGCTGACCCAGGGCGGGGATCGCGCCGAGCGCGGGGGCGGCGCCGCCCAGGCTGATCGGCGAGGGCAGCGCGCGCAGCGGGCCGGCCGGGGAGTCCGCCTCCGCCCAGCGGTGCACGAGCTGCGGGTGGCTGAGCAGGTCGACGACGGTGTTCATCCGGCCGTTGGCGATCTGGGCGGCGTCGAGCAGCTCGAGCACCTTTTCGGCCGGGTAGGCGGCCAGCGTGTCCTCGATCTCGGCGTGCAGTTCGGCCCGGTTGGCCACTCGGGCGGTGTTGGTCGCGAACCGCGGGTCGTCGGCGAGGCCGGGCCGGCCGAGCACTTGGTCGCACAGCCGCCGCCATTCCCGGTCGTTCTGCACCGCGAGCTGCACCGAGCCGCCCCCCGCGGTGCGCAGCGTCCCGTACGGCGCGATCGTGGCGTGGCTGGTGCCGGTGCGCGGTGGGGGAGTGCCGGTGTACATCGCGTAGTACATCGGCTGCGACATCCACTCGGTCAGCGACTCGAACAGCGATACCGACAGCGCCGCGCCGTCGCCGGTCCTGGTACGCGCGTACAGCGCCGCGAGGATGGAGCTGAACGCGAACATCCCGCCGGCGACATCGGCCACGGAGATGCCGGCCTTGGCGGGCGCGTCCGCGCTGCCGGTGACCGATAGCAGCCCGGTTTCGCACTGGATCAGCAGGTCGTAGGCGCGCCGGTCGCCCATCGGCCCGTCCGCCGCGTAGCCGCAGACATCACAGGTGATGAGCTTCGGGTCCCGGGCGCGCAGCGCCGCCGCCGACAGCCCCATGCGATCCGACGCCCCGGGCGCCAGGTTCTGCACGAACACGTCGGCCCGGCCGATCAGGGCGGTCAGCGCGGAAAGGCCCGCGGCCGACTTAAGGTCAAGCACAACCGACTCCTTGCCCCGGTTGAGCCAGACGAAGTAGCTGGCCAGGCCCTTGACGCTGCGGTCATAGGTGCGCGCGAAGTCGCCGCCGCCCGGGCGCTCGACCTTGATCACCCGAGCGCCGAGGTCAGCCAGCTGACGGGTGGCGTACGGGGCGGCGACCGCCTGCTCGAGGGAGACGACCGTGATGCCGTCGAGGGGGAGGCCAGGCGATGGCGCCGGCCGCGGCTCTGGAGCTGTCATCGGGCCGGCTCAGCCGAGCACGAACGGGTCGCGGGTGCCGCCGGTCA
Organism: Trebonia sp.; assembly: GCA_050013875.1. Classification (GTDB taxonomy): domain Bacteria; phylum Actinomycetota; class Actinomycetes; order Streptosporangiales; family Streptosporangiaceae; genus Trebonia. The sequence continues at coordinate 66,003 of JBEKEK010000006.1, read as the reverse complement.
ACTCGACCCACACCGCCTTGTCCCGCAGGTATTCGTGCAGACCCTCGGTGCCGTTCTCCCGCCCGAAGCCGGATGCCTTCACCCCGCCGAACGGCATCGCGAAGTTCAGCGTCCGGTAGGCGTTCACCCAGACCGTGCCGACCCGGAGTTTCTTCGTTACCCGGAAGGCGCGCTGGATGTCTCTGGTCCAGATTCCGGCGGCCAGGCCGTAGCGCGAGTCGTTGGCGATCGCGACTGCCTCCTCCTCTGAACCGAACTTGAGCAAGGCGAGCACCGGGCCGAAGACCTCCTCCTGGCAGATCATCGCGTCGTTGGTGATGTCGGCGACGATCGTCGGTGCGTAGAACAGCCCGCCAAGCTCGCGGTCGTCGCCGCCGGTGACAACCCGCGCGCCGGAGTCCCTGGCCTCCTGCACCATCTTCTGGATCTTCGCCAGCTGGCCGGGGAAGCAGATCGGGCCCATCTCCGTCTCCGGGAGCTTGGGGTCGCCCATCACGATCCGGCCGGCCCGCTCGGCGACCCGCTCCAGGACCTCGTCGTAGACATCCTCGTGCACCAGGCCGCGCGAGCCGGCGATGCAGGTCTGCCCGGCGGCGGCGAAGATTCCCGCGACCAGGCCGTTGGCGGCCGCGGTGAGGTCCGCGTCGGGGAAGACGATGTTGGCCGACTTGCCGCCGAGTTCGAGGGTGGCCGGTGCGAGGTGCCCGGCGGCCGACTTGGCGACCGCGGCGCCGGTTACCTCGGAACCGGTGAACGACACGTGGTCCACGTCCGGGTGCGCGACCAGCCATTCGCCGACCTGCCGGGAGGCGCCGCTGACGGTGTTGAACACGCCCGGCGGGAAGCCCGCCTGCCCGAAGAGCTCGGCCAGCAGCATGATCGACACCGAGGCCTGCTCCGATGGCTTGGCGACGATCGTGCACCCGGCGGCCAGCGCGGGGGCGAGCTTGAAGGTGAGCAGCAGCAGCGGTGAGTTCCACGGCAGGATGGCGGCGACGACGCCGACGGGCTCACGGGCGACGTACCCGAAGAAATCGCCGCGCCCGGTGTCGACGACCCGGCCGTCGATCTTGTCAGCGAGCCCGGCGTAGTACTCATACCAGGCGGGCAGCGAGCGGACCTGGCCGCCCATCTCCCGCAGCAGCTTGCCGTTGTCGCGCGTCTCGGCGTCCGCCAGATCATCGGCGTGCTCCGTGATCAGCTCGCCCAGCCGCCGGATCAGGCGGCCGCGAGCGGCGCCGGTCATCGCGGTCCATTCGCCGTCGAACGCCGCCCGCGCGGCGCGCACCGCGTCGTCGACATCGGCCTTGGTCGCCTCGGGCAGTATCGCCCACGGCTCGCCGGTGTACGGGTCGACCGATTCGAACGTGGCGCCGCCAAGCCGCCGCTCGGCGCCGATCTGCATGCCGACCTGTCGCATTGAGCCTCCCTGCTCGTTTCCCACTAGTCCTCCGGTGGCCGGTGCCTGGCGGCGAGCTGCTCGCTGCCGGCCGCGAGCAGCGTCACGTCCGCGCCGACCAGGACGAACCGCGCCCCGGCGGCCAGGTACCGGTCGGCCAGGTCACGCGGGAACGCGTTGACGCCGGCCGGCTTTCCGGCGGCGGTGATCGCCTTGATCGCGTCCTCGACCGCGCCCGTCACCTCGGGGTGCGCCTGCTCACCGAGGTGGCCGAGGGACGCGGCGAGGTCGGCCGGGCCGAGGAAGATCCCGTCGATGCCGTCCACCGCGGCGATCTCGGGCAGTGCCTCGAGCCCGGCCCGGGATTCGATCTGGACCAGCAGCGACACGGTCTCGGTGGCGCCCTTCAGGTACCCGCCGACCCGGTTCCAGCGGGAGGCCCGCGCCAGCGCGGACCCGACACCGCGGATGCCTTCTGGTGGGTAGCGGGTGGCGGCGACCAGCTCCCGCGCCTGCCCGGCCGACTCGACCATCGGGACGAGCAGCACCTCCACGCCGAGGTCGAGCAGCTGCTTGATCAGCACCGGGTCACCGACCGGGGGCCTGATCACCGGGGTCACCGGATACGGTGCGACCGCGTGCAACTGCGCGAGGATCGAGCGCAGGTCGTTCGGCGCGTGCTCACTGTCGATGAGCAGCCAGTCCACGCCCGACCCGGCGCAGATCTCCGCGACGACCGGGCTGCCCGACACCACCCACATGCCGATGACCGGCCGCTGGCCGGCCAGCGCCTCCCGCCAGCGCAGGGCGGTCCGGCTCAGCGGAACCGGCATGTCACCGCTCCAAGTTCGCCGAAGTCAGCATGCACCGTGTCGCCTTCGCCGACGAAAACCGGCCGGGTGAAGGAGCCGGCCAGGATGACCTGGCCCGGCGGCAGGTATTCGTCATACGGGGCGAGCTTGTTCGCCAGCCAGGCGACGCCGTTGGCGGGGTGGCCAAGGACGCCCGCCGCCAGGCCGGTCTCCTCGATCGCCTCGTTAACGTAGAGCGCCGCCCCGACCCGGCGCAGGTCGAGCGCGTCGGGGCGGACCGCCCGGCCGCCGACGACGATGCCCGCGTCGGCCGCGTTGTCGGAGATCGTGTCGACGATCGTGCGCAGGTGGCCGGTCTCCGGGTCGCTCATCTGGATCCGCGCGTCGAGGATCTCCAGCGCCGGAGTGACCCACCGGGTCGCGTCGAGCACGTCCAGCGTGGTCACCCCGGGGCCCTTCAGCGGCTGGTCGAGGATGAACGCCAGCTCGACTTCCACCCGGGGGCGGATGAACCGCGCGAACGGGACCACCCCGCCGTCATCGAAGAACATGTCGTCGAAGATCACGCCGTAGTCGGGCTCGGTGATCGACACCGACTGCTGCATGGCGCGCGAGGTGAGCCCGATCTTGCGGGCCTTCACCGTCCTGCCCGCGGCCAGCTTGGCCGCGGTCAGCGCCCGCTGCACGCGGTAGGCGTCCTCGATGGTCATCGCCGGGTACTGGAGTGACAGCTGCCCGATCGGCTGGTGATCGCTCTCGGCCGCCAGCAGCCGCCGGGCGGCGTCCGCGACCTGGTCGTCGGAGAGCCCGGGGTTGTCAGGCACGGGGTCGGCGGGCACGTCAGCCCCGCAGGAAGCGCAGCGCGGCGGCGTTGAACGTGTCCGCGTCCTCGAAGGCCGGCCAGTGCCTGACCTGGGCCATCTCAACGACCTGCGAGTCCGGGATGAGCCGTGCGACCTGCTGTGCGGTGTTCATGTACTCACTGTGGTCCTTCCCGGAGGCCACGACCAGGGTGGGCGCCGAGATGGCGGCCCACTGCTCCTCGGGGATCAGGTTGCGCTCGCGGGCCTCCGGGTCCTGCAGGATCAGCACATGGTCGATCGCGTCCCTGGTGGCCGGCATCCGGTAGATCGCCTGGCGCAGCGCGATGATGTCGGGAATCCGGTTCTCCTCGTCCGCGATCAGGTGGTCGAACATCGCCTTGATCGATTCCCAGGTCGGGTTCTCCACCGCCGCGGTCCGCTCGGCCCTGATCCGCGCCATGTTCGACGCGGTCGCGATCAGGCCGGCCGGCGACTGCAGGATGATCTTCTGCGTCCGCTCCGGGTGGTCCAGCGCGAACCGCGCGGCCACCCAGGCGCCGAGCGACATCCCGATGAACGACGCCCGCTCGATGCCGAGCACGTCGAGCAGGCCCGCGATGTGGGCGACGTACACCGCGATCTCGTAGTCGTAGTCGGGCCGGCCGGAGAAGCCGTTGCCCACCATGTCGACCGCGATGCAGTGAAACTCCTTGCTCAGCGGGCCGATGGTGGGCGCGTAGACCTCCCAGTGACCGCCGGTGCCGTGCAGCAGGACCACGGCGGGGCTGCCGGAACTGCCCGCCTCGGCGATCCGGGTAGACACCCCGTTCACGTCGACCCACCGCTGGCAGAACTCAACCTCGCGCAGCCACGTCCACAGGCTGCGGTACTCGGTCCCGGCATCGTTCATCGCGGTCACAGCACCTTTCTTCAGGCGGTTTGGTGCCCTGGCCCAGGCGTACGCCGACCCGTCAGGCGCGGCCTCGCGGGTATCCGGCCTTGGCCCGTAGAGAACTTCGCGAGTTGTCTATAGGATACTGACTTGTCGCCGAAAAGGTGAACCTTGTGTCAGATTTTTGGAGGCAGGTGAGCGTGGAGCACGTGATTAACTCTAGTGGGGTACAAGCCAAAGGGGAACACACTGTCAGCCAGTCCGCTGCTAGCCGCCCATCTGGCGACCCGTCAGGCGCGGATCGCGTCCTGCTCGCAGTCGTCGAGAACGAGTTCGCCTCCGTGACCGTCAGCCTGGACAGCGCGGGCCACAGCCCGCGGCTGCACGTGCGGGACAACGAGTCGGGCGACGACATCCTGCTGTCGGCGATCGAGCTTGCCAGCCTGTGCCTCGCGACGAGCGAGGACCGGGCCGGGTGGCTGAGGGTCGGGCTCTACCGCGACCAGGGCGACGCCGGCTCGCGCGGGAGCGACGGCACTGCCCGGGGGCAAAGCGACAGCACCACCCCGGGGCAAAGCGTGGCGGGCGAATGAGCCAGCCGCCCGCGATCATAGGCCTGGGGATGACGCCGATGTCGGTCACCGCGGGACCGGACAGTTACGCGCTCGCCACCGAGGCGGTCGCCGCCGCCCTGGCCGACGCCGGCCTTGACCGCGGCGACGTGGACGGCCTGCTCGTCGGATCAAGCCAGGGCGTCCGCGAGGACCGGCTTGGGGTAGTGCTGGCCCGCCGGGCCGGCTTCGGCGACCTGCGGCTGCTCGAGCACCTGGAGATCAAGGGCGCGACCGCGGTCGCGATGGTCACCCGCGCCGTGCTCGCCATCAGGGCCGGCATGGCGCGGACCATCATCTGCGTGTTCGCCGACGCCCCGATCGGACCGGGCAAGGCGGCCGGCTCGGCCTACGCCCTGAGCGGGGGGCACTCCGGCGTCCGCGGCCTTGAGCGGGCCAGCGGGGTCCTCGGCTCGGTGCCGACGTTCGCTCTCCTGGCGTCCAGGTACCTGCACGTCAGCGGCGGCACCGAGGCAGACCTGTGCGCGGTCGCGGTCTCGGCGCGTGCGTGGGCGTCCGGTAGTGAGCATGCGGTCAACCGGGAACCGCTCGACGAAGACGGCTACTACGCGAGCCGGATGATCTCCACGCCGCTGCGGGTTCTCGACTGCGCGCGGCCGGTGAACGGCGCGGTCGCCGTCGTCGTGAGCTCGGCCCGGCCAGCCGGCCAGCGTGGACAGGCCGGACAGCCAGGCCTGGCCGGCCAGCAGAGGCCCGCGATCGAGATCCGGGGGATGGGCGCGGTCCACCCGCTGCGCCGCCGGCGCGCGGGCGGCGAGTCCTGGTTCGGCGGGGGCGGGCAGGCGGTCGAGGACGCCCTCGCCATGGCGCGAACCAGCCGGGACCGCCTGGACGTGGTCGAGCTTTACGACCCGTTCTCGATCGTGACGCTCTGCCTGCTCGAAGAGTACGGCTTCTGCGCGAGCGGCCAGGCGGGCAAGTTCGTCCGCGGCGGCGGGATCGCCCCCGGCGGCGAGCTGCCGGTCAGCACCGGCGGCGGTCAGCTGTCCGGCTTCTACCTGCAGGGCATGACCCCGCTGGCCGAGGCGATCATCCAGCTGCGCGGCGACGGCGGCGACGGTCAGGTGCCCGGCGCGGCGACGGCGCTTGTTACCGGCATCGGCGGCCGCGTCGATCACCACGAGGCGCTTGTCCTCGGCAGGGAGGCCGCATGACAGCGTCCCAAGTCCCGTCACCTCAGGGGACCACCTCGCAGCAGGCACCGTCCGGCGCGGGGGACTGGCTGGTCGCCCCCGATCTGGCCCCCGATGCCGCCGATCCGGTGCTGGCCCCGGTGTACGAGGCGGCCGCCCGGGGCGCGCTCGCCCTGCCGTTCTGTGCCGCGTGCTCCACGCCCCTTGAGCTTGAGCAGTACGTCTGCGACGTGTGCGGCGCGAGCGCCGAGATCGGGACGGCCGGCCGCGAGTGGCGCGACGTGCGGCTCGCCGGGACCGTGCACACGGCGACCCTGGTGCACCGGCGCGAGCCGGGTCTCATCGTCGCGGCGGGACCCTACCCGGTCATCGATGTCGAGCTGGCGAGCGGACACCGCCTCGTCCTCACCACGGCTTCGCCGTCCGGGCAGGCCCCGGACATCGGCGCCCCCGTCGAGATCGCCTTCCGCACGGTAGGCGCCGTCAACCTGCCGGCGGTCCGGTTCCCCGTGGACCCCGGTCGCCGGCCGGATGCTACTGACAGGAGATCAACGTCATGACGGTTACCGACCAGGCCGGCCCGCCGGCCGGGACCGCCGCCGGGCTGCGCCCCGGCGACGTCCGCGCTCTCGTCCAGCCGGACCGCGTCCGCGGCCTCGTGTACACCGACCCCCAGGTGTATGACCTGGAGATGCGCCGCATCTTCCGCGAGGGCTGGGTCTTCGTCGCCCACGAGAGTGAGGTCCCCGAGGCCGGGGACTACGTCACCAAGCGCATCGCCGGCGAGCCGTACATCGCCGCGCGCGGCAAGGACGGCGGGGTCCGGGTGCTCGCCAACCGGTGCACGCACCGCGGCAACCGGCTGTGCAACGCGGACAAGGGCAACAGCAGTTCCTTCCGCTGCCCGTACCACGGATGGACGTTCAGCAACGACGGCAGCCTGTCCGGTGTGCCGATGCGGGACGGCTACGCCGAGCGCTTCGGCGAGGTCCGCGCGAGCCTCGGTTTGGTCCGGGCGCCACGGCAGGAAAGCTACGGCGGCTTCGTCTTCGCCTCGCTCGAGCCCGAGGGCATCACCCTGGCGGAGCACCTCGGCAACGCCAGCCACGCGATCGACCGGCTGGTCGCCCTGTCGCCCGCCGGCAGCGTCCAGCTGTCGGCCGGCTGGATGAAGCACCGGATGTACTGCAACTGGAAGATGGTGATGGAGAACAACGTGGACGGGTACCACGCGCTGTTCACCCACCAGTCGGTGTACGACGCCGTGCGCCCGGCGAAGGTCTCGCACGTCCCGTCCAAGACCGAGACCATGGTCCGCGACATGGGCAACGGGCACTCCGAGATCGACTACGCCACCGAGTACCGGCGGCTCGACGAGGAGTTCGTCTGGTACGGGCGGCTGAAGCGGGAGAAGGTGCCCGGCTACATCGAAGCGCTTGAGGAAGCCCGCGGCGTCGACCGCGCGCACGACACCCTGGTGATCGGGCCGCCGCACACCCTCATCTTCCCGAACCTGTTCATCGCCGAGATGAACGTGATGACGGTGGAGCCGCTCGGCCCGGGCGAGACGATCGCCTACACCACCCCGGTGCTCATCCCCGGCCAGCGGGAGCTGAACAGCCGAACCCTGCGCCGCACCGAGGGCGCGATGGGGCCGGCCGGGTTCCTGATCGCCGATGACGGCGAGATCGGCGCGCGCAACCAGCTGGGCCTGGCCGCGCGCCAGCCCGAGTGGGTGACGCTCAGCCGCGGCCTCGAGACCGACGTGACCGACGCCACCGGCCGGATCAACAAGGACAAGAGCGCGGAGACCCCGCAGCGCGGTTGGTGGAAGCACTGGGCCGCGGTGCTCGAAGGCGAGACATCGGGGAGCGGAGCCCAGTCATGACAGAAACTCTTTACTCAGGCCCGCCCGCCGCCCCGGGTGACCCGCCCGCCGCCCTCAGCGACCCGACCGCGGCGGCCCTGGTCGACCCGGCCCTCGTCGCGTTCATCTACCACGAGGCACGGCTGGCCGACGAGGCGCGCTACTCGGAGTGGGAAGCGCTCTGGGACGACGACGCGACGTACTGGGTGCCGATGTCCCCTGATGCGGACCCGGAGACCGCGGTGTCCTACATCAACGACAACCGCGCGCGGATCCGCAGCCGCGTCGCGCAGCTCAACACCGGCGTGCGGCACTCCCAGACGCCGCCGTCCGTGCTGCGCAGGACCGTGTCCAACTTCGAGGTCACCGAGGCCGCTGGCGGCACCGTGACCGTCGCGTCGAACTTCGTGCTGGTCGAGTACCGGTTCGCGAGCACGCTGTGGGCAGGCCGGTACCTGCACACGATCCGCAGGACCGAAGGCGGGCTGCGGCTGGCGGGCAAGACCGTGCACCTGGTCAACGCGGGCGGCCCCGTCCCCACGATGGCGTTCCTGATCTGAGCGGAAGCAAGAGGACAGACATGCTCATCGGCGACATCTCCCGGCACAACGGGCGGCGCTACCCGGCCAAGACCGCCGTCATCTCCGAGGGCAGGCAGCTGACTTGGGGCGCCGTCGACGAGCGGGCGAACCGGCTGGCTACCTACCTCCAGTCGACCGGACTCAAGCAGGGCGACCGGGTCGCCGTCTGCGCGAGGAACACCCTCGAATGGCCGGAGATCACCTACGGGCTGGCCAAGGCGGGCCTGGTGCTCGTCCCCGTCAACATCCGGCTGACCCCGGCCGAGATCCAGTACATCGTCGGGGACTCGGGCTGCGCGGCCGCGATCCTGCACGGCGACCAGGCGGAGATCGCCGCGGGCCCGCTGGCGGCGGCCGGCGTCGGCACCGTGCTCCAGATCGGCGGCTCGTCGCTCGGCAAGGAGTATGAGGAGGCCCTGGCAGGCGGGCGGAACGTCGACCCGACCCCGCTCGGCCTTACCGAGTCCGACCTGCACGTGCTGCTGTACACCAGCGGCACGACAGGTCACCCCAAGGGCGTCATGAACGACCACCGCGGCATGATGGCGATGACCCTCGACACCACGATCTCGACCGAGTCCAGGCACGAGGACATCGGGCTCGCCACCACCCCGTTCTTCACCACCGGCGGCGTCGTCCGCGCCCTCACCTGGCTGTATCTGGGCCAGACAATCGTGATCCACCCCAAATTCGACCCGGAGGCGCTGCTCGACTCCATCGAGCGGGACCGGATCACGTTCACCACGTTCATCCCGACGATGCTGATCCGCACCCTGCGCCTGCTCGAAGCGGGCAGGACCCGCGACCTGTCGAGCCTGCGGCGGATCAGCTATGGCGGCGCGCCGATCTCCCGGGGGGTCATCCAGGAGGCGCTGGTCCGGCTCGGCTGCGACATGCAGCAGCGGTACGGGCTCACCGAGGCAGGCGGGCAGTTCACCATCTTGACCCCGCAGGACCATCGCGACCTGCTCGCGGGCAAGGAGAGCATCGAGAGCTCGTGCGGGCGGGAGACCCCGATGGCCGAGGTCTGGATCATCGACGACGACGGCAACCGGCTGCCCGCCGGCGAGACCGGCGAGATCGTCGTGCGGGCCGACTCGCAGGCCCGCGGGTACTGGAATCGCCCGGAGCAGACCGCGCAGACGTTCCGCCCCGAAGGGGTCTTCTCCGGCGACACCGGCTGGCTGGATGCCGAGGGCTACCTGCACATCGCCGGCCGCAAGACCGACATGATCATCTCCGGCGGCTTCAACATCTACCCGGCCGAGCTCGAGCGGGTGCTCGGGTCGCACGACCTGGTCGACACGGTGGTCGTGGTGGGCAAGGCGCACCCGGAATGGGGCGAGACCCCGGTCGCGGTCGTCGTGCCCCGGGGTGACGTGGACACCACGGCGCTCGAAGCGGAGCTGCGCGAGCTTTCCCGCGCCCAGCTTGGCGGCTACAAGCAGCCGCGCGAGTACGTGTTCCGCTCCGAGGTGCCGCTTGGCCCGGCCGGCAAGGTACTCAAGCGCGAGGTCAAGGCCAGTCTGGCCGAGGGATCCGGCCGGACCGGCTGACCAGGTGGCGCCGCGGCCCCTCCCGGTCGCCGGCTGACCGGGCCCTGCGGTGGTAGGCGGGAACCGGGCTCTCCACGGGCAGTTCGTCGCCGTTTGCAGCGCCGTCGACACGGAGACCGATATCCTACATCCTGTAAAATCTTTGCCGGGTGCAGGGTTGGAGCGGGTTCGATGAGCGAGGACAGCGGTGTCGTCCGGGCGGGCTTCCGGCGAGGGCAGCTCAGTGACGAGGTGGCGGGCTACGTCCGCGAGCTGATCATGAGCGGTAACCTGCGGCCGGGCGAGTTCGTCCGCCAGGAGCGCATCGCCGACGAGCTTCAGCTGAGCGCCACCCCCGTCAGGGAGGGGCTGCTGCTGTTGCGCGGTGAGGGGTTCCTGGAACTCAAGCCGCGCCGCGGGTTTGTGGTCGCCCCGCTGTCGGCCTCCGACGTGCGTGACCTGTTCACCGCGCAGGCGCTGCTGGCGGGCGAACTCGTCAGCCGGGCCGCGGTCCGGCTGGGGCCGGATGACCTGCGTGCGCTCACTGAGGTGCACGAGGCGCTGCGCAGGGCGGCGGCGGACGGCGGCGGCGATCGCGTCGAGAGCCTGAATCACGACTTCCACCGCCGGATTAACCACGCCGCCGAAGCTCCGAGGCTGGCTTGGATGCTGTCGATCTCGACGAGGTTCGCGCCCCGGCGCTTCTTCGCGACGATCCCCGGCTGGCCGAAGGCCTCCGCCCAGGATCATGCCGCGATCATCGAGGCGATCACCGCGGGCGACCCCGCCGCGGCGCGCGTCGCGATGATGCAGCACATCGAGAACGCCGGGAAACTGCTCGCCGCGAACTTCGAGTCCGTCGACGCCATAGCCCAGTCCAGGTAGCGGCGCCGGCCGGGCCCGCCGTTGAGGGGACCGGGCTGCCGGGCTGCCGGGCTGCCGGCCTGCCGGGCTCCGACGACGTTACCGGCTGCGGCCGCTACGCGACCGGAGGTGGCGCCTAGCCGGCGCGGCGCTCTTTCCTGTGGTCAGCCCGCTGCTCTGATGTCCGCTCGCGTCCCTTGACCCCGCCCTTTAAATCCTCGAAGATATATTATGCACAAAACGTCGACTCGATGGGTGACCCAGTGACCGTCCTGAGCGAGGAAGAGCGGCTTGCCGTCGCGACCGTCCGCAAGTTCGTCGATGACGAGGTGCGCCCGACGGTCCGCGAGCTGGAGCACGCCAACACTTACCCGGAGAAGCTCATCGAGCAGATGAAGGAGCTCGGCGTGTTCGGGACGGCGATCCCGGCCGAGTACGGCGGGACACCGGTGTCCACCGTCTGCTACGTGCACATCACCCAGCAGCTCGCGCGGGGCTGGATGAGCCTGGCCGGCGCCGTCGGCGGGCACAGCGTGGTGGCCAAGCTCATCCTGAGGTTCGGCACCGAGGAGCAGCGGCATCGGCTGCTGCCGAGGATGGCGACCGGGGAGATCCGGGCGGCGATGGCGCTCACCGAGCCGGGAGGCGGTTCCGATTTGCAGTCGATCCGCACGACCGCCGTCCTCGAGGGCGACGAGTACGTGGTCAACGGCAGCAAGACGTGGATCACCAACGCACGGCGCGCGGGCGTGATCGCGCTGCTGTGCAAGACGGACCCGGGTGCCACCCCGAAGCACCGGGGGATCAGCATCCTGCTGGCCGAGCCAGGCGCTGGCTTTGCCGTCTCCCGTGACCTGCCCAAGCTCGGCTACAAGGGCGTGGAGAGCTGCGAGCTATCGTTCGATGGCTACCGCACGCCGGCCGCCAGCCTCCTCGGCGGGACGCCCGGCAAGGGGTTCGCGCAGATGATGAAGGGCCTGGAGTTCGGGCGGATCCAGGTGGCGTCGCGCGCCCTCGGGGTTGGCCGGGCCGCATTTGACGACGCCCTTAAGTACGCGCAGGAGCGCGAGGCGTTCGGCAGGCCGATCTGGAAGCACCAGAGCATCGGGAACTACCTGGCCGACATGGCGACGCAGCTGTCAGCGGCTGAGCTGCTGACGCTCAACGCGGCCGAGCGCTACGACGCCGGCCAGCGCTGCGACATGGAGGCGGGCATGGCCAAGCTGTTCGCCTCGGAAACCGCGATGCAGATCGCGCTCAACGCGGTCCGGATCCACGGCGGCTACGGGTACTCCACCGAGTTCGACGTGGAACGGTACTTCCGTGACGCGCCGCTGATGATCGTCGGCGAGGGCACCAACGAGATCCAGCGTGACGTCATCGCCCGCCAGCTGATCAGCCGCGGCGGCCTGGACTAGGAGATGACAGGGCCGAACCTAGCGGATGCCAGTGACGGGCAGCTCCGGGCTGCGCTCGAGCAGGCCGAGCTGCCCGCACTGATGCCCGCTCTCGGTTACCTCACGGGAGACCTGTCGCTGGTCGGGAGCCAGCTGCGGCCGCCCGCCAATGGCCCGTCGGTGGTCCTGGCCGCGCAGGGCGGGATGACCCAAGCGCAGCAGGAGCTTGCCCGCCAAAGCGCCCTCGACGCGCTGATCGCCTTCCGCGACGGCGGGTGCGTCCCCGCGGCACCGCCGTCTCGGCTCGCGGACCGCCGGGCGCTGATGACGTTCATGACCGGCGACGTGGACGACCGGTACCTGCCCATGCTCGCCTTCGAGCTGGGGCTGCCCGCGGACGAGGACGCGCCCGGCTGGACGAAGGAAGCGATCGCGCCCGGCCGGGACTTCCGGGTGGCCATCATCGGCGCGGGGATGTCCGGCCTGGCCGCGGCCTACCGGCTGCTGCAGGCAGGCATCGACTTCGTGGTATTCGAGCGCAACGACGACGTCGGGGGCGTCTGGCTGGAGAACGACTATCCAGGCTGCCGCCTCGACACGAGCAATTTCTGCTACAGCTATTCGTTCCTGCAGCGCGACGACTGGCCGCACCAGTACTCGCGCGGGCCGGAGATCCGCGCGTACTTTCAGGACGCGAGCCAGCGGTTGGGCCTGCGTGAGCACATCCGGTTCGGCACCCCGGTGCGGGCGGCGCGGTTCGATGAGCACTCGGGCCAGTGGCTGGTCACGGTGGACGCCGATGGGCACCTCGAGACGGCCCGCTTCAACGCCGTGATCAGCGCGACCGGCCAGCTTAACCAGCCGAACATCCCGGACATCGCGGGCGCCGCGGACTTCGGTGGCATCAGCTTCCACAGTGCCCGCTGGGACCACGACGCAGACCTGCGCGGCAAGCGGGTCGGGGTGATCGGCAGCGGCGCCAGCGGCTTTCAGGTCATCCCCTCGATCGCGGGAGAAGCCGGCGGACTGCGGGTCTTTATCCGCAACCCGCCGTGGACCGTCCCGACGCCGAACTACCACGCGGCCGTCAATCCCGGGCTGGCCTGGCTGTTCAGGGTGGTTCCCCACTACCACCGGTGGTTCCGCTTCTACCAGTTCTGGACGTCCGTCGAGGGGCGCAGGGATTTCGCCGCCACCGATCCCCAGTGGCGGGAGCCGGGCTCGGTCTCGGCGAAGAACCAGCAGCTCCGGGAGACACTGACCCGTCACCTGATGGCCGAGTACGAGGGCAGGCCCGACCTGCAGCGCGTGATGATCCCGCGGCACCCTCCTTATGGCAAGCGCATGCTGCGCGATAACGGGGTCTGGGCCCGGGCACTCAGGCAGCCGAACGTGACCGTGGTCAGCGACCGGATCGAGCGGATCACCCCGGCCGGCGTCGTCACCGCCGACGGCGTCCACCACGAGCTCGACGTGATCGTGTACTGCACCGGCTTCCAGGCGTGGCGGTTCCTGGGCGGGATCGACGTCACCGGCAGCGGTGGAGCGGACCTGCACCAGTGGTGGGGGCAGGATCCGGTCGCCTACCTGGGCATTGTCATCCCCGGTTTCCCGAATCTCTTCTGCCTCTACGGGCCGAACACCAACCTGGTCGTGAACGGCAGCATCATCATGTTCAGCGAGTGCGCGGTGCACTATGTGATGGAGTGCCTGCGGTTGCTGCTTGAGCGCGGTGACCAAGTCCTGGACCTGCGCCCCGAGGTACTCGAGGCCTATCAGCCCGCCATCGACGAGGCGAACGCGCTGATGGCGTGGGGCGCTGAGGGCGTGGACAACTGGTACAGGAGCCCGGCCGGCCGGGTGTCCCAGAACTGGCCGCTGGCCACGATCGAGTACTGGGACCTGACCCGCGCGCCCGACCCCGACCACTACCGCTTCGGCGTCAGCCGCTGACCAGGAGGAAGTCGAGTATGGACATGGGTACAGCCGACGTTCCGGCGGTCCTCGAGCCGGTTGCCGCGGACAGCATCTGGCAGTTGGTACGTATCCGCGCCGAGCTGACGCCCCGCCGGGTGTTCATCAGCGACGAGCACGAGGACGTCCTGACCTTCGGCGAACTGCGTGAGCGAGCCGAGGCCGTCGCCGCCGGCCTGTTCGAACTGGGCGTCCGGCCTGGTGACGTGGCGGCCTGGCAGCTTCCAAGCAGGATCGACACCGTCGTGCTGTGCATGGCCCTCGCCCGGCTCTCCGCGATCCAGAACCCGCTCATCCCGATGCTGCGCGAGCAGGAGATCGACTTCATCTGCACCCAGACCGGGACGAGGCTGCTGGTGGTCCCGTCGGTGTTCCGTGGCCACGACCACCTGGCCATGGCCCGCTCGATCGCGTCGAGGCTGCCGGGACTGCGGGTGGTCGACGCGGACGAGGGCCTGCCCGTCGGTGACATCTCGGCGCTGCCGCCAGCGCCGGCTCCGTCGGCGCAGCAGAGCGCCAGGACCGTGCGGTGGCTGTTTTACACCTCAGGCACCACGGCGGCCCCGAAGGGAGCTCAGCACACCGACGCCGGACTGCTGGCCGCGTCGCGGACGTTCAACGACTGCACGAAACTCCAGGCAGATGATCGCGTCGCCTCGCTGTCCCCGATCGCGCACGTCGGCGGGGTGCTGCATATCCTGTCGGCGCTCATCACCGGCGCCCGTAACATCATCACCGCGGTTTACGACCAGGCTGGCACCACCCGCCAGCTGGCGGCGGCCGGCGTCACGCTCGGCGGCTCGGGCGTGCCATTTATCCAGGGCTACCTGCGTGAGCAGCGCAAACACCCGGACCACCGGTACTTCCCGAACGTACGGGCGTTCCTGGTCGGCGGCTCACCGCGGCCGTCGGCGCTGCACTACGACGTGCAGCGGGAGCTAGGCGGCGTCGGCATCATCTCGGGATACGGACTGACCGAGTGCCCGTACGTGAGCTGGGCACGGGTCGACGACCCCGACGACAAGCTGCCGATGACTGAAGGCCGGCCGCCCGCCGCCACCCGGATCAAGATCACCGATGCGGCGGGCGGGCTGCTGCCGGCCGGGGAGTCAGGCGAGCTGCGGGTGCGGGCTCCGCAGCTGATGCTGGGCTACCTGGACTCCTCGCTTGACGCCGGCGCGTTCGACCACGAGGGGTACTTCCGCACCGGTGACCTGGCGATGGTTGATCACGCCGGCTACCTGACGATCACCGGTCGCATCAAGGACGTGATCATCCGCAATATGGAGAACATCTCCGCCCGCGAGATCGAGAACCTCGCCCTGACGTTCCCGCGGGCAGCCGAGACCGCCGTCATCGCGCTGCCCGACGCGGAGACCGGGGAACGCGTGTGCGCCGTGATCGTCCCGGCCGACCCGGCCGACCCGCCGACGCTTGACGAGCTGGTCGCCCACCTGCGGGCCGAGGGGCTCAACCCGCGCAAGCTCCCCGTCCAGGTGGAGTACGTCTCGGAGCTGCCGAGAAACGCGATGAACAAGGTAGTGAAGAAGACGCTCAAGGACCAGTTCGTTCAGTAGGCGAAGCTTGGCGGCGGGCGCCGGGAGACCGCGGAGCACTCCGCCCCCGCGCCGCGCCGGCCATAGCCGCACCAAAACGAAGGCAGGGTAACAGTGCAGGACTGGGACGGATTTTTCCTCGGCGGCCGGTGGCAGCCCGACAACACCATGACGATCGCCCGCGAGGAGATATTCGGCCCGGTCGCCGCCGTGATCCCGTACCACGACGAGGCCGAGGCCGTCGCCCTGGCCAACGACTCCGAGTATGGCTTGGCCGGCGCGGTATGGACCGCCGACCCTGGCCGCGGCGAGGCGGTGGCCGCCAGGATCAGGACCGGGACGGTCGCGGTCAACTCGCCCGGCGCACTCGACGCCTACGGGCCGTTCGGCGGGTTCAAGAACTCCGGGTTCGGCCGTGAGGGCGGCAGCGAGGCGCTCGACGATTACACCGAGAGCCAGACCATAATCCTTCCCGGCCAGGCAAACCGAGGGGAGCAAGCAGCATGAGCGGGCCGCGAGCTGCCTTGAGCGGTGACTTCGCCACGCTGCCGCCGCTCATGGACGCGGTGGCGGTCGCGCTTGGCGACCGGGAGGCCTACGTCGATGGCGGCCAGCGGGTGACCTTCGGCCAGTGGCTGGCGCGGGCTGACCTGCTCGCCGCGGAGTTCGCGCGGCGCGGCGTCCGGCGGGGGGATGTGGTGGCGCTGATGCTGCCGCCCTCGATCGACTACGCGGTCTGCTACGCGGCCGCCGCGAAGGCGGGCGCGATCACCACCGGGCTGAACACCAGGATCGGCCGGCGCGAGGTCGACGCCATCCTCGGGCAGTGCCCGCCCGCTCTGGTGGTGCGGGACGAGTCGCTCGGGATGCCAGCGGTGCCCGCGGGCACCTCCGTGCTCGCCCGGTCTGAGCTGGCGGCGATCTGCCTCGACCAGGCAGGCGTCGCCGCGGCGCGCCGGGCCCTGGCCCCCGTCCAGGCCGAGTGCCGGCCGGCCGACCTTGTCACCATCATGTGGACGAGCGGGACGACCGGGCTGCCGAAGGGCGCGTGCTTCGACCACCGCAACCTGCGCGCGATCGCGGCCGCCGCGGGCGCGATGTGCGCACCCGGGGACCGGCGGCTCGGCGCGGTGCCGTTCGCGCACGCCGGCTATATGGGCAGGCTGTGGGATCAGCTGGAGAAGGGCATCACCCTCGTCATCTGCTCGCCCGGCCTGCCGCCGGCGGACATGCTGCGGCTGGTGGCCGACGAGCGGATCACCGTATTCGGCGCGGTGCCGACCCAGTGGGAGCGGCTGCTGCGGCTGACCGATGCCGATGGGGCCGACCTGTCCCACGTCCGCATCGGCACGTCCGCCTCCGCGCCGATCAGGCCCGAGGTCGTCAAGGAGGTCGCCGAGCGGCTCGGGGTACCGCTGATCGTCAGGTACGCGATGACCGAGAGCCCGACCATCACCGGCACGGAACCGGAGGACCCGCCGGACGTGCAGTCCCGCACGGTCGGGCGGCCGCAGCAGGGCATGGAGGTCTCGGTCACCGCGCCGCCCGGCGAGGTAGGGCAGATACGGATCAGGGGCGGCTGCGTCATGCGCGGCTACTGGAACGCCCCCGAGCTGACCGCGGCCGCCTTCGACGACGAGGGATGGCTGGTCAGCGGCGACCTGGGGTACCTCAGAGAGGACGGGAACCTCGCCATCGTCGGGCGCGCCACCGACCTGTACATCCGCGGCGGATACAACATCTACCCCGCGGAGGTGGAAGCCGTCCTCGCGCTGCACCCCCAGGTGACATCGGTGAGCGTGGTCGGGGTGCCCGCACCCCGGATCGGCGAGATCGGTGTCGCGTTCGTTGTCCCGGCGGACCCGGGGAAGCCGCCAACACTAGAGGAGTTGCGAGAGACAGTGCGGATCGAGCTTGCCGACTACAAGGCACCGGACCGGATTCAGATCGTCGACCGGCTGCCGGTCAACGCCATGATGAAGGTGGACAAGAGCGCACTGCGCGCGCAGGCCAGCGCCAGCCAGGCCGGGAGCGGGACGTGAACCGGCGTGTCGCGATCGCCGGGGTGGCGCTGTCTGACGTCGGCAGCGTACCGTCCGCCACCCCGTACGGGCTGATCGCCCAGGCCAGCAGGCGGGCCGTGGCCGACGCGGGCCTGACTCCGGCCGACATCGACGGGCTCGGCTCGACCTCCACCGGGATCATGCCGCCGATCGAGGTCGGCGAGTACCTGGGCCTGACGCCGCGCTGGATTGACTCCACCTCCGTCGGCGGCGCCAGCTGGGAGGTGATGGCCGCGCACGCCGCCGACGCCATCGCTCGCGGCCAGGCCGACGTGGTGCTGCTGACCTACGGCTCGACCTCGCGCTCCGACCTGCGCAAGAAGCTGCGCACGGCCAACCTGAACTGGGGCTCGCGCGGGCCGCTGCAGTGGGAGGCGCCGTTCGGCCACACGCTGATCAGCAAGTACGCGATGGCCGCGCGACGGCATATGTACGAGTACGGGACCACCATCGAGCAGCTGGCCGAGATCGCGGTCTCCGCGCGGTACAACGCCAAGGACAACCCCGAGGCCTCCTACCGCGACCCGATCACGGTCGAGGACGTGCTGAGTGGCCCGATGATCGCCGACCCGTTCACCAAGCTGCACTGCTGCATCAGGTCAGACGGCGGCGCCGCGGTCGTGCTGGTCGCCGAGGACCGGGTGGCCGACCTGCCGAAGAAGCCGGTCTGGGTGCTCGGCACCGGTGAGTGCACCATGCACATGTCGACCAGCCAGTGGCCGGACATGACCACCGGCCCGGCCGCCGTGGCCGGGAAGCTCGCCTTCGAGCGAGCCGGCGTCACCCCGCAGGACGTGGACGTCGCCGAGCTGTACGACGCGTTCACCTACATGCTGCTTGTGACCCTCGAGGATCTCGGCTTCTGCAAGAAGGGCGAGGCCGGCCCGTTCGTCGAGGGCGGCCGGATCAGGCTCGGCGGCGAGTTGCCCGTCAATACCGACGGTGGCGGCCTGTCCGCCCTCCACCCCGGCCAGCGCGGCCTGTTCCTGCTGGTCGAGGCGGCCCGCCAGCTGCGCGGCGAGGCCGGGCCGCGGCAGGTCCCCGACGCGCGGATCGCCGTCGCCAGCGGGACTGGCGGCTGGTTCTGCTCGAACGGCACCGTCGTACTCGGAAGGGACTAAAAGGAAATGGCCGACCGCACCGACCTGCCGACCATCGAGGACGAGACCAGGGAGTACTGGACCGCGGCAGCGGACGGGCGACTGCTGATCGCCCGCTGCGGCTCCTGTGAGCGTGTCCATCACTACCCGCGCGTGATGTGCCCGTTCTGCTGGAGCGAGGACGTCACGGCCGTGGAAGCGTCAGGGCGGGCGACGCTCTACACGTACTCGACGGTCTTCATGAACGACCTTCCGCCGTTCAAGGAGCGGCTGCCGTACACCGCGGCGGTGGTGGACCTGGAGGAGGGGCCGCGGCTGATGACCACCATCGTCGGCGCCGACCCGGCCGACCTCCGCATCGGCATGCCAATGCGGGCCGAGCCGGTCGAGATCGCGGAAGGCGTGACCGCCTTCGTGTTCAGTCCGGCTTAGGGGCCCGGCGTGCAACGCGAGGATTCAGCGGACCCCGGTGCCCGGGAGGCCGGTGACGGTCAGGCCGCCCTCGGCGCCTGGCGGCTGCCGGACGAACTGGCCGACCTGGCCGGCACGGTCCGCCGCTTCATGGCCGCCGAGGTCCGGCCGCTTGAGGACACCCTGCCGCATGACTCGACCGGGCTGCCGGAGGACCTGCTGCTGCCTCTGCAGGCGAAGGCGAGGCGGCTCGGCCTCTGGGCGCTGAGTACGCCCGAGCGATTCGGCGGGGCCGGGCTTGGCGTGCTCGGCCAGGCGGTCGTGGCCGAAGAGGCGGCGAAGTGCCGGATGGGCGCCTACTTCCCGGCGCTCGGCGCATTCGGCGGCAACCCGCCGAGCGTGATGTTCAGCGCCTCGCCTGAGCTGTTCGGTAAATACGCGGCGCCGCTGATCGCGGGCAGCCCGGGCAAGGCGTTCACCGCGATCAGCGAGGCCTCGGGCGGGTCCGATCCGGCCGGTGCCATCCGCTGCCGGGCCGAGCGCGAGGGCGACCGGTACGTCATCAACGGCGAGAAGATGTGGACGAGCCACGTCGCGCACGCGGACTGGGGCGTCGTCTACGCGCGGACCGGCGCCCCGGGCGACAAGCGGGGGATCAGCGCCTTCGTCGTCGATGCCGACGCGCCGGGCCTGGAGAAACGCCCGATCGGGATGCTCACCGCTTTCTCGCCTTACGTCCTTCACTTCGACAACGTCGAGATCCCGGCGGCCAACCTGATCGGGGAGGAGGGCGGCGGCTTCGAGCTGGCGTCGCAGTTCCTCACCCGCAGCCGGATCACCTACGGCGCGGGGCCGATCGGGATCGCCCAGGCGGCGCTGCGCATCGCCATCGAGTGGGCGAAGGAGCGGACCACGTTCGGCGTGCGCCTGGCGGACCGGCAGGCGGTCCAGTGGCAGATCGCCGACAGCGAGATCGAGCTCCGGGCCGCGCGGCTGCTGATCTACCAGGCGGCGTGGAAGGCGGACCTCGGCGAGGACGTCCGGGTCGACGCGTCGATCGCGAAGCTCTACAGCACCGAGGCGGCGTTCCGCGTGGTGGACCGGTGCATCCAGATCCTCGGCGCCCTGGGGCTGTCGCGGGAGCTGCCGCTTGAGCGGTGGTTCCGCGACCTGCGGGTCAAGCGGCTGGGGGAGGGCGCCACCGACATCCAGCGCCTGGTCGTGGCCCGCCAGCTGCTGCGCTAGGCGGCCGCCGAGCCCGGGACGCTACGCAACCTCACCCCGTCCGCATCCGGCCGGGGCCGAGCGTCTTCTTCGGGGCACTTGCGGACTTAACCGGTCAAGTGCTTGGATGCCTGGGTGCACAGGGATACCGCGAGAATCTACGCAGATGGCAGGCAAGTGATGTGGCTGGGGGCGAACTTCTGGTCGCGGGCGGGCGGGCCGTTCATGTGGCGCTCCTACGACCCGCAGTTGATCCGCGAAGAGCTCGCGGTGCTGGCAGGCCACGGCCTGACCATGACCCGGTCGTTCTTCTTCTGGCCCGACTTCATGCCAGGACCATACGAGATCGACGAGAACATGACCGCTCGGTTCGCGGATTTCCTGGACCGTCACACCGAGCAGGGCCTCACCACTATCCCCACCTTCATCGTCGGCCACATGTCTGGCGAAAACTGGGACCCGGTCTGGCGGAACGGCCGGGACCTCTACAGCGACGTCTGGATGGTGAGCCGCCAGGCCTGGTTCGCGGCCGAGATGACACGCCGCTACAAGGACCACCCGGCCGTGGCCGGGTGGCTCGTCTCCAACGAGATGCCGATCTACGGCGGCGCCGCCAGCCACGAGATCGTGGACGCGTGGGCGCGGATCATCAGGGACGCGGTGCGGGCGGCGGGCGGGCGCCAGCCGTTCTCGCTTGGCGATGGCGCCTGGGGCATCGAGGTCAGCGGCCATGACAACGGCTTCCGGCTTACCGAGATAGCGGAGCTAACGGACTTCCTCGGCCCGCACGCGTACCCGGTCGGCGACGACCCGGTACGCCAGCGCTACGCCGCCGCGGTCGCGTGCGCCCTGTCCGGCACGTTCGGCAAGCCGGTGATCATGGAGGAGTTCGGCGTCAGCAGCGACTTCGCGTCCGAGGCCAACGCCGCGGTCTACTACCGCCACGTCCTGTGGAACACGCTGCTCGCGGGCGCGACCGGATGGATCGCGTGGAACAACACCGACTTCGCCCGGCCGGCCCAGGACCCGTACCGGCACCACGCGTTCGAGCTGAATTTCGGCCTGACCGACGCCACCGGCGAGCCGAAGCAGACACTCAGGGAGATGCAGGCGTTCGCGCGCGTCCTTGACCGCGTGGAGTTCGGCCGATGCCGGCTGGCCGACACCGATACCGCCCTCATCGTGTCGTCCTACCTGGACACCCAGTACCCGTTCACCTCCCCGGCGTCGCCCGAGGCCGTCGCCCGGGCGCTGCACCAGGGCTACGTCAGCGCCAGCCTGGCTGGCCTCCCGCCCAGGCTCATCCGGGAGACCACGGGCATCGTCGGGGGCGCGAAGCTGTATCTCGCACCGTCGGTCAAGCAGATCCTCGCGCCCACCGCGGACGTGCTTGAAGACCTCGCCGGGCAGGGAGCCCACGTCTACGTGTCGTACTCCTCCGGCGATGTCGCGTGGCACCGCGGCCCCTCGTACGGACGGATGAACGACCTCTTCGGCATCCGCCACCAGCTGGACGTCGGCCTCGCCGATCCCATCGAAGACGCCTGCGTCGAGCTCACCTTCACGCGCGAGTTCGGTGGCTTGACCAGGGGCAGCACGCTCACGTTGGCCGTGCGCGGCGGCGAGCACAGCAGGACCTTCCTGCCCGTCGTCCCCGTCACCGCCGAGGTGATCGCGACCGACGCCCGCGGCAGGCCGGCCCTGCTGCGCAGGCAGGTCGGCGAGGGCGCGCTGATCCTGTGCACCTACCCGCTTGAGTACCTGGCCGCGGTAACCCCGCGGGTCAACCAGGAACCGCTCGTCGCGCTCTACAACGCGCTCGCCGAGCACGCCGGCGTGCGCCGTCCGCTGGCCACAGAGGACCCCCGGGTCGCCTGCGACGTGCTGGTCCGCGACGACGGCGCGCGCTTCGCGGTCTTGGTCAGCCACGCCGCCGAGCCGGTTACGGTCAAGCCCGCCATCGATGGCGGGACGTCCGGCGGCACGCTGACCACGCTCGACGGCAGCAAGGCGAGCGGGGGAGTCACCCTGGAGCCGTTCGGCGTAGCGGTCCTCGAGATCGCTCCGCCGGGCATGGGCTAGCAGGCAACGTCGCCGGCCCCCGGCGACGTTGCCGTCGACATCGGCCGCGCGGTCCCGGCCAGCCCGAACTCGCCCCGGCGGCCCTGCCTCGGCTCTCCGGATCGTCGGCGTAACTCAAGCGTTACGTGCGAGCGGGAGACGGATGCCTTGACAACTTAACCGGTCAAGTGATTCGATCTCGCCACAGCCAAATCTGGAAGAAAGGTGTCTACGATGACGAGACGCTTCACACCTGAGCTAGATGCCGGTTCGCGCCGACGGCGCCGACGCTTCCGGATGGCCGCGTCCGCCGCGGCCGCGGCGGCCCTGGCCGTCGCGCTGGCGGCTTGCGGTTCCGGCGGGTCAAGCGCGTCCCCCTCCGGGTCCTCCGGCTCGGCATCCGGCCTGGTGACGGCCTCGTTCGGATCCGGGGCGACGTTCACGGCCGACTTCAGCCCGTTCTCGCCGAGCGCGCAGGACCCGACGTTCGGGATGATCTACGAGCCCCTGATGTTCTTCGACACGGCGCAGGCCGGGACCGTCCAGCCGTGGCTGGCGACCAGCTACGCCTGGGGCGCGGGCGGCCGGTCGATCACCTTCCAGCTGCGGCACGGCGTGAAGTGGAACGACGGCCAGCCCTTCACCAGCGCCGACGTCGCCTACACGTTCAACCTCGACAAGTCCAACCAGGCGCTGAACTCCTACGGCCTGCCGATCGCCGGAGCCACGACCAGCGGCGCGTATACCGTGACGATCAACTTCACCCAGTCGGTCTACACGGACTTGTACTACATCGCCGGCAAGGTGAGCCAGATACCGCAGCACATCTGGTCGAAGATCAAGAACCCCGGCACCTACACCGACCCGAACCCGGTCGGCACCGGCGCCTACATGGTCAGCAAGGTGACGCCGCAGGTCCTCGAGCTCACCGCTAACCCGCACTACTACCAGCCGGGCCTGCCGAAGGTGAAGACCTACGAGTTCCTCACCTACAGCAGCAACACGACCGCCGACGCGGCCATCGAGGGCGGACAGCTCGGCTGGACCGGCGGTTTCGTGCCCAACATCAACAAGACGTACCTGGCCAAGAACTCCAAGTACGCCCTGGTGGACTTCCCGCTCGCCGTCGACTACCTGATCCCCAACATGGCGCAGGGCCCGACGACATCGCTGGCCGTGCGCCAGGCGATCAGCGACGCGATCGACCGGAGCTACATCAGCCAGAGCGTTTACAACGGCTACGCCCCCGCCACCAACCCGGAGGGCCTGCTGATGCCGAACTACAAGAACGTCGCCAGCCCGCAGACCGCCAGCGACACGTTCGGCGGCGCCGACCCGGCGAAGTCGCAGCAGATCCTCAAGGCGGCGGGCTACAAGCTGGGCTCGAACGGCATCTTCAGCACGCCAACCGGGCAGCCGCTGAACATCGACGTGAAGGTCGTGGCCAGCTACACCGACTACCTCAGCATCCTGCAGATCCTCCAGCCGGAGCTGAAGGCCGCGGGCATCAACCTGCAGGTCACCACCGAGGCCTACTCGGTGTGGGCGACCGACCAGGACACCGGCAACTTCCAGCTGCTGCTGTCCAACGCCGGCTACACCCCGATCCCGTACTCGTTCTACTACAGCCTGCTTGACAGCGCGGTCACCAAGCCGATCGGCACCAGCGAGGCCGTCGGCGACTACGGCCGGTACAACAATCCGCAGGTCGACAGCCTGCTGAGCACCATCGCGGGCACCACCGACACCACCACGCAGAACCAGGCGTTCTACCAGATCGAGTCGATCTTCAAGGCCCAGCTGCCGGACATCCCGCTGATGGAGGCGCAGGACGAGATCGAGTTCAACGGCAATTCGGTCAGCGGCTGGCCCACCCAGTCCGACCCGTGGGCGGCCCCGGCCATCTGGCTGTCCCCGGACGACGGCTGGGTGGCGGCGCGGCTGTCGCCCTCGCCGGGTAAGTAGCGGATGACCGCGACTGTGATAGCGCGTCCCGGCGGGGGCGGCAGCGTCCCCCGCCGGGCGCGGCCGCGCCCGCGGACCGGCGCGGCCGCCCGTTACCTGGCGCGCAAGCTCGGCTTCTACGTGATCGCGGCCTGGGTGGCGCTCACGCTGAACTTCTTCCTGCCGCGCCTCATCCCCGGGAACCCGGTCGAGATCATCATGGCGCACCAGGCCCACTTCGGGACGGTGCCGCCGGGCGAGGCGGCGTCGCTGACGAAGCTGCTCGGGCTCGGCAGCGGCTCGATCTTCGTCCAGTACTGGCAGTACCTGGACAGCCTGGCGCACCTGCGCCTAGGGCTGTCGGTGTACGAGTTCCCGGTCCCCGTGGCCACCGTGATCAGGCAGTCCATCCTGTGGACGATCCTGCTGGTCGGCGCCGCGACCGTGATCAGCTTCGCCGTCGGCATCACGCTCGGCGTGCTGGCCGGCTGGAAGCGCGGCACCTGGCTGGACAACCTGGTCCCGGCGACCACGTTCCTCACCGCGATGCCGTACTTCTGGCTGGCGCTGCTCCTTGTGTACCTGTTCACCCAGGTGCTGTCCCTGCTGCCCTCCTCGGGCGGGTACAACCCGCTGGACAACATCGGGTTCAACGGGCAGTTCCTCGGGTCCGCCGTCCAGCACTCGATCCTGCCGGCGCTGACGATCGTGATCAGCTCGATCGGCGGCTGGCTGCTCGGCATGCGGAACATGATGGTGGCCACCCTGTCCGACGACTACGTCGTGGCGGCGGAGGCGAAGGGCCTGAAGGCGCGCAAGGTCATGATCGGCTACGCCGCCCGCAACGCGGTGCTGCCGAGCGTGTCCGGTTTCGCCATCTCGATCGGCTTCGTGGTCAGCGGGTCGATCGTGATGGAGCAGGTCTTTAACTACCCGGGCATCGGCAACACCCTCTACCAGGCCGTCGTCAACGACGACTACCCGCTCATGCAGGGCGTCTTCCTGGTGATCACCCTCACCGTGCTCGGCGCGAACCTGCTCGTCGACCTGCTCTACGGGATCATCGATCCCCGGACGCGGATAGGAGCGAGCGCATGAGCGCCCTGCGGTCCCGCCGCCTGCTGACCGGCGTGTGCATCGTCGTATTCTTCGCGGGAGTCGCGATCATCGGCCCGCACTTGGCCGGCAACCCGACTGCGTTCAGCCGCGCCGAATGGCAGCCACCGTCGGCCGCGCACTGGCTCGGCACCACGCAGCTCGGCCAGGACGTCCTCGCCCAGGTCGTGGCCGGCGCGGGCGCCACCCTGGAGATCGGCGCGGGCGCCGGCCTGCTCGCGACGATCATCTCGATCGTGATCGGCATCGGCGGCGGCTACGCGGGCGGCATCGCCGACGAGGCGCTGTCACTGCTGTCCAACGTGGTCCTCGTGATCCCGGCCCTGCCGCTCATCATCGTCATCGCCTCGTTCGTGCACGCGAGCGGCATCTGGCCGACGGTCGCGGTGATCGCGTTCGTCAGCTGGGCGGCGTCGGCCCGCGTGCTCCGGGCGCAGACGCTGTCGGTGCGCAACCGCGATTACGTGCTCGCCGCCAAGGCCGGGGGTGAACCCGGCTGGCGGATCGTCGCCTTCGAGATCCTGCCGAACGAGCTGCCGATCATCGTCTCGCAGTTCATCTTCTCGATGATCTTCGCGATCCTCACCCAGGCGGGCCTCGCCTTCCTCGGCCTGGCCAGCCCGGACCAGCTCACCTGGGGAACCATCTTGTACTACGCGCAGAACGACGGCGCGATGTCCAGCGGGGCGTGGTGGTGGTTCGTGCCGCCCGGCCTGTGCATCGCCGTGCTCGGCATGGGCCTCGCGCTCATCAACTTCAGCCTCGACGAGATCCTCAATCCCCGCCTGCGCGTCTACAAGCCCCGTAAAAAACGCGATCAGAATTCCCAGTCATCTTCTTCTGAACGAACCGTGGTGACCGCATGAGCGCCGATGTCATCTTGGGGGTGGAGGACGTCAGTGTGGAGTACGCCGGCTCCCGTCCGACCCGTGCGGTTCGCGGCGTCAGCTTCGAGCTGCGCCGCGGCGAGGTGCTCGGCATCGCGGGCGAGAGCGGCTGCGGCAAGTCGACCCTGGCCTTCGCGCTGGCCAAGATGCTGCGCCCGCCGGCCGGGATGACCGGCGGCTCGATATTGTTCACGCCGGCCGGCGGCGCCGCGCTCGACGTGGTGGCGCTGTCCGGCGAGCAGCTGCGGAGGTTCCGCTGGAGCAAGGTGTCGATGGTGTTCCAGAGCGCGATGAACGCGCTGAACCCGGTCACCACGATCGGCAGGCAGTTCAGCGACATCTTCACCGCGCACGCCCCGTCGATGGACGCCCCGGCCCGGGCGCGGCGGGCCCGTGAGCTGCTCGTTAAGGTGGGCATCGACCCGGACCGGGTGCGCAGCTTCCCGCACGAGCTGTCGGGCGGGATGCGGCAGCGGGTGGTGATCGCGATGGCGCTCGCGCTCGAGCCTGAGCTCGTCATCATGGACGAGCCGACGACCGCGCTCGACGTGGTGGTGCAGCGGGAGATCCTCGACGAGATCGAGCGGCTGCGGGAAGAGCTCGGGTTCGCGGTCATCTTCATCACCCACGACATGTCACTGCTGCTGGAGATCAGCGACCACCTCGCGGTCATGTACGCCGGCCAGTTCGTTGAGTACGCGCCCGCGGAAGAAGTCGCGACCGCGCCCGCCCATCCGTACACGAAGGGCCTGCTCGGCTCGTTTCCCGACATGCGGGGCGCGCGGCGCGAGCTGCGCGGCATCCCCGGCACGCCACCGGACCTGCGGGACGATTTCGCCGGGTGCCCGTTCGCGCCGCGCTGCCCGCACGCGTTCGGTCCGTGCGCCACGGTACCGCCCAGCCTGCGCGAGCTGCCCGAGCGGACCGGCTGGCTGGTCGCCTGCCACCTGCACGACCCCGCCTACGGCGCCCCCGGCTTCGCGTCCCTGGAGATGACTCATGAGCGAGCTTGCGAGCGAATCAGTAAGCACAGTGCGCCCGCGAATGCGGCCGACGAGCGCTAGCGAGGAGGTCTCATGAGCGTGCTTGAGGCGCGAGACCTCGTCGTCGAGTTCCGGCAGCGAGGCGGGGGAACCCTGCGCGCGGTCGATCATGTGTCGTTCGGGCTCGACCAGGGGGAGACCCTCGCGCTCGTCGGCGAGAGCGGCAGCGGCAAGTCGACGGTGGTGCGCACGCTGGCCCGGCTGGAACGGTCGCCCGCGGGCGCGGTGCTGCTAGGCGGCCAGCCGGCCGGACGGCACGGGCGCGCGCTGCGCGCCTACCGCAAGCGGGTCCAGCCGATCTTCCAGGATCCGTTCGCGTCGCTGAACCCGATGCACACCGTGCGCTACCACCTGGCCCGGCCGCTGCTGCGGCTGCATTCGGGCGGCGGCCGGTCCCAGCTGGACGCCTCGATCGCCGGCCTGCTCGAATCGGTCAACCTGACCCCGGCCGCGGAGGTCGCCCGCAAGCATCCGCACGAGCTGTCCGGCGGCCAGCGGCAGCGGGTGGCGATCGCGCGGGCGCTGGCGTCAGACCCGGACGTACTGCTGGCCGACGAGCCGGTGTCCATGCTCGACGTGTCGATCAGGCTGGAGATCCTCAACCTGCTCGACCGGCTGAAACGGGAGCGGAACCTCGCCCTGCTCTACGTCACCCACGACCTGGCCACCGCCAGGCACTTCTCGTCCCAGATCATGGTCATGTACCGGGGCGAGATCGTGGAGCGGGGCCCGGCCGATGAGGTGATCCTGCGCCCCGCGCACCCGTACACGCAGCTGCTCGCCTCCGCCGCGCCCGAGCCGGGAGTGCCGCGGGAACAGCTCGCGGCGGCGCGCCGCGCGCGTGAGGCCGTCCGGGCCGCGGCTGCCTCGGCGGCGGGCACTGCCGCGGAACGGCGGGAGCTGCTGGTCGGCGAGGGCTGCCGGTTCCGGCTGCGCTGCCCGCACGCGATGGACACGTGCGTGTCCCGGCCGCCGGACGTACTCGTGGGCGCGGACCACCACGCGCTGTGCTGGCTCTACGCTGACGGCGGCAGGACCGGTGCCACGGCGGCCAGCGCGACGGCCGGCAGCGCGACGGCGGGCACTGCCGGGATGGAGCCGGGATGACGCGGATGAAGCAGGTCGCGACGGTGCCGGTGGACCTGGCCCGAGCCCGCGTGTACGCGGAGGGCTGGCAGTCCTGGAGCGTGACCGGCGTCTTTCCGGTGACGGACCCGCCGCCGCCGGTCACCTGGCCGGATTCGCTGGCCATCGACTGCCAGTACCGGCGTTCGGCACCGGAAGGGGTATTCCAGGGGTCCGGGGTGCTCGCGGTGGACCCGGGTGACGGAGGCCCGGTCACCGTGTTCGGCGCAACGGCCGGGCTGCCCGATGGCATCCCGGTCATCCAGGCGGCGCTCCGCGGCTCGGCCCTGGCGGTATCGAGCGACGCGCCGGTGACGGAACTGGCGGACTCCGGCCCTGGCGGCCTCCCGGCCGTGCTGGGGAGATGGGCAGACGGCTTTTCCTCCAGCGCCGGGCTGCCGCGCGTGCCGGTGGTGCCACCCGTGTGGTGCTCGTGGTACCAGTACTTCTCTGACGTGACCGAACGGGACGTGACGGCTAACCTGGACGCGATGGCGGCACTGGACCTGCCGGTGGGCATCGTGCAGATCGACGACGGATACGAGGCGTGCGTCGGCGACTGGCTGATCTCGTCCGGGCGGTTCAGCGACCTGCCGGGCCTGGTGGCCCGCATCAGGGCGGCCGGACGCCGGGCCGGCATCTGGATCGCCCCGTGGCTCGTCGGCCTGTCAAGCGAGCTGTTCGCGGCGCATCAGGACTGGGTGGTGCGTGATCCCGCTTCCGGTGACCCGGTATGGGCCGGCGACGTCTGCCGCGACGACTGCGCCGCGCTCGACGTGACCCATCCGGCTGCGGCCGCCTATCTGACGGGCGTGCTGCAGACAATGCGGGGCTGGGGCATCGACTACTTCAAGATCGACTTCTGCTACGCGGGCGCCTACGAGGGTCTTCGGCACGAGGCGATGGCGGGGGTCGCGGCGTACCGGCGCGGGCTCGGCCTGATCCGCGACGCGATCGGGGCGGACGCTCTGCTCGTCGGATGCGGGGCACCCTCGCTGGCGTCGGCCGGCCTGGTGGACGCGATGCGGGTGGGCCCGGATATCGCCGCGAACTACGAGCCATCGCCACCGCACCCGTCGCTGCCGTCACAGCGGAACGCCGAACGGAACGTCACCGCGCGAGCCTGGCAGCACGGCCGGTTCTGGAACAACGACCCGGATTGCCTGATGCTGCGCCCCGGCGTGGAACGCCGCGAGGGCTGGGCCGCCGTGGTGCGCGGCTACGGCGGCCTGCGCTCCAGCGGCGACGGCCTCGACCAGCTCGATGCCTGGGGCCTGGAAACAACGCGTGAGCTGCTGGTGCCGTCTTCCCCCACGGTGCTGTCCTGACAGCACGCCGCCTGCCGCCGTCGGCGCCGACGCGGCGCGTTCCCCCGGTGGCTTGACTCCGCCATACTGTAATAAATATTATGCATAATCCAGGAACCGGCCTCGGATCAGCGCGATCCTAGCCGCCCGGCTTCAGCCGCCGCCCCCACACTTCGGAGGACGCTTGTGACGCACCCGCCCGCCGACGTCTGCGAGGTGACGACCGACGTCGCCGTCATCGGGGCGGGCCCCTGCGGCATCACCCTGGCCAACCTGCTCGCGGTTTACGGCGTGCGAGCGGTCGTCATCGACGCGCAGCCGGGCATCTACGAGTACCCGCGCGCCGTCGGCATCGACGACGAGTCGCTGCGCACCTACCAGACGATCGGGATCGTTGGCCGGCTGCTTGAGGACATCGTCCAGAACACGCCGATCAGGTACTACACCTCGTGGGGGCGGCTGATGGCGCACGTGGAGCCGAGCGTCCGCCCGTTCGGCTGGCCGCGCAGGAACAACTTCCTCCAGCCGCTGTTCGAGGCGGCGCTGCGGGAGAAGCTGGCCGGGAGCGACTTGGTGGAGCTCTGGACCGGGGCGCGCCTAGTCGGCTACCAGCAGGACGCGGGCGGGGTCACGGCGGACATCGAGGACAGCGCGGGCGCCCCCGTGCGAGTGCGGGCAAGGTACCTCGTCGGGACCGACGGCGGGCGCAGCACCGTGCGGAAGATCGCCGGCATCGAGATGACCGGGGCCACCGCCCCCTCCAAGTGGCTGGTCGTCGACGTCGCCGACGACGAGCTCGACGCTCCTTACTCGGCGGTGAACTGCGACCCTGTGCGCCCGGTCCTGATGATCCCGCTGCCGTACGGGCACCGGCGATGGGAATTCAAGCTCAACGACACCGACGACGAGGCCGCGCTGACAGATCCGCGGCGGGTGCTGGCCGAGCTGATCGCGCCGCGGTACGGGGCGACGCCCCTGCCGCGGGTGCTCCGCAGCGCCGTGTACCTGCATCACTCGAGGACCGCGGAGCGGTTCAGGGCGGGGCGGGTGTTCCTCGCGGGGGACGCCGCTCACCTCCAGCCGCCGTTCTTCGGCCAGGGCATGAACTCCGGCATCCGCGACGCCACCAACCTCGCGTGGAAACTGGCGCTGGTGCTCAACCGGTCTGCGGGTGACGGGCTGCTCGACAGCTACGACAGCGAGCGCCGCGAGCACGCGGCCACCATGGTCAACTTCGCGACCCGCATGGGGCAGATGTACAGCCCGCACAATCGGGCCACCGAGCGCGTGCGCGACGTCGCCTTCCGCGGTGCCCAGCGGATCCCGGGGGCGCGGGACTACATCCTGCAGATGAAGTACAAGCCGATGCCGCGCTACGTCCGCGGCGCGGTGGTCCCGTACGCGGGAACGTCACCTGACGTTCCGCTCGGACGGATGTTCACCCAGCCGGCGGTGGAGAACGCCGACGGCGACCGGGTGCTGCTCGACGACGCCATCGGGTCCTCGTTCGCCCTGCTCGGCCTGCATGTCGACCCGTCGTCCGTACTCAGCGCGGACGCGGCGGCATGGTGGCGCTCGCTGGGTGCCCGCTCCGTCCAGGTGCTCGCACCGCGCGGGGCGCCGGGTCCCGACCCGGGCGGCAGGCGCAAGCGCCCGGGCCGGCCGGGCGGCGACTGGTCCGCCGTCGTCGAGGACGTCGACGGCGCCTTCAGGGACTGGCTGCTCAAGCGGCCGGCCGACAACGTCATCGTGCTGCGCCCCGACCGCTACGTCGCCGCCGTCTGCCCGCTGGGCGACCTCGAGCAGGTCACCGGGCGGCTGCGGCGAATCCTGGGCTGAGCCGGCCACCCGTCACGTGACCCGGCCGCCGCGGCAGCCGGGCCTAGCGTCACCTCGGCGGGCGGCGGCCCCGGCGGCTTGTTTATCTGACACTGTGTACATATTGTTCTTCGGGGAGGCGATCCAGTGGACGAGTTCGATGTCGTGGTGCTTGGCGCCGGCGCGGCCGGGCTGACAGCGGCCATCCGGGCGAGCGCGGCGGGAGCTTCGGTCGGGCTGTTCGAGAAGATGGACCGGATCGGCGGGACGGCGGCCTGGTCGGGCGGCATGGCCTGGATTCCCGGCAATCCGCACATGGCCGCGGTCGATGCGACCGACAGCCGCGAGGAAGCGCTGGCGTACCTGGCGTCCCTGTCGAACGGGATGATCGATGCCCACGCGGCCGAGACCTTCGTCGACCGCGGCCCCGAGGTAGTGCGGTGGCTCGAGGCCAACACGCCGGTCCGGTTCTTCTCGATCGCCGGCTTCCCCGACTATCACCCGGAGAACCCGGGCGCGAAGTCCCGCGGCGGCCGGACGATGGAATGCCCGTTGTTCGCCTTCAACGAGCTCGGCCCATGGGCCGACCGGGTCACCAAGGGACCGCAGCTGTCCGGTGTGCTGACGATCACCGAGACGCCACTCGGCCGCGGCGCGCCCGCGGGTATTCCCGCCGACGAGCTGGCCAGGCGCCGGGTCAACGATGAGCGCGGCACCGGCCAGGCCCTGGTCGGGCGGCTGGTCAAGGGCTGCCTTGACGCGGGCATCGAGCCGCGCACCAGCATGCGCGCGATTCGGCTGCTGACCGAGGGAACCCGGGTCGTCGGCGTCCGTTTCGAGTCACCGGACGGGCCGGTCGACGTGCGCGCTCGCCGCGGCGTGGTCATCGCCACCGGCGGCTTCGAGTGGGACCCCGGGCTAGTGCGATCCTTCCTGCGCGGGCCGCTCGAGCGGCCCGCCTCACCGCCGCACGGCAACACCGGTGACGGCCTGCGGATGGCGATGCGGGTCGGCGCCGCTCTGGGCAACATGCGCGAGGCGTGGTGGGCGCCGACCATCGACGTGCCCAGGCCCGACGGCGGCACCGCGTCCTGGCTGATCAACGGGGAACGGACCCGCCCGCGGTGCATCATGGTCAACGGCCGAGGCCAGCGGTTCACCAACGAGGCGGTCAACTACAACGCCTTCGGCGCCGCGTTCCACGTGATCGACACGACGACGTTCGAGTACGCGAACGTCCCGGCCTGGATGATCTTCGACGATGTCTACTGGCGCCGGTACGGCCTGGCCGGCGCCAAAGCGGATCAGCCGGTGCCCGCCTGGATCACCATGGCCGACTCGGTCTCCGAGCTCGCCAAGCAGACCGACGTGCCCGCCAGCGAACTCGAGAGCACCGTGCGGCGCTGGAACTCCAGCACCGCGCAGGAGCAGGATCCCGACTTCGGCCGAGGGACCAGCGCCATCGACAAGTGGTGGGGCGACCCGCAGTTCGGTGCGGGGCCGGCCGCTACTCTGGGGCCGCTGGACACGGCCCCGTACTACGCGGTCCGCGTCTACAGCGGCTGCCTCGGCACCAAGGGCGGCCCCAAGACCGACGACCAGGCGCGTGTCCTCGACGTCGACGGGGCGCCCATCGAGGGCCTGTACGCGGCGGGCAACGCCATGGCCGCCTCGGCGATGGGGATGGCCTATGGCGGCGCGGGCGGCACGCTCGGGCCGGCGATCGTCTGGGGCTTCCTGGCGGGCCAGTACGCCGCGTCGCATCCGGCAACCGAGGCCTAGCGGAACAATCTTCCGTTAGCGCGACGTCAATTCGCTAGCCATCTGACCCCGCACTCCCAACAGCCCCACCGCCAACAGCCCCACCGCCAACAGCCCCACCCGCCAACAGCCCCACCCGCCAACAGCCCCACCCGCCAACAGCCCCACCCGCCAACAGCCCCAGCCGGCCGCCTGCCGCCCGATTCCGGGCTCGAACCATGATCGTGTGCAGTTTTGGGCTGTATACGACCTGAACTGCACACAATAATAACTATGAACTGTATATCTCAATTTTAAGTTCAGACATTGATCGACATGAGTCACATACCTATCGAGGCCGAGGTGTCGCGGGGCGTCTGCGTACCGGCCGGTTGAGCACGGCATCGGCGCGGCCGCCGATGCCCGCTGGCGCTACCTCTGGCGCTGCGCCCGGGACCGGCCGAGCACGGCGTCACGCCGCGCCGCGATGCCGTCGGCGGTCGCGCGCCCGGCGTACCCGGCGTCCCTGGCGTTCTCCAGATGCACCCGCCGCGCCTCGCGGACCGGGATGCCGCTGGTCGCGTCCCAGTCCTCGCGCATCGCCGCGACCATGTCGCGGTCGGACTCGGCGATCGAGGCCGCCAGCCGCATCGCGGTTGGCAGCAGTTCCTCGTGCGGGACCACGTGGTTCGCGATCCCGATCCGCAGCGCGGTCGCCGCGTCGACGAAGTTGCCGGTCAGCGACATCTCACGGGCCCAGGCGAGGCCGACCCGGCGGGGCAGGTCGACCAGCACGGGGCCCGGGTAGACACCGACCCGCAGGTGGGTGTCCGCGAACGCGGCCCGCTCGGACGCGACGATGAAGTCGGCCATCAGGGCCAGCTCGAACCCGCCGGTCACGGCGGGCCCGTTCACCGCCGCGATCACCGGCACCCGCGAGGCGGCGACGGTCGCGTTGAACGGCGGCAGGTCCGTCAGCTGGTCCGTGCCGAGTGAGCGCAGGTTCAGCCCGGCGCAGAACGCCGGGTCGGTTCCGGTGATCACGATGACCGCGGCGTCCTGGCAGCCGGTCACCGCGTCGCAGATCGCCGCGGCCATCTCGACGTCGATCGCGTTGCGCACCTGCGGCCGGTCGAGCGTGATCAGCGCGACGTCCCCATCCCGGGTAATCACGACGGGCGGTCCGGATCCGGTCACGCGACGACCTCCGTTCCCTGGCCGCCTGGGGCGGCCCAGGCGGCTGGGGCGCCCGCGGCCCTTGCGCCCGCGTCGATGCCGGTCGCGGCCAGTTGGCCGGCGCTCGCGGCCAGCTCGGCGGTATTCGCCCTGACCGCGGCGATCAGTTCGCTGGCCGCTTCGGCGTCCATGGTATCCGGCGGTGTGAAGCTGGTCCGGTCGGCCAGGCCGCCAACCCACCGCGGGTAGGCGGCCGGCAGCTCGTCGAGCGGCGCCACCACCGCGAACTCGCCGAGGACGGCGTCGTCGATCAGGCGGCTCATCGCCTGCCATTCGCCCCGCTGGACGAGGGCGTTCAGCTCGCTTTGGAGATCGCCAAGGCCGTGCAGCTCGAGCACCGGACGGTAGGCCGGGGTGGCGGCGTAGAACGCGATGCGCTCGCGCGCGACCGCCGCCGAGGCCGCCATCGCCCCCTCGTCGGCTCCGGTCACGACGAACGGCGCGTACACGAGCTCAAAGTCCGCCCGTGCCCGGCCGCCGCGGGCCAGCCCCCGCGTCAGCGTCGGCAGCGTCACCTCGCGCAGGTAGCGGCGGGTGGTGAAGCTGTGCACGATGAGGCCGTCGGCGACCTCGCCGGCCACCTGGGTCATCGCGTCGCCGACCGCCGCCAGCAGCACCCTGGGCGGCCCCGATTCGAGCGGCCCGGGGCTGAACATGGACGTCATCAGCGTGTGCCGGTAGAACTCGCCGTCGAAGTGGAGTTTGCCGCCGTCCTGCCACGACTGCCAGATCGCGCGCAGCGCCAGCACGTACTCGCGCATCCGCGCGGCCGGCCGTGACCACGGCATCGCGAACCGCCGCTCGATGTGCGCCTTGACCTGCGAGCCGAGGCCGAGATGGAACCGCCCCGCGGTAAGCGCCTGCAGGTCCCAGGCGCTGTAGGCGACGGTCATCGGTGACCGTGCGAACGCCAGCGCGATCGACGTGCCGAAGTCGAGCTCGGTGGCGCCGCCGACCGCCCGTGCGAGCAGCAGGAACGGGTCGTGCCGCACTTCAGACGAGCGCAGCCCGTCGTACCCGCGGGCCTGCGCGGTCGCGGCCTCCGCTGGCGCCGTATCCGGTCCGCCGCGGATGAGCGCGTCGATCTTCATGCGCGCCTCCGGCCGGCGATCACAGTCGCGCCAGGAGGATCGCGGCCAGCTCGTCGGGCCTGGAGATCATCGCGTTGTGGCACGTGTCCAGTTCGATGACCTCCTGCACGCCCCCCAGGTTCTCGATGAACCGGCGCTGCTGCCGTGGCGGCAGTGAGCGGTCCCGCCGGGTCAGCACCCAACTGCGCGGGATCCGGTCGGGCAGGCCCGACCGGTCGACGGTCTCGAAGGCGAGCCCGGAGGCGTCCGGGATGAGCACCGACAGCGAGAACGCCCGCTGCTGCGGCGTCATCCCGTTGGTGAACATCCGCTTCGCCATCCACAACGGCAGCTCATTGCTGGCCCGGTTCACCGCCAGGCGGATGGGCGGCAGCAACGTGTCGAGCACCCGCTTGCCCTGGGGCGGGACGCTGGCGGCCACGCAGATGATCCGGCGCACCCGGTCTGCCCCGAGCCTGGTGGCCACGCCCGGGACGGTCAGCCCGGCCATCGAGTGCGCGACCAGGACGAC
Organism: Trebonia sp.; assembly: GCA_050013875.1. Lineage (GTDB taxonomy): Bacteria > Actinomycetota > Actinomycetes > Streptosporangiales > Streptosporangiaceae > Trebonia. The sequence continues at coordinate 29,881 of JBEKEK010000006.1, read as the reverse complement.
GTCCGCCAGGCCCGCCCGCTCGATCTGGCCGACGGCCGCCTCGACGCAGTCGGCGATGGTCAGGGTGTCGAGGTCGCCCGGCACGCCCTGCCGCCCGGGCAGGTTAACCGCCAGCGTGCGGGCTTTCGGCGCGTCCCTGGCGATCGCGTCGATGGTGGGCTGCCAGCACCTGCTGTCATGCTGGCCGCCGTGGATGAGGACTAGTGCGGTCACCGCTCAGCGGCCTTTCCACTGCGGCGCGCGCTTCTCCGCGAACGCCCGCGCTCCCTCGCGCGCGTCATCGGAGGCGAAGACCGGCGCGAGGATCGGCTGCTGCGCGTCCAGGCCCTCGTCGAGGGACCAGTCCGCGGCCTTGGTGATGATCTCCTTGGTGGCCGCCACCGCGAGCGGCCCGTTCGCGGTGATGCGAGCGGCGAGCGCCCGCCCGCCCGCCAGCGCCTGCCCCGGTGCGGTCAGCGAGTTGACCAGGCCGTAACGGTGCGCGTCGGCGGCCGAGAAAAAGTCACCGGTGAGCGCGAGCTCCATCGCGATCGCGGGCGGTATCAGCCGCGGCAGCCGCAGTAGCCCGCCGCCGCCCGCCACCAGCCCGCGCTTCACCTCGGGGATGCCGAACGTGGCGTTCTCCGCCGCTACCCGCAGGTCACACGCGAGCGCGAGCTCGCAGCCGCCCGCCAGCGCGTACCCCTCGATCGCGGCGATGACCGGCTTGCGCGGCTGCGCCGGGGTGAGCCCGGCCATCCCGCGGCCGGGCTCGCCGGACATCTCGCCGGCCAGGAACGCCTTGAGGTCCATGCCCGCGCTGAAGGTGCCGCCGGCGCCGGTGAGGATGGCGATGGCGAGGTCGTCGCGGCCGTCAAGCTCGGCCAGCGCCTCGGTGACCCCCGTGCGCACGGCGCCGTTGAGGGCGTTTCTCGCCTCGGGACGATTGATCGTGATCTCGATGACGCCGTCGCCATACTCGACGGTCACTGCGTCGCCCATGAGCTCCCTTTCCCCGGCCGGCTCCGGTTCTCTTCAGTGCGGCCCTTGAGGAACGCCGCGCGACCCCGGGCTACCCAACTTCTGACGATTGTGTCACCATTGAATACGTGACGATCGTCTTGGTCAAGCATGGGGTACGTGCCGATTCTGACACTTCGATCACGAATCGTGATGAGATCCGATGGCTGAGGGAGCGCAATGACTGACACGCGATCGGCGCCTGACGCCTTCACCATCGACACCACGGCCCTCGGCCGCTGGATGGACACGGAAAAGCTGCCAGGCGCTGGCGTGCCCGTCCTGACCAGGCTGTCCGGCGGGTCGCAGAATGAGCTGTTCCTGGTCGAGCGCGACGGCATCAGGGCCGTGCTCCGCATCCCGCCCGTCACCGCGGGGGAGGCGCGCTTCGACGGCCTGCGCCGCGAGTCGCGCCTGCTGCGCGCGCTCAGGGGCGCGGACCTCCCGCACGCCGAGTTCGTGGCGGGTGCCGACGACCCCGGCGTCCTCGGCGCGCCGTTTTACCTGATGCAGCCGGTGGACGGCTGGTCGCCGATGGGCCATGGCCAGTGGCCGGAGCCGTTCGAGTCCGACCTCGAGCAGCGCCGGGGGCTCGCCTTCGAACTGGTCCGCGGCGCGGCGCTGCTGTCCAAGGTCGACTGGGAGCAGCGCGGCCTGACCGGGTTCGGCCGCCCCGAGAACTTCCACGAGCGCCAGGTCGACCGCTGGCTGAGCTTCCTCGGCAAGTACCAGTTCCGCGACCTGCCCGGCCTGGAGCAGGCCGGCGACTGGCTGCGCGCCCACCGGCCGCACCACTGGTCACCCGGCATCATGCACGGCGACTACCAGTTCGCCAACGTCATGTACGCCCACGGCGCCCCCGCCCGGCTGGCCGCGGTGATCGACTGGGAGATGACCACGATCGGCGACCCGCTGCTCGACCTCGGCTGGGTGCTGATCTCCTGGCCGCCCGAGGGCGACGACATGACCCGCTATGTGAATCTAGACGGGATGCCAAGCAGGGACGAACTGCTCAAGCACTACGAGGAGATCTCCGGCCGGTCCACCGAGGACATCGACTACTACGTGATCCTGGCCCGCTGGAAGCTCGGGATCGTCCTGGAGATGAGCTACGCGAAGCTCCAGTCCGGCGGCACGGTAGACCCCAAGGTGGCGGCGTTCGGCCCCCTGGTCCTGGAGCTGATCCGCAAGGCGGCCGAACTGTCCCGGACGGCACATGCGGCGAAGGCGGCGTGCGGAAGGCGTGAGGAAGGCGTGCGGAATGGGTTACGCGGATGAGGTCTTCGACCTGACCGGCAAGGTCGTGGTCGTCACCGGCGGCAGCCGCGGCCTCGGCCAGGAGATCGCGTGCGCCGTCGCCCGGCAGGGCGCCGACGTGGTGATCGCCAGCAGGAAGCGGGAGAACTGCGTGCAGGTCGCGCACGACATCACCAAAGAGACCGGCCGCGACGCGATGGCCTACGGCGTGCACGTCGGCCGCTGGGATGAGCTCGAGCCGTTCGTCGATGCCGTCTACCAGCGGTTCGGCCGGGTCGACGTGCTGTTCAACAACGCGGGCATGACGCCCGTCTACGACAGGCTGACCGACGTGACTGAGAAGCTCTTCGACGCCGTGATCAACCTCAACTTCAAGGGCCCGTTCCGTCTCGCGGCGCTGATCGGCGAGCGGATGCACGCGGCCGGCCGTGGCTCGATCATCAACGTCAGCTCGTCCGGGTCGATCAGGCCGACAAGCAAGATCATCCCCTACGCCGGCGCGAAGGCCGCGCTCAACGCGATGAGCGAGGGCCTCGCCGAGGGCCTCGGCCCGCACGTCCGGGTGAACACGCTGATGCCCGGCACCTTCCAGACCGACGTCTCCAAGGCCTGGGACCTCGACGCCGTGACCGAAGACCGCAAGCACCGCACGGCGCTGCGGCGTGTCGGCCAGCCCCCCGAGATCATCGGCGCGGCGCTGTTCCTCGCCTCGGACGCGTCCAGCTACACCAGCGGCACCATCATCCGCGTCGACGGAGGGATGTTCTAGCAATGGCCTGGGATTTCACCACCGAGCCGGAGTTCCAGACCAAGCTCGACTGGGCCAACGCCTTCGTCGAAGACAAGGTCTACAAGGTCGACGCGCTCTGGCCGCACGACAACTACAAGCCCACCAAAGACCTCACCGATGAGCAGCGAAACGTTATACAGCCGCTCAAGGACGAGGTGCGCGGGCACGGCCTGTGGGCCTGCCACCTCGGCCCCGAGCTCGGCGGCCAGGGCTACGGCCAGCTCAAGCTGGCGATGCTGAACGAGATCCTCGGCAAGTCGGTCTGGGGCCCGCGCATCTTCGGCACCCAGGCACCGGACACCGGCAACGCGGAGATCCTGGCCCACTTCGGCACCGAAGAGCAGAAGTCCAGGTACCTGGAACCGCTGCTGTCGGGCGACATCGTCTCCTGCTTCTCCATGACCGAGCCGCAGGGCGGCGCCGACCCGGGCGTCTTCGAGACCGCGGCCACCCGCGACGGCGACGACTGGGTGATCAGCGGGCAGAAGTTCTTCTCCTCCAACGCCCGGTTCGCCAGCTTCTTCATCGTCATGGCGGTGACGAACCCGGATGCCCCGGTGCTCAAGCGGATGTCGATGTTCCTCGTCCCGGCGCAGACACCCGGCATCAACATCCTGCGGAACCTCGCGCACTTCGGCGAGCCGGAGGACGCGGGCACCGAGGCGCTCATCGAATACGACCACGTCCGCGTCCCGGCCGACGCCATGCTCGGCGCGGAGGGCAACGCGTTCGGCGTCGCCCAGGTCCGTCTCGGCGGCGGCCGGGTGCACCACGCCATGCGCACCGTCGGCAACGCCCAGCGCTGCCTGGACATGATGGCCGAGCGGGCGCTGTCACGGGTGACCAAGGGCAGCACACTCGCGGACAAGCAGGCCGTGCAGAACATGATCGCCGACTCCTACATCGAGATCGCCCAGTTCCGGCTGCTGGTGCTGCACACCGCGTGGCAGATCGACGCCTACCAGGACTACAACCGGGCCAGGAAGGACATCGCCGCGATCAAGGTGCTCACCCCGCGGGTGATGGAGGCCGTCGCCAAGCGTGCGATCCAGATCCACGGCGCGCTCGGCACCACCTACGACCTGCCGCTCACCCGGATGCTTGCCAGCGGCCTGATGCTCGCCCTCGCCGACGGCCCGACCGAGGTTCACCAGACGACCGTCGCCAAGCAGGTGCTGCGCGGCTACAAGCCGGCCGACGGGCTGTGGCCGAGCGAGTACATCCCCGCGCGGCGGGCTGAGGCGGCCGCCGAGCTGCTGGGCCGGAAATTCGAAATCTGACGGATGGAACGGACCGTGGTTTCACCCATCAGGACCACGCGAAGCACGGGACCGTTCGAGGCAGCGGGCTTTTGTTTCTCTTGAGCCGAAGGAGGGCCGCGTTGCGGTTCATGTACCAGTACCCCGACCTGACCGGGCTCGAGGGGGACATGCTCGACTCCGGGCCGGTCGGCGAGCTGGCCCGGGTCGCCGAGGACGCCGGGTGGGACGGGTTCGCGTTCACCGAGCACCCGGCGCCCGGGCTGCGCTGGCTGGAGACGGGCGGCCACCAGACGCTCGATCCGTTCGTCGCGCTCGGCTACGTCGCCGCGGTGACCTCGCGGCTGAAGCTGCTGACCTACCTGTCGGTGCTGCCCTACCGCAACCCGATGCTGCTGGCCAAGGCGGCGGCGTCGGTGGACATCCTGTCCGGCGGCCGGTTCATCCTCGGCGCGGGCGCCGGGTACAACAAGTCCGAGTTCCACGCGCTCGGCGTCGACTTCGACGAGCGCAACGCACTGTTCGACGAGGCGCTCGACGTGCTGCCCAAGCACTGGAGCGGCGAGCCGTTCAGCTACCCGGGGCAGCACTTCAGCGCGCGCGAGGTGATCGCCCGGCCCCGGCCGCCGCAGCAGCCGATCCCGATCTGGATTGGCGGCAACTCCAAGCTGACGCGGCGGCGGGTCGCGCAGCGGGCGAACGGCTGGATGCCGATGCTCGGCTCGGCGGAGCTATTCGCCACGGCCCGGACGGCCGCGATGTCAGCCGGCCAGGAGCTGGCCGCGGCGATCGCGCAGCTACGCGCGGACGCGGGAGAGCGCGGCGCGCGGCTTGACGTGTCCGCCGCCTATACCGAGGCGTCGCTGCATGACTGCGACCCGGACTGGGGAAGGCACCGGGACGCCATCGCCTCGCTCGCGGCGGCTGGCGTGACCTGGGTGATCGTGCCAGGGAAGGCGGGCACGCGAGACTCCTGCGCCGCTTTCCTCGAGCGCTTCGGCAAGGAAGTCGCGAGCGGCGCGAGATGAGGATTGTCGAGCAGCCGCCCCGCCGATTGGGGGCATCACGTTCTACCGCGACAGCAAGCACACTAGCACTCTCGAGGACCCGGTCATTCTCGGCATCGCCAACGCCCATTCCAAGAGCCCGGCGCAGGTCATGCTGCGCTGGCACCTGCAGGAAGGCCGCTCTGTCATCCCGAAGTCGACCAAGCCGCAGCGCATCGCCGAGAACATCGACGTCTTCGACTTCGAGCTCACGCCCGGCGAGCTGGCCTCGATCGACGCGCTCGACACGAGTCAGCGCGGTGGCCCCGAGCCCGACGCCATCACGCTTGCCAGTTTCGGCAGGCAGATTCCCGAGGCGTAAGCGTTTCCGGGAACACGAAGCCACGCGTGCGTTCCGAGTGGGAAAGAGGCGGTGTTCGGCGACCGGCCTACGGCTGCCGCAGCACCTCCTGGATGGTCGGCTCGAACGGGCTGATGTAGATGACGTGACCCGGGTCGTCCGCACCGCAGAAGTCCAGCGGCAAGGGCAGCGTGACGCTGGCGGTCCCGCTTCTTCCCGGGGAAGCGACCATCGCGCGGGAGGCTTCGGCCGAGGCCAACGCCGTGCAGGAGGTCTTGCTGACCCCCGCGAACGCGACGGCCCCCGCTGCCAGCGGCACAGGGTGCGGTGGATTGTCCGTGAGCATCTGGTTGGCGCCGTAGCGGTAATGGAATGCGAGCTTGGTGCCTGCGGTGCCGAGCAGGTTGATTACCGGATAGCCCTTTAGGGTGCATGCGGTAGGGGAGACGTTCCGGAACTGGAACATATCGGATTCAGTCTGCGTCATTTCTGAAAGTCGCGGGCCAGCTGATACCGCAAGCTGCGCTGGCTCGCATTGGGGAAGGTCCCCAGCCGGAGCAGGCCCGGACGACGACGCCGTGCAGCCGCTCGTCGCCGCAGCAATACAAGCGGCAGCGGCAAGGAGCGTGACCTGAATTCTAACCATCATGTCTTTCAGGACGTAGCAACGCTTGGTTAGGTTGCGGCGAAAGATGCGGGCCCTGCAACAGCGTTGCAGGGCTTTTTGGCTCAGGAGAACGCGCCGGCATAATCGGCGGCGAACTGCCGGAAGGAGCGGGCCGGCCGGCCGAGAATGGACGGCACGTCGTCGCTGACCCATTCGGCGTCGCCGCTGGCGGTCAGGCGGAACGCCTGCGCGTTCATCTCGGCGATGGCCGCCGGGACGCCGGCCCGGTTCATCGCGTCCTTGTTCTCGGCCGCGATCCCGGCGGCCACCGCCGCCACGTCGCGGGCGTCGATCATGCCTGCCCGTCCCTTGCCCGCGGCTGACCCGAACCCGCTCGTCGCGGCGATCGCGGGTGCCAGCATGAGGACGTTCTGCATGTAGGCGTTCGATCGCAGCAGCGTGTGGGGGAGACCGGAGGCGGCCAGGCCGGCTTCGATCTCGGTCTGGCCGCGGCGCCTGGCGATCGGGGAATCGGCCGACGCCTTGCTGGTTGCCTTGACGACGTGCCCGACGCCGGCCCGCGCGGCGCTCGCGACGACGTTCAGCTCCTGCTCGGGCACGGCCGGGCTGACCAGGATGACCGCGGTGACGTCGGCCATCGCCGCGTCCACGGTCGCCGGGACGTCCAGGTCGCCGACGGCGACTTCCGCGCCGGCCTCCGCCAGCGCCTTGGCCTTGTCCGGGTCGCGCACCAGCACCCGGACGGGCTCTGCGCGCAGTGCGAGCGGGCGCGCTGCTTCCGCTCCGACCTTCCCGGCGGTTGTCACGAGGATCATGGCGAGGACTCCCTGCTAGAAAATGGGCTACTCGACCCATAATCTCGGTGATTTTCTGGGTTGTCAAACCCAGAATGCCGCTATCATGAAGACGTGGAGGATGACACGCAGCGCCGGCCAAGGCTGACGCCCAAGGGAGCGCGGACCCGGGCCAGGATCGTGGCAGCGGCGGCCAGGCTGATCTACGAGCAAGGGGTGGCCGGTACCACGCTCGACGACGTCAAGACCGCGGCGGAGGTGAGCGGCTCGTGGCGGCAAGGGCGGCTGCCCGCTCGGGTCCCTCGGTGGCCAGCTGGCCGAGACCGACCCCGAGGCCCGCGACCGCGTAGCCGACGGTTTCGGCCGGTGGTCGGCCGCCATCGCCGGCCCCCTGACCGCGGAGGTTCCTGAAGGAGCCCGCTGCCGGAACAGCCGGGACGCCAGGATCAGCGTGAAGGGCAGCTCAAGCACCAGGACCGGCTCGACGACGGCAAGCTGCCCGCTGCCGAGCGCGGTCGCCTGCAGCAGGAACCCGGCGGTGATGGCCAGGATCCCGAAGAACCACACCGGCTGGTGCAGCAGGGAGCGGATCTGCCGCAGGCTCATGTTCTCGCTCTGCGGGACGCGCTTGTTCGCCGTGCGCTGCAGCACGGAGGAGACGGCGTTCGCACACGCCGCCAGCACCGCGAGCGCGTAGGTGAGCGCGGCACTCGTCAAGCCGGACGGAGTGCCCCGCTACCCGCTAGGTGTCAGCTAATGCCAGAAATAAGCTGAACAGCAGCACCGCGTACGCCGCGAGCCAGTGCTCGACCATGTAGTCATCGCCGGTCACGTAGTCAAGCGACGCCTCTGCATGCACGTGGCACGCCTGCTCGCACACGGCGGCGCGGGGATCGCCGGCCGGCAGGCTCTCGGCCAGCCGCCGCCAGCACCAGGCCCGGCTGAGGTTGAGGCCGCGCAGGTGCGCGATGTAGCCGTCGGAGGAATCGGTGACGACCGCGGGGGTGAACAGGGCGGCGGGCTCGCCGCCGCCGAGACCGGGGAGGAAGCGGCCGAGCCAGCCGGGGAAGTCCTCGCGCGGCAGCAGCCGTGCCAGCAGCTCGGCCTCGCACAGCGCCGCCGACAGGAAGTCCTGGCCGGACGGTTCCCAGCCGCCCGGGTAGTCCTCGTCGGCGCCGAACCAGCGGCTCGCCGCCCCGCGCAGCGCCTGGCTGAGCTCGCCGTCGGGCCGCAGGTCGGCATAGCCGAGCGCCCTCGATATCCCGAACGCACTGTTGGTATGCACGCCCGTCCGCAACGGGTACGTGGCCACCGGCAGCCAGCGCAGGAAGTTATCGGTGATGACCTGCGCCAGCGGCCGGAAGCTGGCGGCCCAGCGGCGCGCGTCCGCGTCGTCCCAGGTTTCCAGTTCGGCGGCGAGCGCGAGCGCCCAGCCCCAGCCGTACGGGCGTTCGGACAGCGCGCCGTCGATGAAGTCCGCCTCGGCCCGCAGGCCCTCGCGGGTAAGGCGCGCGTCAAGGACGTCCCTGATGTCCCCGGCCGGCACGTCATCCGGGGCCGACTTGACCAGCCGGATGAGCAGCCAGAACATCTCGACGCAGGAATGCCAGTCCAGGCTCCCGTAGAAGACCGGGTTGCGGTCCCTCGGCCGGAACGGGAAGTCGCCCGGGGTGTTCATCATGTGGATGACGTGGGCCGGGAACTCACGCCCGATGTTGTCCAGGGCGACGCCCGCGTAACCGGCCAGCTCAGGCCGCAGCCGGTCCAGCCAGCCCGCCGCGAGACCGCTCATCGTGACCTCCGTCCCCGCTGACCGGGCCGGAAGCCGGCCAGGTCCCGCGCATACCATTACCCGCATGGTCCGTTCTACCCCTGGCAGTGCCTCGGCTGACCGGCTGGCCCGGCTGCCCACCGCCATCGAGGCGCGCGGCGTCCGCCATAACAACCTGCGGGACCTCGATGTCGACATCCCGCTGTGGTGCGTCGTGGCCATCGCCGGGGTGTCCGGCTCGGGCAAGAGCTCACTGGCCACCGGGACCTTGTACGCGGAGGGCATGCAGCGTTTCCTCGAGGCCCTGTCCACCTACAGCCGGCGGCGGCTGAGCCAGGCGCAGCGGCCGGACGCCGACCGCATTGACCACCTGCCCGCCGCCCTGGCCCTGCGCCAGCGGCCGCCGATCCCCGGGGTGCGCAGCACCGTCGGGACGATGAGCGAAGTGCTCAACGTGCTGCGGCTGATCATGTCGCGGCTGGGCACCCACATCTGCCCGAACGGCCATCAGGTCGCGCCGACCGTCTCGACCCAGGGCATGGAGATGACCTGTCCGGTCTGCGGGGTGCGGTTCACCCACCCAGGGGCCGAGTCGTTCGCGTTCAACTCCTACGGCGCCTGCCCGGCCTGCAACGGGACCGGCGAACTTTTCCAGGTGGATCTAGACGCGCTGGTGCCCGATGAGGACAAGAGCATCAACGACGGGGCCGTGCTGCCGTGGAACTCGGGCGGCCGGCGCCTCTACCGCTACGCCGCCGGTCAGCTCGGCGTGCGGCTGGACGTGCCGTTCCGCGAGCTGACGGCGCGGGAGCGGGACATCGTGTTCCACGGGGAGCCGGTGGAACGCGAGGTCCGGCTGCGCGAGGGGACGCCCCGGGCGATCACCCTGAACGTCCACTACGAGAACGCGGTCGCCGCGGTGGAGCACGCGGCGGGCGGCGGCAACCCGGGTGGCCGCAGCCGGGTCGAGAAGTTCCTGAAGGTGGGTGTCTGCCCCGTCTGCCACGGCACCAGGCTGCGGCCAGAGGCGCTGCGCAGCACGCTTGACGGCCGCAACCTGGCCGAGATCAGCGCACTGGACCTGGACGACCTGCGCGGATTCGTCGACCAGGTGCGCAGGCAGGCGCCGAAAGAGCTCGCCCGGGTGGCGAACGGCCTGGTGAAGGAGTGCCTGCAGGTGCTCGATCCGCTGCTCGGGCTGGGCCTCGGCTACCTGCAGCTTGACCGGGCGGGCAGCACGCTGTCGACCGGGGAGCGGCAGCGCCTCGAGCTGACCTCGACGGTCCGCGCCAACACCACCGGCATGCTCTACGTGCTCGACGAGCCGTCCGTCGGCCTGCACCCGAGCAACATCGACGGACTGCGCTCCACCATCGGGATGCTCGCCGCCAACGGCAACTCGGTCGTGATGGTCGAGCACGAGATCGAGGTCATCAACGCCGCCGACTGGGTGATCGAGCTCGGGCCGGGCGCGGGGGAGCGCGGCGGCACCGTCGTCGCGCAGGGCACGCCGGCCGACATCCGCGCCAGCAAGGACTCGGTCATCGGGCCGTTCCTGGCGGGGGAGCCGGCCGTCCGCCGGCAGCCCCGGCCGGTCGACGGCGACGCGGTCACCGTCGAGGTCGCCGACCTCTACAACCTGCACGACGTCCGCGTCTCCTTCCCCTCCGGCGCCATGACCGCGGTCGCGGGGCCGTCCGGTGCGGGCAAGACCGCCCTGGTGCTTGAGAGCCTGGTGCCCGCGCTGCGCGCCAGCCTGGCGGGCGAGAAGATTCCCAAGCACGTACGGCGGCTTGACGCCGCCGGGATCCGCGGGCTGGCCGAGATCGACGCGACCCCGATCGGCCAGAACTCCCGGTCCACGCCGGCCACCTACTCGGGCGCCTTCGACGCGATCAGGCAGGCGTTCGCCGACACGCCGCTTGCCCGCCGCCGCCGCTGGCAGCCCGGGCACTTCTCGTTCAACACCAAGGCCGGCCAGTGCCCCGAGTGCGAGGGCCTTGGGCATGTCGACATCGACGTGCAGTACCTGCCGGATATCCGCGAGGTCTGCCCGCTCTGCCATGGCTCGCGCTACCGGGAGGAGGTGCTCGACGTCCGCCTCGACGACCTCACCATCGCCGACGTCCTGGCGCTGACCGTCCACGACGCCGTCGAGCGCTTCGCCAAGCGCCCCGCCATCGTGCGGCCACTGCGGCCGGTCGACGACGTCGGGCTCGGCTACCTGCGGCTGGGGGAGGAGACCCCGTCCCTGTCGGGGGGCGAGTCACAGCGACTGCGCATCGCGTCGCGGCTGCGCAGCAGCCAGCGCGGCATCCTCTACATCTTCGACGAACCATCCACCGGGCTGCACCCGGTCGACATCGCCGTACTGGTCTCCGTGTTCGACCGGCTGCTCGCTGGCGGCGCGACCGTGGTGGTCATCGACCACGACCTGGACCTGCTCGCGGCCGCCGACCACCTCATCGACATGGGCCCAGTCGGCGGCCCGGCGGGCGGGCGCGTGGTGGCCGTGGGCACCCCGGCGGAGGTCGCCGCTGACTCCAGCAGCGTCACCGGCCCGTACCTGGCACGTCACCTGAGCCGAGGGTCCCGCCAGGCTGGCTCCTGAACCCTGGTAGGCAAGGTTGGCGACGATGAGCACCCATCAGCCAGATCAGGCCAGGACGGCGGTCGAGGCGGCCACGCCGAGCAGCCAGCCAAGGCGCCGCCACCCGATGACCTCGAACATGCCAGCGAGAATCTCGAAGGCGAACCCGAACGGCCCGCCGGAGTCCGGCGCGACGCCGGCACTGTACAGGTCCACGAACCGCGCGTTCGGGGCGAAGTGCCGTACGGTTGCCCGCAATCGGGCAATGTCGACACACCAGCCGTTAGCTGTCACCACATTCGCGGCGTTGTACGGCGATCCGTCGGGTGCGATGAACGCCGGATAGGACGGATGCCGCCGGAAGGTCCTGCGCCGGGTTGGGCGAGACTGCTGTGCGGTGCGCGATGCCACCGTCCTGGCTGCTGGGCCGCTGCCGACCACATCGCCGCGGCGGGCCGGACCGATGATCTTCAGGTGGTCGTACTCCCAGACGACGACGTGCGTGACTTCCCGCCACGGGCAAGGATCAGCCGGCGGCGCCGATAGTGACCCGGCGCTCCCCCAGATGCCCCGGGCGTCGGCCTGCAGCGCGGTTCGGGTCAGCAGGCAGCGCGTCACGACCGGCCGGAACCAGGGGGGCATCGGCAGCGCGAGGCTGCCAAGCGCGCTGCTAATCGCCCTGGCGGACCGCCAATTCAACCCGTAGCAAGCCGTGTAGCGCCATTCCGCGGCATTCGCGTTGCCCATAGCCGGGACATTACGCCCGAACGGGGGAGTTGCCCGTAGTTCCACCCACCGTGGTGCCTGAGAGAGGCCACTCGCACCCGTGGAAACCCCTGGCTGTACCCCGTGATCCGCCGCGCGGCCGGCCGGTTCCCGGCCTTCTGTGACGGAATGTGTTCATAGCATGGCCCTGGGTACGGACAGGGTTACGTCTAGCCGCGGCGTGGTCGGAAGCCGCGGCACGCACCAATCCTGGTGCGCGTGGATCGGGGGAGACATGAGCAGCACGCCTGAACAGGACGCGGCTGGCCAGTGGGGCGGGGGCACCCAGCAGGGCGCCCCGCCCGGCCCGCCGTCCCAGGGAAGCGCGCCCGGGCAGGAGCACGTCGGCAGCGCCCCGTCGCAGGGAACCGCGCCGGGGACGGAGCAATTCGGCAGCGCTCCGTCCGGAGTCGGCTCGGGACAGCCGCAAGGCGGTGCGATGCCCGGTAATCAGCAGCGCAGGCGGCCTGGCCGCCACCGGGCCCCGGTCAACGAGGCCGAGACCCGGGTCACCTGGCGCCGCATCTTCCAGTACTGGATCGACGCCTTCCTCGTCTCGCTCGTCCCCTATCTCGTCGGGATCCCGTTCGACCGCAGTAACAGGACCAGCCTGCACATCATCGGCGGGATCGTCATGTTCGTGCTCTTCCTGGTGATCGGCTTCTGGTACTGGATCATCAGGCCGCATTCCCACAACGGCCAGACCTTCGCGATGCAATGGTTCGGGCTGCGCGTCATCAGCAAGGATGGCGGCCCCGCCAGCACGCTCCAGTACTTCATCCGCTGGATTTCGCTCATTTTTGATGCCTTCCCGTGGGTCTGGCCGCTGACCGGGCTCCTCGGGCTCATCGTCATGCTGTGCTCGCGGTACCGGCAACGAGCCGGTGACCACCTGGGCCGGACCCTGGTGATCGCGGACGCGCTGACCTCCGCGCAGGCCTCGCAGTATGCCCGCGGCGGTGCTTCGGGGGCAGTCGGCGATCCGGTGCCGCCAGAGCCGTACGGGCGCCCTGGCACCGGGCTGTAGCCGCCACCGCGTCAGTTTTCCTTCAGCAGCGTCATCGACTCAGCGGGGAGGATGATGCCTTTGGCTACCCCGGCGGCCGGGCAGGTCCAGGTCGTCGTCTTGGTGGCGAACCCGTTCTGGTTGCCAGCCCGGTAGCGCACAGCCGTGAGCTCGCCGGACAGCGACGATGTGAACGCGACGTGTTCCGTCGCGGACGTGCTGGTGTTGACGAGGAGCACCGCCGACCTGCCGTCCGGCAGCACCGACTGGAACGCCAGCACCGCCGACGAGACGGCGAACGGCGAAATCGCCAGCGCCGTCAGCTTCGCGCCCGGCTGGGCCAGGGCCCCGGCCAGCAGGTAACCGAGGTAGGGACTCTCCGGCACGGGCTCGCTGTCCGAGGAAAACATCCCCTCGTCGGGGTGCGAGCAGGTCGTGCCGGTATTGCCGTAGCCGTTCAGCGTCCACCAGTCGACGCTGAACGCGCCAAGCGACAGCCACTCGAGTGCGTCACTGGCGGCGAAAAGCGCGCCAACGGCGGTGCAGGCCGTATCCGTGGCCCGGTAGGAAACGTTCGTCTCGCCAATGACGATCTTCGCGCCCGGCAGGCCCACCGCCTGCAGCGCGGCCTTGATCTTGGCGTATTCCGCCGGGATCTGGTAGACGGTATGGATCACCTGTCCGGCGCTGGGGTTACGGGCCGCCCCCGTGGTACCGCCGTAGCTGAGTGGGTACCAATGCGCGTCGACGAAACCGATGTACCGCTTGTCCTCGGCGAGCACAGTGTTGTTCCACTCCGTGTTCCCGGCAACCGATCCGCCGCCCACCGTGGGGTCGAAAGCCCACGGCACGCCGAGCACGGCATCCGGGTTCGCCGCCCTCATCGCGGCCATGAACTTCGCGGCGTTCGCGCCGTAGGACTTGGCCATGATCTCCATGCCGGCGGCAACGCCTTTGACGGCCATCGGGCAGGTAGCGGCGGCCGTCGGCCTGAAGCCTTGGTAACGCTCGGGAGCGTCGGCTAGGTAGTCGTTGGCTTCCCAGCACCCGTACCCTTCGTTGCCGAGCTCCCAGAGGGCGACCTGCTGGCCCGGTGCCCGCGCCTGCTTCACCTCGGCCTCGGCCTCGGCGGGCGTGCCCGAACCGTAATTCACGGTGACAAGGCTCTGCGCGCCGATCGCGCGTGCCTTCCCGGAGAGCGAGGTCAGGCCGAGCGCGTTGAAGGTCGCGCACTTGGCCTCGTACTCCGACATCGCCGTGCTCGGGCAGTTCGCGATGTCGGTGTTGGTCTGCCAGTCGTACTCATCGGCATACTCGCCGCCGCCATAACGTACCTGAGAGACATGCGCGTTCTTCAGCAGCGTCTGGAGGTTGCTTCCACTGCTGGCGCTGGCATAGAGCGCGGCCCACGGCGGGATGTTCATTCCCAGCGGTGCCGGCGAAAGCTTCACCGCCGGGGGCGCCGCGATCGCGGTCCACGGAAAAAGCGTGACGGCGAGCGCGGCCAGGCCGCCCCCGACCGCGATAAGCATCCACCCGCGATTCGGTCTTGACGTCATTCCTCGCATGCGGCGCAAACGACATTCCCCCTGAAAATGTCTTCGACCGAGACCGGGCAGGGCCTTGGAAAGGTTCTATCATCCCAGCTCAGAGGCGCTTTTTCAGTAAAACGACTACGCCAGGCTAATCCCAGGAGAAGGCCCGATGACAAAGCGCGGCCACCCGCTTCCGCGAGCCGCCGATTGCCGGCGGGCCGAATCTGGACTCCGTGGATAATCCGAAAGCGGACTTATCGGATCATAGTTGTGGAATCCTCCCCTGCGCGCCCGTGAACACGTGCCAGCACGCCGTATTCGGCGCGCAGGTCCCGGCGGTTGGATGGAGCGCTGCCGCGCCTATGCTGGGGGTAACCCGCGATGAGGTTAGCTTGACCATCTCGGGTGCTCCGCTTAACCGTCGGTGCCCAGGACCCCGGTAGCGATACGTGCTAGACGATCGCTCGCCCGGAGGTCACATGGCTCAGCCCGCCGCTGCATCTGGTTCCCGCGAAACGCGAGGCGGCTCCGCGGCGCCAGGCGACCGTCGCTGGCTGATCTTGGTCGTGGTGGCCGTCGCCCAGCTCATGGTGGTGCTGGATGCCACCATCGTGAACATCGCGCTGCCATCGGCACAGCATTCGCTGGGGTTCGCCAACAGTGACCGGCAGTGGGTGGTGACGGCTTACGCCCTCGCTTTTGGCAGCCTGCTGCTGGTGGGCGGCCGTCTTGGTGACATGTACAGCCGTAAGTGGGTTTTCATCACTGGGCTGATCGGATTCGCCGTCGCCTCGGCCATCGGCGGCGCCTCGGTCTCGTTCCTGATGCTGGTGTCGGCCCGCGCGCTGCAAGGCGCGTTCGGCGCTATCCTCGCCCCGGCCGCCCTCGGTACCCTGGTCAGCACCTTCCGCGATCCGCGCGAGCGAGGCCGGGCATTCGCCGTGTTCGGGTCGGTCGCTGTCGGTGGCGGCGCCGTCGGCTTGCTCTTGGGGGGCCTGCTCACCCAGTTCCTTTCCTGGCGTTACACCCTGTTCGTCAACCTGATCTTCGCCGCCATCGCCGTGGCCGGCGCGCTGGCCTTCATCCGCTCAAGCCGCCCGTCCGTCCGGCCCCGGATGGACTGGCCCGGAGCCGTGTTCGCCTGCGCCGGACTGTTCCTTATCGTCTTCGGCTTCTCCCACGCCGAGACGGCCAGCTGGACCGCGTCCCTGACCATCGGTTCCCTGGTCCTCGGGACGCTCTTGCTCGTCGCGTTCGTCGCCGTGGAGCGACGCGGCAGTCATCCGCTGCTGCCACTGCACGTGATCCTCGACCGCACCAGGGGCGGCTCCTATGTGGCCATTGGCATTGTCGGAGTCGCGATCTTCGGCGTCTTCTTGTTCCTGACCTATTACATGCAGCAGGTCAAGGGATACAGCCCGGTGACCACCGGACTGCTCTTCCTGCCGATGGTCGGCGGCATTCTGATCGCTTCCACACTCTCCAGCGTGGTGTTGCTGCCCAGGGTCGGTCCACGCGTCCTGATCGCAGCCGGCCTGCTGCTGAGCGGTGGCGGAACGGCCTTGCTGGGCCAGCTCAGCGTGACCTCCAGCTACCTGGGGGGCATGCTGCCCGCCCTGCTCGCCATGGGCCTGGGTTTCGGCATGATCTTCGCGCCCGCCACCAATACGGCCACGGCCGGCGTTCCGGCTAAGGACTCCGGCGTGGCCTCGGCCCTGGTCAACACGATGCAGCAGGTCGGCGGGTCGATCGGCGTATCCGTCCTCAGCACCATCGCGGCCAGTGCCACGACCAGCTACCTGCTCGCCCACCACGCCAGTGCGCAGGCGGCCGCGATCGCGGCCACCCACGGCTATACCCTTGCGTTTACGATCTCGGCCTGCCTGCTCGGCGTCGGCGCGCTTCTCGCGGTCCTTATGCTGCCGTCACATCATCGGCTCAAGGAGCTGAGCAGTGCGGCTCCCGCTCTCGTCACCGTGGCGTCGCCAGCGGTCACCGACGCCGCGGCGCCCGCGCCGCAGCGGCGGAAGTGATCCCGTCGGTTACGGCGTGTGCGACCGCTATCACGGCGTAATCACAACGACAATCCCGGCCCGTTCCGGCGTCGTGGCATGACCATACCGGCGGTGCCGGGTGTACTGTCGCGGCATGGCGGCAGCATCGATGGTCATCTTGCCTCAGGACGGTGATGCTCCCGGCGTGGCTGTGAGAGGCGCGAGTACGGTGATACAAGACTGGCCGGCTGAAGGCCTGGCGAGCGAGGTCGCGCCCTTGCATGTGCACCACGCGGATGACGAGGCGTGGCATGTGGTGTCCGGGGCGCTGCGCTTCCGGTTCGCGGATGAAGAGGTCGTCGCCGGGGCTGGTTCCACGGTGCTGGTGCCCGCGGGCGTGGCGCATACTTTCGGTAATGCCGGTCCCGGGCCGTCGCGGTACATCATCATTCTGCCTGCGCGCCTTGATGAGCTGATCAGTGCGCTGCACGAGGCGGACCGGGCGGAGCACGCGTCGATCTACCGCAGGTATGAGTCCGAGCTGCTGGAATGACGAAGCGGTGGCCTGAGACCGGGCACCACCGTCCGTGGCCCTGACCGGCGTCCAGTCAGATGTCCAGCTCGCGGACGGACTTAACGCCCAGTGCCCTGGCCACCTCGCGCACCATCCCCTGCGTGCCAGGCCGGTCGCTGTCACCGTAGTCATCGATGAACGCCTGGCACTCGTCGTAGACGTCTACCAGGTTTCCGCGCTCGCCGACTACCGCGATGTTCCCCTTCGGGGTGAGGTAAGCGGTCAGGTCGTCCGCGCTGCCGATCCTGCGGCCCTGGAATGCCACGTCCTCGTCGCCTTGGACGGCCTCGACGCGCTGGAAACCGGGCTGGTTGGCCAGGGCCTGGAGCTCGCGGGCGCGGGCTAGCTCGACGCGAAGCGCGTTCTGCGCGATGCCTGAGATGTTGGCCTCGCCTAGCTCGGCCTTGATATCCGCGGCCAGGTCATCAGGCAGATAGATGTTCAACCTCACGGACCCCTCCCGATGCTAGTGTGTATATATCAACGAAAATACACACTTCGAATCCGAGGTGTCAACTCTACGAGTAGAGTGTGTATAGAAAGCGGAATCTGCCGGCTAGCCCACGGCCGACAACCGTGGGGCGGTCCCCGCTGTCGGGGACCGCCCCACGGTGATTCGCGCCGGGTCTGGTGGCGCTCGCTATGGCAGCGCCACGAGGCCGTCGGTGTTGCCCTTGGCGTCGGTGAAGAAGCCGACCAGGTCACCCTCGTCGTTGATGCCGTTGATCGCCGTCGAGCTGGCACCGCTGATGTTCACGCTGGCGTACTTGCCGTTCCACCAGGTAAAGCCATGGGTGACCGCGGCGTTGCCGGTCCCCGTGGTGTAGGTGCCGACGACTTCGTCAGAGTCGTTGACGCCGAAGGCCTGGGTCATCGCGGCCCCCGGGTAAGCCAGCGTGATGAACCGGCCGGAGTGCAGCTTGAGGAACGCGTCCACCTGCTGGGAAGTCTTGTTGTAGAAGCCCGCGACATCACCGTGGTTGTTGATGGCGGCGGCCGTGAGGCTTGGCCCGAGGCCCTTCCCCGGCGCCAGCACCCGGCTGAACCGGTGCGTCCAGATGCTGTACTCGTAGCCGCGGTTGGTGCCGCCGCTATTGGTGAAGAAGCCGACCGCGATTCCCCGGTTGTTGACGCCGAGCAGCTGGTCCACCGGTGGGCTGGCAGCGTCGCCTATCGGGAAGTTGACGTCGTGGAATCTTCCGTCCTGCTCGTAGAAACCGAAATTGTTATTGGCCATGCTCGCGGTGTTCTGCTTTGACCAGAAGCCGACGGTGACTCCGTCGTCGTTAAGGCCGGTGACCTGGGTCTGCGCCGCCCCTGGGAAGTTCTCGTTCAGGAAGCTACGCTGCGCGAACGGAGGGATCAGCGTGTATCCCTTGTTCGGGTGGCCGGCGGCGCCAGAGCCGAAGTACCCGACGATGACGCCCTGGTCATTAATCCCAAGCAGCTGGTTAAACGTCTCGTCGCGGGCGTCGTTAAGCTTGACGATCTGGTAGCTGCCAGCCACGTTGCTGCTCAGGCCCGTGCTGCTGGTAGCGCCGGCCAGCGCCAGGGCGTCATTCGCGCCATGACTGGCGGAGCAGCCGGTCGCCGCGAGAGCCACGGCCGCGATCACTGCCCCGGATGCGAGCGCGGTCGCGCCGAAGCGTCGTCTGGCAGGCGCGGAAGGCGCCGACGGCGTTTGTTGGTCCGCGAGCTTCATGCTGGTGTCCCTTCAGTGGGTAGAGCCCGGCAAGCGGAAGCGGGATAACCGCTTGCCGGGACTCCTGTGTACCGGACGCGAGCCTACTGAGAAATGGCTAAAACGCTCGGCGTACCAGCAGCCCCTTAAGGATGATGTAAGCTCCGGTGCGCAAATCTTAAAAAACAATTAGGATTTGGCGCTCCGGTAGCATTCGCGAAATAAAGAAATGCCCAGGGCTCAAGAAGCTCCCAGCGCTCGACGGCGACGGGGGTACGGCACAGATCCGTCAGCAGGGCTTGCACCGGAGCGGGGCGGCGGTTCGCTCCGGAGGCATCCATCAAGCGCAGAATGATAGCGCCCGCAAGCCTCTCGCCCTGGCCGCCGCCGTGCCACGATGAGGGCCATGAGCCCGCAGCGGTTCCGTGCCGTGATAGCCGTCGACCCGGAAGGCCGGGCGGTCATCGGCGTGCCGTTCGACCCGGATGAAACGTGGGGCGCCAAGGCTGACCATCCCGTCGGCGGCACCATCGACGGCAGGCAGGTCCGCGGGCGGCTTCGGCCGGGTGCCAGCGGGTGGGCGCTGCCCCTGGGCCCCAGGTGGCAGCGCGACATGGGCTACGCAGTCGGCGATCTGGTAACGGTTGAGCTGGCCCCGGAAGGTCCACAGCGCGGCGATCTCGCCGACGACATCGCCGCGGCGCTCGCGGCCAACCCGGCCGCGGGCGCGTTCTTCGACACCCTGGCACAGTTTTACCGCAAAGCCTACTTGCGCTGGATCGATGCGACCAAGCGCCGGCCGGACGTCCGCGCTGCCCGCATCGCCGAGGTAATCGCCCTGCTCGCGGCGGGGGTCAAAGAGCGGCCACGATCATGAATGCGGGCTGCGAGACGTGGGGCTCGGCAGCGACTTCACGGATCGGGCCGTCGCCGTCGTCCTCGACCAGGTCCCCCCGCCGGCTGTCCGACGACTAGCCCGGCGGCTGCCGGGGAGACGTGACCCCGGTTCCCCCACCGGGATAACCGGATAGTGGATCGTTGTCTACACCCGCGTGCATACAACGATCCATTATCTTCGGCCTCGTCTCTCCACCCCGAGATAAGAGGAGTCGGAGTTTTCAGAAAACGCGGGGTCCCGCGGAGTCGAGCTCGCCGTTGCCCGAGATGGCCAGGGGAGGCCGATTTATCTCGGTCCACGGTCGCGCCGAGTGCTGGGCGACATCGATGAGCCTTTCCAGCCGGGGGAGCGCGACGGAGGTGAGAAACTCCAGGCGCTCCGGACCGGTGAGGCTGACGACTTCGCGCCATACCGAGCGGCCCGCGATGAAACCGGAGGCTCCGCCCTCCTGCGCCGAGATCCGGATGATGTCGGTGAACTGATCGAAGGGGACACCGGCCGACAGCACTGCCCAAGGCCGGTCGAGGACTTCCGCCAGCCGACGGCAGCCTTCCGGCGAACCGGGGTACTCGAGTTTAAGCAGGTCGATGTCCAGGTCGTTGAGCGCGCGGGCCGCCTCGATGATCGCGTCTTCGCGGGCCTGGCCGCTAAGGTCTTCGCCCGGTCGCTCGTACACCAGGTTCTCGATTACCACCGGGACACCAGCGGCGCGGCAGTCGCGGATGATCTCTTCGCAGACGGCCAGCGCTTCGCCCACCAGGTCCGGCTCTCCCTGGGCCGGGGCCGGGCGGTCGGCGCGCAGCTGGATGAAGAACTTGTAGGCATCGCCGCCCTGGTCGAGGAGCCACTGGGCGTTCAGCTCAGGGTCGCGGTGAGTGCGCGGCTCTCCTTGGAAACTACGCCGCTGCGACGGCTCGGCGGCGATGAGCAGTCCGCAGTTGGGGGCCAGCGCGTTCGCCTGCGCGATGGCGGGCACGCCATAGGTCGGATCGGAGAGCAGTCCGGTGGCGGCTGGTGTCAGGACGCGAGCGACGTCGGCCTTAGCGGTGCGCAGATCATCATCGCTCGCGTCCCGCCCCGCGGCCGTGAACATGCGGCGCAGGGTGTTGCGCTGGTCCATGGCGATGATGGAGAAGACGTGGCTGTCGTTGGCGATGTCGTCGAGCGTTCCTGCCCGGGCCTTCGCTGCGTGTGTCATTTCATTCCTTCTGAGATGGTGTCCTGCGCGGACAGGGTGTCCCGCGCCGACTCGGATCGACCGTCGGTTGCCGACGATGCCCGGATGAAGTCGGCCAGCGGCAGGCCGCCGCCGTCGATGGCGAACGCGGCCAGCAGGGCGGCCCCATTGACGCCCGGCTGCACAACCGGCGAAAAGCTGACGGCCTTGATCGCGTTCGCCTTGGCCGCGCGGACGCTGGCCATTTGCGTCCATCCGCCGGCCGATACGGCCCGCCGGTGCGGGCCGACTACCTTCTCGATGTCTTCGAGCAAGAGCCGGGCCTGGTCCGCCGTGTAGCGCACGGCGGCCGTCCAGACCGAAGCGGGGGTGGCGCCGTCCTGTATGCGAAGGACGATGTCGTCTTGGGTGCGCCCGTCACCCGTCACCGACAGGCCGACGGGCAGGTCACCGACGCTGAGGCTGGCGCGGTCAAGAGACGCACGGGCGTCATCGGACTCCGCGCCAAGCGCGGCCAGCACACGGCGCAGCAGCAGACCGCCGCTGACCCCGGCTAGCAGCAGGCTCGTGTCCGGCAGGACGTGCCGCCCGATCGACCAGCCCGCGCTCACGGCCGCCTGGCGCTGGGGCTCCGCCAGCATCCCCGGCAGGCAGCGAGCCAGCACATCGGCGGTGCCTGACGAGTTGAACAGCTCGTCCTTTTCGACCACGCCAGCGCCAATGGCCGCGACCGGATGGTCGTGTCCGGCCACCGTCAGCACGGCGCCCGCGGCACACGAGGCGACTCCGTCGTACCTCAAGTAGCCAGCGGGGACGCCGGCCGGCCGTTCGTCGGGCAGAATCCGGGCTGACAGCCCCGCCATCGCCGCCGCAGCGGGCCACAACTCGCCCGTCCCCTGATCGATGAGGCCAGTACGGGAAGCCAGTGACGGCTCGCGGACCAGGTCGCCGCCGAGGCCGAACACGACCCATTCGGGGACGCTCAGCCACGTCGACGCGGGGCCCGCTGGGCAGTCGCGGCCCCGTAGCCACAGCAGCTTGGCCAAGCTGGCCTGGCTTGACCACGGAAGGCCGGTGGTGCGCTCGAACGCGGCGGCGAACTCGGGGGCTTCCTGCGCTGCCTGCTCGATTTCGCGGCGGCCGCGGTGATCGAACCAGGCGATCACCGGTGCGGACGGGCGGCCCGCGCCGCTGAGCAGTACGCCGCTCTCGGCCATGCCGGCCACGCCGAGCCCGCGTACGCGTACCGGTCCCCACGCCGACTCAGCCTCGCGAACCGCTCGCCCGATCAGTTCGACGGCCACGCCGAGGAGGCGGTAAGGATCGATCTCGGTCTGGCCGTGGCTACCGGTGTGCCACGGAGTGGGCTGCTCCACGTAAGGGGCGCTGCGGTGCGACACCGACCGGACCACGGCCTTGGCCGAGGTCGTGCCGATGTCCATGCCGATGACGACATCCGCGCGCCGCGTCATGGGCGCAGCTCTCCTGAGCCGCGTGCGATGAGCCTGGCAGGTACCTGGATGCGCTCGACCGCAAGCGCGGGCCGGCCGAGGCGCGCCAGCAGCCGCGCGGCCGCCGCGCGGCCGATTTCATGACCGGGGTGGTCCACGACGGTGACGGCCGGGCGCAGGGCATCGGCCATCGGGAAGTCGCCGAACGAGACGAAAGCGATGTCGGTGCGGCCGGCCGAGTGCAGGGCGGGCACCACGCCGAGCGATGCCCGCGTGGCGGCGCTCAGGATGGCGGTCGGCGGGCGCTCGCCGGTCACCATCGCGGACACCGCTCGCGCGGCTGCCTGGCTGGTCGAGCCGCCGGTGTTGACCAGGGACTCGTCGGCCGCGACCCGGTGCTGAGCGAGGGCGTCGCGATAGCCGCGCAGCCGGGCGCCCGATGTGGGGATGGCGGGCGTGTCGCCAATGTAGGCGATGCGCTGGTGGCCGTGGGCGATGAGATGCGCCGTGGCGTCGAACGCGGCCCGGTGATCGTCAATCTCGACCAGGTCCGCGGACAGGCCTGGCGCCGGCCGGTCGACCAGCACGACGGGCACGCGGCCCGGGTCGAGCCAGGAGTGGTCGCCGCCGGTCGGGCTGAGCAGGAGCCCGGCGACCCGCCGCTGCATCATGCGCTCGATGACGTCGCGCTCGATGTCTTGATCACGGCGGGTGCTGGTGACCAGCACGGACCGGCCGTGACGGGACATCTCCAGCTCTACCGCGTCGATGACCTCGGCGAAGAACGGATCGGAGATGGACTCCACGACGAACCCGATCGCGGTGTCCGTCCCCGCGCGCAGCGACCGCGCCATCTCGTCCGGCTGAAAGCGCAGTTCGAGCATCGTCTCCTGGACGCGCTGGCGGGTTTCCGCCGCGACCCGCGGATCGTCGTTCAGCACCCGCGACGCGGTCCGCAGGCTCACCCCGGCCGCGTTCGCGACGTCCAGCAGCCTGGCGGTCCCGCTCACCGGGGGACCCTCGGGCAGACAGCGGAACGGGAGCGGGTTTCACCTGGTGGCCGATTCATTGCCGTCTCCATCCTTGCCATCGATGGCAACCTAGGCTCTGCGCTGCGTTGCGCTGCGCTGCGCTGCGTTGCGCTGCGTTGCGCTGCGTTGCGCTGCCATCGATGGCATAACTTGATTCTGCCTCGCTGTGCCATCGATGGCAAGGCCTAGTGGGGCAAGAGTTGCCATCGATGGCAACACTTAATGGGAAAGGTGGTCGAGTACCAAGCTGACCAGCGCGGCGGTCGGCTGGGAGGCGTCGAGGGCCAGGTGGGGAATGGCCGGCGGCTCGAGGTCGAGGCCGCTCAGGTAAGACGCGGGGTCGCGGACCTTGCTCTGGTCACGAGTGAGGCCGCGCTCAGTCAGCCGGCGGATCAGCTCGCCCGGCGCCAGGTACAGCCACACCATCGTGGCCTGCGCCGGGATGCGTCGCGTGGTGGCGGCCCACGCGGAGACACGGGACCGTTCGAGAGTGAAGGGGGCAACCAGAACGACGGGACGGCCCGCCGCGAGATTGGCAGCGGCCAGGCCGAGCAGCGTCTCGTAGCGCGCATCGCGCGTCAGGCCGGCCAAGGCCGGGTCGTCCAGGTCGTGCAGCCCGGTCAGTTCGGACACCACCCGCGTCAGCGGGGCGGTGGCGACGTCGAGGTCAAGCACCGCGGCCTCCAGGCGCGGAGCGAGGGCCATCGCCAGGGTGCTCTTTCCCGTCGCCGGGGGGCCGCCGATCAGGACGGCGGCGACTCTGCTCACGGGGCCAGGCCGGAACCCGCGAGGCCGGGCTGCCCCTCGGCCAGCGCGGCGGCCGCGGTCGGGCTCAGCGGGAGCGAAGGAAACAGCAGGGCCTGGTAGGAGTGGTAGAGATCGGGCTTGCCCGCCCAGGTGGACGCGGCCGGGGTCATGTCCGGGGCGAGCTCCTGCCACCAGCCGCCGCCGTCGCGGTCGATGAAGTAACGGTCGATCTCGCCCCACCAGCGGGCCGCGGCCGCGGCGAAGCGTTCCTCCCCGGTGCGCCGGTGCAGCGCGTCGGCGGCGAGGACGGCCTCGCACGCGACCCAGTGCAGGCGCGCGGTTGCCACCGGCTGGCCGTTCTCGTCGATGGTGTAGATGAGTCCCGGGTGACCGTCCCGGTCCTCGGCGTCACCCACGGCCGTATCGAACAGCGCCGTCGCCGCTTCCGCCAGCCAGGCCGGGGGCGCGGCTTGCGCGGCCGCCAGGTCCAGCAGCAGCCGGGCCCATTCAAACGAATGGCCCGGAGTGGTGCCATAGGGCCGGAACTGATCGCTGGGGCGGTCGATGTTGTAGTCAAGCAAGGGCCGCCACTCCACGTCGAAGTGCTCGGGGACCCGCCAGGAGTTGGCCCGGGCGCGGGAGTCGATCAGCCGGGCGGCGATCGAGGCGGCGCGCGCGTGCCAGACGGCGTCGCCGGTGACATCGCCCGCGGCGAGGTAGGCCTCCACCGAGTGCATGTTGCTGTTGGCGCCGCGGTACGGCTCGGACTCGGTGAAGCCCGCGTTCCAGGACTCCACCGCGCAGCCTTCCGCATCGGACCAGAAGTGCCGCTCGATGACGGACGCCGCGGCCGCGAGGACAGCCGGGGCCCCGGGTATCCCCGCGGTCGCGGCGCTGGCCGCCGCCAGCAGGACGTGCGCGTGCGCGTAGTTCGCCTTGGTGGAGTCGATAACCCGCCCGGAGCGGTCCGTAGCGGAAAACCAGCCGCCGTTCGCGCTGTCGGCGTACCGACCGGTGAAAGCGGCGATTCCGGACGCCGCGAGGGAGTCCGCCCCGGCCACCCCCTGCAGGTGCGCGAGCGCGAACACATGGGTCATGCGGGCGTTGATGTACAGCGGACACGGCTGCGTCTGGTCCACGGTGCCGTCGTCGCCCAGCCACCCGAACCCGCCGTCCGGCAACTGCGCCCCGCGCCCGAAGGCGATCAGCCGTCCGGCTTCGACCCGGCGCCACGGCGCCGTTCCGGGCTTCGGGGCCGTTCCGGGCTCGCTCATCGTCTGTCCTTCCCAGTTGGTCGCGGGTGCAGTTCACCTGATCCCCTGGGGATCAGGTGAACGGGGAGGACGGTCCGGCGGCGCGGCTCGGCCAGGGGATCCTCGATGCGCTGCAGGAGTCTTTCGACGGCGACATGCCCGAGCTGGGCCGGATCCTGGTCCACGACCGTGACCGCGGGGGTAAGAGCCGCCGCCATGGGGAAGTCACCGAACCCGACCAGAGCGATGTCGCCGCGCTCCGCCTGCTTGAGGGCCTGGACTAGCGCCATGGTGCAGGGAATATTCGCGGAGAAGACGGCCGTCGGGGCGTTGGGCGCCTCCAGCCGCTTCACCAGCTCGGCCGCGGCCTCCTCGGCCGACTCACCGGGCATGCAGATGAGATCGGGACTGTTGTCAAGCCCGTTGTCAACGACGGCCGACCGGTAACCCTTCAGCCGGCGCCGCGTCGTCGTCACCGGGGTGGAGAGGCCGAGGAAGGCCACCCGCCGGTGACCGTGACTGGCGAGGTGGGCGACCGCCTCGCGCGCGGCGCCCAGGTCGTCCTCGATCACGTAGACGGCGGACAGCCCCTTCGGCGCCCGGTCGACGAACACCATCGGCGTGCGCTCCTGCCACGGGGCCAGGTAGGACTGGTCCGCGCTCACGCACGCTACGATCAGGCCGCTGATCTGCCGCCGCAGCAGCGCCTCGAGGGCCGCGCGCTCACGTTCGGCGGCCAGGCTGCCGCGGCCCCCGTGGAACAGGCTGGTGATCACGACCGCCATGCCGCGCCCGACCAGATCGACCTCGATACTGCCGGCCATCGCCGCGAAGAACGGATCGGCGATGTCGGGGACGGCCAGGCCCACCGCGGCATCGGCGCCGACCCGGAAACTCCTGGCCAGCAGGTTGGGAACGTAGTTCAGCTTCTGCATCGCCCAGCGAACCCGGTCGCGCGTCTCCCCGGTGACGTGGGGATCGTCGTTGAACACCCGCGATACGGTCTTCGCGCTCACTCCGGCGACGCGAGCGACGTCACGCATGGTGGTCATCAAGGATCGCCTCCAGATTGGGCGCCCGCTCCGGCGATGCCAGGAGCATGCCCGGCAGGTTCGAGCCGTGCCGGTCCGATCGCGATTGGCCCCCCGGCGAAGACACCGGGGGACCAATGCTTGCGGATATTACCAGCGACGTGTGTCAGCAGGACGTCTTGTAGATCGCTGCCTGGCTGGCCGCCGAGCTCAGGTTGGCGGTCGTGATGATGGTGAACTTGGTGCCGATCTTCGGCGTGGTCGTCTTGCCCTGGAGCGCCGCGACGGCCTGGTCCACCGCATCGGTCCCGATCGTGTACGGCGACTGGGCGATGAGCGCCTGCACGGTGCCCTGCTGCAGCGCGGTGATCTCATCGGGCTCGGCGTCGAATCCGATGACCTTCACCTTGCCGGACTTGCCGGCCTGCCGGATTCCGGTGGCGGCGCCCTCGGCGGAGAACAAGTTGGTCGCGAAGATGGCGGTGATGCCGGGGTCCTTCTGCAGCTCCGCGAGCGTGACCTGCGCGGCCAGAGACGCGGTGTCCTGGTCGTACTGCACGCCGACGTAGGAGAACTTCGGGTCGGCCTTGGCGGCGGCGGCGAAGCCCGCGGTGCGCTGGTCGGTGGTGCTGATGCCGGGCTTGGTGTTGACGACGAACACCTGGCCGCCACTGGGCACGAGCTGCTTGACTGCCGCGAACGCGTCGGCCCCGCCCGCCGTGTTGTCCGACGAGATCTGCGAGACGGCCCCGGACGGGTCGGTCAGTGTGGTGTCGACGAGAACGACCTTGATGCCGGCCGCCATGGCCGCGGCGATCGGCGGCCGGCTGGCCGACACGTCGTCAGGGGCGATCATGATCGCGTCGGGGTGGGACGCGGTGACCGACTCGATGATCGGGTTCTGCAGCGTGGCGTCGAACTGGGTAGGCCCCTGGATGTTGACCGTGTCGCCGAGCTTCTTGGCCTCGGCCTGCATGCCGCAGCCCATCGTGACGTAGAACCCGTCGCCTGCCACGCCCTGGATGAACGTCAGATTGTAGGCCTTACCGCTGGTCGATGCTCCGGTTGAGGCTCCGGCTGATGCTCCGGTCGACGTGGAGGCGGCGGACGCGCTCGGCGCGGCCGTCGACGAACTTGATGACGAGCACGCCGCTGTGACGCCAAGCAGCAACACTGCCGCCGCACCCGCGGCTGGTACCGACACGGACCGCTTCATACCTGCTCCTTCGTGTGAAGTTTGAGTTCGGCTGCCGGTCCATTTCCACGTTCTGGCAACCTCGCGGAAACATATGGGTTGATGGTGCAGCAGTCATGACACCGGTGTCAAGAAATACGTGTCGTGTTATTTTCTGCGACAGAACGGTGACTCTGCCCAGCAGATATCGTTTCCGACTCAAGTCTTGACATCGGTGACATGAAGAGTCACCCTCGTCGTAACTCATTGCGGGACCGTTACAGCCGCATTGCCGCGCCGGTGCTGGAATCGGCAGCGGCGCTTGCGTCGATACCGCAGCCGATAAGGAGTGGTTCAATGAGCCTCGCGCTGGAAGCACGGGACATTACGAAGGTGTACGGCCACGTCAGCGCGCTGTCCGGCGTCAACTTCGAAGTGCAGGCGGGCCAGGTCGTCGCCCTCATCGGCGACAACGGCGCGGGCAAGAGCACCCTGGTCAAGATCCTGTCCGGTACCGAGACGCCGACCTCAGGCGAGATCCTGATCGACGGCAAGCCGGTGGTCATACAGGGGCCGCTCGCCGCGCGCCAGTACGGGATCGAGACCGTGTACCAGGACCTGGCCCTGGCGCCTCATCTCAATCCCGTCCAGAACATGTACTTGGGCCGCGAAATCATGCGCCCGGGGGTCATGGGGCGGCTGGGGTTCATGGACAAGACGGCGATGCGCAGCGGCAGCAAGAAGGCGTTTGACGAACTGGGCGCGACGGTGCGCAACTTCTCCGGCACCGTCGGCGCGATGTCGGGCGGGCAGAAGCAGGCGGTCGCGGTAGCCCGGGCGGCCGCGTGGGGTAAGCGGGTCATCTTGCTCGACGAGCCGACCGCCGCCCTCGGGGTGGTGCAGACCAAGGGCGTCCTTGACCTGATCCGCCGGGTCCGCGACCGCGGGCTCGGCGTGGTGTTCATCAGCCACTCGATGCCCCACGTGATCGAGGTCGCCGATGAGGTACAGGTCATGCGGCTCGGCCGCCGGGTGGCCAAGTACCGAGCGAAGGAGACAACCATGGAGGAACTGGTCGGGGCGATGACGGGTGCTGTGACACAGGAGAACGAGTCGTGACCGGGCAGGCCACCGCGCCCCCGGCCGAACTCATGCCAAGCGAAGAAGAACCGTCCGGCGCGCTGGCACGGCTCGGCCGGCTCCAGGCGCTGCAGATCATCGGTGTGCTCGCCGTGATCGTCATCATCTTCTCGGCCCTTAAGCTGCACAGCTTCCTGACGGTTTTCAACATCCGCGGGATCGTGCAGGACACGTCCATCCTGGCGGTGCTCGGGGTCGGGATGACGTTCGTCATCATCACCGGCGGCATCGACCTTTCGATCGGCAGCGTCCTGGTCTTCAGCGGAGTTGTCGCCGACAAGTCGATGGCGGCGATGGGCACGCAGGGCTGGGGGGCGGCCACCGTCGGCCTCCTGGTGGCCGTCGGCTGCGGGCTGGGCTGGGGCCTGCTCAACGGGTTCTTCATCGCCAAGGCGAAGGTCCCGCCGCTCATCGTCACGCTCGGCTCGCTCGGGATGGCCCTCGGCCTGGCCGAGGTGATCACCGGGGGAGTGGACCTGCGCGACATCCCCAACGTCATGGTCAACGACATCGGCTTCGGCAACATCTTCTGGCAGGTTCCCTGGCTGGCGGTGATCGCGGCGATCGTCGTCGTGCTCGGCATCGTGCTGCTGCACCGTACCCGCTTCGGGCTGCATACGTACGCGATCGGATCAAACCCAGAGGCGGGCCGCCGTTCCGGCCTGAACGTCCCCGGTCAGCTGATCGCGATCTACGCCATATCCGGCCTGCTGGCCGGATTCGCCGGCTGGCTCAACCTCGCCTTCTACCAGTCGACCACCATCGGCGGCCAGAGCACGACCAACCTGTCCGTGATCGCCGGCGTCGTCATCGGCGGCACCAGCCTGTTCGGCGGTTACGGGTCCATCTTCGGCAGCATCGTCGGCCTGTTCATCCCGGCCACCCTCCAAGACGGATTCGTGATCATCGGTATCCAGCCGTTCTGGCAGCAGGTAGTGGTGGGGGCCGTGCTCATCGCCGCGGTCTACGTCGACCAGCAGCGGCGCGCA
>JBEKEK010000005.1:0-101789 GCA_050013875.1 Trebonia sp. | reverse complement strand
GGCGCGCCGGTCTTGATCTGGCCGGCGTTGGTGGCGACGGCGAGGTCGGCGATGAAGGTGTCGTCGGTCTCGCCCGAGCGGTGGCTGATCATGCAGCTGAACCCGGCGCGCTGCGCGAGCGAGACGGCATCGAACGTCTCGCTGACGGTGCCGATCTGGTTGACCTTCACCAGCAGGGCGTTGGCCGACTTCTCGGCGATGCCCCGGCGGATCCGCTCGGGGTTGGTCACGAAGATGTCGTCGCCGACGATCTGCACCCGGCCGCCCTCGGCGGCGGTGTAGGCCTGCCAGCCGGCCCAGTCCTCCTCCGCCAGCGGGTCCTCGACGCTCACGATCGGGTAGTTGCTCACCCAGTCGGAGTAGGTCGCGATCATGTCCTGGGCCGACTGCGCCTTGCCGTCGAAGTTGTAGGTGCCGTCGTTGTAGAACTCGGTCGCGGCCGCGTCGATGGCCAGCGCGACGTCGCGGCCCGGGGTGAACCCGGCCTTGCCGATTGCCTCCACGATCAGGTCGAGCGCGGCCCGGTTGTTCTCGAGGTTCGGCGCGAAGCCGCCCTCGTCGCCGACGCCGGTGGACAGGCCGTGCTGCCTGAGCACCGCCTTGAGCGCGTGGTAGGTCTCCGCCCCCCAGCGCAGCGCCTCGCTGTAGGTCGGCGCGCCGATAGGCGCGATCATGAACTCCTGGATGTCGACGTTGGAGTCGGCGTGCGCGCCGCCGTTGAGGATGTTCAGCATCGGCACCGGGAGCACGTGCGCGTGCGGGCCGCCCAGGTAGCGGAAGAGCTGCAGGCCCGCCGAGTCGGCGGCGGCCCGGGCGACCGCCATGGACACGCCGATGATCGCGTTGGCGCCCAGCCGCGACTTGTCCGGAGTCCGGTCGAGGTCGATCAGCGCCTGGTCCACCAGCCGCTGGTCGTCGGCCTCGTGGCCGAGCAGCTCCTCCTGGATCTCCTCCACCACGCTCTACCGCCTCGAACGCGCCGGTGGACGCACCCGACGGCACGCCTGCCCGGCCGATGGAGCCATCGTCGAGCGCGACCTCGACCTCGAGGGTCGGGTTGCCCCTGGAGTCCAGGATCTGCCGTGCATGCACCGCTTCAATCGACGCCACCGTCGGCTCCTTAGCCTGAGAACGCAACAACTTCCCGTAAGAGACTAGTGGAGCGGGCGCCGACAGGCGTACCCGGCACGCCGTCGCCCGCGCACCCGCAGATGAACTCTTGTCCTCGGAAAGGACCGGCCGCCACTGATGTGGCAAGGGCCCGGCGTGCGCCAAATCACCGCACACGGTTATCGCGAATACCAGAAAACAAATTCGGGTCGGCCAACGGCATTAGGCAAGACGCCTGAAATTGCATGACGCTGCGCCTAAACTTGGACGCCACACGAACCGCGACCTGGGGAGGAAGGAGCTGAGATGCGGATTACCTGCGTGGGCGGGGGGCCTGCCGGCCTTTATTTCTCCCTGCTAATGAAGCTCCGCGACCCGCGGCACGACGTCATGCTCCTTGAGCGGAACGCGACAGGCGCGACCTATGGCTGGGGCCTGACGCTGGAGCAGGACGTTCTTGACCTGCTGCACAGCAATGATCCGGTGTCGGCGGGGGCGCTGAAGCGGGCCTGCGTCCACTGGACCCATCAGTCCGTCCATATCGGCGGGGAGCGCACAGTGGAGGGTGGCTACAGCATCTACGGCATCGGCCGGCAGGCTCTGGTGGATACGCTGGCAAGCCGTGCCCGCGACGCGGGCGTGCACATCAGCTACGGGCACGAGGTAACCGGCCTCGCCGGGCTGCCGCCGTCCGACCTCATCGTCGCCGCCGACGGCTTCCGCAGCCGGCTGCGGTCCGCCGCAGGCGGGTTCGGCACGGACGTCCGAGAGGGCGGCAACCGTTATATGTGGCTGGGCAGCAGTGCTCCCTTTGACATGTTCAGCTACATCTTCGTGCCGACGGATCATGGCTGGGTGTGGGCGTACGCCTACCAGTTCGGCACGCACGCGAGCACCGTGGTCGTTGAATGCTCGCCACTGACGTGGGCGGGGCTTGGCTTTGGCGCCATGTCAGCGGACCAGAGCGTGGCTCTGCTCAGCGATCTATTCAAAGACCAGTTGGACGGCCGCCAACTCATCGCGCGGCTGCCCGACGGCACCACCGCGAGATGGCTTAACTTCCCGACGGTCAGCAACGAGCGCTGGCATACCGGCAACATTGTGCTGGCCGGGGATAGCGCGCATACCGCGCACTACAGTCTCGGGCAGGGCACGACGATGGCGCTGGAGGACGCCATCGTCCTGGCCGACAGTCTCCGGCTGCACGCCAACCTCGAGACAGCCCTGACCACGTATGAGACGCGCCGCAAAGCCGAACTGGCGGGTCCGTTGAGCGCGGCCCGCCGCAGCTCCGAGTGGTTTGAAGACCTGCCGCGCTACCTCCGCCTCGAGCCGCATCAGTTCGCCACGGTGCTGCATGCCCGCTGGTCACCGCTGGTCGCGATGCTGCCGCCGCGGCTCAGTTACCAGCTTCGCCGGACGGCGCGGACGGTTCGCCGTGCCCGGCGGGATCCGCCGCCGGGCAGCACCCGCCGCCGGGATCATGACCAGTCAGCGTAAGTACGTGCCGCGGAGCGGCGATCAGGCTAGCTAACCCCCCGCAAGCGTTCAAGAGATGGAATCAGACACGACCGTGCGAGTATCTCTTACCCGCCCAGACGAGCTAGGACCAGCGGAGATTGCCGCGTGGCATTCGATGCAGCGGGCCACGCCAGCACTGGCCAATCCGTTCCTTTCACCCGAGTTCGCGGTAGCCGTCGGTCGCTTGCGCCCTGGGGCCCGGGTTGCCGTCCTGACGGAGGGCCAGTCCATCACCGGGTTCTTCACCTTCGAAAGGCGGCGGCTCGGCGCGGGCGTGCCCGTCTGCGGCTGGCTGACGCCCTGCCAGGGCGTCGTCCACGCGCCGGGAGTCGATTGGGACCCGCAGGAACTCCTGCGCGAATGCCAACTGTCAGCCTGGCGGTTCGACAATCTGATCGCCGACCAGCGGCCCTTTAAGCCCTTTCATGTGGCCACGGCAGCGTCGCCGATGATTGACCTTTCCGACGGATTCGATTCTTACTATGCAAAACTCAGGGTGCAGTCGCCTCGCTTCTGCCGGGAGCTAGAACGCAAGACCCGCAAGCTCGGGCGAGAATTGGGCGACCTGCGAATTGTGTCCGATTCACGCGATGCCGACGTACTGCATACGCTCATGGGCTGGAAGTCGAACCAGTACCGGCAGACGAGCCATGTGGACCGCTTCGAGCAGCCCTGGCTGGTCGAACTCCTCGATACCCTGCTGGCAACCCGCAGCCCCCACGTCAGCGGGCTGCTCTCGGTCCTGTACGCGGGCGACCAGCCTGTCGCCGCCCAATTCGGGCTGCGCGCCGGGAGCCTCCTGGTGGGCTGGTTCACCGGATACGAGACATGCCTCGGCAAGTACTCTCCCGGGCTGATTCACCTGACGCAAATGACCGGGCAACTGGCCGGGGCCGGAATACGCGTGATCGACATGGGCGGCGGCGCCAAGAACTACTACAAGGAGACCCTGAAGACCGATGACACCTTTCTGGCCCAGGGAATCGTGACCGGCCGGTCCATACTCGGAGCCGCGCACCACGTCCGCAGCGCGCTGACGTGGTCGGCCCGCCGCACCGTCCGCCAGCGCCCGGGCCTCCACCACGCTGCCGATCAGATTCTCCGCCGCAGCGGCGTCGCGCACCGGATTTACGGCCGGATCTAACCTCGCTCATCACCCGACCGGGGTACGCTCCCCCGGCACCAGCCGTCCACTGCTGCTGCGCGCACGGCGAGCTAGTGACTTCGCCAGCAGCGACGCCACATTGTGGGTACCCGCGATGAACCGGACGGACGGCCCCAGGCTGACCGCGGTGGGCGCTCCCGCGAAGTACAGGCCAGGAACGGCCGACTCACCAACGCGGCTTACCACCGGGTAACCGTTGAGGCAGATGATCTTCGACCGGAGTTCTTCCGGCAGGAACGCCAGCCGCGCCAGGTCGATACGGAACCCGGTCCCCGCTATCACGTGATCCGCGTCGATGACCTTCTGCTCGCCGTCGAGGAAGAGCCGCACGCCACTGTCATGAGGGACCGCCTCGCGCACGGAGTGGCTGGTCAGAGCGTCGATAACGCCATCAACGCGGTCTTTCAGCCACCAGGACCCGGCCGGTCCGAGCACCGTGCGCGCCTTGGTGATCCGCATCTCCCGCGGTAGCAGGCGGAAGGCGGCGGGGGTATTCCAGAACGTGCAGTGCCACCCCTCGCAGAGCTTGTTCACTGGCCAGCGGATCTGTCCGAGAGCGCTCACGGTTTCCGGGTTAGGCTTGTTCCAATGCAGCTCCGAACGGCGTGCGACGATCCGGACCTGGGCTCCCTGCTCATGCAGGAGTGCCGCCGTTTCCAGCGCTGACTGGCCAGCGCCAACGACGGCAACCTGACGGCCCTGGAATTGATCAAGCCGATGGTGATCCACGGTGTGCGTGACCAAGCCGGAAGGCAGTCCAGACAGTTCGGCTGGGATATGCGCGTAGGGCCGGACCCCGGTCGCGACCACCACCTGCCGGCAGAAGACCGAGGCGGCACCGGCGAAGGTTACCCGGAACCCGCCGTCGACCGCGGTCACCTCGGTCACCGTGTCGTCGAGCACATCAGGCACCAGCTCGTCGATGTACCAATCAGCATAGCCAAGGAACCGGTCAAGGCTCAGCGGCCCCAGCCTGGCCACGTAGTCGAAGCCGCGCGGCTTACAGAACGCTGAGACGTCGTACCCACGCCGCGGCGATGCGAAGTCGGACCCATATGGTTCTGATTTCAGGAACATACCGGCCGGCACATGCGCGCGCCAGGTGTCCATGGGGCTGCCCGCAATGACATGCTCGACGCCGAGCGAACGAAGATGCGCGGAAATAGACAGACCAAATGGTCCCGCGCCGATAATAAGCACATCGGTGGCCGACACTAGTCCTTCTCCTTCTACCTAAAATCCTGCTTCGACTACTGTTCCCGCAATGACTTTCTGATGACCGCCGCACTGTAGCGCATTTCCGCGATTGACGGCCGGATGTCCCGCCAGTCGAAGTAGTCATAGTGGCGTGTACGAGCGAATTCAGAAACGAACGTCCATATACCGAGGGCGCGGGATACGCTATCCGGGCGGCCGGCTCGCTTCTGGTTGTCCCTGAGCCAGCGCAGGTCGCCGTGCAACCATCTCGTCCTGACACCGGAGCGATGGGTTTCGATCCGGGTTATCGGCTGGCCAGTGGCCTGCTGCCAGATGAGCAGGGGGAAATCGACTCCGGACCGAATCGAAGTGCCTATCGTACCGGGCAGCCTCGGGTTAATCTCCATCAGCAGCGGACGGCCATCCGCCGCACGCCTGAATTCCACCTCGCAGACACCCTCCAGGCCGATGGCCTTGGCCAGTCGCACGGCCGCGGTGTTCACGTCGGGCGGGGTCACGATGCTCTCGCGCATCACCGAGGCACCGCCCAGGGCAGGCGTGGTGCGATGCTCGACGTGCCCGCAGCTGGCCATCACCTCGCCGTCAACGATGAAGAGGGTCACCCCCTCGCGGCGGCCCGGCACGAATTCCTGCGCCAGGATGGCGGCGCCTCCGGCCAGGAAGCGCCCGGCTGTGTCGGCCGCCTCCGTCTTGTTCACGACTTCGACCGGAGCGACTCTGACTCGCGTCTTCCCGTTCCACGAGATGGTGGGCTTGAGCACGAAGGGGAAGCCGTAGTCGGCGGCGGCGGCCGACAGTTCCTCGACGCTGCCGATGCGCATAGACCTCGGGTACCCGATGCCAAGCTCGCGCGCGACCTCCAGGGTGCGGTCCTTATCGAACGCGATCGCAAGCGCGGAATCTGACGGCAGGACGAGCACGCTGCCCAGGTCGGCGAGTTCCTTCCGATGCGGCATCAGCGTGGCACAGGTGGCGTCCCCGGCCGGAAGGACGACCCGGGTCGGATTCTCGCGGACGAACGCCATGACCGCGGCCGCGTACGCATCGGGCTCGTCCGCGTAGCTCGGGAAAACGACGGCCCGGGTGCAATAGCGGGAGCGGAACGCGGGCAGCGGCGGCCGCGCGCGGTACTGGTCCAGGCTTTCGCCGAGAGCGACACGCAGCCCGGCCCGGCCAAGACTCCTGGCGCTGGCCAGGCTCTGCTTGTGCTCGGCATCCAGGATCAGAATGTCGTACCCGATGTGCTCTCGAGGTTGCGCGGGATCCCGGCGCACGGCCTCGTCAGCCCGTTCGGATGTCGCCTTTGCCATCTGGACCAGACCTCCAGCTTTCATACCTGCCCACGTACGGTGCCGACTGCCTAGCGCACAGGAGACTAGTGCACTAGAGAGGTGACCATTATGTCCTGATACATGGCGGACCCCTCGTTCTTTCGCCAACGTCACGGTTGTCCTGCCCGCCCCCCGGCGCCGGCCGCGACGGCGACCGTGAGACGCTGGGCGCGTGAAAGTATCCCCTATTCCCGGTATCGTCGGTGCGCTGCTGTTTCAGCCGGTGCCGCATGTAGACGAACGAGGCTTCTTTAGCCGGACTTTCGATGCGGACATCACCAGAGAGTCCGGAATCGATCCGGATGGTTTCATCCAGGACAGCTTGTCGCGTTCGGCCCGCGGCGTGGTGCGCGGACTGCATGTACGTCGCGGAGCCGGCGAGGCCAAGATCGTCCGGTGCTCCTACGGCACCGTCTTCGACGTCATCGTTGATTTGCGTCCGAGCTCGCCCACGTTCCGCCACTGGGAAAGCTTCGAACTCAGTGATGCGACCCAGGTCTCGCTGTACGTGCCCGCCGGCTGCGCGCACGGATTCCAGGCTCTCACCGATCCGGCGGACGTGTCGTACCGTATCGATCGAGCCCATGACCCGGCCGAGGACGTATCGATCGCGTTCAATGATCCCGAGCTCGCGATTCCGTGGCCGCTCCCGGCCGCGATCATGTCAGAACGTGACCGGAATGCGCCGTCACTGGCAACGGCCCTGAAGCTGATGAGTTGAGCAATAAACCGCGCCCGCAGGCCCGCTTCCCGTTCATTTTATGATCTTTAGTCTTACAAGGTGTGGATTATTTAATTCACACGCCCCCGGCGTAAGGCGAGAAACTGCATCGCACAAGGCCCTGGGCATCCGCAGACCGTCTACGCCGACGATCCTGGTGACTGGAAGGTCGTCTCAGACCAGTCGAGGGGAAACACCACGGTCCTGACTTACCCCGACATTCAGCAAATCTTCACGCGGACAAACGATACGCCCGCACCGCTGTCTGGATTCCGCACCATCTTCAGCGTTTTTAAGGAGTCGATGCCCAGTGGCGGCGACAATGAAGCCGCCTACGACATCTGACTGGCTTGCCGGGAATGGTTATTCGCCCAAAGGTTCCGGTCTTAACCAGATCGACTTTGGCTGGGAGATCTGCTCTACCGACGGCAGGCCAGAGACGTTCAGCATGAGTGCGTACGACCTGCGCACCGGCTGTGCGCAGGAGGGGCACGCGTGCTGGTTAGTTCTGCAGGCTTACGTCGAACCTGGACAGCGAGAAGGTAACCGGCTTGCCGCCCGTGTCGCTGATCTCCCAGCCGAACGGGATCTGGGTCAGTGGCGATGTCGAGGGGATGAACCCGAGCGAGACCATGGTTCCCAGCATCGCCTTGAGGTTGACCGAGCCGGACGTCTCGTTGTGGTCGAGCAGGAAAACATAGAAGCCGGTGATCCCGCTGCCACTCCGCCAGAGCGCGAAGTTCTGGCCATCGTAGGTGTACGTGCCGACCTTAGTCATGCCATCGTCCGCGAGATTGCGGTCCTTGGCGGGCGAGGTGTCCACCCAGACCATGATCTCGGTCTGCCAGTTATTCAGCCACAAGTCGTAGGCAGCCTCGGCGTTGAGGTTACTGATCTGCGGCATCGACTCGGTGAAATCACTAGTCAGCGAGGTGATGTTGTTCAAGTCGTACTGCGACGGCGGGACAGTGTAACCGGAGGCCGCCGTGTCCAGCTCGTGGTAATTGAAGCTCGCGTCCGGGTAAGTGAGCACCTCGCCCGGCGCGTTGGACGGGTCGGTGTCGGTCGCGGTTACCGACCAGTCCTGGACGCTGGACGCCGTTAGCTGCTGAGGTCCCTGACCGCCAGACCATGGGTCCTGGTTGACCCCGAGCAGGTTCGGGGTCGATTGCTGGCCCGCGGCGAAGCCCGGCGCCTGGCCCGAGCCTGGCCCCGCGTCCCACGAGCCGCAACCCGGCGCGCTGGTCGACGCGTTAGCCGGGCAGTCCGCCGTGAACCTACCGCCGCTGGGCGCTGACGGTTGCGTGCCCGTGGTTGGCGCCGCCCCCGGTGTTGTTTGGGAAGGCCTGGGTGATGCCGCCTGAGAGGGGGCCACCGTAGGCGTCGAGGTGGTCTTCCCCGCCGCGGGCCGCGTCTTCGCTGCCACAGGATGCTTCTTGGTCCGCGGTGGCATCTTCGCGTGGATCGCCTTCCCCCGGATCGCCGCGGAGTTACCGGCCAGGGAGGCTGAGGCCTGGGTCGAGGCAGTCACATGCGGTGCGCCGGCGCCCGTTGGCGCGGCTTCACCGCAGCCCGCGGCAGCCCCCAGGGTGGCGAGCAGCAGAGCAGTCGCTCCAACGGCACCGCGGGTCAGCCGTCGCCCGCCGGCGCCCCGGCCAGAGCGCGGCCGACTCGGAACCTGCGACCCGGCGGATGACCGCCGACGGCGGCTACTGATGCTCGTAGACACGTAAAGGTGCCACAGCCTCATGCCTGACCTCATATCCAGCCCCCCTCGATAGTCACAGGAAGAAGACTAGTGGAGTGGACCGTAAATTACCGGCACTATGAGTTCTTGGGCCACTACCCTCAACTTTGTCGGCGACGGTGGAAAACTGCCCCCTTTAACGCCGCCAGTGGGTCAGAATTCGGCCGGCGTTGACAAACTTTTCTGATTTCTGAGACTTCGTGTGAGGTTTTGTGCCATGTAGCCGCTCACTAACATGCCCTTACGAGCACCAGGGCCTTGAGCAGAGCCCCCCAGCCATAGGCAATCTGACCGGGCAGTGACGACAGCGGCTGCGGCGCGGTCATAACGTAGACCGCGCCGCCAAAGCAACGTCGCATCATCATGCGTGCGCGGGTATCCTGCTCAGCCGTCGTCACCAGCACCATGGATTGCCAGTGGTACCGCTTGGCGAGCGACCCGGCGAACTCGGCTTCGCCGCGCGTGTTGCCTGGATCGGGGTCGAAGCAGATCAGCCGCACACCCGGCACCGGCGCGGGACACGGTCCGCTGTAGCCGTCATGGCCCCGCGATATGACCAGAACCGGTGCACGCCGTTCGCGGGCGATTGCCAAGGCCACCGGCAAACGATCTCCTGGGCCTGCCATCATGATGATCGCATCCACGTGGGCCGGCATTCCCTGGGCCGGCCAGACGAGCAGCCGGGCCGTAAGGGCGGCGAACACCAGGGCGAGGACGAGGACGATAGCCAGGATCTGCCGCCAAGCGCGGAGGAGGGCTCGCCAGAAGGCAGGCACGGACACGGAGGGCAACCTGCCGTCGAGAGCCGTTTCCATCTGGACCCGGTTGTTTATATCCGCTCCGTCGGCGCGCCGCTCCGAGCATGACTCCCCGATGGCACATCTTTCTCAGACACGAAGCCGGGCTCGGGCTCGGCTCCGGGCGCGGACACGCCTCCATCTCCGGACGCTGGCTCAGACCCGGGTGCGGGCAGCCCGGATGCGCGCATGCGGCGCCGGGGGAAACGGCCGTTGGTTCGGTCGGCTGGATCCGGATCGGCGACGAAGAGCCCTATGACCTCGCGGCCGTCGGCGGACGCGGCCATCGCAAGCCGAGCCAGTTGCTCCGCGGTCGCGGTGCTGGAGCTGACGCCAAGGACCGTCGCGGCGGTGGGGATCGTCTCAGGGATCTGCGGCGGCTGACCCTCGGCGACCGCCACGACGACAACGAGTTGCGCGCCCGAGGGGACAACAGCATGACCGGTGTCGGCGGCGACGGTCCGCAAGAAGCGTGACCGCTGAGGCGATCCCTGCGGCGCCGCGCACGCGGTGTAGAGCGCGGCGGTCGCGGCGTCCTGCTGAGGGCTGATCACCAGCGCGGTAGGGATGCCGAGGGACGCGGCGAAGGCCGCCAGCTGCGGGCCGAGGGCAAGCGCCTTCCGGTCGGCGGCCATCGACAGCACGGTGACGGATGAAGTCCCCCGGTTGTTCTTGGTCGGCTCTGCGACCCCCATCTCAAGCAGGGCCTGACGCAAACGCCACGCCTGCACGGCCCCGGGGTCATATCCGTCAAGCAGCCGCGCCCAGCCAGCCGCGTCGGGGGGATGGCCGACCGGGACCGCGGCGAGCACCGGAACGCCGATCGAATTGGCTATGTCATCAAGCACGATGAGCTTGCGTGTGCGTCGCCCAACGACGGTCGCCGTCA
Organism: Trebonia sp.; assembly: GCA_050013875.1. GTDB lineage: Bacteria > Actinomycetota > Actinomycetes > Streptosporangiales > Streptosporangiaceae > Trebonia. The sequence continues at coordinate 91,290 of JBEKEK010000005.1, read as the reverse complement.
CCACGCCCGCCAGCAAACCGGCCAGCACGCCGATACCCCCGTCGATGGCGTCCTGCGCCGGCGCTCCCGTCCCGGTCGTCGTGGTCGCCGACTGAAGCAGGTGCGCAGCCACGTGCCCCGGGCTACCAGGGTTCCGCACGTACGCGATATAGCCGTTCGCGACGGCGTTCGCGGCTCCTTGCGCCTGAGCCGCGGACTTGCCCTGGGCACTGATAGAGATGATGCCCGCAGCGGGGCTCGCCACGCTCAGCTGGTTCTCAAGCGTCCGCAGCGACATCGGCGGCTGAATCGCCGACAGCGCGCCAGAAAGAATGGGCTCGCTGCCGGCGATGACCACCTCGGTCGCCATGTTTGGCGCAACCGGCGGCAGCACGACAAGCGCGCTGCTGGTCACCAGCGGGGGGTTTAGCACCGAATAAATGCCGCCAAGGAGCAAGCCAGCAATGGTTATGGCACCGACAAGAACCTTATGCCGCCGTACAATCTGCGTGACCTGCTGGACGTTCAGCGACTGCTGACTCATCTGCCCTCCGCGTGCGGATCCGACGGCTCACATGGACTCATGGTGACCGAAACCATCATACGGTGTGCTGTGTTTTGGCAGGGTATGCATGGATTTCCTGGGCGCCAACGGAAGCAGAGCCGGAGCCTGTGCTGATGTCGGCAAATTCCAGGCGGGTGATCAGCAGCAGCTCACGCTTCGCGCTGACGGTTCCCACCAGCATCCCGGCGGGCTCCCGGCTGCCAAGTCCCGACGAGTACCAGCCGGCGATCGGGTCTGTCTCCCCTCGGTGAACACTCCACTCGAGCCCGTCGGGAAGTTTCATGCGTGCCGACCCCGGAACAGGCGCGTCCGGCCAGGCCAGGTCCGCCCGGGTACCGTCCAGGCCGACCCGCACCAGCGGACCAAAATGGTAGGCGAGCCTGACCTCGTGTCCCGCGGCACTGATCACATCGGTTATCTCGATAGCGCGGGACGCCGGGTCGAGCTTGACCGACCGCCGATGCCGGGCCGATGGTTTGAGCGACGTGTAGCCGTCGTGCTCCGCGAGCCAGTTCAGGTCAGGGTGGCGGACGTGGATCTCGCGTGTCGCCGCGTGGCGCAGCCACATGAAGGGACCGCCGTCCAGCGACTGGCTGCGCCCGCCGATCTCCGCCGTGTTGTGCGCGATGGTGGACCGGAAGTAGGAACGCCACTCGGGCTCGCCGTGATAGCAGTAGGTGCCCGGATCGGCCAGGATGTCCACGCCTTGATAGCGGATCTCCACCGACAGGGCATCGGCATGGGCGTGCGCGGCGATGCTCAGGAAACCGTGCGGCCCGCTATCGCATCGGCACCAAATCTCCGGAGAGTCGCCGTTCGTTCGGAGGATCGCTATGCCCGCGTCCTTGAATCGGTGCGGGCGCCGTTCGGGTCGGCCCGTGATTTCGTTCTTGCCTCCCGCCAGAGCGCCGACGAGCGTGCTGCCCGCGTCCTGTGTGGTCGGCGGCCACCAGTCAAGCCGGCCGACGAGGGCGTCGCCGAGCGCCAGCAGTGCTGGCCACCGGTTGTGTTCGGGGGCGTCGAGCAGTACCACGCGCCCTTCGTCGGAATCGCCCTGGCGCGGCGGCCGCATCCGCGCGTCGACAAGCGCTGCCATGCCATCCGCCACCGCGCACAAGCGGTGCCAGGTCGCGTCGCTCAGCGGAGCGCCCGCCGCCGAGGCCTCGACCGCGGCGAAGAACCCGAGTTCGGCCACGAAACCGTGGTAGTCCGAGGCAAGCTCGCGGTTGATCCCGGAGGGAAAGGTGTTGTGCGCGAGTTCGCGCTCAAGAAGCGAAGCCGAGTCCCGCCGCCACCGCACGCTCTCCGCGAACCACGGAAACGCGCAGCTGGCCACCAACTGCCCCGCCCCCTCGGCGATCACGTGGTTGTTGGCGGACGACCCGCGGCTCTCGAACGCGGCCAGATACTGCTGGTGCCAGTGAACCTGGCGGAGTGCCAGTTCGTCACCCTCGAACAGATCGGCGATTGGCGGCCAGCCGTCGAGCAGCCGCCGAATCCAGGCGAAGTTGATCAGCCGGATGCCGATCTCGATCCCGCTGGTCCAGTTGACGCCGGAAAGGAAGGGATTCTCCCGCCACCAGGACCGCAGCTGATCGGCTACGCGCTGTGCGTACTGCTCCTCATGGGTGAGGTACCAGGCGGTGGCAAGCAACGTGAGGTGCTGGAGGCGGTTGACCTCCCAGACCTGCTTGATGTTGCCGACCTGCGCCTCGTCCCGCTGGTTGAGGGAGAACGCGTACGTGTCCGGATTGGATCGTTGCCCCGTCACCGGGTCATAGAACCAATCAGGCGCCACCATGTCGGTCCTGACAACGCCGAGCATCTCCCACTCGCCCTTGAGCAGCCGGTCCGCGTCTGCGATGATCGCTGCCCTGGCGTGCTCTGGCACGTCGGCGGCAGCATTCGGCGGCAGGACAACGGTGAACCGCCGCTCACGCTCCGGCAGCGCCCGAAGGGAGGCTATCTGATCCCGACGTATCTGACGGCGCGACCACGCGCGCCTTATCGCCTGCTCGCGGGCGCGCCAGGCGATTTCGGCAGGCGACATCCTGCCAAGACGCCGTGCGTACCAGCCGAGCTTCGAGGTGCCTGCCGCGCTCACACCCGCTCCGGACGACCGCTCATCAGGCTCTCGCTCACCGCGATCGTGGCCCGCGTGGTGGCCAGCAGCGAGTCGATGCCGATCGGCATCGGACCACCGGTCCTGACCGCCTCGACGAACTCCGCCATCTCGGACTGCTGGCCCTTGTCCTGGCCGCCGCGCGCCTTGGTGGCGGACTTGCCGCGCGCGGACCAGACGGTGGCCGTCTTGAAGTTGTCCAGCCGGGCACTGCGACCGCCACCGGTTGCGTCCAGTGTTTCCTTGGGGAAGCGGGCGTTGCCCCCGGTGAGGTAGGCGATGGTGCCCGACGCCCCGTTGGCGAACCGGAAGGTGGCCTGTACATCCCCCTTCTCCGGCCCGCGCACCGCGTAGACCTCCTCGACCAGGCTGTCCGCCCACCAGCTCAGCGTGTCGATGAAGTGGCCGCCCTCACCGGCGAAGCGAGAGCCCTCGGCCTCCTCGTTGAGATACCAGCTGTCCTTAGCCAGCGGGCCCGCGTTTACCAGGTAGCGAGTTGACGAGGTATCCGCGGACGCACCGAAGCCCGTCCGCATCGCGGTGAGCAACGGGGCGAACCGCCGGTTGAAGCCGACCATGAGCCGGTCGTTGCCTGTCTTCGCGACGGCCTCGGCGATCTCATCCGTCTCCGGGCGGGTCAGCGCGAGCGGCTTCTCCACGAACACCGCCTTGCCGGTCTCAAGCGCGCGGCACACCAGCTTGGCGTGCGTGGCGTGCCTGGTCACGATGAAGATCGCGTCAAGCGACTCGTCCGCGAACACCGAGTCGGAGTCCGTCGACGCCGTGGTGAAGCCGAACTTCTTCTGCGCGTTGACCGCGGACAGCGACTTGGTAGTGGCGACGTGCGCGAGGTTGGCGGCACCGAGCTTGGCCAGGTGCGGAAGCAGCATGGACGACGCGTAGTTGCCGGCGCCGACAAACCCGATCGCGATCTGCTCTTTTGCCGCGTCGGAAGAAGAAGAATTCTTCCGAACGGTCCCGGGCTTCGCGTTCGCCAGCACCTGCTTCGTCGCCGGGGCGGGGGCGTCGTCGGCCGGGACCGGGTACTCGAGCAGTACGCCGATCGCCTTCAGCTCGCCCGACTTCAGGTTCTCGTAGACCCTGGCCGCCTCCGTCATTGGGAAAACCCCGTCGACCAGCGTGCCCACCTCGAGCTCGTTGCGCGCTACCAGGTCGAGGAACGACTCGAGGTTCCGCTTCTCGGTCCAGCGCACATATCCGGCCGGGTAGTCGATGCCGTCCAGCTCGTAGCGGGTGTCATACCGGCCCGGTCCGTAGGACCGGGAGAACCGGACGTCGAGTTCCTTCTCGTAGTAGGCGTTCCACGGCAGGTCCAGCTTCATCTTGCCGATGTCGACGATCCGGGCACGGTCCCTGGCCAGCTTCACGGCCGCCTCAACCGGTCCGTTGCTCGCCCCGCCGGCGGACAGGAACACATGGTCCGCGCCGCGGCCGCTGGTGATCTTTCCAAGTTCCGCCAGTACGGTGTCCAGGTCGTCCGGCGACCCGCACACCAGCGCGCCGCCCTTCTCCGCCAGCCGGCAGCGGTCGGGCACCGGGTCGATGCCGATCGCCTGCACGCCGGCCGCGGCAAGCAGCCGGACGACGAGCTGGCCAATCAGCCCGAGCCCAATCACCGCCGCCGTCTCGCCGAGCTGCACCTCGGAGCGGCGTACACCGTGCATGGCGATCGACGCCACGGTCGCGAACGCGGCGTGCTCGGGCAGCACTCCCGCCGGGACAGCCGCGCACAGGTTGACAGGAACCCAGTTGTACTCGGCGTGCAAAGCCTGCTCGTTGCCCGCGCACGCGACAAGCTGGCCGACCTTGAACTCCTCGGCCCCCTTACCGACCTCGGTCACCACACCGCACAGCGAGTAGCCAAGCGGGGTGTAGGAGTCGAGCTTGTTCATCACCTTCTTATAGGTGCTGACAACACCCTGCTGCTGCACCTGGTCAAGAACCTTGCGCACCTGGTCCGGCCGGGCCCGCGCCATGCCGACCATTGACATGCTGGCCTCGGTGACCTTCATCATCTCGGTGCCGGTTGAAATCAGCGAGAACAGCGAACGGACAAGGACGCCACCGGGACGGCAAGTCGGGGCGGGCACGTCCAGAACCGCCAGCTCTCCAGACTTGTAGTTCTGGGCTATCTGCTTCATCGATTCCCTTAAATAGTACGAAAAATTACACTGCTACACCGGCGGCCCGCACCTGGCGATACCACAGCTCCATCGACAGCAGCTGCCAGATCTGCTTGGCGTAATCTTCGCGGCCGGCTTGCTCATCCGCGATAAGCCGGAGAAGCGCCTGCTTGCGCAGCATCCCCGCTTGCACGAGTTCGCCGCCGACGAGCACGTCGCCGATCATCTCCCTGAGATCATTGCGTACCCAGGCGCGCAGCGGCGCGCCGAAAGAGGCCTTCGGCCGGTATACGATCTCGCGCGGCAGCCAGTTCTCGGCGGCAGCCTTGAGCGCCGCCTTCTGCCGCTTGCCGCGGATCTTGTCTCGGCCGGCGATGGTGAACGCGGCCTCGGCGACGACCTTATCGACGAACGGAACCCGTACCTCCACCGATGCGGCCATGCTTGCCCGGTCGGTGTAGGCGAGGTTAAGCCCGGCCATGAATAGCCGCGTGTCGGCTAGGCACATCCGGTTGACCTCGTCGTCCAGGGAGTTGTCGTTGTAGATGGCGGCGTGCTCATCGATGACGCCGCTGACCTGGCCAAGGAGGTCGCCACCGAGGAGTGCCGTCAGGTCCTCGGGATCATACAGCGTGTAGCTGCGGCGGAAACGGGCTTCCTCCGGCAGCTCCGCGAACGTCATGAACCGCTTGGCCCAGCGCGAGTAGCGCAAGCCGCGGTCGCCGATACTCACCGGGAGGCTGCTCACGGCTGAGCGCGCCGGACGGCGGACGATGTCAGGCAGCCGGTGGTAACGGCTCGCCGCCAGGCAGGCCAAGTGCTTCCGGTAGCCGCCGAACAGCTCATCGGCCCCCATCCCGGACAAGATCACCTTGACCCCGCGCTCGCGCGCCGCCTCGCACATCAGCAGGGTGTTGATCGCCGCCGGGTCGCCGATCGGCTCGTCGAGAATGTCCACCATGCGGGGCAGCAGGTCCACGATGTCCGGGGAGATCTCGATCTCGTGCAGGTCGACGCCGAACCGGGCCGCGACCTTGCGGGCGTAGATGGCGTCATCCGGCATCGCCTCGAGTTTCTGGTCCTCGGGCCGGAAGGTGATCGTATAGGCGTCGACCGCGCTTGAGTCCCGGTGCGCGAGCATGGTCACGATGCTGGAGTCGAGGCCGCCGGACAGGAAGCTCGATACCGGCACGTCGGCCACCAGGTGAGCCCTGACCGATTCCTCGATCACCGATTTCAGATCCGCGGCCGGCCGGCCCGCCGCCTCGGCGGCCACGTCCTGCACGCGCCAGTACTGCCTGACTTCAGGCTTGCTGCCCGGCCGGATCCGAACCCAGGAGCCGGCCGGCAGCTTCTGGACCCCCTGGATGGTGCATCGCTGCTCCGGAACCCAGTAGTAGAGCATCGACGCGACGAGGGCTCCCGGCTCGATCCGCAACTCGGAGCCGAGCGCCGCCAGGATCGCCTTCAGCTCCGAGGCGAACACCAGGCCGTCGCCGCGCTCCAGGTAGAACAGCGGCTTGATGCCCAGCGGGTCACGGGCTAGTACTAGCTCGCCGGTCGCCGTGTCGGCGAGCGCGAACGCGAACATACCGCGGAACCGGTCAAGCGCGGCCGGGCCCCAGTGCCGCCAGGCCTCAAGCACTACCTCTGTATCAGAAGAGGTGAGGAAGGTAGCGCCAGCGGATCGCAACTCCGCCCGGAGCTCCTTGAAGTTGTAGAGCTCGCCGTTGTAGATCAGCGTCAGATTGCCCTTGTGCAGCGGCTGGTCGGCGGCCGTGGAGAGGTCGATGATGGAGAGCCGACGGTGCCCTAGGTGGAGGGAGACCCGCTCGTCCTCATGGCTCCAGACCCCGCCCGCGTCCGGTCCGCGATGCGCGATCCGGTCGGTCATCACGTCAGCCAGCTTGCGCCCATCGACCTGCTGATAGCACCCGGCGATTCCACACACGGCTCAGTCACCCGCTCCCGCTCCGGCACCGCCGGTTAGCCGCTCGTAGACGCCGAGGTAGGCGCGCTCCTGATGGCGCCAGGCTAGCTCCTCTTCGACCCGTGCACGACCAACCTTGGCCAGCTGTATGCGGCCTGCCGCGTCGTCCATCAGGTCCACGATCGCCTTGGCGTACTCGTGAATGTCGTTGGGCTCCACGTACACCGCCGCCGCGGCGGCGGAGACCCGGGTCTCCCGCAGGTCGAAAGCCACCACTGGGAGCTCAAAGGACATGTACTCCATGGTCTTGTTCATCGTGGACACGTCGTTCAGCGGGTTCTTTGGATCAGGCGAAAGGCCGACGTCCGCGGTGGAGAGGATCTTCTTGACGAGGTCGTCGGGTGCCCGCCCGGTGAACTCCACGTGCCCGTTTAGCTTCAGCTCGTCCCGGAGGGCGACGAGCTCGTCGAAGCAGTCGCCGGAGCCGATGATCGTGAAGGCGATGTCATCGCGGCGCATCTCGTGCACCACGATGTTGGCCGCGCGCACCACGATGTCAACACCATCCTGCGGACCCATGACCCCGATGTACGCCGCGAGGAACTTCCTGCCGCGCCGCATGTTCGCGTCTTCTGGACCGCGCTTGAGCTTGTCCGGGTCCGGGCCGGTTCTGACGACTGTAACGTCCTGCGGCGCCTTGCCGCTTCTGCTTATGGCGATGTCGCGATAGGAGTCGTTGGTGGAGATCACGTGGTCCGCGGTCCGGTGCGTGCGGCGTTCAAGCGCGAGCAGCCCGCGCAGCGGAAGCGCCGGTCCGTCAGGGAACCGGGACCGGAACAGCTCAGGGCACAGGTCGTGGTGGTCAAACACGAACTTGGTGCGGTCGATCAGACGCAGCGCCATGGCGATGGGCCAGAAGATGTCCGGCGGATTGCACGCCTGCAGGACCGCGAACCGGCCCTTCCTGCGCGCCTTCAGCGTCTGCCAGGCGGTCGCGAGGAATGAGTACACGTACTCGGTGATGAAGCCGAGCTTGCTCCCCCCCGGCGCGTAGGGCCGGTACTTGTAAAGCTCGACCTCTTCGAAGACCTCATACGGCGGATCGCCCTTGCCCTTGGGGCAGACGACAGCCACCGAGTAGCCCGCCGAGACGAGAGCCCGGCATTCAAGCCAGACTCGCCGGTCGAAGGGCACTGGGAGGTTCTGGACAATGATCAGAACACGGCGCACTGATACAGGAGCACCCGGCGGCCCGCCGTGATACGTCCCCGCGCGAATCCAGGCCCCCCGGTCGAGGCCCCGCTCCGCGGCAGCGGGGCGATGCTAGGACAAGTCACCATGAGGCGTATCAAGACCGGATCCCTGGGATCATATGTTTGCGAGGTTACTGTCTCGCTAGAGTCTCGTTAGTGCCGAACACAGGGGAAGCGCTTGAAGGTCCTGATCGCGGATGACCGCGGATGCATCGGGCTGTCGTCGTGCCTTCCCCGCGTCACGCCGGACATGCGCCGAGTCGCGCTGGGCCTCCAGGGGAATTGATGCCTGACCTGTGTGGATCACCGGACCCGAAGTCACCGCTAGGACGCACGATCCGTGCCTAAGCCGAAGAGCGGCGCGCGCAGCTCTTTCGGGGTGAAGCTGGCGCAGCGTTTCGGGTGGGGCCTGGGCGATCAGGCTGTGTCCAGCCTGGGTAACGCCACGCTGAGCTTCTACGTGGCCCGGGAACTGGGCCCCACTCAATTTGGTGCTTTCAGCATCGCCTATGTGACGTACTCTTTCGCGCTCAACGCTTCCCGCGGACTGTCCACCGAGCCACTGCTCGTCCGGTACAGCAATGCGAAACTCCCGGAGTGGCGGTGGGGGGTCAGCCGTTCGACGGGAACCGCGATCGTCGTGGGTACGGCCCTCGGCGTCTGCTCGGTCTTGGCGGGCGTCTTGCTCAATCGCACCCTCGGGCTTGGGTTCATCGCCCTCGGGCTCGTGCTGCCTGGACTCATGCTCCAGGACAGCTGGCGGTACGCGTTCTTCGCCCTCGGACGCGGCAGCCAGTCCTTCCTCAACGACGCGATCTGGACCGTGGCGATGGCTGCCGGCGTGGTCGCCCTGCACGTCACCCACCATAATTCCGTTTTCTGGTTCGTGCTTGTATGGGGCATGACAGGGACATTCGCGGCGTGCGTGGGTCCGCTGCAATCCCGGGTCATGCCCAACCCGTTCAGGGCCAGGGAATGGGTGATCAGGCACAGCGACCTCGGGGTTCGCTTCCTCGCGGAGAACACTGCCAACTCCGGCGCGACCCAACTGCGTACTTACGCCATCGGCGGGATCGCCGGTCTCGCCACGGTCGGCGATGTCCAGGCCGCGGGCTTGCTGATGGGCCCCTTCCTCGTCGTGTTCATGGGGATATCGATCGTCACCGTCCCCGAGGCAGCGCGCATCCTGCGCAACTCCCCACAGCACCTGCGACGGTACTGCGTCCTGGTCGGCGGGATCCTGGCGGGCGCTTGCGCGCTGTGGGGGATAGCCCTGCTGATCACCATCCCCAGGGGACTAGGACACCTGCTGCTTGGCCAGCAGTTGTGGCACCCCGCCTATCTGCTGGTGATCCCCTACACGATCACCGTCATGGGCTCGTGTCTCACCGATGGCGCGCAAGCGGGACTGCACGCACTCAGCGCCGCACGGCGCAGCATGCGCTCGATGATTTTCTCATCAGCCCTCTACCTCGGCCTCGGCATTGCGGGCGCCTACCTTGATGGCGCCGCCGGCACGGTATGGGGCGCGGCTATCGCGACGTGGGTCGGCGCGGCCCTGTGGTGGACGCAACTGAACACCGCCCTGCGGGAATCTAAAGCACTGGTCGGCCGGGCGGCCGGCCGTCACCGCAGGCGAAGCCGGGAGCTCACCGCGCCGCCATCGAGGCCCGCGATCCAGCGGAGCGCAAGCGGGGCCGCGGTAGCCATGGACCCGCAGTAACCCCTGGCTGGCCTCGTCCTCGAAGGCCAGCCAGTACGGCCACGCCGCCACCGCCGCCTGCAGCGGAGATCACGGCCCCCGGTGCCCCGCCACGTAACCTGGAAAGCCGGGTACCCCCCCGCGCCACGACCTTGTTAACCAAGATCGTCGGCAGCGGATCAATGGAGTCCGGTTCAGTCGGCTCGCTGCGGTCCAGGAACGCCCTGCTGGAAAACCACTGGGTCAGGTACTGGTAGCACTTCAACCTGTCCCCGAGCGACAACGGCGCCCGCTGAATCGCGTCAATGTATGCCCACACATATTCGCCGTAAAGGCGCAGAGCCGGGTGCCGCAGCCGATCTGCGCGTCGCGGATCCATGATCGAGCACCGCTGCCGCATTGGCGTCCAGCCATTTTGCGCGGGGTGCATGCGGCGGAAATACAGCCATTCGGGAACCTGATAGAACCGTCCATGCAAGCCGAGCTCGGCGATGATGGTGCGATCCGCGTGATGATAGCTTCCCTTCATTGCGGTTCGCCGGAGCACCTCTATCCGCATAACACCGTAGTCATCGTCGCCACCGCCATCGAACAGTATGCTGCGGAACCGCACCGGCGCACTTGGGGAAGCTGTCAGCATCGGGTATTCGAATGCCTTCGTCACATCCCCCGCACTGTCAATCTTCGCGGTCCAGGAGTGCGCGAGCACGACGTCCGGATACTCATCAAGCGCGGCCACGCAGCGCTCCAGCAGAGTGCGCGCATAAAGGTCATCGTTCGCGGCCCACTTGAACAGTTCGCCGCGAGCCTCCTGCACCACAAAATTATGATTTGGCGCCAGCCCGATGTTCTGCGGATGCCGGTGATAGCGAATCCGAGAGTCATCCTTCGCATACTTCTGGCAGATATCGCCGGTATCATCCGTCGAAGCGTTATCAGAGATAATCAATTCGAAATCTGTATAACTCTGGCCGAGCAAAGCCTCCAACGACTCCGCGATGAAACTTTCACCGTTGAACACCGGGAGGCCGATGGACAGCCGTGGCGTTGCGATCACTAAGATCTCCTTAAGGTAGGCCTGTCCACCAGAGCCTCGACCGGTCCACGGTGATACGTCACTTCGTCCAGGCGACCCCGATGCCGTCTCCCGGCCACCAGTGGTTGATGGGCTGCTCCTTGAAGAACAAGTAGTGGCGGCCGGTTGCCTCCGCCCAGTGCGACAGTGCCGCGGAGTCGTGCGCGTTGTCAGAAAGGACGATGGCATCGGCCCGCAAGTTCGGCTCGACGGCCGCGAACTCCTTCGTCTCGTACTCGTAGGTGTGCAGGCTGTCGTGCAGGAACATATCGACGTCACTCATCTTCGCGAGCTCCTCAATGGAGCTTCCGACTCGGCGGTCGATGACGCTCGCCCACGGCTCCTCGATGAGATAGCCGGAGTCGGCGTCGATGTCGATCGTGGTGAGGCGCCCATGGCCATTGCGGAGCAGGGCGGCCGCGATCACGCAGGAACCGAGGCCCAGATGAGTCCCCGTCTCGACGACGTTCTCCGGCTGCAACGCGCGGACGATCGCGTACCACCCGTACCTGCGCGCCAGGTGCGGCTCGGTCGCACAGACCCGCCGGGTTGGATTCTCCGACAACCGCCTGGTCAGCTTGGTGTTGAACTCCTCGTCGGTCTCGAGCTCCGCCATCCACGATCGCACCTGGCCTATTTCGGCCCCGGTAACCGCGGATACGAACCAGCAGAGCTGATCACGGTTGAGATCGTCGAGGTCGTAGGTGAAGTTCGTGGTCTCGCGGTTGTGCAAAAGCCAGTTGAGTGAACGCCCGACGACACGAGCGTCGTAGCGCGCCACGTACATGGTCCGCAGCGGCATGGCCGCGGCGGCACCAAGCGGTGAAGTGGCAAGGCGGCGGCGTAGTCCCGATTGCATGTGTTTATCCCCCTAAGGCTTAGAGCTTGCCCTTGCTGTCTGGCGTCAGGCCAGGAGCCGGGTTCGCCATGGCGAAGTTATAGATCTCGACTAGATGCTTGAGGCTGTGCTCTGGGTTGAACCGCTGCTCGTACGTTTCACGGGCCCGGTCCCCATATGCTTCGTACGCTTCCGGGCGCGCCTCGATGTCGGCGATGACCGACGCGAGCGCGGCAGGATCGTCCGGCGGGAAGAGAACGCCGTCTTCCCCGTGTGCGATCAGCTCGGTAAACGATCCGCGTTTGGTCGCTACCGGCGCGGTACCCGCGGCCATGGCCTCCACCGCGACGAGACCGAAGGGCTCTTCCCAGACGGACGGGATGAGTACGGCTTGAGCCTCCGACATCAGTTCCACACAGCGCGCACCGGAAACGAAGCCGACCAGTTCCACCGACGGCCTGGTGGCCGCCCAATCACTGACGACGCCGTCCATCGGCCCAGAGCCCGCGATCACCAGGCGAAGCGCGGCGGTGCCAGCCGCGCTGCGATACCGGTCCCAGGCCTCCATCAACAGGTGCAGGCCTTTCACGTCGACCAGCCTGCCCGCGAACACCACGGTCCGCGTGCGGCTGGCCGGCTTCAGCTCCCGACGCGGAATCATATTGTGCCGGACGAAAAGCCGCTCTTCCGGAAGTCCGAGACCGCCCAGCAGGTCGCGCTGCGAGGCCGAGATGAACAGGTAGGCCGAGATAAGCGATCGCCAGGCCTGGCGATGCACACCAATAGACAGCGCAAGCGGCAGACTCGCCGCGCGTGATTCCCGGTAGCAGCCGTGTATCACCCCGGGCAGGAGAGCACCCCCCGCGCAGTCATGGCACGGCGCACCGTCGCGGAAGAAGGAGCCGCCAGTGCAGCCGAGCCGGTAGTTATGGAAGGTCGCTACTACGGGAGCCCCCAGATCGCGGCAGGTATACAAGATCGAGTCACTGATCAGCGGAAAGGTGCTGTGCACATGCACGACATCGGGCCGGTGCTCACGGACCGCCGCCGCTAGCTGACGCTGGCTGTCGCGATTCCAGATCAACTTAGCCGGGATTAGTGCCTTCTTAGTCAGTGGCCAGGATTCGATCTCGTCACTGTCCCGCCAGAAACGGATGACCTCGTGCCCCCCCTCGGCGAGCGCGTCGCTCTCCTGCTCAACGACGCGGTTCTCGCCGCTCGGGCCAGCGGAACGGCAATGGTTGTGAACGACCATGACCTTCATGCCGACCTCCTTTCTGCTCTGGACGGCTCAAGAGCGAAACATCCGGGGACGGTACAAGCGGCGAATCTCGGACCGGTGTGAGCAGGGACGCTGCCAGCGCGAGCTCAAGGAGATAGTCAGAGGCGTCGCTGAGGCCAGTCTCGGTGAGCGAGGTTACGATGAGGTAAGTCACGAGGAACAACGCGATGGCGATTCGCGCGCTACGCTGCTGGAAATAGGCGTTCACGAGAACGAACAACAGCATCGAGACGCAAATGGCCACACCGGCAAGACCAAGGTCGTAGTAAGCGGCAAGCCAATTGCTATCGATCGGGAGTCCGTTGATCGCCTTGTTCGACAAACCGTACCCGAAAATAAGCTGAAACCTGTCGCGTGGATCGTTGAACACGAGGGCCCACGCATTGGTCCGTCCGGTCAGGTTGGTCAGTTCCTGAGTATTCTCGCCCCGTGCCAGCCAAGTCGTTAGCGCACTGGAGAACCCGATGACCGCAACGGATACCGTAACCGCGATGATCGTGAAGAGCCGCCGGACACGGACCCGGACGGAAAACATGCGCAAGCCCGCCACCAGCAGCCCGGCGAACAGGGCGATCAATTCAGTCCTGGTGTGCGTCATCAGCAGCATCACCGCGACGGCAACGATCGCCAGGACGGTGCGGCGTCCCTTAATTTCGCCGCAGAACCAGAGGACCACCAGGATTCCCAGGGCAATCGCCGAATAGTCGGCCACCTGCACGGGGGTGATCGGCCAGAACTCGCCGGACAGCCTGCCTTGGGCAAGGGCTCTCCCTGGTGCCACCAAAAGGCCAAGCAGCACTGTGCCGAGTACCGCGAACAGCGCCGTCAGGTGGCACTTAACCAGCAGATCACGCCGGTCCCACCAGGGGGACAGCGCCCAGAGAGTGGCGACAAAGCCGGCCAGCCGGAAGGTCCGGTAGCCGGTGCTGAGCAGGCGCCCCGAGGCCGGCTCCACGCCGGAGACGACCGCCGCGAGGACCAGCAACGTCAGCAAACCGAGAAACACGTTGGGGCGGATGAGCCGCCGGGGGTTCACCGACAAGGCGATCGCAAAGGCGATCGGCAGGGCACCCTGTGTCACAAGCCGGCCGACCACGGACGGGATCGGGACGATCAGTGGCAGCTGATTCCACGTTCCCTTGTAGAAGGGGACGACATCGACCATCAGCAGCCCCCACGCCCAGTAGACCCTGCGCCTGATGGCTTTATCGGTTAGCTCCTGCGCCCGCAGCACTTGTGCGACCGGCCGCAGCAGCCGCACGCCGCGGTGCGGCCGGTACTCGACGACGGAAGAATGCATAACGTAACCCGGCTCAGCGACCGACGCCGAACAAGGCGTCGGGACCTGAGCTCAGCGACCCGAGGCTCTCGTCGGACTCGTCCGCACCGACAAGCACCGTTGAAGCCAGGGACATGCCCGCGAGCCGTAGCATCTCACCGGTGGCCTGGAGCTTAGTCCAGGACGAGCGGCCGCCGGTGACGACCACAACGGCATGGTCCGCCCAGGTCGCGAGATAATCGCCGCCACGCGCGGGATCGAGAGTGCAGAGCGTGAGCAGAACGTCCACCGAGGCATAGGCGTTGGCTACCTCGTCGCCGAACCCGGAATGCCGTGCCGCCGCCGACCCATGGTCCGTGGGCGCGCTTGAGGTGATCTCCGCTGCGTTAGGCACGGCGAGCATCAGCGACGCTTGCTGCACCCGCACCATGCCAACGCCCGGGCTCTTCCGGTCAAACAAGACCCCGGTGGGAGCGCCGCCGGCGAGGTCGACCAGCATGACCTTACGCCCCTGCTCGGCGTAGGAAATCGCCAGCGCGACCAGGGAAGCCGCCGCTACGGCCGGGTCATCTACCGGGACGACGGCGAGCGTGACGCGCCGTTCCTTGGTCGATGTGGCACCACGCAGGTGGGCCGCGACGCGCTTGATGTCCGGGTCATCCACTGCCGCAAGCCCGCGTCGGCTTGGCGGTACCTTGCGGCTCAGCTTTATCGGGCCGACGCTCAGCCCCACTGGGGCGCCAAGGGCCCGGGCGATGTCATCCCGCCGGCGGAGCTTATCGGAGACCAGGGCTCCGATCACGACGATGCCCAGCCCGAGCGCCACTCCGCCGATAATGCCGTACAAGGCGTAAGAGACGAGATACTTGGTCTTGGAGTATGGCTCTACCGTGGCTGGGTCCAGTATCACGGTGCCCTTCACCGCGGGAAGCGTCTGGCTGCCGGTCTCGGTCTGGGCAAGGGTCCCTTGGAGCGAGCTGATTGTGAGCGCGACCTGACTCTGCTGGCCGCGGAGGGTAGTGAGCTTGGCCTGCTGCGCGGGCGTCTTCTGCTCGGACTTGACCGTGCTGATCTGCGCGTTGAGTGACGCCTCGTTTTGCAGGTCCTGGGTCAGTTCCTGCTGCATGGACTGGACCACCACGTTCTGAGTGGTCTCTTCCTGGCGAGCCATGAACTGCAGGAACTCACTGGCTACGGCGCTGGCCCGGCTCACCGCTGCGGTACCGGTCGGCGCGCTCGCGGTGATCTGCACCACCCGTTCGGTAATGACGCTGACGGTGTACGACGCGGCGAAGCTGCCCAGGCTCTCGTGAATGCCGAGCTTGTTCATGGCGAGGCTGGCCACGGCATGGCTCTGGGCGATGGCCTGGTCGTCAAGCACCTCCAGCGAAGGGTTCTGCCCGATCCCGTAAGTGATCAGGACCGAGGTCTGGGCCTTGTAGGCGGGCGGCTTGGCAACGAAGAAGCCGATACCGACCAGGAAACCGACGATGGCCAGCACGCCCAAGACGCGCCCGCTCCGCTTAATGGCTGCCCAGATGAATCCCAGGCTCACCAGGCCGGTGGTCACATCAGCGGGCCGATCCTCCGACAACGGGAGATCAGTAAAGGCCGCGAGCTCTGCGGGACGCTCAAGCGCACCGTTCACTGGGTACCTGACCGTATAGTCGCGTTCCGTCATCTCCTGCTCTCCGTCATTCCACCGTGCATCCGAGTCGGCATTATTTGCTGCGGGGACCTGGCCAGCTGCGGCTGGCGCCCGGTTGTCTGGTCACCTGGGTCCGGGTTGACCACCAAGACTCCGAAGATGGCGCGGCCGGCACCAGCGGCGCTGGCGACGACGCGGGTCAACTGCTCAGACGTGACCGCGCCGGCCGTGACGGCCAGTACCGTCACGCCAGCGCGCCCCGCGTCCGCGACGCGGGGCGCCTTGGCGTCGAGGACGTCCACGCCGATGGTCATCGTTTGCGCTGGCACCTGGACGACATCATCGTGGTTGGCCACCGTCACCCGCAGGTTATTCGGACCCTGCCCGGCCGCCGCCACGCACGCGGCCCGCAAAGCGGTCGCCGCCTTCGTGTCCTGCAGCTGGCCAATCGCCAGCGCGGTGGGAATACCCTCCGCCGCGGCAAACGCGGCGAGCTGAGGACCGAGCGCGAGAGCATCCTTGTCACCCGACAGCGACAGCACCACCACCGAACCCCCGCCGCCCCGACTGGATCCGGGCAGGATGCCCAGGCTGCGGAACGTGTGTTTCAGGAACCAGATATCAGCGGCGTCGGGCCGGTAGTGCTCAAGAAGCCGCGCCCACCCGGCAGCGTCGCCCGGAGACTTGGCCCGGACAGAAGCCAGCACGGGTGCACCGATCGAATCGGCGATGGCATCACGCGTACGCAGCCGCGGGTCGTCACGCCATATCGCGAGCACCGCGATAAGCGCGACCAGTGCGCCGGCCAAGCCGCCGACCCCGGCCGCCTCGTAGAGGCGGGTTGTGCGCGGCTTGGCAACCGCGGTCACCGCCCGCTGCAGCAGCTCGGCCGGCTGCTGCCCAACCGGGTTCGCGGTCGAGGTGACGTAGTCGATATAGCTGCGCGTAACGGCATTGGCCGTCCGCTCCGCCTGCTGTGCCGTATCGCCCTCGGCGCTGATGGATAGCGTGATGTAGCCCGACGGCCCGGCCTGGACCCGATTCAGCAGCGTGTGGTAGGACAGTCCGAGACCCGCGTTGAGCAGCACGGGAGAAAGTACTGGCACGCTGGTAACAACGACGGCCTGATTGGACAGGTTGACAGCGGGCGAGACCATGACGAGGGCGCTGCTGGTGTACACCTCGGGCTGAGCCAGCGTGAACGCGGTGTTCCCGGCCAAGCCCAGCGCAATCAGCGTGCCAGCCACGACCTTGTGCCTCCACACGATCGTCGCCGACTTCGTCAGGTTCAGGGCCTGCCCTGTCACTCATCCTCCGCGCGAGTACTCTGCTTCACTAACTAGAGCGCCGGAGCGCCTTCGTGATACGCCCGGCGATGGCGGGTTCCCGATGTATCACGTCACCGAGTTGCCGGATCTTCTGGATGTGTAGTTACCGCGGCTGTCCTCGCCCCTGTCCCCAGACCCATGGATCGAGAGTTAGACAGACAGTGAACAAGCTCCCCGCGACAGCGGCTCCCAAGGTCGGGTTCTTCGGCATCCTCGGCGCGGGCAACTCCGGCAATGACGCGTGCATGGAGACCGTGCTCACGTACCTCAGGGCCGCCCACCCCGATGCCATCATGGACGCCATGGGCGGGGGGCCACCCGAACGCTTGCGAGCCAGGTACGGCATCGACGCCACACCACTGTACTGGTATGCGAAATATGAGGGGCGGACTTCGGGCCCGGCCGCCATCCCGCTCAAAGCGCTGGGCAAGGGGCTGGACGTCTTCCGGACCGCGGCCTGGGTACGCCGCCATGACGCGGTGATCGTACCCGGGGCCGGACCGCTGGAGACGACGCTGCCAGTACGAGCCTGGGGATTCCCGTTTACCCTCTTTGTCGTCGCGCTCTCAGGGAGGCTGTCCGGCACCAAGGTTGCCCTGGTGAGCGTGGGCGCTGATGCCATTAAGAAGCGCGCAACGCGATGGCTGTCCAACGCGACCGCGCGGCTTGCGTTCTACCGGTCATACCGGGACACACATTCACTGGTGGCAATGCAGCGGCGGGGCATAGATACCACCAGGGACCGCGTCTACCCGGACCTTGTCTTTGGTGTCCCCACGCCGCCGTACCAGCCTGGTGACGTCAAAACCGTCGGTGTCGGTGTAATGGCTTATTACGGCGGGAATGACGACCGCCAGCGTGCAGCGGAGATCCACTCGTCCTACGTCGGGAAAATGACAGCGATAGTCAGCTGGCTGGTGGATACCGACCACCAAGTCCGGCTCTTCGGCGGGGACAGCAAGTTCGACTGGGACGTTGCCGACCAGATCATGGCCGAGGTGCGGCGCGCCCGGCCCGATCTTGAGCCGTCGTCACTCACCGCCGAACGCGCCAACTCCTACGCCGAGCTCATGGGGCTCATGGCTCCGGTTGGGGTAGTGATCGCAACGCGCTATCACAATGTGATGTGCGCGCTGAAACTCTGCAAGCCGACCATCTCCTTGGGATATTCGCGCAAGTTCGTCGCCTTGATGACAGACATGGGGCTCGAGGAGTTCTCTCAGTCCGCCGACTCGTTTGAAGTGGCGCAGGTGATCGAGCAGTTCGAAGCGGTCAAGAAGCGTCACACCGAACTGCAGCAGCAGATGGCGGATAAGAACGCCGCCAATAGGCGTGCGCTGAACGAGCAGTTCGCCGTCTTGTCCGGTGCCCTGTTCGGTGCCGGCCAGGCGGCGACCGTCCAGGCCGCGGCACCCGTTCAGGGCTAACCAGCCTGATCGACGTCCGCCTGTTGGCTGTCCATCTGGCGGACGTCCGCCAAGGGCAGCGGCGATCAGAAAACGACCAGCTTGGAGCAGGTAAACGCCTCCGCGTAGCGGGACCTGCACTCCATGCCGCGGAGCCGGGCCAGCGCGAGGAATGTCTCCTCGCCCCACCAGTCACGGCCATGCTGGGACGGGTAGCACTTGTCGAGCAGCTCAACTTTCCGCCGCGCGATCTCGTCGGTCAGCGGAAAGTAGGTGTTCGGCCGGGACATGTCACCGTCCCACTTAGGGATCTCGTAGGCCAGGTAGATCTGGTCCCTGAACGCGGTCGGCACAAGCTCGCCGACAGTCCGGTGGTCCTGGTGCGCGTCGCAGGCGGACGGCGCCAGGATGACATCCGGGCGGAATGACCGGGCCACCGCCTCGATGACCTCTTTTACCTGCCCCCAGGCCGCGGGCAGGCGCCCTTCCGGCAGGTTGTGCAGCTCGACCTCGAGGTCGGCGCCCGGCGCGAAGGCCCGTGCCGCTGCCCGCGCCTCTTGCTGGCGACCCTCCGTGCCTGTCATCAGCACATACCTGACGCGCAGGCCAGGATGACGCTCGGCCAGGCTGAGCAATGTGCCCCCGGCCGCGATCTCGATGTCATCCGGATGCGCGCCGAGCGCGAGCACCGACAACGGCGCGTCTCCCCGCGGGTTGAGCGGCAGCGGAATCACGTTTGGAGTGCCTCGGCGTCGTCAGCGGCGAGGACTTCAGTCGGGGTGTCCCCGGCTTGCCCTGACCGCTCGGGATCCCAGACCATCCAGGGGCAGTTACCCCGGTGGTACATCTCTTCCATCTGCGCGCGTTCCTTGACCGTATCGGCGGGCGACCAGTAGCCCTTGTACTGATAGCCAAGCACGCGTCCCTACGGGACCAGCCGGACAACCGCGTCCTCAACGAGATCCTCGCCCTCGTTGAGATGATCGAAAATCTCCGGCCTCAGCACGAAATATCCGCCGTTCTCCCACTGACGCAGGTCGCGGACCGGCGTTACCTGAGTGACCAGCCCGCTCTCATCGACGTCGACGACGTGATGGGACGACGTCGGTGGCACCGCCAGCAGGCTGACCACGGCGTTACTCGCCTTGAACCGATCGATCATGTCCGGCAGCGGGGCATTGGTGAAGACGTCGGCGTAGTTGGCAAGGAACACCTCCTCGTCTTCGACGAAACGGCGGACCCGGCGGAGCCGCTCGCCGATCGCGGAGTGCAGGCCGGTATCGACGAACGTGACCCGCCAGTCCGAGATATCGGTCTTGAACAGCTTTACCTGCCTCGCCCCGCCCTCGATCACGAAGTCGTTGGACCGCGTCTCGTCGTAGCTGAGGAAGAAGTCCTTGACCGCCGATGCCCCGTAACCGAGGCAGAGCACGAAATCGGTGTGCCCGTAGTGCGCGTAATAGCGCATGACATGCCAGAGCAGCGGCCGGTCGCCGATCATCGCCATCGGCTTAGGGGCATTCGTTACCCCGTCCCGCATCCGCATCCCGAAGCCACCGCAGAACAGTACGACCTTCATACCCCACCCCTTCAGTTAGCAAATTCGTTCAGACGACTTCGAGTGCCGGGATAGGGAAGACCAGGCGTCCCCCCCAGGAGCGGACATACTCCAGCTGCGCGCTGATCTCTTCCCGCAGATTCCACGGGAGGACGAGCACGTAATCTGGCCTGGTCTCGGCGATACGCTCCGGCGCGAAGATGGGAATGTGCGTGCCCGGCAGGAACATGCCCTGCTTGTGCGGCGACCGGTCGACCGTGTACGCGAGCAGATCCGAGCGGATCCCACAGTGGTTCAGCAACGTGTTCCCCTTGCCAGGGGCGCCATATCCGGCCACCGTCTTGCCCTCTGCCGAGGCGGAGAGCAGGAAGCCGAGCAGATCGCTCTTGACCTTCAGCACGTCCTTGGCGAACCCCTCGTGCCCGGCGATGGTGTGCAGGCCGACGGCCTCCTCGGCGGCCAGTACCGCCTTCACCCGCTCGTCGGGCTCGCCCGCGGCCGCGACGGGACGGGCGTGGACGCGCAGCGAGCCGCCGTGCGTGCTCAGCTCATCGACGTCGATGACGCGCAAGCCGGCCGTTTCGAGCGTGCGGCTTGCCGTGAGCAGCGAGAGGTACGAGTAATGCTCGTGGTAGATCGTGTCGTACTGGCGCCGCTCGATCAGCCGCAGCAGGTGCGGGAACTCCAGCGTCACCAGCCCTGTCTCCTTGACCAGCGCACGCAGGCCGGAGGCGAAGCCGCGGATGTCGGGGACATGCGCGAAGACATTGTTCGCCGCGACCAGGTCAGCACGGCCGTACTCAGCGGCGATTTCGGCGCCCGTCCGCGGCCCGAGAAACTCGACCACCGTCCGGATCGCCTTGGCCCGGGCGGCCGCTGCGACATTGCCCGCGGGCTCTACCCCAAGCACCGGGATGCCGGCCGCGTGGAAATGCTGAAGCAGGTACCCGTCGTTGCTGGCCACCTCGGTGACCAGGCTGTCAGCTCCGAGGCCGAGCCGGGCGCTCATCTCATCGGCGTAGCGTTTGGCGTGCGCTACCCATGAGTCGGAGTAGGACGAGAAGTACGCGTAGTCAGAGAAGATGTCCTCACCCGCCACGTACGCGGGCAGCTGCACCAGCAGGCAGTCCGTACACAGACGGACGTGCAGCGGGTAGAAGGTCTCGGGATCATCAAGCCGCTCCGCCGGCAGGTAGCTCTCGCAGAGCGGGGACATCCCCAAGTCGACGAACGTGTTCGCGAGCCCCGCGCCGCACAAGCGGCACGCATGTAGTGACGACATGCCCCCCCAAACAAATGATCGATATCACGACAAATGGTGCCTAGACTAAATTATGTTAGACCTTAAGCTCTTTAATTTCTTATCCTTCCCGCCACCCGGAGGCACTGATGGACAAGCACGAGTGCCGGGCCTGCCGTAGCCAGTCCGGCGAGCTTGTGCTCGACTTGGGCGAGCAGCCCCCGTGTGACTACTTCCCGGGGTATGACGAGCCAGGACCCGATCCGGTTTACCTGCTGCAGATGTGGCTCTGCTCATCGTGCGGGCTGGCGCAACTGCTGACCGACCCCACGGTGCCCGAGGAACCCAAGGGGACCGAGCCGGCCGCGCTCATCGCTCAGGCAGCGGACGCGGTCGGCCGGGTCGCCGCCGCGGGGCTGCTGCCAGCCGGCGCACGGGTTGCCGAGTACGGCAGCCCGCATGGCGGTTCCTGGCTGGACCTGCTGACGGCCCGCGGATTGATCCCGGTGGCCGATGACGGCGCGGCCGACGTGATCATCGACTGCTTTGGCATGATGCACGCCGCGGACCAGGCGGCGGCGCTAGCCGAGCGTGCCAGCAAGCTAGCGCCGGGCGGGCTGCTCCTGCTCCAGTACCACTCGCTCGACGCGATTATCCGTCAAGGCCAGTGGAACGCGCTGCGCCACGGGCACTACGCGTACTACTCCACCACCGCACTGACCGCCATGCTGGCGAATGCCGGGCTCACCCCTTGGACCGCATGGGAATTCAGCCTCTATGGAGGCACGGTGCTGCTCGCGTCGGTCCGCGCCGACGGTGGCGGCAGCGCCGCCACCGTCGCACCCGACGAGACGGTCCAGTCGCTCCTGGCGGCCGAGGCCCGCACCGGCGTCACCGACCCGGAAGCCGTGCGCGGTCTGCAGCACGGCGTGCGTACCCGGGCCCGCGCGCTGCACTCATGGCTCACCGCCCAGCGAGAGGCGGGGAAGTCGGTGCTCGGTTACAGCGCGGCCTCGCGCGCGGTGGCACTGCTGCGCTCGGCCGCTATCGACCGCGATCTGCTGCCCGCGGTGGCGGACGCGTCGCCCGGCAAGCAGGGACTGCGGATGCCCGGGACAGCCATCCCCGTCATCAGCCCGAAGGAATTGATCTCGCGGGAACCGGACGCGGTGCTGATCTTCGTCTCAGACCTCATCCCCGAGGTCCGCAAGACCTATCCCGAGGTCGAGGCAGCCGGGGCGACCTGGGTCGATGCCGACTCCGTGGGAGCGACCCAGCCAACCAACGACTGATACTCAGGAGGCTTCAAGCAGGACACGGAGCCTGGCCAGGCACCGCCCCCTGGTGGGCCCGATGCTTCCCACCGGAAGGCCAAGTTCGTCTGATATTTCGACGTAGGAAACGGGTGGGTCTGCCATCAGCAGTTCCATCAGCCGCTGCCACCGCCGCGGGAGATGAGCCATCGCTGTCCGGACGACATCCGCCCGCTCCTCGGCAAGCAGAGCCTCGTCGATTTCGGGCTCGTGCTCGGCCGGGCCGTCGAAGGCGACGTCCTCGGGGGCAAGCACGATCTTCTTGCCCGCGGCCAGCACCCGCAGGCATTCGTTGCGGGCCGTCGTCGCCAGCCAGGAACCGACGCGCTCCGGATGCTGCAGCCGGTCGATGTGCTCGATCAACCTCATCCACGTCGTCTGCACCACATCCGCGGCGTCGCTCTCGACCAGCTTGAACTCCCTGGTGATGGACCAGATGAGGCGGGAGTACTGAACAACAAGCCGGTCCCACGCGTGCTTTTCCCCGCTCGCCGCTTGCCGCACCAGCCTGGCCACGTCCAAGTCGGCAACTTCCCCGCCGATATGTTCGCGATCCATCGTTACCGTCATCCTCAACTCCTTGTGATGGACGTAGACAAGATCAACTGCTGCGATCGGGACTCTCCGGAAACGATCGCGGGCTAATACGCGCCGGATCCCCTGAAGATCACCGAGAACGTCTTCCACAGGATTTGCAGGTCGAGCGCGAACGACCAGTTCTCCACGTAGCGCAGGTCGAGACGGACCGTTTCGTCCCACGACAGGTTGGAGCGGCCGTTCACCTGCCACATGCCGGTCAGCCCGGGCTTGACGACCAGCCGGCGGCGGACGTGGTCCGCGTACCTGGCGGCCTCGTCCGGCAGCGCCGGCCGCGGCCCCACCAGCGACATTTCCCCGAACAGGACGTTGAAGAGCTGCGGCAGCTCATCCAGTGACCACTTGCGCAGCCGCTCGCCGATGGCGGTAATGCGCGGGTCCTGGCGGATCTTGAATAGCACTCCGTCGAACTCGTTCTTGTCGCGCAGCTCCGCGAGGCGCTGCTCGGCGTCCACCACCATGGTGCGGAACTTGTAGATCTTGAACGGCCGCCCATCCTTGCCCACCCGGATCTGGGTAAAGAGCGCGGGTCCTCCGTCGGAGAGCCGGATCACCAGGGCAAGGCCCAGCAGTAGCGGTGAGAGCAGCACCAATGCCAACGCGGCCGCGCTGCGGTCAAACAGGTCCTTGAGCACTTGGCGTGGCCCGCTCAGCTGTGGATGGTCCACGTGCAGCAGGGTCAGCCCGGCGGCCGGCCTGATCGTGGTACGCGGACCGGCCACGTCGAGCAGCGCGGGGGCGACGCACAGATCGGTACCCGTCTTCTCCAGCTCCCAGGCGAGCGCCCTGAGCTTGATGCCGTCCATCTCTGGGCAGGAGAGCACTGCCACCGTGCCGGCCCCGATGTTGCGCACCACGTCGGCGGTGGCGTCGAGGTCACCGACCACCGGCACGCCTGCCACCTCGCTGAGGGTGGTGCCGTCGGGTAGGCAAGCGGCAATGACATCGAGGCCATGGTGCGGCTCACGCCGCAGCTCGTTGATGAGCTGCGCGACCGCGGCCTCGTGCCCCACGGCGACCACGGTGGACATGCAGCGGCCGGCGGTGCGCAGTCGGTGCAGCTGCTTGCGCAAGGCGAACCTGGCGGACAGGTCAAGCATGATGATGACCGGCATACTGATAACCAGGTACGCGCGGGACAGTTCGTTATTGACCGCGTAGGAGATAAGGGCCAGCGCCGCGGTGAGGCTCACACCAGCGTTAAGCACCCTGCGGAACTCATCGGAGCCGTTACCGAGGAACCGCATCTCGTACCCGCCGACCACCCGGATGGCGATCATCCACAGCAACGGCAGAGACAAGCTGAGCACGACGTACTTGGGGCTCGGGCTGGCACCGAAGCGCACTACTACGGCCGTGGCAGCCGATACCGCCGCGACAGTGAAGTCCGCCGCGCCAACCTTTCTCAGGTACGTCCGCGTCCACGCCGCTGACTGCCCGGTCAGCCAGCCAGCATGACTATCAGTATTAGAGACAACTGTAGAACCCGACACACCCAACCCCACCCCTCGATGTGTCGCGACGGCCCACCCGCCGCACCGACGATCACTGCTGGCACGTCTGTGTGCTCTTGCAGCTTTCGTACAAGTGACGCGCGCCGAAGCAGATCGGTTTACTCCAGCACGTCATCTAACTTCCGATAGCAGCACTTTGCCCGTGACATGCCAGTATGCGGGCATACGAACAGATTCCGGGAGCTTACTCCAGCCCCAGGAGAACCTGCCATACCAACAAGAATCAGCAAAATTAAACAAAGTACTATCAAAAGCAACAAAACTCGCATCTCACCGATGACTGACAGATCAGCCTCAAGCGGTGAGCAGTGCTCAAAGTACTACTACCGGGGCAGGCGGCACGGCGGAATTCAAGGAATTCACTTGAAAGCGATACGAGTGTCTCCTGATTCGCTTGGGACAGGAGAGCTAGAAGATGAGCCGGAAGATGGCAATCCATCAGAAAATTAAAACTAATGCGATAAATACAAACGCGAATAAAAAATCTAGAACCAATTCAAAACTAATCGCACAGAAATTGGCGGTCGCGCTGCCTTTCCTCGCGACCATACCGCTCGCGTCAGTCGCGGGCTCAGGCCCGGGTCTTCTTTCGCCGCAGCATCTCGTCGACCTCGCCGGCCGCGAGCAGCTCCCTGATCCTGCGCAGCCGGACATACCGCGACGACATGAAGTCCTCGTGGGTAAGTCCGTGCGTGGTGTAGCTGCCAAGCAGTTCGCGGACGCCATCGGCCACATGCCACCGCATCCGCAAGTCGGGGAAGGTATCGACCAGCTTGCCGAAGTCAACCCGGTAGTCGCGCAGGTCGGGTCCCGCGTTGTCGGCGAGGGTAACCGACGAACCCGGCACGGTGTCACGGACCATTTCGGCGATGTCACGGACCTGGACGTTGTCTTCCGCCCGGCCCACGTTGAACGCCTCGTCGTGCACCTTCTCGCGCGGCGCCTCCAGCATGGCGAGGAACGCCCTGCTGATGTCCTCGATGTGCACCAGCGGACGCCACGGGGTGCCATCGCTTTCCAGCCGGACCTGGCCAGTCGTGAGCGCCACCGCGGTGAGGTTGTTCACCACGATGTCCAGGCGAAGCCGCGTCGAGGCACCGTAGGCGGTCGCATTACGCAAATAAGTAGGGCTGAAGTTGTCATCGGCGAGCTTCGAGAGCTCGCGCTCGGCCTGCACCTTGGTCTCCCCGTAGGGCGTGATGGGGTGCAGGTCGGCGTCTTCGGCCACCGCCGCCGAGCCAGCCGCCCCGTAAAGGCTGCAGGACGACGAGAACAGGAACCTCGGCACACCCGCCTCCTTGGCCATCCTGGCCAGGTGCAGCGTGCCATCCAGGTTCACCGAATACGTCGCCTCGGTGTTCAAATCGCCAAGCGGATCGTTGGACAGCGCCGCCAGGCAGACCACCGCGTCATACCCAGCGAGCTGGCCAGCCCCGACGTCCCGCATGTCAGCAAATTCCCGCGGGCTGGCCGTCGTAGCGGCCGGCCCCAGATCACAACCCTCGTACAAGCCCAAGTCGAGGCCATCGGTTTCGTGCCCGGCCGCCCGGAACAAGGGAACCAGGACCGCGCCGATGTAGCCGCCATCACCCGCAACGAGGACTCTCATCACATACCCGCATTCACCAGTCGAAGTTCATTCCACCAAGATCAACAGTTACTAGACCGGCGGAGACACGATGGTGATACATCAGTCAACAAACTTGGTGCCGTGGAAAGGGCTGATCAAGCCGAGTCGGCCGCTCGCTCAGCGTCGTCCGTGCCGAACACAAGGTGAGCCCCCGCTGGCGGCGGGCCGAAGATCGAGCGCACGGTGCGCTCATCGAGGCTGGTCTCGTCTTCGACGCTGACGAAGTCACGGATCGCGGTCCCCGTGCACCGGGCATCCACTAGCGGCGCGCCCCGTCCCGCCAGCAGATCCGGCTCGTGCACGGTGCGGAAGTCAACGCTGTACCTGGACAGACCGGAGGTGTTGGCGATTGAGGTGTGCAGCTGCGCTCCCGAGAAGAGCAGGACCTCACCAGGTGCCGGCAGCGGGATCACGTCCACGCCCGGCCTGTGGTCGATCGCTCCCGGACGCGCCTGACCTTCCTTACCTACCGACTTAGCCGCACCGAACCGGCGGGCGTTGTTCTCGTAGTAGTCGAAGTCGCCCGAGGTATTGGGCACCTCCCGCGCGAAACTGGCCAGGTCGAAGCTCATCGCGTTCGTCTCAAGGACCGGGAAGACCGGGAGCCACCAGTTGATCTGCTGAGCGGGCGCGCTATACCAGACGTCGCGGTGCCACGGGAAGGCGAAGGCGACACCGGTCGTCAGGTGCCCCTGGGGGAACGAGGTCCGCGGCTTCGGTACGTCATAGCGTGTCTGCCGGGGGTCGAACCCTGCCTCCGCGATGATCCCGCGAACCAGTTCGCGGGACTTGTCCGCGTGGATCCAGCGTGGCTTCCAGGCCCCGAGTAGCTTCGCCATTGCGGCGGGGTCGATGTACTCGTGCGCATGCTCTGGGTGGTGGGGTGCGAACAGTTCGGTCAGCTCCGCACGGATGTACTCGACGAGCACACCGAGAGTGCCGAGGCCAGTCAAGATGACAAGGTCCCCCGAGTACAGCCGCTGTCGCAGTTCGTCCGCCGGGATCTTCGGATTGGTCAGGATGGAAGCCATAAAAACCCCTAAGCACCACGAACCAGAACTAAACCGACTTTCACTCCAGGAAATATTAGTACGTCACAGCGCATGCGTCACGCGCACCGGCTAACCAGCGCGCGTGCGCTCGCACTCCCTGACCTCGGCGGCGAACCGCCTCGCGGCGTCGCGCAGCGAAAGCTCCGGGTCGAGCCCGGCCTCGCGCGCCCGCGCCACCAGGCTCATAAGCTCGTCCCCGAGACGCTCGGAATCCAGGGCGACCGACGAAGCGTCCGCCGCAAAGGCAAACCCCGCTCGCGCCGCGCGTCGCTGCAGTTGCGCCGCCAGCGACAGCGCCGGCTGACCGAACGGCACCCCGTCGAGCGCCGACGGCGCCTCAGGGTCACCGGCTGCCGCGGACTTCGCCGCCCGCTCCGCCTTCTTAATCTCTTCCCAGTTAGCGTTGACGTCGGCCGCCGATGACACCGAGACCCCGGCAAAGACGTGCGGATGCCGCCTGATCAGCTTCGCGGCGAGCGTGTCGGCCACGTCATCGATGGTGAACCCGCCGTCGGCGGCGGACCGTTCGGAGGCGATCCTGGCGTGGAAGAGCACCTGGAACAGGACGTCGCCGATCTCCTCGCGGAGCGCCGGCATGTCATCGGCCTCGATCGTCTCGGCTGCCTCGTACGCCTCTTCAAGCAGGTACCGCAGCAGCGACGCGTGCGTCTGCTCCCGGTCCCAGGGGCAGGACGTCCGCAGCGTGTCCACCACCGCGACCAGATCGAGCAGCCGCGCACCTGGTGCACCGGTCGGGTCAGTCACCTCAGCAGGCCGGCGTGAGCCCCGTGGTGGACGCGGGCGACGGCTTGCCCGACGGCTGGGACAGCAGGTTCGAGGCGGGCACCACGGTGTAGCTCGAGTAGTCAATCCGCCCGTACTGCGGGCTGACCTGGATGTTCAGCGACTTGGCGGCCTGGCACTCCGCCTTATCGTACTTCGCGGTCACGGCATTGCCCTGCGCGGTCGTGGTCGGCGCCTTGCCGCCGTTCGCCTTGATCTGGTAGGCGTCGCTCTGGGCCACCCAGCGGCCGAGCGCGGGCTGCATCTGCGGCGTGATCCCGTTGCCGAGGAACAGCGCCTGTGCGCTGCTGTACCCATCCGCTGAGGCCGAGGAAGCCGCCTCAGATTGGATGGCCGCCAGCCCCGACTGTATTTGCGCCTGGGTCACCGAGATGTTGCTGGTGGCGGCCACCTGGTCCATGATGGCGAACCTGACCAGCCAGGTCAGCACCGCGGCGGGCTGCTCGGCGGTGCTGAGATTGAACCCGCTGACAGACTTGCCCGCCGATTGGAGGTTGGAGATCTGGGTGTCGACCGACGACACGGTGATCCGCTGGTTGCCCACGATCGCCGCCGCCCCCGCCTTCACCGGGGAGCACGCGGCGATCAGCACGCACGCGCCAAGGCCGGCCGCGCCTACCGCGAGCCCGCGCCCGATCCTCTTAGCAGGCACACTCCTGCCAAACACGGTCCCGCCAAACGCAGCCCTGCCAAACACAGGCGTTCCCTTCCAACACATCAATGACAGCAGAAATCTACGACTCGGACAGTACCGAACGGATGACCTCCGCGCACCACGCGAGCAGCTCGGTGTCGCGCAGCGGTTCGCCTCCGAAGCCGCCGCTCGAGGCGCCGGCCTTCGGCACCGGTACCAGCATGGTACGCACCGCCGGCTTGAGGATCGTCTTCGGGTATAGCCGCTGAACTCGGACCACACGCGAATCAGGCAGGACGACGGGGCCGAACCGCACGAACGACCCTTGCAGCGTGATATCGGTCAGCCCGACCTGCCGCGCGGCGGACCGCAGCCGCGCCACGTCGAGCAGGGTGAGCACCGGCAGCGGCAGCTCGCCGAACCGGTCGCGGAGCTCGTCGCGGACGGCGATCACGCCCTCTTCGCTGTCGATCGCCGCGATCGACGTGTAGGCGGCCAGCCGCAGCCGCTCGCCCGGCACGTAGTCGTGCGGGATGTGCGCGTTAACCGGGAGCTCGACCCGGACCTCGGGCCGCTCGGGCGGCGCGTCGTCCTTCAGCTCGCGGACCGCCTCGCCGATCATCCGTATATAGAGGTCGAACCCGACCCCCGCGATATGCCCGGACTGCTCGCCGCCCAGCAGGTTGCCCGCGCCGCGGATCTCCAGGTCCTTGAGCGCGACGTACATGCCCGCGCCGATCTCGGTGTGCTGCGCCACCGTGGCCAGCCGCTCATGCGCGGTCTCGGTCAGCGGCTTCTCCGGCGGGTAGAGGAAGTAGGCGTAGGCCCGCTCCCGCCCGCGCCCGACCCGGCCGCGGAGCTGATGCAGCTGGGAGAGCCCGGCCGCGTCGGCGCGGTCGACGATCAGCGTGTTCGCGTTCGGGATGTCCAGCCCGCTTTCCACGATGGTCGTCGCGACCAGGACGTCAAAGTTCCGGTCCCAGAAGTCCACCATGATCTTCTCGAGCTCGTGCTCGTTCATCTGGCCGTGCGCGACCTGGATGCGCGCCTCGGGCACGATCTCCGCCAACTGCGAGGCGACCTTGCGGATCGACTGCACCCGGTTGTGCACGAAGAAGACCTGGCCATCGCGGAGCAGCTCACGCCGGATGGCCGCCGCGATCTGCTTCTCGTCGTAGCCGCCGACGAACGTCAGGACCGGGTGCCGCTCTTCCGGCGGCGTCAGGATCGTCGACATCTCGCGGATGCCCGCCACGCCCATCTCCAGCGTGCGCGGGATGGGCGTCGCGGACATCGCGAGCACGTCCACCTCGGTGCGCAGCCGCTTGAGGTACTCCTTGTGCTCGACGCCGAACCGCTGCTCCTCGTCGATGATCACCAGGCCGAGCTGGCGGAACCGCGTCTCCGATGACAGCAGCCGGTGCGTGCCGATCACCACGTCCACGGTCCCGTCGGCCAGGCCGCGCTGCGTCTCGGCCGCCTCGGCGGTGGTCTGGAACCGCGACAGCGCCTTCACCGTCACCGGGAACGGCGCGTACCGCTCGGAGAACGTGTTGAAGTGCTGCTGCGCCAGCAGGGTGGTGGGGACAAGCACGGCCACCTGCTTGCCGTCCTGCACCGCCTTGAACGCGGCCCTGACCGCGATCTCGGTCTTGCCGTACCCGACGTCGCCGCAGATCAGCCGGTCCATCGGGACCGGCTTCTCCATGTCGCGCTTGACGTCGTCCACCGCCGAGAGCTGGTCAGGCGTCTCCACGTAGGGGAACGCGTCCTCAAGCTCCCGCTGCCACGGCGTGTCGGGCCCGAACGCGTACCCGGGCGAGGCCATCCGCGCGGAGTAGAGCCGGATCAGCTCGGCCGCGATCTCGCGGACCGCCTTGCGCGCCCGGCTCTTGGTCTTCGCCCAGTCCGCACCGCCCAGCCGGTGCAAGGCAGGCGCCTCGCCACCGGAGTACTTGGTGACCTCGTCAAGCTGGTCGGTCGGCACGTACAGCCGGTCGGGCGGGTGCCCGCGCTTGGCCGCCGCGTACTCAAGCACCAGGTAGTCGCGGGTCGCTCCGCCGGCGGTCCTGCTGGTCATCTCGATGAACCGGCCGACCCCGTGCTGCTCGTGCACCACGTAATCGCCCGGCCGCAGCTGCAGCGGGTCCACCCCGCCGCGCCGCCGTGCGGACGGCATCCGCCGTTCGTCGCGAGTGCCCGGCCGGGAGGCACCGCGTGCGGCGAAGTCCGCCTCGGTCAGCACCGCCAGCTTCACCGCCGGCCAGCTGAACCCCTGGCGCAGCTCCCCGGTCGCCACGTAGGGGACGCCGCCCTCGGGGTCGGCCTCGATGTCGCCAAGCCGGGCGCCGAACCCCTCGCCCCGCAGCACCTCCGCCAGGCGCTGGGCCGGCCCGTGCCCCTCGGTGACGAGCACCACCCGCCACCCCTGCGCCAGCCACTGGCGGACGTCGCCGATCATGCGGCTGGTCTCGCCGCGATAGGCGGCCGCCGCCTGAGCGTGAATGCTTATGGTGAACGGACCGTCGTTACCCTGATCCCCGTATTGCCCCGCGGGCTGGCCGGCCTCTTCTTCCGCGGTAACACCCTCGGTGGCGCCGAACGGGGCGAGCGTCCACCACGGGATGCCGAGCTCCGCCGTGTGCTCGCGGACCGTGGCGATCGGCTGGAAGGCCGACCCGCCGAGGTCAATCGGCGCCTCGCCGCCCGCCGCCGCGCTGGCCCAGGAGGCCTCGAGGAATTCCTGGCTGGTGGAGACGAGCTCGGTGGCCCTGGTCCTGATCCGCTCGGGGTCGCAGGAGAGCACCAGGCCGCCGATCGGCAACTGGTCGACGAGCAGCTCCATGTGGTCGGCGAGGACGGAGGCGAACGCTTCCATTCCCTCGACCGTGATCCCGTCGGCGATCTTGCCGAGGATGTCGGAGACGGCCGGGTGCTTGGCCGCCAGCTCCTTGGCCCGGGCGCGGACCGACGGCGTCAGCAGCAGCTCCCGGCAGGGCGGTGCCCATAGGCCGTGCTCAGAGATCCCGGCCGAGCGCTGGTCGGCGACCTTGAAGACGCGGATCTCATCGACCGTGTCGCCAAAGAACTCGATCCGCAGCGGGTGCTCCTCGGTCGGCGGGAACACGTCGAGCAGCCCGCCGCGGACCGCCAGCTCGCCGCGCTTGCTGACCATCTCGACCCGTGCGTAGCCGATCTCGACCAGCCGGGTGATCACGTCCTCGGGATCGGCGTCGTCGCCGACGGCGAGCCGTACCGGCTCAAGATCACCGAGCCCGGCGACGATCGGCTGCAACAGGGACCGCACCGGCGCGACCACCACCGAGAGCGCCCCGCCAAGTTCATCACCGGCCGCGCCGGGGTGCGCGAGCCGACGCAGTACCGCGATCCGCTGGCCAACGGTGTCCGAGCGGGGCGAGAGCCGCTCATGCGGCAGTGTCTCCCAGCCGGGGAATGTCGCCACCGAACGCGGCGGCAGGAACGCGCCGAGCGCCGCGGTCAGGTCCTCGGCTTCCCGGGCGGTCGCGGTCACCGCCAGCACGAAGCGCCCCCGGCCGTCCGGGGCCACGGTGCCTGCCGCCAGCGCCGCGACTAGCAGCGGCCGCAGCGCCGACGGCGCGACAAGGTCGCGCTCGCCTGCGCCGGGCAGGTCAGGGCGGGCAAGCGCGGTACGGAGCTGTGCATCGTCGGCTACAGCGGCGAGCAGTCCAGCGAGGCTCATGGTGTCCCAACGTCGGGTATGCGGGGTTCCCTGGTTCAGCGGGCGCGGCCCGCCCGCAGGCGGCACCGGGCGCGCGATCCCCGTGCGCTCCCGGACCGCGGCGCCCGTTAACGACTCAGGAACGGGCGCACGCCTAGACCGCATCCAGTTTACTTCCTAGCCCTCCGCGCACCCGCCACCGCCTACAACCACCACCGCGCCCAGAAAATGTCCTTGGCGGTGGCGCGAGCGTGGTCCCGCCGACGAGGCCCCCCTGCTATCGCGCGCTGGTCCGGCGGAGCAGCTCGTCGATTTCCCCGGCGGCGAGCAGTTCCTTGATCCGGCGGAGCCGGACGTAGCGCGGTCCGGTGAAGTCCTCGTAGGTCAGCCCGTACGTGAGATAGCTGTCGAGCAGCTCACGGACCCCGTCAGCTACGTGCCAGCGGAAGCCGAGGTCAGGGAAGGTGCCGACCAGCTTGCCGAAATCAACGCGGTAATCGCGCAGGTCAGGCCCGGCATTGGCGGCCAGCGTGACCGATGAGCCAGGAACGGTGTCGCGGACCATCTCGGCGATATCGCGCACCTGGACGTTGTCCTCTTCCCGGCCGACGTTGAACGCCTCGTTGTGGACCTTCTCGCG
This sequence comes from Trebonia sp., assembly GCA_050013875.1. GTDB lineage: Bacteria > Actinomycetota > Actinomycetes > Streptosporangiales > Streptosporangiaceae > Trebonia. Next base: position 58,057 of record JBEKEK010000005.1, on the reverse strand, counting down.
CGGCGCTTCGAGCACGGCCAGGAACGCGCGGCTGATGTCCTCGATGTGCACCAGCGGCCGCCACGGGGTGCCGTCGCTTTCCAGGCGGACCTGGCCGGTGGTCAGCGCGACGGCGGTGAGGTTGTTCACGACGATGTCTAGCCGGAGCCGGGTCGAGGCGCCGTAGGCGGTCGCGTTGCGCAGGTAGCTTGGGCTGAAGTTGTCGTCCGCCAGCTTGGCCAGCTCGCGCTCCGCGAGCACCTTGGTCTCCCCGTAGGGCGTGACCGGGTTCAGCTCGGCGTCCTCGGCGACGGCGGCCGAACCGGCGGCACCGTACAGACTGCAGGACGACGAGAACAGGAACCGCGGCACGCCTGCCTCCTTGGCCGTCCTGGCCAAGTGCAGCGTGCCGTCCAGGTTCACCGAATACGTCGCCGCGGGGTTCAGGTCGCCCAGCGGGTCGTTGGAGAGCGCGGCCAGGCAGAGAACCGCGTCATAGCCCGCCAGTTGGCCCGGGGTGACGTCCCGCATGTCAGCCGGCGCCCTCGGCCCGGGGTCGGCGGCCGGCCCCAGGTCACATCCCTCGTAAAGACCCAGGTCAAGTCCATCGATCTGGTGCCCGGCGGCGCGGAAGAGCGGAACCAGAACAGCGCCTATGTAACCGCCGTCGCCGGCGACGAGGACCTTCATCGCAACTCCCCCGTGAGGCGGCCGGTCTCCCGATGCGAACGGGGAGACCGGCCGTCGTCATTTTCAGATCACGGACATTTTCAGATCACGGACATTTTCAGATCACGGACATTTTCAGATCACGGACATCAGGCCTTCGGCTGCCAGACCTTGACCGTCTTGACGAGCATCGTCGCGTTGCAGGCGCCCGCGACGGTGCTGGTGTCGGCCACGTTCATGACGAGGTACATCTTCTGCTGCGGGATGTCCTTGGTGCTGGTGAACACCTGGTGGCCGTCGAAATACCAGGTGATGCGGGTTTTCGTCCAGTCGAGGGTGACACTGTGCCAGCCCTTCGAGAAGTTGCTCGGCAGGTTAACCCGGCCGCCCTGGCGAATCCCGTCCGTCGGGTGGAGGTAGACGCCGGCATTGGTCTGCGAATCCCAGTGTTCAAGGATGTCGATCTCCGGCGGCCACTTGTGGTTCGACGCGGCCAGCCACAGCGCGGGCCACAGCCCGTTGCCGTAGGGCAGCCGGACGACGAACTGGGCGAAGCCGTACTCGAAGTTGAAGCTCGTGTTCGTCGTCACCATGCCTGAGCGGCAGTAGAACGTCTCCGGCTTGCCGTTCGCATTGGTTCCCGCGGTGGCCTCGCGCTTCGCCACCAGGTGCAGTTCGCCAGCGCTCACCTGGTCCTGGGAGGGCTGATACCACTCCTTCTCTTCGTTGCCGTTGCCATTGTTGGTGCAACCCTTGCCCGGCTTGACCCACCAGTAGCAAGTCGACCAGACCTTGGTGTTCAGCTTCGTGCCGGAGAAGCCTTGGTTGAAGGTGAGTTCCCAGCCCTTGGGGACCGTCAGCTTGGGAGTAGCCGCGGCCGCGACCGCCGCGTCGCTCTTGCTGCTGACAGACTCCTTCGCCACCGTGCCTGCGGTGAACGCCGCCGCGAGGGCAACGGTGGCGGCGAACGCCGCGAGCGTCCGCTTCGCCCGCGCGCGAGCGTGCTTAGTGCGCAGCCGCGGCGCACTACGCCGCTCGGTATAGCCAACCCGATTGTCTTCGATGATGAGTCCATCCAAACGCTATTGTGTAACCGCAATTACCAGCCCTTGATATACGGCAGACCTTTGACCGGAATCAAGGGGCTGAAATCATTAGGGCCTTCGAGTCACAAATTTGCAGTGAAAACCTAACAGTCCAGTGGAATCCTGGCATAGGTGACGCGGCCGCCGCAACCGGTTCGGCCCCGGCCGCCGCGGTCACGGCGGCCGCGGTCACGGCAGCTCAGCCGGCCCCCGCCGTCTCGCGATGTTTGTCACAGTTCAACCGCATCCAGCGCGGGCTGTAATGATTTCACCCACAGCCTGGTCTCCTGCCCCGTATCCTCAGTGGCCGGGGCGGTGCTGCAGCCCGCGTTAATGTCCGAACGTGTTGCAGCCCGAGTTAATGTGCGAAGGAGTTCGAGGCGATGGCGACCGACACGGCCTGGCTGCCAACCAGACCAGAACCCAAGGACGCCGAGCCCGTCTTGATTATCGGAGCCGGACTCGCCGGGCTGGCCGCCGCTGCGAGACTTGGCAAGCTGGGTGTGCCCGCCGAGATCCTCGAGTGCGGCGAAGGCGTCGGGTCCTCCTGGCGGCAGCGATACGACCGGCTGCGGATGAACACCTGCCGGTGGAACATAATGCTCTGGTTCGGCCGCTTCCGGGAAAGGACCCCGGCCTTCCCGACCCGAGACCAATTCGTCCGCTACATGGAGTCCTACGTCGCCAAGCATGACCTGCGGGTGACCTTCGGTGTCAAAGTCGACCGTATCGACCGGATCCCCGGCGGCTGGCGGCTGGCCACGTCGGCCGGGGAGCGGACGGCCCGCGAGGTCATCGTCGCCACCGGGCAGGAGCGGGCTCCGAAGATGCCGGACTGGCCTGGGCATGGCCGGTTTCCCGGCCGCCTGCTGCACTCGGCCGAGTACCGCAACCCGGGCGAATTCCGCGGCAAAGATGTGCTCGTCGTCGGGAGCGGCTGCTCCGGCATGGACATCGCAGGCGATCTCATCCAGGGCGGTGCCACAAGGGTACGGCTCGCGGTCCGCAGACCGCCGCACATCGTCATGCGAACCTCTGCCTGGGGACCCTGCGATCTGCACGAGGCGGTGCTGCAGCGACTGCCGGTGCGGATCGCGGACTCCATCGACACGTTCATCCGGCTCAAGGCCGTCGGCGATCTTGCCCCTTGGGGGCTCACGCTCCCGGAAGAGGGCATCTATACCGTCTCTCTCCGGGAAGAGTTGCAGCCGACGATCATAGATCCCGACGTGGTCGAGGCGATCAAGGGCGGGCGAATCGAGATCGTCGCCGGGGTGTCGTCGGTCGACGTCAATGGCGTTCAGCTCAATGACGGGACCACGTTCTGCCCGGACGCGATCGTCGCCGCGACTGGGTTCAGGACCGGGCTCGAACCGCTCGTCGGCCATCTCGGCGTACTCGATGATCACGGCGTGCCCCGCAGCAAGCACGAATCGGCAACCGCGGCCGGACTGTACTTCCTCGGCTACGAAGGAGATGTGGGCGTCATCGGCGCTGATGCACGCCGCTCGACGAGGGAAGTCTGCCAGCAGCTGACCGAGGGAAGGCGAAGCCGGGCTAGCTCAGCAGCGGAACCTGCCCTGCGCTAGGCGTACGTTAGGGCTGCCACACTTTAATCGACTTGACAAGCATCGTTCCCGAGCACGATGTGGCAGCGGTGCTTGTGTCAGCCACGTTCGCGATGATGTACATGTCTTGCCGGGGAATGCTGGTCGTTGTGCTAAACATCTGATAGCCGTCGATGTACCAGGTGAGCTTGTTCTTGGTCCACGAAAGTGCGAAGGTATGCCAGCCTTGGGAGAGGTTTGCCACCGCCTGGACTCGCCCGCCTTGCCGTACCCCCTTCAAGGGATGCAAGTAGGCACCGGTATTGTCATCGGAATTCCAGTGCTCGAAAATATCGACCTCTGGCGGCCACTTCTTATTCGAGGCAGCGAGCCAGAAGGCCGGCCACAGGCCATTGCCGTACGGCAGCCGCGCGACCATCTGCACGTAGCCGTACTCGAAATTGAAGCCAGGCGCGGTAGTGACCATGCCAGACCGGCAGGAGTACTCCTTCGGCGCGCCCTTCGCGGACGCGCCTTCGGTGGGCTCATGCTGCGCGGTCAGGTGCAGGATGCCGCCGCTCAGCTGGTCCTGGGAGGGCTGGTACCACTCCTTCTCTTCGCTGCTGTTGCCATTGTTGGTGCAGCCAGCGTCTGAGGTAGCGAACCAATAACAGGTCGACCACACGCCGGCGTCGAGAGTAGGGCCGGAGAAATCAGAATCGAAGGCCAGTTTCCACGTGCCCGGGGGGCCGGCGTCCACCTTCTTCGCCTGGCCCACGGTTGACTGCGCCTGGCTATGGACCGTCGAGCTGTGGGTCGGGCTAGGAGTCGAAACCGCGCTCGCCGACACGTACTTCGACGAGCCGTCGAGCGACGCGTAAGCCATCACGCCAACAGCGATGACCACCCCAGCGGCAAGCACCGTGGACAGCACGGCTTCGGTGCCCCAGGGCTTACGGCGCCGTCTTTCCCTTGACGGCGGAGCCTGCTGGCCGGGCCTATCGTCGGTGTACACGAAGCATCCAACCACCGGGCGCTAGACGGGGACCCGGCATGAGCGTGGATGCTACCACCGCAAACCAGCATGGATGAGGCAGTTGCCGCTTCTGACCGCATAGGGCGCGGTGTTTCGCTGTGCTCACGCTGCCCGCGCCCGACCCGGCCGGCCGACCTTGCCTCTCGCGTAGCCAGTCGCGGTCACGGCGAGGCCGGCGATGATCGCCGTGGCCCGGCCGAGACCGGCCGGATCGCCACGGAACACGTCGGCGACACCGCGCGCCACCGCGAGCGGAAGCTTCCTTGTGGCGTAGGCGTACTCCGTTGACAGACCGTCAGACCCGCCAACGCTCGCGACGATCTGCGCCTTGGATAGGCCCTCCGCGTAGCAGCGGGAGATGAAGTACGAGACAGTGCAGCGGCTCTTGGGGACGTTGTGCCAGATCACTGCCCGGTGATCGGTCACCAGGAGCGCCCCCGGCAGGGCCCGGCTGAGCCTTATGCAGAACTCGGTCTCCTCGCAGCCGAACGGCCGTCCGGTCGCAGTCCGCCCGATGCCCGCGGTAAACCCGCTCTTGACCAGGTCGAACGCTTCCCTGCGGAACGACATGTTCGCACCCATCAGGTTCCTGACCCTGGCCCCGGAGGGCGGCAGGCCGAGGTAGTTGCACCCGATGACCCAGTAAAACTCCTCAGGCATCCAGGAGGGACGCGCCGTCAGCCATTGCGGGACCGTCAAACCACCGGTTCCGATGACCGCGGAGTCCTCGTAGGCGTCGGCGAGGAACTTCAGCCAGTCCTCATGGGCGGTCGCGTCGTCATCGAGGAACGCGATGATCTCGCCTCGTGCCCGGGCAGTCCCGGTGTTGCGGGCGCCGGAGATGCCCCGGCGCTCCTGGTTCTCCACCACGGTCACGTCAGGCATGGCTACCGTGGCGCGCCGGAAAAGGGCAGCGTTGCAGTCGGTGACCAGGATGATCTCGAGACTCGGCAGGCTCTGCCGGCGAACCGAGTCAACCGCGGCGCACGTCTGCTCCCACCGCTCTTCGGTGTAGGCGCAGATCACCACAGAGATCTCTGGGGCACGCACGTCGGGAACCTCCACATGTAGTCGCACATCACTGTGCTGCCACATCCAAGACACAGGTGCAACGAGTGTACGCTCGTGGGCGAAATCGTAAACACATGTTGGACATTTCTAACACCGGGCTCCCTCGCAGGTGAGACCCGCGGCGGCACGAGGCCGCGCGACGCGCCGGCCAGCGCATCGACTGGCTGAAAGCCACCCGCGCCAAGCGTGAATTAGGCCATAATCTCCCCCATGGGGGAGATGAGACAGAAGGCTGCTAGTCGGGCAAAGGTCACTCTGGCCCGTCAACAGTGGCCGGTGAGGCGCGGACTGCTGGGTGCCGGCGCGGTCGCCGCACTCGCCGCCCTTGCTGCCTGCAGCGCTAGTGTCGCTAATCCCACCAGTCAGGCGGCCACCGCGGTCAAGCTGGGCACGGCCGCGGCCGGCAGTAGCGTTCAGGGCACCGGTGCGCCCGAGATGATCAGCCGGGCGATCGCGAACGGGAAAACCTTGCAGCCCAGCCCCAAAGCCACGGGTAAGCCGAAAGCGTCCGCCGCTAAGGCTGGCACTACGACCGCCACGCCATCCGCCACGCCGGCCGGGACTCTGGCCGGAGGACAGAACGGCGGTGATCCCTCCGGCCAGAGTCCGGCGGCCGCCCTGTCCGGCTTCACCCTCAAGTACGTCCAGGATTTCAGCGGCGACAGCGCCCCGGCCAACTGGAATATTTACGACGCCGTGCCTGGCGGCGAGAGCGGGCAGGTGGCCCAGTGGCTGCCAAGCATGTGCACGTTCAGCGGGGGCGAAGCGCATTTCATGGCCTCCGGCATAGATTCTTGCGGCATGAAATACCTGGGCGCACCCCAGGAGTACGGCGCCTGGTTCGCGCGTCTGCAGGCTGACTATCAGCCTTCCAGCGAGTACTTCTCTGACATATTCCTGCTGTGGCCCGCCAATTACCAATGGCCGCCGGAAATCGACATCTACGAGGACCGCGGTGACCGTTCGCGCACCTATGCCAGCCTGATCAACACGGTGGGCAACATATGTGGCTCATCGCCTACCTGGACGTGCCTCGGACCGTACACGCAGAGCAACGGCCCGGACGGCGGCGTCGCCAACAGCGACACCGAGTGGCACACCTACGGCGTGGAGTGGACGCCCTCGGGTGTGTCCTGGCTCATCGACGGCCACGTCATCTTTACCGCGCCGGCCAATCAGGTGAAGTCGCCCGCGTACCAGCCCGCACTGACGATGAACATGGCCCTGCAGTCCCAGAACCTGCAGGACACCACCGGCACCCCGGCGCCGCGCGAGACCATGACCGTGGACTGGGCAGAGCAGTTCAGCTGGAACGGCTGAGCCCCCGCGCCTCGCTGCCCCCAGCTTCTGCCCGGCGGGCAGGCGCGATCTCAGGCATCGCCATAAAGGCCAAGCGCCAAGCGACGACTCAATGCATCCAGCCAATTACGGGTAGCAATACCCGCGTTTGGTTGTCATCGCCAGCATCACGATTAGGTTGCGTCTGGAATCTAATTCCGCCTCGTCACGAGTGGTTCAAGTCCGAACACGTCGTGTCAGATTATGCAATCTTGAGAGTTTCTAACCTGTATTGATGGTGGCTGCTACGATCTCTCCTGGGTTGTCTGTTCGTTGGCGAGCGCTCCCCGGGCAAGTGATGGCTGAGAGGACGCTGGTGCGCCGATGCACGCGACTGGGTCCTGGGAGCGGATGCCCGGGTTGGGGCCTGCTGGTTGCCCCGGACGAGCTGGTTGCCCCGGACGAGCGACGTGCGTGACCGCTGCCGCTCAACTTCTGGCGGTGGACTCTAGGTGCAGGAAGGGATGGGGATGTCTGAGGCTTCCGGGAAGTCTGAGTTCGCTGGTTACCGTGCCAGGGGGCGCGGTGTGGCGATCATGCCGAGTGTTAGCGTTGTCATTCCAGCTAAGAACGAGGCGCGGAACCTTGAGCATGTTTTCGCGACGATTCCTGAATGGGTCGATGAAGTCGTCTTGGTGGACGGACACTCGACCGATGACACTGTCGCCGTAGCCCAGAAGCTGAATCCCGATGTAAGGATCGTCCACCAAGAAGGCCGCGGTAAGGGTGACGCGCTGCAGGTCGGTTTCGAGGCGGCCAAAGGCGAGATCATAGTCATGATGGACGCCGACGGGTCGACCGACGGCAAGGAGATCCCGCGCTTTGTCGCCGCTCTTGCCACCGGTGCCGACTTCGCGAAGGGCTCCCGGTTCGCCAGCGGCGGCGGCAGCGATGACATCACATTCTCCAGGCACCTCGGCAACAGGATCCTGAGCGTCCTGGTGAACAGGCTCTTCGGTACGCGCTACACAGACCTGTGCTACGGCTATAACGCTTTCTGGGCCAGGCACCTGTCCAAGCTCGACCTAGTGGACTGCGACGGTTTCGAGATCGAGACCGTTATGAATGTCCGGGCGGCCAAGGTCGGCCTGGCGATTCAGGAGATCCCGAGCTATGAGCACCTGCGCCTGCACGGGATGAGCAACCTGAAGGTCGTCCGTGATGGGATGCGCATCGCGAAGTTCATCGTGCGGGAATGGTTCTCAGGCCGCGGAGAATCACACCAGGCTATTAAAACCGCAGCACCAAGTCACGCTATCAAGGCCGCGACGAACCCATTTCCGGTGCCCCCCACACTGACTGCCCATCCGCTGGTCGGCGCGGAGACAGCGGAGATCTCCTGAACGGGGTTGCCGGTGATTATCCCGGAGCTGCTCTCCCGGTTCCACGGAAGGCAAGTAAACAATGGCTGATGTAGGGGTCGACTTCGAGGCTTCGAGCATGTCAAAGCGACTGGCTAAATCCGCACAGGACCAACGTAGCAATGCTATCAAGGCGTCCGATGCCACCGTTGTCATCGCTACCTATGATATGAAACGGTGGTCGCATCTCACAAGTGCGGTCGAAAGCCTGCTCGCTGATGCGGATCTGCCGGCAGGCGTGGTCATCTCCGTTGACCAGAATAGAGAGCTGTACGAGAAGATCCGCGTAACCTGGCCGCAGATTACGACTGTCCTTAACTCCGACCGACGCGGTGTCTCGACTACCAGGAATACCGGCACCGCACGGGTTCAGACCCCATTTATCGTGTTCTTGGACGATGACGTCCAAGTTTACCCGGGCTGGCTGCCGCGATTGCTTGAGCCCTTCGCGGATCCAACGGTTGTGGGTACCGGCGGCGGTGTTGTGGCGGGGTGGGCGACAGGGCGGCCGAGCTGGTTCCCGGCCGAGTTCGACTGGGTCGTAGGCGCCTCCTATCGCGGGATGCCGGTCAGCCAGAGCGTTATCAGAAACGTTTGGGCAGAGAACATGGCGGTGCGCGCTGAAGTTTTTAAGGCCGTCGGCGGTTTCCGTTCTGATTTCGGGAAGGTTGGCGACCGCAGCAACCCGGAGGATACCGATTTGTGTATTCGCATGGGTGCCAGTTCCCCGACTGCCAAATGGATATACGTGCCCGAGGCAGTTGTCGAGCACCATGTTCCAGCGAGCCGCGCGAAATGGTCTTACTTCCTGCGGCGGACCTACCTGGAGGGTTCCGGGAAGCTGGAGATGGCCCGTTTGCTCGGCCGCCAGGAGAAATTGCAGAGCGAGCGGGACTACCTGCGCCGGACGTTGCCTTCCGGTATATCTGCCGGTCTCTGGGCTGCGGCCCGCCACGGCGACATCAGCGGGCTCCTCAAGTCCGGTGCGATCGTGGCCGGCGTCGCGTCTGCTGGGATCGGCGTGATCTCGGGGATGGTTCGATAAGTGTGGCGGGATCAGTCGCGGTACTGATGTACCACAGCATCGCCACCGAGACGACACGCACGTTCGCAAGACTGACGGTCGATCCGTCACTGTTCGACGAGCATCTAGCGGCGCTGCGCGAACAGCGGCTGGATGTCATCCCGTTCAGTGAGGTGCCTTCGGCGCTCGAAGCCGGCCGCCAGGCGGTGGCGATCACCATTGACGACGGGCTCGCCGATGCCGCCGACGGTGCCGCACCGGCCCTGCTGCGCTACGGGCTGCCCGCGACCTTCTTCATACCGACCGCGTTCATCGGTACCCGGGCCAGCTGGCTGCGTGGCGAGGATGCCATGCGGCCGTCGCTTAGCTGGTCCGCGATCGATGATATGGCGCGGGCCGGGTTTGAGATCGGCTCGCACGGCAAACGGCACCTCGCGGCGGACCTTAACGATGCGGAGATCGTGCACCGTGATGCGGCCGAGAGCCGGGCGGAGCTCGAGCAGGGACTGGGACGCGGCGTGCCGAGCTTCGCGTACCCTTTCGGTTACCATGCCGCCCGGGCGCGCCGCGCGGTGCGTGAGATCGGATTCGCTCAGGCGTGCATTGTCAGCGAACTGCCCGTACAAGAAGGAGACGACCGCTGGGCGCTGCCGCGCTTGACCGTGGCGCAGGGCACCACTCCGGAAGCACTGCTGGCCATGGTCCGTTCGCGGCCAACGGGCGCGAACCGCTATTGGACTCACTCCAAGCAGCGCGTCTGGCACCTGGGCAGGCGTTTGGCCGGCTGGGGTCCCCCGGAAGCCGGCCGAATGACAACTGCCGAGGCAAGCGGCGTGCTGGCGATACCGCCGTGAGCGGCGACATTCTGCCGGGTCCACGGCCGCGGCGGTAATCACTAGCGAATCTGGCCCCAGCGCCTTGTGCGTCGGTGTGCCTACTGGAGGCGACGATGAATGCGGCGAGGGCCGAGACCATACCGCGGGCGGCGAATCCCCGGCGTGGCGTGGAGTCGAAACCGCATGGCGCTCTGACCGCGGTCACAGCGCTCATCGGTATCTCAGCGAGCATCGTCGCGATCCTGTTGCTATTCACGTTTCCCGGCCACTGGCCCGCGCTGGCGGGAGCACTGCTCATTGCCTGTGTGTCGCCGGGCGCGGCCGTGATGTGCTGGGTTGACAGCGAGGATGGCGTAGTCCAAGCCGGCCTCACGCTCACCATCAGCCTCGCGGTGACCGCGATCGTAACCGCGGTCATGCTCTGGATGACTGCCTGGCATCCCAAGGCGCTACTGGCTGTCACCGTCCTGAGCGTCCTATCTTGCGCCATCCGGGTGTGGCGCGGTGGCCTCCCGACGTGGACCGTGCCCTCCGCGCGCGGGCAGCGACTGTGGGCCCGGTTGATTCCGCTCATCGTCGGCTTGGCAGCGTGGAGCTATGGGATAAGCAAGGTCCAGGTCGAGTCGATAAGCCCCTATGGGCTGCTGGCCAGCGCGAACATCTGGTACTTCCTCGGCTTGGCGCTTCTGCTTGGCGGCGGCTTGGCGGAGTTGCTGAGCGGAACTCCCCGCGCATGGCTGCTGATCACCTACGTGGTGGCCCTCATGGTGGTGATATACGCCACGGTGCCGATATTGTTTAAGGTACCGGAGTATGAGTGGGTCTATAAGCACATTGGAATTATCCAGTCATTCAGCACTTACGGGAAGATCACTGATCCCTCCAACATCTACGATCAGTGGCCGGCACTATTTACCGCCGTCGCATCGGTCAGCGGGCTCGCCAAGATGGGACCGCTGAGCTTCGCCGCCTGGGGCCCGCTGGCGTTCGAACTGGCGGACGGACTGCTGCTGCTTGGCATTTTCCGGATGCTCACGGTGAACCGTCGTGCGGCCTACCTCGCCCTGTTCTTGTACGAGGGCTTCATCGCCTGGGTCGGCCAGGACTACCTTTCGCCGCAGGCGTTCGGCTACCTCCTGTGGCTTGGCATCGCAACGATTATCGTGCGCTGGCTGCTGGTGCCGGCGCGCGATCACCGCGATGGCGGGGAGCGTACCGGCAGGATTTCACGCTTGCGCGCACGCTTGCTCACTGGGATGCCCCGTCCCCCGGCGGCTAGCCCGATGCAGCGCGGGCTGGCTTTCACCATGGTCATCGTCCTTTACTTCGCCATCGTGGCCGCCCACCAACTCACGCCGTACATGGTGATCGTGCAAGTCGGCGGCCTGGTGGTGCTGGGCGTGCTGTGGCGCGGTTGGAAGCTGACGGCACTCCTGATCGCCCTGGCGGTGATCTTCCTGCTGCCCCGCTATGGCCTGATAGCTTCCCAGTATGGTGGGCTGTTCAGCGGCGGGAACGCGGTCGACAACGCCTCAGGAATTCAGGGGACGACTAACTACGGAGCCCACGAATTCTCGGGTAAAGTCGTCGATATTCTCGGTGTCATCCTTTATTTGCCCGCCGTGGTCTCAATCCTGAGACATCGGCGGGCGCTTGGCCAAGTCGCGATCCCGGCCATATTGGCATTTACGCCGATCTTGGTCGTTTTCGGCCAGGACTACGGCGGCGAGGCTATCTATCGCGTCTACATGTTTTCAGCTGCCTGGTGCACGATTCTCATCGCTAATTCACTCGTTCAGATCCGCGCGACGGTGTGGAGACGGGTGCTAGTCAGCTGTACCTGGGTAGTCACTGTCCTGCTGGGGATGCAAGGAAACTATGCCTCGCTGTCCGTGGACGGGTTCACCTCCCAGGACTTGTCGGCCAGCCTCTGGTTGTATGCCCACACCCCCAGCGGATCGATGTTCGTGCTGGCCGCGAACGATTTCCCAACTCTCGAGGCGCCCGATTACCGATTCTTCAATTCGCTGATCATCCCCGATTTTCCAACCGAGCCGGGCATGGCTTGGCTGACTGACGCCAACGTTGCCGCAGTCGACAAGTGGATAGCGTCCTTCCACTACACCAACACGTATGTAATATTCAGCCGCAGAGAGAATGCCTACGCCGTCTACTACGACGATCCGGTAGGCATGGCGAAGATGGAAAAAGACGTCGCCCACGCGCCCGGCTGGACGGCCGTCTACCATAATTCAGACGTAATGATCTACCGGGTAATGGTTGGCAACTGAAGACTCGAATACCGGAGAGGTGAATTTAGTTACGGCGCAGTTTAGGGATCAGGAAATGGGATCGCAGTCGAGTGACGGCAGCCAGGCCGAAGAGGACTCGCCCGCCGAGAACAGGCCGCGTTTTACGCCGCGGCGACCTGGTCCGCCGCCGGCCAAAGACCCGCAGCCCGGCCCCCCGCCCGGAAGAGCCCCGCAGGCTGGTCCGCCGCCCGGCAGAGCCCCGCAGGCTGGTCCGCCGCCGGCCAGAGCGCCGCGGCCTGCCCCCCCGTCGGCCAGAGCGCCGCGGCCTGCCCCCCCGTCGGCCAGAGCCCCGCGACCCGATGCCCCGCCAGCCAGCGGCTCATGGTTTAGTCCGGCGCCGAGAGAACGGTCCGCCCGAGGCGGTTCGCCGGGTGGGCGGCCCGAGCCGCGCCGTGATGCGCCCTACTACGAACCGAGGCGCCGCGACGGGAATCGGGCAGACGTTCCACGCGCGGCCTCCGCGCCGCTTACGGAGAGGCGCGACGCACGTCAGTTCCCGCGTGTTCCCGCCGACGATGAGGATGCTCATCGACAGCGGCAGCTGGCAGGCCTGAGCGCACTCAGTTACTTGTCTCAGTCCACCGCGGCAACCGCGGGGTTCCCGGTGATTTCGTCGGCCCGGACCGCGGCAACCGGGGGCTTCCCGAAGATCTCGTCCGCCCTGACCGCGATAACCGGGGGCTTCCCGGTGATTTCGCCGGCCCCGGAAAGGGCGCCGGAGCGTGGACCGGAAGCGCAGGCTTCAATTGAAGGCCAGCACGGTTCACGTGTCCTGAGCATTCTCGCCGATCCCGCGCTGCGTAGTGCGATCGCCCTCGCGCTGTCCGCGATACTCTCTGGTGGTCTCGGCCTAGTTTTCTGGGCGAGGACCGCGCACTATCAGCATGCGGCCACCGTTGGACATGTTTCGGCAGAGGTGTCGGCGATCTCCTTCCTGGCGATTATAGGCGGTCTCAACCTCGCGACTGCGTTCCCGCGATTTCTCCCACTGGCGGGGTGGAACACTCGACGAATGCTGCTGGCGAGCTACGGAGCCTCCGCGTCGGTTGGGTTGATCGCGGTCGCGATTTTCATGTTGACCCCGCTATCTTCCGGCCTTGTACTAGATGGAAATGCGGGGCGCTTGGGATTCGCACTCTGCGTGGTAATGAACAGCATATTCAATTTCCAGGATGGCGGACTAGTCGGGTTCGGGAAAGCCACCTGGGTACCGGTCGAGAATCTTCTGGTTGCAATCGCGCGCCTCGGTTTGATCGCGGTGGTCGCCACCTCGGCCTCCCACTCCGCGTCCGCTGTCATTTTGTGGTCGTGGGCGTTGCCGATGGGCATTGCGGTGCTGGTTGTGAGCACATTGAGTGCCGGCCCGCTAGCGGCTCGGCAGGCGAGGGTCCGGCCGAATCTTCCCCCTATGAGGGGGTTGCTGCACTGGGTCGGGATCGAGGCCGCGACCACGCTCGTGAACGCGTCGGTGACCGCGTTCCTGCCGGCCCTCGTGGCGTGGAGACTTGGCGACGTCCAAGGAGCATATTTCTTTGTGCCGTGGACCATCGCCAATATGGCGATGCTATTGCTCACCAACGTGTTCATCTCGATGGTGCGTGAAGTGATAACCGTGCCGGAGAGCGCGGCCACCACCATCAGCCGGTCGATCCGGCTGGTGGCTGCGATGACGTTTGCCGGGGTACTGTGCTGTACCGTCCTCGGGAAGCTCGTACTTCTCCCGCTAGGCCCCGGTTACGCGACCTATGGGTCCTCTTTTCTCCGCTGGATCGGCCTCTCGTTCCCCGCGTCGGCCATCAATCTGTTGTTTGTTGCCGTATGCCTGATTAAAATCAGGCCCGGGCTCATATTCGCCGCTAACTGCGTTATCACGATAGGTACTATCGGTGGTCTGATGGTACTCAGCCATGGCGCGAGCATCGCGATGGTAGGAGCCATCTACTGCGCGGTCACGTGGCTTGTCGCCGCGGCCTCGGTAATACCGGCCGTCAGGGGCATCCGGGCTATCACCAACGAAACGAGAGCGAAACGGGAGCACCGGCGGCGCAACCCCGAGTCGCCTGCGTGGTGAGGTGGCTGGGTTAGCTTACGGGGTGCAGAACGGGACCTCGGGATAGCGTGGTGACGGCTGGTCAAGGAGAGCTTAATGGCCGGGCCAGGCCCTCGCCCGGGATCGGGGCGGCGGTGGAGCCGTCCATGTCGATGCCCGCGCGGATGCGCGAGTCGGCCAACATGGCGGCGATGGCGGCGGCGCCGCAGGCGGAGTGGCCGGCCATCGCCATCCGGGACGGGTCGATGAGACCGGCACCCGGCCAGGCCGGGTCCGCACCGGTCAGCTCGCCGAGCACGAAGGACACATCCGCTGCCCTGCCTGCCGCTACTTTCTCCTGGAACCCGTTGCCCCGCCGCTCGCGGGCGAGGCACGTGGTGACCCGCCCGTCGGGAAAGGCCGTGGCGTGACTCTCGTAGGTGTGGTCGATCCCGGCCACCACGTAACCGTGGCTGGCCAGGTCCTCGGCCAGGGCGGTAAGCGTGCTGCGGGAGTTGGTGAAGCCGGGCGACAGCACGACGAGGGGGAGGCTGTGCGGACGCCCGGCCGGCCTGGCGTCGCTGACCGCGTTGGTCTCGACCGCGCTCAGCGTGTCCTCCGGGATGCCGGTGATGCCCCTGCTTGTGAGTTGGAGCCGGGACTCCGCCGGCGTCATGTACCGGGCCCGCCGCCCATCCGACGGCACCGCCGGGTACCACAGGGAAACCATCAGCTCCCGTGCGTTCACCCCCGGGGCCCACGGATCGGGACGGGCGGTGTCCGTCAGCCACACGGAAACGGTGCCGGCCGGGTACGGACCGGTCGGCTCAGGCAGGTACGGCGCGGGACGGCGTCCGGCCGGCCCGTCATCGGCGTCCGCGGAGGTTCCCATGCCGCCAGTATCACCGCCCGCCCCCGCCGCGGGGCCGGTCGCCAGTGACGCTCGCCCGCAGTGCCTCTCGCGGCGGGGCGCGGTGCTTGCCGTCGCGCCGGCAACTGACACCTATTCGTGTATGATTTCGAACGTCAGAGTCACTGCTGAGCCGATTGGAGCACGATGTCTACCCCATTCCAGATCGTCATCGACGGCAAGGACCCCGAGCTGCTTGCCCGCTTCTGGGCCGCCGCCCTGGGATACGTGCTTGAACCGCCCCCCGAAGGGTTCGCTACCTGGGACGACTGGCGGCGCGACAGCGGGCTTCCCGACAGCTACCTGGGAATGGGCGCGGACAGCATCATCGATCCCAGCGGTGACGGCCCCCGCATCTGGTTCCGTGCGGATGAGGTCGCCAAGGTGGTCAAGAACCGCCTCCACATCGACATCCACGCCAGCGGCGGCCGCACGGTAGTCGAGGGCCGTTCGGTTCCGCTCACCACCCGCAGGCAGCGAGTCGACGCCGAGGCCAGCCGGCTGGCCGATCTCGGGGCCACCATCACCGGACCCCTGGGCGACGATGGCCTCGACCACTACGCGGTGGGAATGAAGGACCCCGAGGGCAACGAGTTCGACATCAACTGACGGGGCGTGCCTCCGCTTCCTGCTGGGTCGGGTGGTACCAGAGCTCATGGTTAGCTCGACACGTCGATGCCATACCGCGTGGCGAGGACGCCGACGGGCAGCGCCTGGCCGGTGAGGTTCAGCACGTCCGGGTCACCGGCAAGCGCGGCGACAGCCCGCCCGACCCCCTCGGGCGACTGCGACTTGCTCAGGTCGATGTAGTCAGCGAACTGCATCACCCCCTCTGTTCGCACCCACCCAGGGTGCACCGCGACGGAGGCGACTTTGTGCTCCTTGAGCTGCAACGCCGCGGTCAGCGCGAGGCGGTCGTCGGCGAGCTTGGCCATTGCGTAGGCGCCGCCGCCGTCGCCGTCCGCCGAGACCGCATTGGAGACCGTCACCACCAGGCTCGCGGGGGTGGAGATCAGCATCGGCGCGCAGACGGCCAGCGCGACGTAGTGGGCTCGCACACCACGGGTGAACATCGCATCGAACACTTCCACCGGCTGTTCCCACAGTGGCAGCCTCGACTCCTCCCACAGGCCCGCGTTGATCCGCTCGTACCCACCCCAGACGTTGTTGACCAGCAGGTCCAGCCGGCCTCGTTCGGCCCTGATCCGGCGGGCGACCGCCGCGACGGCCGCATCGTCGGCATGGTCGCAGACGATCCCGGCACCCTGTCCCCCGGCAGCGGACACTGCCGCCGCGGCCTCTTCTACCGTGCCCGGCAGGTGCCCGGTGCGGCCCGCCGCCGAGGAACGCGCGGTCACGTAGACGGCCCAGCCCGCGGCTCCAAGCGCAGCGGCGATTCCCAGGCCCACGCCACGGCTGGCACCGGTCACCCCGGCCACCCGGCGGGCCGCGGCACCGGTTCCCTCCGTCATGGTCGTCATGCTATGCGGCCAGGGGTGCCCCGGGCCGGGTCCGCCAACGCCGCAGACCCAGAGAGTCGGGTGGTGCGCCTGGGTAGGTGTGAGCCGCACCCGGCCTAGCGTGAGGCCCGACCGGTTATCACGATCTGCCCGTTTCGCACGTCGATGCCCGCGACGGGGACCGTGGTTCTGGGAGTGATCGTGCAGCGCATTCTCGCAAGCAGCATCGCCCGGTCGCCGGCCGACCCGATGCGCAGCACTTGACGCGCCTGGCCTGCCATCCTGCCGATCTCCGTACGTGCGATCACGGCTTGGTTCCAGGGACCGAAGCGCGGTCGCTTCCGCGCGTCCCTGAAGTGGATCACATAGCGGACGAGATCGCGAGCCGTCGCGGACGGCGCCAGTACCTCCGATCCCGTGTCGCCCTCGAAGGGGAAGCTTCCCCATGACTCCGCTTCCTGCTGGGTCGGGTGGTACCAGAGCTCACGGAGGTTTGCGATGAGGTGCGGGCGGAGTGCTGTCGTGTCGGCGCGCGTGATCGTTATCTGGTACTTCCCGATGAAGCGGCACGCGGCGCTCACATAACCGCCGACAAGCTCCTGATACTCGCGCAGGCCCCAGCGCATTGCCGGGTTGGTGTCTTCGCGGGCGAGGCGCGGTACCCAATGCCCGGCTGATTCGGTGTAGCCGAGCGTGGAGCCGCCGCTGCCGGCGCAGAAGGTCTCAAGCAGGTGAACAAGCGCGCGCCGCAGTTCCGGCTCCTCGCCGCGGGAATCGATGAGGTACGCCCGGCTATCGCGCGGCGCTGCCAGGGATTCGCGCCCGCACAGACCGCCCGCGAAGTAGCAGCGGACATCTGTTTCCTGGGCCGCGGCAATGCTTGCCAACGATGCGGAAGCCGCACCGTGCCAGCCGATGTCGACAAGCCCTACCTGTCCGCTGTCGAACATCCCCTCCTGCCGCAGATAGGCGACGGTGGCGTCATGTGCGGCCTTCGCCCGTGACCGGGCAAGGGAACGGAGACCGGGAGAACCGGCCAGGGAATCGATCACGGCGGTCAGCTGCTCACCGAGCGGCGTATCGGCCGGAACTCCGGCGACCACGTCGGGGGCCGCTGCGGCGGCATCATCGATTCCTATATCAAGCTGAGCCAGCAGGTTACGAAGTGTCACCTTCCGCGACCGGATGAGCAGACGCCGGAGAGCTGCCGCGAACTCGGCGGCGGGGACCATGCCGAGAGACGGCAAATGCCACGCCTTGCGGCTGCCATACAGATATCGGCAGTCGACTTCGGCCGCCAGGCCGAGTTCCCGCTGGATCAGTTGTGCGGCAGCGAGCAGGATCTCGCCGTCACGGGCGACGAAGTACAAGACGTCGCGTTTGTCTTCCTGGGCGGATAGGAGTGACCACGCCGCCGCCGCGAAGATGGTCGGCCCGGCGACGTCAGCGACAAGCGACACGAGCGCGGGCTGGGCATGATCGCCCTCCGCCAGCCGGAAGTGGCGCCCGCTGCCTGCCAGTGCCGGGCCGAGCAAACCACTGGATTCGCCGCGCGCCGAGTCGAGTGTCAGCTCGTACCGGGTGGGATTGGCGGTGAAGATCGGAGCGAATGCCACGCCTGCCCGCGCACTGCCGGCGCCGTCGGGCCGCAAGTCATTGCCGACGTGGAGCATCTGGGCCCGGCTGACCGCCAGCCGGCGCATGGCCTCGCGGAAAAGGGAACCGGTTCCCTTCCTGCGGCCGAGGTCGCCGGAGCTCAGGACCGGTCCGGCTGGCATCGAGTGCTCTCCGAGGCACTTCTCGATGAAGGAACCGCGATGCGGAGTGTCGGTCAGGTACGCAACCCGGGCTTCCTGAGCCGTGGCGAGCAGAGCGCGCGCCGCCGGGTTCGGCTGCAGGCCATGAGCCTCAAACGCTTCTTCAAGTCCGACTGCCTGCTCTTGCTGGCCAGTGTTCCAGCCGCAGGCCCCGCCGAGTCGCTCGTAAACCTGAGTCAGCTTGATATCCTCGGCCGCACTCTGGCTGCGCACATAATGTTCCGCGGCACCGCGGAGCCGTACGAAATCAACTGCGCCGCGAATACCTGGTAGCTGTTTCAGCATTTCCGCGCCGAGCAGATACCACAACGATTCCTGCGTGGTGAAATCCCGGATAAGGCAGGTATCGAAAACATCCAGCGTAAGGAGGCCGTATCCCCTGCCGTCTCGCGTGTGTCCCATCTCACGATGCTTAGGCGCTGAAATCATTGGCAACTTTCTCAACTTGGGGGAGACCGCATGCGGATGGCCAAGCTGTTACCACTAGATCACTCAGGGAAAGCAGGAGACCACTGAGGTCATTTTCCCATGCCCGCGTACTGGCCGTCTGCCGATTCCGCGGTTCCCCCGCGCGTGACCTGCTGACGATCTGGGGCCGACCCGGCCGGCCTTGCTGCCCCGCCCGGCGGATTACCGGCCAGGCACTAGACCTTTTCCCTGACCGGCACGGCCTCCGGGGCCGACACGGCTTCGGGGGCTGACGCGGCTTCCGGTGCTGACACGGCCCGAGTCGTGAAGGTCGCACTGGCCCGCAGGTAGCGGCTGGTCGCGACGCCGACCGCGCAGACGGCCAGCCCGATCACCCGGACGGTGCCCTCGCTCGGCCACGGCCACAGATGCGTCAACTGGAGCCGCAGGGTCTCGGGGTGAGTGAAGGCGTTGAATGAGAGGTAAATGACCGCGCCGGTGGCGAGGACCGTCGCCGTCTCGGCTATCGCCTGGATCGCCAGGATTCGCGCGGGCCGCTCCGACGGGCCGGCCGCGGGCGTGCTTCCGCGCCGCCTGAGCTGCAGGTACCTGCTGACTGTGAGGGTGACGAGGGCGGCCGCGAACGCGATCACGCCGGAAGTGTCGGTCCTCAGGTGCGGGAGGTTAGGCCAGTACGGATTGGCCTCGCCCGCCGTGAAGCTCGCGACGAGAGCTGACCCTATCCAGATCAGCACGGCGGCGTACCCGAGCCCGAAGGTCACCGACTCGACCGCTAGCCTCCGCTTCCGCGGGTCCCTGGTGCGCACTCTGCCCAATATAGGACCTATCACCGGCTGGCCGGCCGGCCGGCGCCCGGGCCGGGCAAGCCGCGGACACCGGTCAGCGGCAGGAAACCCTTGAGTCGCAGGCAGTTGTAGGATGCCTCAGCGACGCGGGGACGAATGAGAATTAGCCGATAGTTAGGGATGTAACCGATGAAGGCGCCAATCGCTATCGGCGAGCTTGAGCTCACTGAACCAATCACCGACGTCCAGCTGCCCGCCCGCGCGGACGGCGCCGCCTACACCGGTGCGCGGCTCCTTGTCCGGGTTCAGAGCCTGCCTGTTGGTTATGTGCACCTGGCACCGGGCGAGCTCGGGGCACGTGACGTTGGGACCCGGGTGTGGCAGGAGCTTGGCCCCGCGATCAATGCCCGGCGGGCACGAGCCGGGCTGGCGGCGCTCGACGCGCTGCCGGCCGGCGGCCTGCCGGCCGCTCCCGGGCTGACGGAGGAGCTCTCCAACCCGCCCCTGGTGAGCGTCGTCGTCTGCACCAGGGACCGGCCCGACAGCCTGCTGGCCGTGCTGCGCGGGCTGACCGCCCTGCACTACCAGCCCTACGAGATCGTGGTGGTCGACAATGCGCCGGGTTCCGACGCGGCCGAGCAGCTAGTGCGGCGGGAATTCGGCACGGATCCGCGTGTCAGGTACGTCCGCGAGCCTCGGCCGGGGCTGTCCTCGGCCCGCAACCGGGGCATCGCCGAGGCGGCGGCCGACATCGTGGCCTTCACCGACGACGACGTGCGCATTGACCGGTGGTGGCTTGACGGCATCGTCCGCGGTTTCCGGGCTGGTCCTGACGTGGGCGCCGTCACCGGCCTCATCGCCACGGCCGAGATCGAGAACGCCGAGCAGCTCTATTTTCACCTGCGCGAGCATTGGGGTACCAACTGCGAGCGGCGTGTCTATGACCTTGCCGAGCATCGTGACGGCTCACCTCTCTATCCCTACTCGGTAGGGACGATAGGTGCCGGGGCGAACTTCGCGATCTCGCGTGCGGTGATCAAGGAGATCGGCGGGTTCAATGAGGCACTCGGCGCGGGCACGCCCGCCGGCGGCGGTGAGGACCTCAACATGTTCATGCGCATCCTGCTGAGCGGGCACAGCATCGTGTACGAGCCGTCCGCGATCGTTTCCCACGTGCACCGGGCCACGCTCGAGGCGCTGTCCAGGCAGATGCGCGCCTACGGTTCCGGCTGCACCGCCGCACTGGCCGCTATCGTGCTTGACAGCCCGCGCGCACGGCGGGAGCTGCCGCCAAAGGTGCTCCAGGGCATCAGGCACATGATGCACCTCAGTAGCGAAGTGCGGGATACCCCGACGCTGCCGTCCGGGCTCCTCACCCGGGAAGCCGTCGGTCTCGTCATCGGCCCCTGGCTGTATCTCAGGGGCCGTCGCAGTCTCAGGCGCTTCGGCCAGATCCGGTCCTGACCTGGGCAGTCGGGCCGGGCTCGGTGACGAATCGCACTCCAGGGCACATCTACCCAACTTCCAGACATGCGGGAAGGAACCCTGCTAGGCTGCGGACCTGACTTATCCGATCAAAGACAACAAGTCGTGATGCCTGCCGGTTATGGAAGCGAGCCCCCTTTGACCGATGGCCGGGCTTGTTATTGGTCTATTGCGTAGTCACGGGGGTGCCGTCAGTCGTCCTTGGCGCGAACATATGGCTCGGAAATCGTGTCATCATGGCCCCGGAATTAAGGCCCGCGACCATTCGGCGTTCGCCGCAGGCTCGATTGAAAGAGGCGGCAGAGCGCCCCGTGCCCAGTCGCCGCAAGCTCGGCGAATGCTGTCAGCACGCTGGATAACCGTAATGGTTGGCGTTGTGGCTGAGCCGCCAGCAACGACGAGAGCAAGGAGCGCACGCGCAATGGTCTGCGGCATGACTGGAGGATCGCGATGAGCGGCGGCACCAACCAGGCCTCGGCCGGCTCCGGCGAAACGCCCACGCCGGCGGTGGGATGGGAGGGCTGGGACCCCAGAGGGTGGCGTAGTCCCATCTACGTCGCGACCGTCGACATCGCGGAACCGATCGCCGACCTGAAGTGCGTCCGCTCACTCGACCCGTCCTACACAGCGGCCTGGATTCTGGTCCTCGACTCCGGCTACCCCATGGGTTGCGTCGAGGTACCCGTCGATGGCGACGTCGTCAGCGCCGAGAAGATCGTGCACGAGATAGGTCGCCAGATCGGTTCGCGTACTGCCGCGGCCCGCCCGGCGCCGGAGGCGGCGCTGCCGCGAATAAGCGTCGTCATCCCTACCAATCTGGCCCGTCCGGATCAGTTGCAGCGCTGCGCGGCCCGCCTTGCGGAACTCGACTACCCGGACTACGAGGTGATCATCGTAGACAACCGGCCGGGCGGCGGCCCGGCAGCGGAATTCCCTGGTGCACGGGTGGTCCGCGAGCCAGTCCCGGGAATCTCCGCGGCCCGTAACCGCGGAATTGACGTCGCGACCGGGGAGATCATCGCCTTTACCGATGACGACGTGGTGGCCGACCGTCGTTGGCTGCGCGCCATCGGGATGCGTTTCGCGTCGGAACCGGATCTCGCTGCCCTGTCAGGGATCGTCATGCCGCTGGAACTCGAGACGCCTGCCCAGGTCATGTACGAGCAGTTCGGCAACTGTCTCGAGCGAGGCTTGGTCCCCCTGACCTTTGAACGCTCGGGACGTTTTCAGGTCCTGCGGCGGGTGCCGGGGACTGGGTCAGAGCGGGCCGGCTCGCTTTACAAAATGGGGGAGTTCGGCCAGGGAGCGAACATGGCATTCCGGGCTGATGCGCTGCGCGCGAGGGGCGGGTTCGACGAGGCCCTCGGCACCGGCACCCCGACTCACGGTGGCGAGGATCTCACGATGCTCGTGGAGTTGCTGGTGACCGGGCATCGGCTGGCGTACGAGCCGGGTGCGATCATTCACCACTCGCACCGCGCGACCATGGAAGAGCTGGAAAGCCAGCTCCACGGATACGGCATCGGGTTCACCGCGATGCTGCTCGGTCTGGCCATCAGGAATCCGTGGCATTTCGTCGGCCTGGCGAGCGTGATCCCGGCGTGGCTGAGGACGCAGCGTGACCCGTCAGAGGGCAAGCAGTCACACCGGCCCGACGACTACCCGCAATCGCTGGCGCGGGCCGAGCTGCGCGGCATGCTGGGCGGCCCGGCCGCCTACCTGCGTTCGTGCTGGATCCACCGACGCCGGCTCCGGTGGTCTTGGTGAGCGCCAACCCGATGACGTCTTTTATCCGGCACTGGGAAAAGAGGGGGAAGAAATGCGGCGGGTAGAGAGATCTGCGCTTCAGGTTCCCGGGATCGTCGTCGACCTTGAGCTCGCAGACGTTGCCGAGGACGAGCCCGATAAAATCTCTGTCGATGCTTATCGGAGCCTGTGGTGCCTGGCGAGAGCCGAAGGGTTCCCGGCTGATATCTCGCTCTGGGACGTATCCGATGATGTCGTTATTTCACGGGCTGACCTGCGCCAGCAGTTGCTCATGCGGATTCCCGATGAGACAAGGCGTGCGGCCGTGCGTCCCGAGACCGCTCCGGATGAGTCGGACGTCACGGTCGTCATCTGCACCAGAGACCGGCCGGAGGGCCTGCGGGTCACGCTTGAGAGCCTGCATTGTCAGACCGACCCCGACTTCCGCGTGCTCGTCGTGGACAATGGGTCGCCGGCCGCCGGAACGGCCCAGGTGACCGAGGAGCTTGCCCTCCCCGGCTGGGAATACACCACCGAGCCAATACCCGGTCTGTCACGCGCGCGCAATCGGGGCCTGGCTGAGGTGCGGACACGGATTGTCGCCTGGATGGACGACGACGAGGTCGCCGACCCTCAGTGGATCCATCGAATTAAGCAGGGATTCGGGCACCCCAGCCGACCGGTCGCCGTATGCGGTGTGATCATGCCGCGCGAGTTGCAGCATGAGTCACAGGTTCGATTTGAGCAGTACGGCGGGTTCAACAAGGGACGGGGACTCAAACCAGAAGTACTCAAGGCGGGCACTCCGTCGGTGATCAGTCCCTTGTATCCGCTGCCGACATTCGGGCCCGGCGGAAACATGGCATTCCTGACGGAGGAGCTCCGGGCGATCGGCGGCTTCGATCCCTGCCTTGGCGCCGGAACCCGAACTCACGGCTGCGAAGAGATCCGTGTCTTTTCCCAGCTGCTGTCGAATGGCGAGACCGTCCTGCACTGGCCGCCCGCCATCATCTGGCACACGCACCGTGGCAACATGGCGGCACTGGCGATACAGTTTTACGGTTTCAGCGCCGGGCTGTCGGCCTTGTACGCGAGCACCATCCGGGCCAGGCCGAGTGCCGTATTTGAGATCCTCCGGCTCATCCCCTACGCCTGGCGTGACCTGCGGGGCAGTGACAGCAACGTCAGGTCGGGGCATCTGCCCGATGACTTCCCGGCCGAGCTCCGCAAGGTATGGCGGCGCGGGCTGCTCGCGGGCGCGCCCATGTATGTGTACGAGTCACTGCGCAGCGGGCGGCGGCGTGATCCGAACGCTTCTTCGCAGCGCTTGAAGGCTGGTAATAATGCTTCCGGTACGTGACCTGGGCCAGACCGGTGTCGCCACCTCAGCGGTCGGATTCGGTTGTGCCGGGCTATTCCGGCTGCCGCGACGCGAGGACCGGACGGCCGTCCTCGAGGCAACCTTCGAAGCCGGGATCCGGCACTTCGATGTCGCTCCCATGTACGGCTTCGGGCTGGCCGAATCCGAGTTGGGGACCTTCCTGAGGCGACGCCGTGCGCAGGCCACCGTCACCACGAAATTCGGCATTCAGGCGACGATCCTGACGAAGACGCTCGCACCGCTGCAGCGCCCGGCGCGGGCCGTTCTCGCGAGGCGCCCGGCCGCGAACGAAACCTTGCGGACGACAGCCAAGAACTCGGACTCCGGCCTGCTTGGCCAGCTGCTGTACCGGTCACCGGAACTGGCGGTGCGGGCCGCACAGCGCAGTCTCGAGGCCAGCCTGCGCGCGCTGCGGACCGATTACGTCGATGTCTTCTTGCTGCACGACCCCATCGCTGCCCGGCTGCCGAACCCACTGGAACTCGCCGACTATCTCGACGGAGAGTGCAAGGCAGGCCGTATCCGCTGCTGGGGGGTCACGGGAATGCCTGCTGAGCTGCACGACGTGCGAGCGTCGCTGCGCTGGCCCGCTGTTCTGCAGCATCGCGACGACGTCCTCGAGGTCGATGAGGGCAGTGCTGATGCCGCCAGTACTGATACCGGCAGTGCGCGCATCACCTACGGTGCGCTGGCGCAGGCGGTTGGCGCCTTCAGGCAGTACTTCGCCGAGGCCCCGGATGCGGCCTCGGCTTGGAGCAAACGCCTGGGCGTCGACGTCCAGAGCGAGAATGCGCTCCCCCAGTTGCTGCTGCAGGCCGCGCTCGCCCGCAATCCGGCCGGCCCGGTTCTTTTCAGCTCGACGAAACCGGGCCGCGTCCGGCTCGCGGCCGAAACGGCGGCCAGGGTCATGCCCGCGGCGGCGGAGAGCGAAGCTTTCACGGAGTTGACGTCGGAGGTTCGCGCCGCGGTGCTCGAAGTGCCGAGCCGGCAATGATTGAGAACCTGAAGGCGCTCGGCGAGCACATCGAGGTGGCCGCGGACCTCGCGGTCATCGGCGCCGGTCCCGCCGGCATAACGGTGGCACTGGAGGCAGCGGACCGGGGGATCTCGGTAGTTCTGCTCGAAAGTGGCGACGTGGACTTCGATCCGCGGGCCCAGGATCTCTCCGAAGGAGCTGACTGGGACAGGCACCGGCACGCTCCGCTGTCGTTGTCCGTGCGGCGCCAGGTCGGTGGGACGTCGAATATCTGGGGCGGGCGATGCGTGCCGTTTGATCCCGTGGACTTCTCCGCGCGTCCGTACCTGGATATCCCGGACTGGCCGCTTACCTACTCGCAGATCGCCCCGTATTTCCAGCGCGCCTGCGACTGGATGGTATGCGGTCGTGCCGTATTCAGCATCAATGATGTACCGAATGTACCGCGTGAGATAGTCCCCGGATTCATCGATGACGGGATTCTCGGCTCAAGCCTGGAACGCTGGTCGCTCCCGACGAACTTTGGCCAGGTTTACCGGCAGCGGTTGAAGCAGTCCGCGCGGCTGCGGGTGCTGACCGGCGTCACCTGCACCGAGATTGTGTGCCCGCCGGAGGGCGGAACCGCGCGCGCGCTTGAGTGCCGGACCCAGGGCGGCGGTCACGTCCGCGTGTCGGCCAAGGAGTTCGTCGTCGCCTGTGGCGGCCTGGAGAGTACCCGGCTACTGCTTTCGTCGACCGGGCCGGCCGGTGAGCAGCTGGGCAATCGCGGTGGCCACCTCGGCCGGTGGTATATGGCCCATGTGGAGGGCTGCGTCGCGAACATTCGCTTCACCACACCGCCGCGGCAGACGATGTTCGACTACGAGAAGGACATCGATGGCGTCTATGTCAAGCGGCGGTTCAGCTTCTCCGAGGATTACCAGCGCGAACACGAGCTTCCCAACGTCGTTAGCTGGCTCGGGAACTGGGAGCTGCCCGACGCCCGGCATGGCTATGGTCAGCTCTCATTCGTCTACCTTGCCCTGGCCTCACCGCTCGGCTCGCGACTGGCCCCCGAGGTGCAGCGTCAATCGATGATCGGGGCAGATATCCCGGGCACGCCTTATGGCCTGGCCGAGATCACCTCGCGTTCGTCGCATATTCGGAACGTCCTGCGTCATCCGTATTCAACTGGGAAGTTCGCGGCCGGCTTCGGCGCCGGCCGTTTCCTGACCAGAGGGCGGCGGACGCCGGGCTTCTTCATGTACAGCAAGGACAACCTGTATCCGTTCCAGTACCACGGCGAGCAGTTGCCTAATCCGGACAGCAGGGTGACGTTGACGCGGGAGACAGACCGGCTCGGCCGGCGCAAGCTCGCGATTGACCTGAGGTTCTCCCCGGGGGACATGGCGGGCATCGTCAAGGCCCACGAGCACTGGGACCGGTATTTCCGGAAGCTGGGGATCGGCCAGCTGGAATACCAGCATGAAGATCTTCATGCTGCTGTCGGCGAGCGTCTTGGCGGCGGATTCCATCAGGCCGGGACTACGCGGATGTCCGCGTCTCCCGCCGATGGTGTGATCGACCCGGACTTGGCGGTGCACGGGGTACCGAACGTCCACGTCGCGAGCAGCTCCACGTTCGTCACCTCCGGGCAGGCGAATTCCACCTTCATGATCGTGGCTTTCGCCGCACGGCTGGCTGACCACCTGGCCGGCAAACTGGGCCGGCCCGGTAACGTGCCGCAGGCCAAGACGGACATCCTGGGGCCGGACGCGGTGCGAACCGCCTTGGCGTAGATGAGGCGAATGCAGGCTCCCATTCACGTCAGCCAACTCGAGCTGACCGAGCGGCTCACCGGCATCCAGTTGCCGGCCAGGGCGGATGACGGCTCGCCCTACACCGGAGTGCACCTGCTCGTCCGGCTGCGGCGGGCACCGGTGGGCTATGTGTATCTGCCGGCCGGCGGGCTGGACGCGGCGGCAGTGGCGGCGGCCGTTTGGCGTGAGCTTGGCCCTGAGATCAATAGCCGGCGTGCTCGCGCCGGGCTGCCGCTGCTTGACCGGATTCCGCTGACCGGGATCCCGGCCGAGGCAGCACTGGGCGGCGAGCCGGCCGAGTTTCCCATGGTGACCGTGGCCGTGTGCACGAGAGATCGCCCAGCAAGCGTCGTCAAGACGCTCGGCACACTGATGCTGTTGGATTACCCGTGTTACGAGATTCTCGTCATCGACAACGCGCCAAGCTCCAACGCCACGATGCTGGCGGTCCAAGAGAACTTCGGGGACGAGCCTCGGGTCCGGTATATA
Source organism: Trebonia sp. (assembly GCA_050013875.1). Classification (GTDB taxonomy): domain Bacteria; phylum Actinomycetota; class Actinomycetes; order Streptosporangiales; family Streptosporangiaceae; genus Trebonia. The sequence goes on along the minus strand of JBEKEK010000005.1, from coordinate 30,493 downwards.
CGTGAACCAAGACCGGGGACCTCATTCGCGCGAAACCGCGCTATCGAGGAGGCCACCGCGGACATCGTGGCGTACGCGGACGACGATGTCACGGTCGACCGGTGGTGGTTGCGGGGGGTCGTGCGCGGGTTCCAGTCGGCCCCCGACGTGGCGGGCGTTACCGGAATGATCGCGACAGCCGAGATTGAGAATGACGTGCAGCTCTATTTTCACCTTCGGCAGCAATGGGGTGGGGTTTGCGAACGGAGAATCTTCGATCTGGAAGAGAACCGGGACGACTCCCCGATCTACCCCTACTCGGCCGGGATCTTCGGTGCCGGGGCAAACTTCTCGGTATCGCGGACGGCGCTGAAGGATATCGGCGGCTTCAACGAAGCTCTCGGCGGAGGCGTGCCCGCGGCCGGCGGTGAGGACCTCAATCTCTTCATGCGGATCATCCTGGGCGGCCATCGCCTGGTCTACGAGCCGACGGCGATCGTGCATCACCGCCACCGGACCACGATGGCCGGCCTGGCCAGGCAGATGCGCGGGTACGGGTCGGGCTGCACGGCCTCACTGTTCGCGGTCGCTCTGGCCAATGCCCGCGCCCGGCGCGAGTTGCCCGTCAAAATCGTCCTTGGTATCGCGCGCATCGCGGCCCTGCGAAACCCCGGCACAGCGATGCCGGAACACCCGGCGCTGCCCAAGGGGCTGCTGAAGCTGGAGATCAGCGGCTACGCCCTTGGTCCGTGGCTCTACCTAAAAGGCGTCAGGCGCAACCGGCGGGCAGTGCGGTTAAGTCCGGAGCGCCCCGGCGCGGGTGCCGCGGGCGGGTGTCTGACGGCTCGGGGTTCGCCAGTGCGATCAGGGCGGCGATGCCGGCTTGCTGGCGGCTGCGGTAGCCCGGCTGGTTGCTCTTCATCGGCGGAACCGCCGCCCCGAGGTCCCTGCCGTCGAGGTCGGACCGGGTCTCCGCGAGCGGGGCACGGTGCAGATCCGGGTCGAGTGAGACGGCCGGGAATCCGCCGGTGCGCCACACCGCGGTCGCGACGTCGAGCGTATGCCCCTCGGAGATGGCGGCCGTGGCGAGGGTGGCGAGTGCCGCGATGCCAGGATCCTGCCCCAGGGACGGGATCGGCCCAGTCAGGCGGGCCAGCGGCCCGGTGAGGCGGTCGAACGGCCCGGCCGCGCGGGCGGGGACGCCCCTGTTGACCGGCGGGGTGCTGGTTGTCGCCGCTGTACGGGCGTAGGCGGCGCGAAGCACGGTCGGGGCGGTGACGAAGCCCTCGATGAAAACGACGATCGTGTACCCGATGACCAGGCCATTGAGGCCGCCCAGCTTGCCGCCGATAATCACCGCCCCGAGCTCGCAGCACATGGCGATGGTCAGCACGATGGCGGCCTTGGTGACCCGGCCGGTCGCGCGGCAAACGGCGATGTACTGCGATTTCGGGAGGCCAGGGATGTAACCGATGATGAGCAGCCAGAGCGGCACCGTGGCCAGGTGCGAGTAGTTGGAACCGAAGATGCCGAGCGTGAAGTGCGCACCGATCGCCAGGAGCGCCATGGCGGGCAACCCGATTATCAGCGACAGCCGCAGCACGAACCGCAGCTTCTCGGCAATCAGCTCGGGTGAGGCGGAGGCGATCGCGAAAAGCACGGTCGATAGGTGCAAGGGCACCATGAACAGGAAGCTGGCGAGCATAAAAGCGATGTAGAAAGCGGCGTTCGCCGACGGGGACACGACGATGATCACCAGAGCGGGGATGAGCTTGGGCGGCGTCGCGATCGCGAGGTTGAGCCAGTTATGGGCCATCACCATCTTGCTCAGGCCGCGGAGCAACCCCCAGTCCGGGCGGTGGAAGATCCGGGACCCGGACCGCTTGAGCAGGGACGCCGCGACAGCCAGCGACACCGTCGTGCCGATCACCCACGACAGGATCAGTCCCACACCGAACATGTCATGCAGGGCTATGGCCACCAGGGGCAGCACGGCCAGTTTGCTGAGCGACATCACCAGGTTGCGGGAGAGTTGCACCCCACCGCGCATCAGGCCGATGGTGGCCTCGTCGAAGACAAGTGAAACGCCGGTCAGGCCCACGCCGACCGCGAAGATCAGCAACCGGGTCACGGTCCCCGTGAGTTCAGGAAAATGAGCGCCGAACGCCGCGGCGACCAGAGGGAACAGGCACCCGAGGATCAGCGATCCAAGGCCGGTCGCGATGAGCGCCGCCGCGATCAGGCCTCCCCGGTCCCTGCGCCGCGGCAACTCGCCGATCAGAACCGTGCCGAGCCCGAACATGCCGACAGTGCCGAGCAACATCATCGCCGAGATGGCGGCCGACCCGTAGCCGACAGCCTGCGGGCTGAATTCCCTAGCGGCAACGATCCAGAAGACGAAGCCGAATACTGAGGTCAGGCCGGTCGTGGCTGCCAGGCTACCGGCGTTGCGCAGCAGATCCTGGTTGCGCCGCCAGGTAACGCGCAGGCTCGTCCGCGGCTCCGACCGAGTCTGATTTGTCATGGCTTACCAAGGTATCTGCCATGGCTTACCGCGAGGTCCGATCAGGCGCCCCGGCCGCAAACCAGCCGACCACCGCCTGCAGCCCGTCGGCCAGCGACGTGGCGGGCCGCCAGCCGAGATCCCGCCCGGCCCGCTCCCAGGCGAGCGCGCTCCGCAGCAGTTCCCCGGCCCGCGCGGGCGCGAATACCAGCTCGCTGCGGCGTCCGGTAAGTCCCGCCACAAGCCCGGCGAGATCCAGCACGCTGACCTCTGTCCCTGACCCGATGTTCCAGATGCCTGCCTGGCCGAAGTCGGCCGCGGCGAGGAAGGCCGCCACGCAGTCACCCACATAGACATAATCCCGGGTTTGCTGACCGTCACCATAAATGGTGATCGGCTTCCCGTGAATGCCGTTACCGCAGAAGATCGAGACCACGCCGGCCTCGCCGGCTCCCCCCTGCCGCGGACCGTACACGTTCGCGAAGCGCAGGATGGCGTGCGCCGTGCCGAACATCCGGTTGTACAGGCCGATGTACTGCTCGGCACAGTACTTCCCCACCCCGTACGGGGAACTGGGCTCAGGAAGCGTCTCTTCCGGTGAGGGGATCCGGGCACCCTCACCGTAGATCGCGCCACCGGTGGAACTGAAGATCACCCGAGCGCCGACAACGCGCGCGGCGTCAAGCACGTTGATCATCCCGATGACGTTCGCCTCGGCGTCCTTGCTCGGGAATTCAACCGACACCCGCACATCCACCTGCGCAGCGAGATGGCAGATCAACTCGGGCCGGAACTCCGCGACCAGCGCGGTCAGCGCGGGCGCGTCGAGGATGCTCGCCTTGCATACTTCGGTGCCTTCGGGCACGCGGCCAATCTGACCGCGGGAAAGGTTGTCAATAACGCAAACTTCGTTACCCCTGGCGACGAAGGCGTCACACACATGTGAGCCGATGAAGCCGGCGCCGCCGGTGACAAGTACCCGCATGAATCCCCCCCCGCAAATCGTCAGGAGTCGTGAGTGTAGCGCAACGCCGAGACGGCGGAGAGCCTGGTCACAGATGGCGGAGCGCACCGCGGCCCGTATCAGAAACCAGCGGCTGTAACATTCGGCGTTCCTGAAGCGCTCACGAAACGACGGATTTAAGCTGTATCGATTTGTTCAAACCGGATATGGGTGGGTTGACTGTGGCGATTCAAAGACTGTCCAGACGCGGCCGGAAGCGGGCATTGTGCGCAGGCGTCGGCGCGACGCTGGCGGTCTTGGGAGGGGCGGCGTGGTCGGGTGCCGGCGCGGCCAGCACCGCGGCCCGCGATGTCCCCGCGGTGACGCTCTCCGCCGATCCTCTCGGCATCGACGTCGCGCCCTGGGACTCCGTCTTTTCCAATCCGGCGACCTTGACCGCTACCCAGACACTGCTCAAGGCGGCGCACGTCACCCAGCTCCACTACGGCGGCGGGGTGTCCGCCGATCAGTATGACTGGCAGACCAACACCGACATCGCCAACTGCCCGAACGCCGACACGTCGGAGTTCGCCGCCTCCTGCGCCTACAACCCGGCGCTGCCCTTCGACAAGTTCTCCGCGGACGCGCGGACGCTCGGTGCGCAGAGCTTCGTGACGGTCAACTACGGCTCGGGCACGCCCGCGCTGGCTAAGGCGTGGGTGACGCAGTCGCAGACGGCCGGGGCCGGCCAGGGCGTGGCCGACTGGGAGATCGGCAATGAGGGCTATGGCTGCTGGGAGAACAACGACGAGCTCGCTCTCCCACCCGAGAACTACCAAGGCTATGAGGCGAACATTAGCTCGACCTGCCCGATGAACCAGCCCGCGGGGGTCGCCGCGGGCATGGACATCATGTCGAACTCCTATGCCTACAACGCCGGGCTGTACATGCAGGCCATGCTCGCCGCGGACCCAACCGCCCAGATTGGGGTCCCGTGGGCGTTCACCGGCGCCGTGGGCGGGGCGGGCGTCGAGGACAACTCCGAGTGGAACGACACCGTGCTCGGCGACGACGGGCAGTACATCGGCTTCGTGGACGCGCACTTCTACCCGTTCTCTTTCGCCGGCGACACCGGCGAGAAAAAGAATCCGACCGCTCAGACGGTGATCCAGTCGGTGGAGAAGATCCCCACCGACTACGCCTCGATCCAGACCACGCTGAACACCTACGACCCAACCGCGCAGGTCATCGTGGGCGAGACCGGCGTCAGCTACCTCGCCACCAACGTCCCCTGCACGCCCACGGGTGCGCTGTTCGCGGCGGGCGACGCGCTCGAGTGGCTGGCGGCGGGTGCGCAGAGCATCGACTGGTGGCCGCTGGACACCGCGGCCAACTTGGGCACCAAGTGCACCATGCCCGACGAGGGAATGTTCACCAACGCCGGCCAGCCGAATTCGACGTACACGGGTTACCTGCTCGCCTCGGCCCTGGCGCAGCCGAACGCGGAACTCTCGGCCCTGACGACCTCGAACCCAGCCGATGTGCTGGCGTTCCAGTCGGTGCTGCCCGACGGCCAGGTCGCGGTGGCCCTCATCAACACCGACACCTCAAGCTCGGAGAAGGTCACGGTAAGCACGTCGCTGACCGGGAACCTGACGACCGACAGCTACAGCGCGGGCAAGCAGAACGCGACGAACACCGAGACGGTCACCGGGACGACCACGGCCGGTGCGGTCGCGGGCGGCATCACCCTGGCACCCGAGTCGATCCTGATCCTGAAGAGCTACCAGCCGGCCGCCATCACCCTGGGCGCGGCCGCCAGCGTCAGGGCCGGGACCAAGGTGGCCCTGCATGGCACGCTTACCCTCAACCGGGTGGCCGCGCCCGCCGGTACCACGGTGAAGATCTACCGGCGGGTCGCGGGCAGCAGCGTGAACTCGGCCACGCTGACGATCAAGACCGGGGCCAACGGCAGCTTCACCGCCACCGACGTACCGCCGTCCTACGGGAATTACAACTACGTCGCCAGCTACCCGGGCAGCAGCCTCTACGAGTGGGCCACGTCTTCGCTGCCGGTCCACATCACCGCGCTCAAGCCGGCGCTCAAGCTGGCGGTCTCCGCCAAGTCGGCCAAGCCAGGTGCCAAGGTGACGGTGACCGCGTCCCTCGGTGCCTGGCACACCAACCGCACGCTGGCCATCTACGCGCAGCCCAAGGGGGGCAAGAAGACGCTGATCAAGCGGGCCACGATCAACTCCAAGGGCAAGCTCTCGGTCGTCTACACGGTCCGGGCGAACACCACCTTTACCGTGACTTTCTCTGGCGACGGGTGGTATGCCTCGGCATCGGCAACCGCGGCGGTCAGCGGCTAGCCCCCGTCATCGTGCCAAGCGCGATCCGGGCGCAGGCCGGCGGAGGAGGACAAACGGTGATGATTGCGCACTCTCGCCGCGTGTAATCGCATAAATGCGATGCACTCTGTGTAGTTATTCAATTACCATAAGTTCATGACTACTGCGGAGCGCGGGACGCCCGGCACCCAGGTGACCATCAACCGGTTCTTCGCCGAACCGCTGCGGGACTACGTATCGCAGAGCCTGGGCCGGCCGGTCAGCCTGCTGCAGGCCGGGTGCCTGGCGCCGCTGCGCGAGCTTGGCCTCGGCGAGCTCACCGAGGGCGGCTTCGAGATCTCGGTCACTGCCGTCGACGATGACAACCCGCTCGCCCGCCGGGTACTGCGGGATACCCAGCCCGCCTACGACGATGTGATCACCGGCGACCTGCGCACGGTCCCGATCCCGCAGCGGGCCTACGACGTGGTCTACTGCGCGCTGCTGCTCGAGCGCGTCCACCACGTCGAGCTCGTGCTCGACCGGCTGGTCAGCGCGCTGAAGCCAGGCGGCCTGCTGCTGCTGCGGACCGGCGACAGGAAGAGCTCGGCGGCGCTGCTCGACCGCCTGCTGCCGGCTCCGGCCAGGAAGCTCATGTGGTCCAGGTTCCGCCCCGGCCTCCCCGGCCCGTTCCGGCCGGTCTACGAGAAGGCGGTCTGCGACGACCGCATCTCGTCCTATTCGCTGCTGCGCGGTCTCGTCATCGCCGCCCGCAGCAGCGAGCTGACGCGCCCCGACCTCCCGGCCGGGCTATCATCGTCGGTGCGAATCACCTGCGCCGCCATCTCCCGGCTGACCGGAGGACGCTTCACCGACAGCCACGATGAGCTGCTCTACGTGATCCGCAAGCCGCTGGACCGCTTCGCCCGCGTCGTCTGACCCCGGGCGCCGCCCCAGACCCGCGAATACGGAGGCGCACGTGACGGCTGACCGGTTGCCCGCCGAGCTGGCCGGCTGGCCGGCCTGGACCCCAGACGAGGAGCAGCTCGGCCAGCTTGAGCTACTCACCTCGGGCGCGTTCGGCCCGCTGACCGGGTACCTGGGGGCCGCGGATCTGTCCGCCATAGCGGGGCGGGGCGAACTGGCCGACGGCACCCCCTGGCCGATTCCGGTCACGCTCACCGTCCCCGCCGGTGCCGTCCCCGGCGACGCCGGCCACCTGGTGCTGCAGGACCCAGAGGGGTCACCGCTGGCCGTGATCGAGATCACCGAGCGGGCGGCCACCGATGCCGAGGGCACCGCGGTCCGGCTGGCCGGACCGGTCACCGCGCTGCGCGCGCCCGAGTACGGGCCGTTCCGCGCACTCCGCCGGCGGCCGGCCGACGTGCGGGCCGAGCTTGGCAGCGTGCCGGTGCTCGCGCTCGCCACCAGGCGGCCGGTCGGCCAGCGGCAACTCGGCCAGCTGAGGCACCTGGCCGACCAGCTGCGCGCCCGCATCCTGCTGCTGCCGCTGGTGGCCGGGCCGGCCGACCTCGTCGTCCGGCCGGAAGCGCTGGTCCGCGCGGTCCGTGCCGCTGCCCGCCAGCTGCCGGGCAGCACGCTGGTGGTCCCGGTGCCGCTGCCACCGCAGGGCAGCGCCGCCGGCGAACTGCGGGCCCGCGCCGTCGTCGCGGCCGCCTACGGGGCTACCCACCTGCTGGCAGATAACGGACGGACGGCCGTAGAGCCACGCGACCGTTCGGGCAAACCGGATTTTGACTTCAGGAAGCTGGGCGTCGAGATCCTGGCGGAAGGCGAGTGGGCGTACGACCCGGCGGCCGAAGTCTGGCGGCCGCTCGGGCTGATCGAACCCGGTCTCGAGCGGGGCGAGCTGTCCGACAGCGAACTTGGCGAACTGCTCGACTCCGGCGAGCCGCTGCCCGCCTGGCTGATGCCGGCCGGCGTGGCCGCCGAGCTGCGCCGGGCCCGGCCGCCGCGGTCGGCGCGGGGGGTCGTCGTCTTCTGCACCGGCCTGTCCGGCTCGGGCAAGTCCACCCTCGCCCGCGACCTGCGCGACGCGCTGCTCGAGCGCGGCGACCGGACGGTCTCGCTGCTCGACGGCGATCTGGTGCGGCAGCTGCTCTCGGCCGGGCTGACGTTCTCGCGGGAGGACCGCGACCTGAACATCGCCCGCATCGGCTACGTGGCGGCCGAGGTCGCGCGGCACGGCGGGATCGCGATCTGCGCGCCGATCGCCCCTTACGCGGCGGCCCGCGAGCGGGTGCGGCAGCTGGTCGCCGAGGTTGGCGATTTCGTCCTGGTACATGTATCGACGCCGCTTGAGGTGTGCGAGGCACGCGACCGCAAGGGCCTGTACGCGAAGGCGCGGGCCGGCCTGATCGGCTCGTTCACCGGCATCTCCGACCCCTACGAGGTGCCGGAGGACGCGGACCTGGTGATCGACACGTCGCAGGTCTCAAGGCACGACGCGGTCGAGGCGATGCTCAGGCAGCTCAGCCGGGGCGGCTGGCTGGCCTAACGGCCGCGATTGGCGGCGGTGGCTAAGCCTGCGGGTAGCCGAGGACGGGCTCTTCCTCGTCACCCGCGGCGACCGCGTGCTCCGGCTGGACACGGTCATCGCCGGTGGCCTCGTCCTCGGCGCGGGTGCCCTCTTCGAGGCGCTTGCTGAGTTCACTGGCCTTCTGCCCGACCTTGCTCAGCCTGCCGTTCAGCTTGCCCGCGATGATCTGGCGCTGCTTGTTGAGCAGCACGTAGCTGAGCAGCGCGCTGATCAGAAGCGCCAGACCGAGCAGCAGGATGCCACGTGCCCCGGCCCAGAACAGGACCAAGACCGAGGCGCCGAACATGATGATCCGGGCGCAGGTGTAGGCAAATGCGGTTCTCATAGCACTACCCAGTGTAGGACTAGTCCCGGAGGATGTCCGCCAGCAGGGTCGGATCGATGTTGCCGCCAGAGAGCACCGCGACCACCGGGGCGGCCGTTCCGGCTGAGGTCAGCCCGCCCGGGATAAGCCCGCCCGGGATAAGCCCAAGCTCGGCTGGATCGCGGAACAGCGCCGCCGCCACCGCGACCGCGCCGCCCGGTTCCGCCACCAGGCGGCCCTCACGCGCCAGGCGTCGCACGGCCGCGATGATCTCCCCCTCGCTGACCGTCACGATGTCATCGACCAGCGCCTTGATATGCGGGAAGGTCACCTCGCCGACCTGCTCCACGCGGAGCGCGTCGGCCTTGGTCCTGGCGGTGTCGGCCGCCGCCCAGGCGACCCGCTCGCCCGCCCGCAGCGAGTCCCTCGCATCGGCGGCGAACTCCGGCTCGACGCCGACGACGCGCGTGCCCGGCAGCAGGGCCTTGACCGCGACGGCGATGCCGGACACCATGCCGCCGCCAGCCACCGGGACCAGCACCGCGGCCGGCCGGCCGGGGCCGGCCAGGTCTTCCGCGATCTCCAGGCCGATCGTGCCCTGCCCGGCGATCACCCGCCGGTCATCGAACGGGGGTATCTCGGCGTATCCACGTTCACGCGCGATCCGGCCGGACGCCTCGATGCGCGCGGCCAGCGTGGCCGCGACGGTGACGATCTCCGCGCCGACGCTCCTGATCAGCTCGGTCTTGACCAGTGGGGCGGTATCAGGCACGACGATCGCGGCGGGGACGCCAAGCAACGCGGCGGCGTAGGCGACGGCGAACCCGTGGTTGCCGCTCGAATGCGCGACCACGCCAGCCGGCCGGGCGGTCGGATCCGCCGGGTCCGCGTTCGCGGCCTGCTGGTCCGGGGCCGCCTCGAGCAGCGCGGCGATGGCGTTGTAGGCACCGCGCAGCTTGAACGCTCCGGTCGGCTGGAGCGACTCCGGCTTGATTAGCAGCGCGGGCGGCCCGACGGCCGCGGCCGCGCCGGGAAACGACAGGAGCGGCGTGCGGACGGCCACGCCACGCAACCGCTGGGCAGCGGCGCGTATCTCATTAAGCGAAACAAGATCAGCCACCTCGCCACCCTAGTCCAGGGTCAGTGACTCTCGACTGCCACCTACTGCCACTTCAGGTGACAAATATTGCGCAAGTCACCCAGAGCGACGACTGAATCGCTAGGCTAATTTCCAGAAATCTAGGCAGAAAGTACCCGTTTGTCGTCAAACTATGGGAATACTCCGACGAGCGAGGAGATGTAACGTGGACGGCAACAATGAGCGGCTGCTCACCCCGGGGGAGGTAGCCGCCCTGTTCCGGGTGGACCCGAAGACCGTCACGCGGTGGGCGGCGTCGGGTCGGATCACCAGCATCCGTACGCCCGGCGGCCACCGACGGTTCCGGGAATCCGAGGTGCGCGCGCTGCTGCGCGGCGACAGTGAGGTTTCACCAGAAGGACACCCGGCCGTTTCTTAGCTGAGGCGTACGTCAGCCGGGCACCCCGCCCCGGCCGGGCGGTGTACCCGGCTCGCTCCTTGCCGGGCGATGTCCCGGCCGGGCTATGGCCGGCTGCGGGGAGTGGGGCGTTGACTACTCAGGCTCGGTTCCGTCCGGATCCTGCCCGGGCCAGTACTGATCCCCGACGAGCCGGGCGAACTCCTGGAACTCGCGGAGCAACGCCGCGTCACCGTCGCGCCACTGGTCCTTGCGCCGCGCCACCTCATCGGGGGTAAGCGCCTGCGCGGCGAGCCTGGCGTAGTCAGCGTCCTGGGGGCCGATCTCAACGTAGACATCGCCGATGATCCGCCCCTCCCCGGTGTGGATGGCGGTATGCGGAACCTGAAGGTTGCCATTGGGTAGTCGTATAACGAACATCGCAGTTCACCCTAGATGCCATAACGCCTGTTGAAGTACAGCATGACCTGGAGCGCGAGCCGGGTGTTGCCGCTCAGCATATCGACAAGGGCCGGACGCTGCGCCGATGCGATCGCGGCGAACGAGTCCGCGAAGAACTCCTTGCGGCCGAGCCCGCCGTGCTGGCGATGAAAGTCACTTGCAATGTATGGCTGGCATTGATCATAGATGTTCTTGAACTCAGGTGAGTCGGATTGCCACTTTCCTGGCGGGCTGTCCAGGTCGTCGAGCGCGTGCCCGACCTCGTGGCACATCACGTCGGGGGTAGGCGAGGGGCGGGTGCCGACCACGATCTTGCGGTCACCGTAGGCGCCCGCGCAGGCGTCCCAGGTGGCCTTGCCCGACGGCAGCCGGACACCGTGCAGCCCGCCCATGTCGTCGAGATCAGGCACCCCGCCCGCGCCCACGTAGATGCCGTCGAGACCCTCGGCCAGCTTCTCCTGCAGTCCCCGCGGAAATTCGGCCAGCCGCTCGATGGCGGCGACCGCCTGCGGCGGCGGGGCGCTCGCGGTGGCGTCCCACTGCCGCCACAGGATCTTTTCCAGCGGCCCGCAGTGCCGACGGCCATCGCCGGCCTGCGGGTGACCGCGCGGGTGGGGGGCGGCGAACGGCAGCGCCTCCATCCCCGGGTCGTGCGCGACCTGTGCCCGGGCCGCGCCCGGGCCGAACACCGGCACCCCCGCCTGCCGGGCAGCCTGGCCCGCGGCGGCCTGCGCCGCCACCGGCCGCGACTGCGCCTTGCCGGCCGGCCCGCCGACGACCTGATACCAGGGCTGCTTAACGGCCGCGCCGGCCGGCTGCTGGCTTGCCCCGTCCTGCCCGCGGGTGATGGCTTCACCCCGGGTTTGCGTCTCCACCGGGGCCGCACCGAACGGCGGCGCTTCCCTGATCCGCGCCCGCCCGGCGCCGCCGCCCGCCGCGGTCGGCGAGTAGTTCCTCGGCAGCGGCGGCAGTGCGGAGCCGCCACGTCCGCCCGGGGAACGCGGCATCGGACTGGCCCCCGCCGACCGCCGCTGCGGCGACCGCCTCGGCAGTCCGGCCGGCGGCTGCAAGGGCGGCATCTCCGGGCGCTGGCGCACGCTCGACGCCGGAGACGGGTACCCGGAACCGGCACCGGTGTTCCGCCGGTGCCTGCCGCCGGAATCCGCTCCGTCAGCCCGGGAGTCTCCTGACCTCCCACTGCCATCGCCCTGCGATCCGGGACGCCAGCCGACGAGCCGGCTGAGCCGCTCGAATAGGCGTAGCCGCATTCTGGGACTCCCTGTTTTCGCGCCAAAGCCCAGAGTATTCCGAAACGGCCCGTGCGTCACCCCGGGTGACAGACCACCACTAAACATGCAGGTGGGAAAATATGGTCGTTCATAACACGCGTTAGCAACCGGGAGGTTAGGCTTTCGCCATGTTGCTGTCAGGTGTCCTTTTTGTCCTGTTCCTGGCAGGCTGCTGGCTCTACTGCCTCACCGACGCGGCCCTCACCCCGGCCGAGGCATTCCCCGGCTGGCGCAAGCGCACCTGGATCGCCGTCATCGCCCTGACGCTGATCGCGGGCGCCATCGCCTGGCTGATCGCCCGCAGGAACTGGCGGTCGCATCAGTGGTCAGCGGCCGACACCGCGAATCTGATGATCATCGACCGCAGTGGCGCCAACGTCCTCTGGTACCCGTACGCACCGGCCGAGCCCGGCGAACCCACGATTCCGAGGGGCCCGGACGACGACCCGCAGTTCATCCGCCAGCTGGCCCAGCGCATCCACGGCAGCCCCACGGACACCGCGGAGTGATCCGGGCGCAGTGATCCGGAGATCCTTACTGCACGCCCGCGTAGGAGTGCAGTCCGGTGACGAAGATCTGGATCACGAAGATGTTGGTCAGCAGGCTGGCGAAGCCGAGCAGCTGGATGTAGTGCGCGCGGGCGCCGCGCCAGCCGCCGGTGGCCCGCGCGTGCAGGTAGGCCGCGTAGATCACCCAGGTGATGAAGGCCCAGGTCTCGACCGGGTCCCAGCCCCAGTACCGGCCCCACGCCTGGTCCGCCCAGATGGCCCCGGCCATCACGCCGAATGTCCAGATCGGGAAACCGAACACGACCGCGCGGTACGTCAGCTTGTCCAGCTGCGAGGCGGCCGGGATGCGGTCGAGCAGCGGGTTGGCCTCGGCCTTGCCCGCGGCCACCCGCTTCCGGTACCGCTCGGTGACCAGGTACATGATGCTAAGCACGGTCGCGACGAAGAAGATGCCGCTCGAGAGCGTCATCGCGGTGACGTGGATGGACAGCCAGTAGGACTGCAGCGCCGGCACCAGCGGGCCGGCCGGAGTGTAGATGAGCGTCTCGGCCAGCCCGAGCGCGATGACGATCGCGCCCATCACGAACACGCCAAGCGCCCAGGCCCGGTACTTGATCAGGATGTAGCCGAAGAAGAGGGCGGCCACGCAGGTCAGCGCGGTGATGAATTCGTACATATCGCCCCAGGGGGCGCGGTGAACGGCAAACCCCCTGGTGGTGACCGCGACGACGTGCGCCAGAATCCCCAGCCAGCTCAGCGAGACGGCGGCGGTGACCCACGGCCCTGCCTCCAGGATCGCCCGGAACGCGCCGGCCGGCCGCTCCGGCCGCTCCGGCCGCGCCGCGGGCCCGGCGGGATTCACCGGCCCGCCGGCCACAGCCGGGTCGGGGGCGCCGGCCACGGCGCCGCCGGCCGCCGCCGCGCCGGCCGAGGCAGTGCCCGCCGTAGCGGCGCCGACCGCCGCGAGCTGGGCGGCTCGTTGCGCGACGGGCGCCGCGGCCGCGGCGGCCTTGCGCCGCGGCCGTCCGAAGGCGTAGTCGCCCGCGAAGGCGAGCAACGCGAGCGAGTAAATGAGCAGCGCCGCGATCATGAAGTCGGTGCTGACGTGCGCCAATCCGGCGTTGACGGACACGAGCCTCACGCTCCCGTTTCTGACTGGTTGTTAGGCGGCGAAGATACGTCGGCGATGTCGGCCGCCAGCGTGGCGAATTCGTCCTCGAACCCGCCACTGGCATCGGTCCTGGTCAGGCCGCCGACGGTAACGACCGAGCCGACGCCGCCCGGCCCCGGTACCGCCCGGACGAACACCCGCCGCCGCCGCACGAAGAACGACAGCAGGAGCCCGGCCAGCGCCAGCATGCCGAAGACGAGCGCGGGAATCTGCCCCGGGTCGTAGGTGATCTCGAGGCTCACCCACTGCTGGGTCCCCTCGTAGGTGATCGAACCGAGTTTGCCAGGCAGCTTCCAGGTCGACCCGGGCGTCATCAGGTGCGGCGACCCGGAGATTTTCGTCATCTGGGTGGTGTCGAGCTGGTAGACGCTCTGCGACGCGTCCGAGTTCATGCCGAGGTTGCCTGAGTAGCCGATCAGCGACACCACCGGGTTGTTGGCGGCCGGGAAGATCGACTCGAGCGTCCCGTTGGGAGTCGTGTAGGCGGTCGGCACGAACACGCCGATGAAGCCGAGCGAGGCGTCCGGCGCCTTCACCACGCCATCGGAGAGCATCGTGTTGGCGTTGGCCGGGATGAACGGCGTGGCCTGGTTGTAGGCGGCACCGTTGGGGCCGGTCACCTTGAACTCCGGCGCGTACCCGTGGCCGATCAGGTACACCTTCACCGAGTCCACCGACAGCGGGTGGTTCACCTGGATGTCGTACTTCTTCGCGGGACTGCCCGGCGTGGCGTGGTAGGTCACGTTGGCGCTGAATGCCTGCGGCTGCCCGATCGACCCACCCGAGTCGATGTAGCTGGCCGAAAAATTGTCGAGCGTGAGCGAGAACGGCGCGAGGTCCGATCCCGACACCAGCCGTCCCGGGTGGAACTCGTCCAGCGCCGCGGTGGTGTCGCTGAACCCGTTGTTGGGGCCCTGGACGACCAGTTCGTCGGCCTTGTAGCCGAACAGCCCGCCGAGCGCGATCGAGAGCAGCACGCCGAGCAGCGACAGGTGAAAGAGCAGGTTGCCGACCTCGCGCAGGTACCCCTTCTCGGCGGCGACCCACTGGCCGGGGTCATCCGGGGCAGGGCGCCGGAGCCGGAACCGCTGGCCGCCGAGCACCGTGGCGGCCGCGTCGACGGCCGCGTCCGGCGCCAGTGCGGACGGGTAGGTCACCGAGTGCGGCAGCCGCGCCAGGTTCCGCGGCGCGCGCGGCGGCGGCGTCCGCGCCGAACCGGCCAGCTTGAACGTCCGCGGCACCACGCACCCGATCAGCGAGGCGAACAGCAGCAGGTAGACCGCGGCGAACCAGGGCGACGCGAATACGTTGAACAGCCCGAGGCGGTTCAGCCAGGGCGCGAGCGACGGGTGCGACTGGAAGTACTGCGTCACCGACGCCGGGTCGGCCCCCTCCTGCGGCAGGATCGAGCCGGGCACCGAGCCGAGCGCGAGCAGGAAGAGCAGGATGAGCGCGGTCCGCATCGAGGTGAGCTGCCGCCACGCCCAGCGTCCCCAGCCGGCCCCGGTCCCCGACGGCTCCGAGGTCCCGCCACCGCCGCTCTCCGCTAGTTCCCCGGGACCTGTGCCGAACGCACGCGTCGCTTCGCGGTCCAGGTCCGCCGATTCTGACTGGGGCACTGCCTTCGCGGAGGGCGCGCGCACATCGGTCACTTGGTCACCCCCGCGTCTTGCAGCAGGGTGGTGATCTGCGGGTACGTGACCGCCCCGTCGATCAGCCCCGCGATGTGCCCGGTCTTGTCGATGACCAGGGTCGTGGGCGTGGCGGCGATCGGCACCGCCAGGGAGAGCCGCTGCTCCACGGCCTCGTTAGAGTCGTTCACGCTCGGATAGGTGATGCCCTCGTTACGCAGGAAGGCCAGCGCGCTGGTGGGGGTGTCCTCGATGTCGTCGCCGAGGAAGGCGACGCCGTCGGCGCCGTACTGCTCGTCGAGGTACTTGAGCGTCTGGCCCTCGCTCCGGCAGGGGGCGCACCAGGAGCCCCAGACGTTGAGCACCACGACCTTGCCGCGGTAGCTCGCGAAGTTGATCTGCGTGCCGGTCAGCGAGGTCGCCGTGAACTGGGGCGCGGCCGGCCGCTGCCCGGCCGGGTAAGCGACCATGTTGCCATCGCTGGCCTGGCCGTTCCCCTGGGTAAGCACCGTGACCGCCACGGCCGCGACCAGCAGCACGAAGACAGCGGCCGCCGTGGTGACGACCGTGCGGCGCTTCGCTCTGAACACGGCAGTTCCCTTGAACACGGTACTTCCCTATCGTCTCCTACAGGGGGTAGTACTCGGACTATTGTGCCCTATCCGCGTCGGCCACCTGCTGCCGGGGCGGCACCGCGTAGGAAACGCCCGTGAGCTGGTCTCCCTCGAAGGTCAGGCTGGTGACCGAGCCGAGCGCGCACTGGCGGCTGCTCGGGTTGTGCCACAGGCGCCGGTGCTCGGCGGCCAGGCGGCTCACCCAGATCGGCAGCTGGTGACTGACGCAGACCGCCTCCCGGCCCCGGCTGGCGTCCCTGGCCCGGTCGACGACCTGGCGGACGCGCCCGACCACCTGGGTGTACGGCTCGCCCCAGGACGGCTGGAACGGGTTCCACAGGTACCGCCAGTTCAGCGGGTTCAGCCCGAGGCTGGCCAGGCTGACGGACTTGCCCTCGAGCACGTTCCCCGACTCGATCAGCCGGTCGTCGGTGATGATCGGGAGCCCGAGGCGCTCGGCCACCGGCTGCGCGGTCTCCTGCGCCCGCTCAAGCGGGGAGGCGAAGACGGCGGCGACCGGCCGCCCGTCGAAGTAGTCGGCAGCCGCGGCGGCCATCATCCGCCCGTTGGCCGACAGGTGGTACCCGGGTAGCCGCCCGTACAGGACGTGGTCCGGGTTGTGCACTTCACCGTGCCTAAGCAGGTGAACAACAGTGATCTCAGCCATGGCCCCGCCAGCCTACTGCCACTGTTATCCCCCGCGGGACCGGTGGCGGCCGGTTGCGGTGCCGCTCCGCCGCCGGCTCCGGGCTCCGGCCGACGCTGCCACCGTGATGCCGCCAAGGAACGCCGCCAGCGCCAGCCCGGACAGGCCGACGGAGGCCCCGAGCAGCACCGCCGCGCACACCGACAACGCCATGCTTACCCCTGGCCCGGCCAGCAGCATCTCGCCGCGGGACAGCGTCCCGCGCGGAAGGACCGCGCGGACCACCGCGAAGCCGGGCCAGAAGAGCAGGAGCGGGGCACCGAGCAGCACCCGCAGCGGGCTGGGCATGCCCGGCACCACGGCCAGCATCCCGGCCGCGCCGGCCAGACCGGCCGCCAGGTCAGGGTCACGGATGGCGGGCATCAGCGTGCCCCTTTCCGGACGCCTGCCCAGGCACGCAGCTCCCGTCCTCGATGCCCGCCACGTCGACCACGCTGATGCTGCCGAACCGCGCGAGCACGCGGACGCACGGCCCGGTGA
This sequence comes from Trebonia sp., assembly GCA_050013875.1. Classification (GTDB taxonomy): domain Bacteria; phylum Actinomycetota; class Actinomycetes; order Streptosporangiales; family Streptosporangiaceae; genus Trebonia. Next base: position 13,537 of record JBEKEK010000005.1, on the reverse strand, counting down.
ACTTCGCCAGATCGGCAGCCGGGAGAGCCCCCGCACCGAGGCTGGAATCGGGCTCGTAGTTGCTGATGTAGTCGCCAAACCCGGGAGGGGGCGGCAGGGTGGTCAGCTGCCAGTCGACGAGCACGTACCGCACCCCGGACTTCCGGATCCACGGCACGGCGGCGGCCAGCGTCGTAGCGAAGAACATCCCGAACGTCCGGTCGCCGTCCACCGGGTTCTCCCCGTCGATGGCGAGCGCGAACGCGTCGGTCACGCTCGCGGCGAACGGCCGGTCAGGGCCGAGCCTGGCGCGTGCCCACGCCGCCGCCTTCCAGGCGTCCGGCTGCGGGATCGACGGGTAGCTGACCGTGCCCGCCGGCGTCGGCAGCAACGCCAGGTAGCCGCGGCCGATCGTGATCCCGCCCGCGAACACCAGCACTATCAGCAGCGAGATGGTCACGGTCCCGACCCGCCCGTCCCACCAGGCGCGGGCCGCCCGCGCCAGCCGCGACCGGGCCTGGCCGGACGCCGCGGGCAGGGACAGGACGCCGACCAGGAGGCCGAGCGCCGCGAACTCGTACTCCGACGTGCGCGACGACAGTGCCCCGCCCAGGGTGGTGAGCCGGGGCAGCAGCGTCAGCGGGTAGCAGGCCGCCGCGACCGCGGCGGCGGCCAGCGGCGCCCTGGCCGGCGTGCCCCGCTTGCGCAGCAGCTTCCACGCCCGCCACAGCGCGGGGGGCAGCATCATCATGATCACGCTGATCGACACGAACCCGGCCAGCGTCCACCACTCCGGCGGCGGCGCGGAGCCGCCGCCGCCCGAGTACAACTGCCGCGCCGCTGTCTTCCCCGAGACCACCCCGCTGAGCTGCGCCAGCCCCGGTGCCACGTTCTGCCCGACCAGATAGGCCCAGGCCGGCCGGGCGACGAGCAGCAACCACAGCAGGAAGCCCGCCCAGGTCGCGGCCGCGAGCACCCCCGCCAGCCAGCGCTCTCTGGCCGGCGAGCGCACCACCATGGAGGCCGCCCACCAGCCCGTGAACACGATGGCGAGCGCGAGCGCGGCTATGTGGTGCGTAACGATAACCGCCGCGATCACGACGGCGGTGACCGCGTGCACGCCCCGGCCCCGGCCCCGCGACCGGATCACCCACCACACGGCAAGGAACGCGAGCGGCAGAGCCAGGTTCTCGTAGGAATAGTACGAGTCCCACAGCAACAGCGGGTTGGCCGCGTACATCAGCGCGGCGGCGCCAGCCGCCCGCTGCGACCTGGTGAGCTGCTCGGCTATCGCGAACATGCACCCGCAGATAAGCAGCCGGGCCGCGCCGATGACGATCAGCCCGGCGGGAAAGAGGCCCAGCCCCGTGACCTGTATCAGGCCCGCGGTGGCGGCCGCGAGACCCGGATAGTAGGCGGCCGTCGACAGCAGCGGGTTGGCCCCGAATATCCTCCCGCTGGAGAGAATGCCGTCGGTGGAGACCGTCCAGATGTACTCGTCAAACCACGTGAACTCCTGCGGCGACATCGCGATCTTGATCAGGTACATGGCGGCGCCGACGGTGAGGACGGCAGCGACCCGCTCCGCCCGGGGAGTGCTCCGCATGACCGCGCGCACCGCGGCGGGCGCGAAGATCAGCAGCATGCCCGTCAGGAACACGGCTATCGCGTCCGCGTAGGACTGCCCCTCGACCGACATGCGCAAGGCCGCCCAGGTGAGGGCGACGCCGGTGACGGCGCTGGCCGGGATGAGCGCGAGCCGGGCGATGGCGGCAGGCCGGGGCCGGGAGGCCGGGAGCCAGCCGGTTTTCCGCGGTTTGGCGTGCGCGTGCCGCACGAGCCCCCACCGGATCGGGATCGTCCGCTCAGTGGGCCAGTCCTCGCTGACCGTCCCGTCCGTTAGGGCGTGCTCCCCGCTATCCCGGGTCCCGCGCATGACCGATTCTCCCCGGATCGATAGGCGTGAATGACAGGCCGCTGGTCCGCTCCTCCCGGCGAAGGCCGTGGATGTCCGGGCTGCTGCTCGCTCCCGCCGGCAAGGCCAGAAAAATCAGCGTAGAGGCGGCAACGGGGCAGCCTCAGCAGGCGCGCACGCGTTCACCCGAGTGCAATCGGTAAACAACGAGCAACAGTCCGTAATCTACTGGAGGATTGCGTCAGAGGTGACACGATTAAGACGATGACTTCGATGTAGCGGCGCCGGCCGGCGATGACCTCGGTCAGCCGACGCGGTTGCCGCGCAGCTCCCGCATCCCGGCCCGGCTAAGCGCCCAGCGCCGCCGCGGCTGCCCGCGCCGCCGCGGGCAGGGCGTCGGAGATGCGGGAGAGCTCGTCCTCGCCGTGGGCGGCGGAGGTGAACCAGGCCTCGAAAGCGGACGGCGGGAGGTAGACGCCGCCGTCGAGCATGGCGTGGAAAAATGCGGAGTACGCCGCGGTGGACTGGTCCTTGGCGTCAGCGAAGTTGGTCACCGGTTCTGTGCGGCCAAGGAAGACCGTGAACAGGCTGCCGGCGGCCGACAGGTAGTGCGGCACCCCGGCCGCCGCGAGTTCGGCCGAGACAAGCTTGGCGAGCGCGCCGGCGAACAAGTCGACCGCGTCGTACACCTCCGGCCCGCAGGCGCGCAGCGTGGCCAGGCCGGCCGCGGTCGCCAGTGGGTTGCCCGACAGCGTGCCCGCCTGGTAGACGGGGCCGACGGGGGCGAGCCTGGACATGATCTCGGCCCGGCCGCCGAACGCGGCGCAGGGCAGCCCGCCGCCCATCACCTTGCCGAACGTGACCAGGTCACCGCGCACCCCGTCGAGCCCGTACCAGCCGGACGGCGAGACCCGGAAGCCGGTGAGCACCTCGTCCATGATCAACAGGGCACCGGAATCGTCGCAGAGCGACCTGAGCAGCTGGTTAAAGCCGGGGGCGGGCGGTACCACGCCCATGTTGGCCGGGCAGGCCTCGGTGATCACGCAGGCGATCTCACCGCCGCGCGCCGCGAACAGCCCGCTGACGGCCGCCGCGTCGTTGTACGGCAGCACCACCGTGTCGGCGGCGGACGCCCCGGTCACCCCGGGCGTGTCAGGCAGCCCGAGGGTGGCCACCCCGGACCCGGCCGCGACCAGCAGCGCGTCCACGTGCCCGTGGTAGCACCCAGCGAACTTCAGCACCAGCGACCGGCCGGTGTAGCCCCGGGCCAGCCGGAGCGCGGACATGGTGGCCTCGGTGCCCGAGTTGACCAGCCTGACCTGCTCGACCGGCGCCCGCGCGATGATCTCTTCGGCCAGCTCAACCTCACCAGGAGTGGCCGCGCCGAACGACGTGCCGCGCACTAGCGCGTCCGACACGGCGGCCACCACCGACGGGTAGGCGTGCCCGAGGATCATCGGACCCCAGGAGCAGACGAGGTCCACGTACTGATGGCCGTCCACGTCGAACAGATACGGCCCGGCCCCGCGCTCGATGAACCTGGGCACCCCGCCGACCGGCCCGAAGGCGCGAACCGGCGAGTTCACGCCCCCCGGGGTCACCTCAACAGCACGGGCGAACAGTTCGGCGGAGCGGTCAGCAGACACGGACTAGCCTTCTTCCTCGCAGGCGTCAACCAGGAATTCGAGCAGCCGCAGCGCGTCGGGCAGCGGTTGCCCCGCTGGCTCCCTGACCCAGCGTACGTCCTGGCCGTTGCCGTACCGGGAGGGCGGTGCGAGCACGTAGCTGTCCCGGCAGTGCCAGCGCAGCGCCTCGGTCTGGGTGAACATGTCCGGCGAGGAGTCAAGCCCGCAGGACCACCACTCGTCCTCGTCGGCCGGGGCGCCCCTGGTGACGACGAAGAAAAGCATCCGGTCCGCGCCCTGCACCGCCACCGGCCCGGTCTCGACCTCGGCCGCCGCCATCCGGGCGAGCGCGTTCGCCCCGGCCACGGCGGGGACGTCCAGAACGTCAAAAACCCGCCCGGTGACGAGTATCACGTTCGCCTCCGGGCGGGTTTCCCACCACTCTGCTATAGCCGCGCTGTCTACCGTCGCCTGCATCTGCCAGGTCGGTGACACCGGGTGCCCGCCGGGTGCCGGACAGCCGACCCGGTCACACGAGCAGGCCCGTCCCGGCTCCTCCATCCCGATCCCGTCCAGCCCGTTGCTTGGATGCGCCCCCGGGCATACCGACCAGCCCATGGAGGCGTACTCGAGTGCCGCCGCGCCCAGCTCAGGCGGCCGCTGTGCCGACCTGCGTCGGCTTCGTCGCCGCATCATCGCTACCATCTCGGGCCCCGAACTCCTAGTGGTCCTCGACCCCACTCCGCCGACGGATATGCCAAAGCATCCGCTCATGCGGTCGGGTGGGATAGCCGAAATGCTACCGCCGCCGGCCCCCTCACCAAGACCGGATGACCGTGACGCCCGCCACGCATTGCCTCTGAAAGTCCTCAGAACAGGGCGTTAACCGCTCGTAGACGGCGACGGCGCGCTTGCGCGGCTTCGGTGGGCCGCCAGGTAGCTGGCGGCAACGGAGACGCTCACTACAGCTTTTGCGCGACCTCGGTGGCCCAGTAGGTGAGGATGACCGACGCGCCCGCGCGGCGGATGGAGGTGAGGGTCTCCATGATGGCCTTGTCGCGGTCGACCCAGCCATTGGCGGCGGCCGCCTCGACCATCGCGAGCTCGCCGCTGACCTGGTACGCGGCCACCGGGACCTGGACCGTGTCAGCGACCCGGCGGATCACGTCGAGGTAGCTGAGGGCCGGCTTGACCATCACCATGTCCGCGCCCTCGGCCAGGTCAAGTCCGACCTCCTTCAGCGCCTCGAGCACGTTGGCCGGGTCCTGCTGGTGGGTGGCGCGGTCGCCGAACTTGGGGGCGCCCTCGGCCGCCTCGCGGAACGGGCCGTAGAACGCCGAGGCGTACTTCGCTGAGTAGCCGCAGATCGGGATGTTACGGAAGCCGGCGCCGTCGAGCGCCTTCCTGATCGCCCCGACCTGGCCGTCCATCATGCCGCTTGGCGCCACCATGTGCGCCCCCGCCCGGGCTTGCGCGATGGCCGTGGACGCGTACCGCTCAAGCGTCGCGTCGTTGTCCACGTAGCCATCCGCGGTGACGATGCCGCAGTGCCCGTGATCGGTGTACTCGCACAGGCACAGGTCCGCCATGATGACCAGGTCGTCGCCGACCTCGGACCGCAGGTCGGCGATCGCGACCTGCGAGATGCCCTCGGGGTCGTCGGCGCCGCTGCCGGCGCCGTCCTTGTCCGCGGGCACGCCGAACACTATGACGCCGCCGACGCCGGCCTCGACCGCCGCCGCGGCCGCCTTGCGCAGCGACTCCCTGGTGTGCTGGAGCACACCGGGCATCGAGCTGATCGGCCGCGGGTCCGCCAGGCCCTCCTTGATGAACACCGGGAGCACCAGCTCGGCGGGCCGCAGCGCGGTCTCCGCCACCATGGCCCGCAGCGCCTTGGTCCCGCGCAGCCGCCGCGGCCTAACCTCAGGAAACTCAGCACTCACAACGATGCTCTCCGTGTCGGATGGGACGCTAGCGGATACGACGGCGGCCGCCACGGCGACGCTCGCTCGGGCGGCGCAGCGGCTCGCCTGCCGCGACGGCCGCGTCGCGCTGCGCGGCACCGAAGTCGGCCAGCGCGTCGACGAGCGCGGTGACCGACGGCTTGGGCGCCGTCACGTCCACCCGCAGCCCGAACTCGGCGGCGGTCTTCGCCGTCTGCGGGCCGATCACGCCGATCACGGTCACCGCGTGCGGCTTGCCCGCGATGCCGACCAGGTTCCTGACCGTGGACGAGGAGGTGAACAGCACTGCGTCGAAGCCGCCGCCCTTAATCGCCTCGCGGATCGGTGCGGGCGGCGGCGCCGCCCGCACCGTCCGGTACGCCGTCACGTCCTCCGCCTCCCAGCCCAGGTCGGTCAGCCGGGCGAGCAGCGTCTCGGTCGCGATGTCCGCCCGCGGCAGCAGCACCCGGTTGATCGGGTCGAGCACGTCGTCGAACGGCGGCCACGCGTCGGCCAGGCCCTCGGCCGACTGCTGGCCTTCTGGCACCAGGTCGGGCCGGATGCCGAAGTCGAGCAGCGCCGCCGTCGTCTGGTCGCCGACCGCGGCCACCTTGACGCCCGCGAAGGCGCGAGCGTCAAGTCCGTACTCCTCGAGCTTCTCCCGTACCGCCCTGACCGCATTGGTCGAGGTGAAGGCCACCCACTGGTACCTGCCGGTGACCAGGCCCTTCACCGCGCGCTCGATCTGCTGCGGTGTGCGCGGCGGCTCGACCGCGATCGTCGGCACCTCCTCGGGCACCGCGCCGTACTCGCGCAGCTGGTCGGAGACCACCGAGGCCTGCTCCCTGGTGCGCGGCACCAGCACCCGCCAGCCGAACAGCGGCTTGGTCTCGAACCAGGACAGCCGGCTCTTCGCCGCCGCCGCCTCGCCGACCACCGCGACGGCGCCGCCCCTGGTGGTCGCGACGGTCACCCCCGCCGCCTTCAGGTCGGGGCCGATACGGCCAAGCGTCGTGGCCACCGTCTGCTGATCGGTGGTCGTCCCGTCCCAGGTGATGGCGAATGGCGTCGCGTCGGGCCAGCCCGCGGCGATCAGCATCTTGCCGAGGTCGGCCGGGGCCGTCTCCGCACCAAGGACCATGAGCGTGCCGGGGGCGTAGCCGACCCGGCTCGCCTCGTTGGCGTGGATGATCCGCAGCTCCCCCGGGCCGTCACCGGTCAGCGCGATCCCCGCGTAGGCGGGCACGCCGGTGGCGGCCGGCACGCCCGGCACGATCTCGAACCGCGCCTTTGCCTTCGCGCAGGCCTGTACCTCGGCGGCGGCACCCGACAGCAGCGGGTCGCCCGGGTACAGCCGTATCGCGAGCTGTCCGCCCTTCGCCGCGGCCGCCAGCATCTTCGCGGTGCCAGCGGCGTCGGTCGGCTCGGCCAGCTGGACGTCCTCCGCGAGCAGGTGCTGTACCCGCTCGGCAAGCTCCGCCTCGGCCACCACCAGTCCCGCCGTGCCCAGCAACCGAACCGCGCGCATCGTCAGCAGTCCGTCGTCGCCAGGGCCGGCGCCGACGAATGCGACCCAACCGTCGATTTCAGTCATGCGCATCATCCCCGTCGGTGTTCTCTGCGCGCATCAGGTCAGCTGCGCCAAGTGCCAGCATCCGCTCCGCCAGCTCACGCCCGAGCCGGGCCGCGTCCGCCGCGCTGGCCTCGGCTCGCTCGCGTACCGCCATTGTCACTGAAGCGGCGCTTCCATCTATTACCCCAGGCTGCCCAGTGCCTGGCCGGACGCCGAGCACGACGGCGTCCAGGTGCAGCCGGTCGGTGCCGGCCAGGCCGGCCGCGTACGCGCCGACCGGGGCGCTGCAGCCGGCCTCGAGCGCCGCGAGCAGCGACCGCTCGGCGGTGACGGCCGCGCGGGTGGCCGGGTGCTCGATGGTCGCCAGCAGCTGGGCCAGCTCGGCGTTATCGGCCAGGCACTCCACGGCGAGCGCGCCCTGGCCGGGCGCCGGCACCATGTCGTCCGGTTCGAAGATCTCGCTCACCAGGTCGGTGCGGCCGATCCGGGCCAGTCCCGCGTAGGCGAGCACCACCGCGTCGAGCTGGCCGTCGCGGACCTTGGCCAGCCGGGTGTTGGCGTTCCCCCGGATCGGGACGCAGGTGACGTCGGAGCGCAGCACGGAAAGCTGCGCGGCGCGGCGCGGCGCGCCAGTTCCGATCCGCGCGCCCGGCGGCAGATCCGCGAGCTTGCCCCCGTCCCGTGCGACGAGCGCGTCGCGCGGATCGTCACGAGGCGGGATAGCGGCAAGAGTGATGCCCGGGGCGGTCCCGGTCGGCAGGTCTTTGAGTGAGTGCACGGCGAAGTCCACCTCCCCGCGGAGCAGGGATTCCCGCAAAGCGCTCACGAAAACCCCGGTGCCGCCGATCTGGGTCAGCAGTTCCGCGCTGACATCCCCGTGCGTGTTCACGCCCACGATCTCGACCCGGCGGCCGGTCCGCTCGGTGATCAGCCGGGCCACGTCACCCGATTGCGAGATCGCCATCGGGCTCCGTCGGCTGCCAAGCCGCAGCGGCTCCGCGTTCACAGGTTCCCCTCCGGGTTGGTGTTCGGGGATTCGACTTCCGCATGTGTCACCGCGTCGACAGTCCGCGGGTCCAGATCGAAGAGCACCCGCAGCGCGGCCGCGTACTCTTCCCCGTCCGGTGACGATGCGAGTTCCTTTACCCGGACAGTGGGTGCATGCAACAGCTTGTCTACCACTCGTCGGACCGTCTGGGCCATTTCTTCCAGCGCATGCCCGCTCACACTCTCCTCCGACAGCCGCCCGGCCAGCCGGGCAAGCTCGGCGTCGACCACCGTCGCCGCCTTGGCGCGAAGTGCGACGACGGTCGGCGTCACCAGGGCGGCGCGGACCGCGGAGCCGTAGACGGCGAACTCCTCCTCGACGATCGCACGGACCGCGGCCACCTCGTCGTCCCCGACTCCGCCGCCCCCGCTGCCGCGCAGCGTATCCATGCCGACGATGCTCACGCGGTTTCCCGCGGGCCCCACCAGATCAGCGACGGCCGGATCGACGTCCCTTGGCATGGCCAGATCGAGCAGCACCAGCGGGCGGCCGTCGCCGCGGCCGCGCAGCACGTCACCCACGATCTTCTCGGTAATCACCGGCTTGGCGGCGCCGGTGCAGGAGATAACCAGATCCGCCTCGCCGATCGCCGTCGGCAGGTCGGCGAAATCGGCGACCACGCCGCCTACCCCAGCCGCCAGCCGCTCGGCCTTGGCGCGGGTCCTGTTGGCGACGGCCACCCGCGCCGCCCCCGCGCGGGCGGCGGTGGCCACGGCCAGTCCGCTCATCGCCCCCGCCCCGACGACAAGAACCCGGAGCCCCGCTAGCGGTGAGGTGCTTGCTGTGTTTACCCCCGGGGGACGCCCCCCCGGTGACCCCCCGAACGGGGGGACCAGTCCCCCCGTCCCCCCCTGGGGGGACGCTTCGCGCCCCCCGGGGGCCAGCAGGCTCACGACCGCGAGCTCGATACCCACGCTGACCAGGCTGACGCCGAGCCGGTCGATGCCCGTCTCCGAGCGGGCGCGCTTGCCGGTCCGCAGCGCGAGCCGCCCGAGGTCACGCAGCGACCGGCCGAGCGTCCCGTGGTCGCCGGCCACTTTCAGCGCCGTCCGCACCTGGCCGAGTATCTGGTCCTCGCCCACCACGATCGACTCGAGTCCGCACGACACCGCCAGCAGGTGCTGGACCGCACGGTCCTCGTAGTGCACGTACAGACTGGAGGTCAGTTCGGTGGCGGGGATGCCCGAGTATCGCGACAGCAGGTCGCATACCCCGGCGACGCCGCCGTGGAAGCGGTCAACCTCGGCGTAGACCTCCACCCGGTTGCAGGTCGAGATCACGAAAGTCTCGGCGATGTCCGGCAGGCGGGCAACGTCGTGCAGCAGCTTGCCCAGCGTGTCGCCGGTGACCGCGGCCCGTTCCAGGGTGGAAACCGGCGCGCTCTTATGGCTCAGCCCGACGACCAGGAGGCTCATGCTTCGCGTCCCAACCTCAACACACCCGCCTACGCTTCCACGGCTGCCTGGTCCGCCGCCTGCTCGTACCGCTCGGCGGAACGCCGCTGCGCGTGGAAGGCGAGGATCTGCAGCTCAATCGATAGATCGACCTTACGCACATCCACGCCCTCTGGCACATTAAGCACCAGCGGGGCGAAGTTCAGGATGCTTGTCACACCGGCGGCGACAAGCCGGTCGCACACCTTCTGGGCGGCGCCGACGGGCACCGCGATAACTCCGATCGCGATGTTCTTGCTGGTCACCACGGCCTCAAGGTCGTTCACGGGCCGGACCGCAATGCCGCTGACGTCGCCGCCGATCAGGAACGGATCGGTATCAAGGACCGCCTCGATCCGGAAGCCCCTGGTGACGAATCCGCCGTAGTGGGCCAGGGCGCGCCCAAGGTTACCGGCACCCACGATCACGACCGGCCAGTTCTGCGTCAGCCCGAGGGCCCTGGACACCTGGTAGACCAGGTATTCCACGTCGTAGCCGACGCCCCTGATGCCGTAGGAACCCAGATGGCTTAGATCCTTGCGGAGCTTGGCCGAGTTGACGCCGGCCGCCCGCGCCAGTTCGTCGCTCGCCACTGTGGAGACCCCGCGTTCCGCCAGCGTGTAGAGCGCCCGCAGGTAGACGGGGAGCCGGGCAACGGTGGCCTCGGGGATGCCGCTCGGGTATGGGCGGTCGGCAGTATGGCCGGGCTCCGATTCGGGGCCGGAAAGCTCGGCGGCACTGGACATGCGACGCTCCCGGGGAAGGTTCGGCGCTAGGGCGGTCCGCACAGGGCGCGACCCGCATTGGTCTCGGTGGCGTTGCGAAGTGGCGTAGGCCGGTATCCGCCGACCTGCGCCTATCGCAGCCGCTACCTACCATACGTCGTTTGTGAACAGATGCACAAAGTTCCCGCCGCCCAGGGGCCGCTCCTCGTCCCGCCCCTGACCGCCTGCTGGAACCCGGCCGCGACGATGCGAGCCGCGGCCGTGCCCACCGGGCGGGATGCCCTGGCCTGCGACGGAACGCGCACTTCGGTAACTGACCGTATAAATCGCCCGCCTGTGGATAAGCGTGCAGCTGTGGATAACTTTACACCCCGGGTAACACGCGGTGCGTGCGATATATGGGTTATGTGACGTCAGGTCAGACCGAGAGGAAATCATTCGGTAATGCCTGATGCGGGTGTTAATTCGGTAAAGCCTGGTACGGGCGTTAGCGCATGACGGTGTTAGCGCACGACAGCACCGCGCGGTTAGCGCATGGGCAGCAGCGCGCGGTTAGCGTACGGCCAGCGCCGCCCGGAGGCGATCCTCAGAGACTCGCCAGAAATCATGCTGAACGCCATCCACCAACGTGACAGGGATCTTCTCCCAATATTCACGCATGTCTTCTTCTGATTGCGTGATGTCGCGTTCCTCCCAGGTCACGCCGAGATCATCGGCAACCCGGCGGACGATCTCCCGGGCGTCGTCGCACAGGTGACAGCCGGGTCGGCCGAGCAGTGTGATTCGCGGTGCGGCAACCGAGTTCACCGGTACCCCTGGCCGGAGTACCCGGGCGGCACCCACGCGGCGGTCCCGTCCTTGTCCTGCCCGGCCTGGTCATACTCGCGCCCGCCATAGCCGACAGCCGCTTCGCCCTCACTGGGGTAAGCGCCGGAGGCCACGTCGGACGACGGGCCCGCGGTGAGCTCGCGGTAGCGACGCGCGCTGCCTCCTTGCTGGCCGCCAACTGCCTGGCCGCCAACCGGCTGGCTAGCGGCGCCCTGGTACTGGCCGGCCGCCGACCCGGCGGGGGTGAAGTACGGGCCGCTCGCCGTTCCGGCATGGCCGCCCGACCCCGCGTTGCCGTTGGCGCCCGCATAGCCGTCGCTGGCTTGATACCCGGCCGCGCCGGGGTATCCCGTCGTCCCTGAGTACCCGCTGCCCGCCGGGTAATCGACGGCGGCCTGGTAGGCGGTCGCGCCCGCGTAGCCACCTGCGCCGGCATAAGTGCTGGTGGCTGGGTATGCGCCAGCCGTCGCGTACTGGTCAGCGGCGCTCGCCGCGTACTGGCCGGAACCATCCGCGGCATAGCCGCCGCTCGCGTACCCGTACTGACCGTTCCCGCTGGTCACCGAGGTCGCGCCGCTCGCGGCGTACTGCCCGGAGCCGTCGGCGGCGTACTGGCCGGTGGCGGCCGTCGCGTACTGGCCGGAGCCGGCCGCGGCGTACTGGTCAGCGCCGCTCGCGGCGTACTGGCCGCCGCCCGGGGCGTACTGGTCCGCGCCGCTCGCGGCGTACTGGCCGGCGCTGCTCGCGGCGTACTGGCCAGTGGCGGCCGTCGCATACTGGCCGGAGCCGGCCGTCGCGTACTGGTCAGCGCCGCTGGCGGGATACTGCCCGGAGCCGGCCGTCGCGTACTGGTCAGCGCCGCTGGCGGGATACTGCCCGGTGCCGGCCGTCGCGTACTGGCTGGCGGCTACGGCATGGCGGTCATCGGCCGGCGTGAAGCTCGCCGCCACCCCGGCGCCGGCACTGGCACTGGCACTGGCACTGGCGGCAGCTTCTGCGGGGTACCCCACACGGGTCGCGGCGGCAGGCTGCCCGGCCGCGTACTGGCCGCTGTCGTACTGGCCGCTGTCGTACTGGCCGCTGTCGTACTGGCCGGTGCGGTACTGGCCACTGCGAGCAGCGGACGTGAGAGGCTGCGGCTCCCGCTGCGGCTCCGAACCCCGGCCCTGCACCTGCCCGGGCGCACTGGCCGCGCCCGCCGCCTGGCCGCCGAGTGCCGCGACCTTCGCGTATTTCAGCCGCAAGTCGATGACGTTGGTGGCAAGGACGCAGAACGCGAGGTCGGCCATGAACCGCTGAATATGCGGCTGCCGCTCGTGGCTCTCAAAGGCCGCGCGATCACGATAAATTTCGTAGATGATCCGCTGCATTGGCGCCTTTGGCACTACGTGGATGACGTATACCAAGGTATCGGGTTCCGACGAGCGAACGCCTTCCGCGGCGCGTTCCGCAAGCCGGTCGAATTCACCCGCCTTATCGTCAAGCAGCGTGTAAATGGAAAGCCGCCCGATCGGCCGGGGAGTGCCGCCCGGCCCGTCATAAGCCGCGTCATCGGTACCGGCATCGGCGGGCATGAATTCCGTGGCATAGGACGCGCCGTAACCCGACTGGTTGTAGTCAGCCGCGCCACTGCCGCCGTTCTGCGTGGCATAACCCGCGGCGGTGTACCCACTCTGCTCGTAACTCCCGGTGTCATAACCGCCGCGCTGGTAAGCCGAACCACCGCGCCCGTAGCCGGAGTCGTCGCGCGCATAGCCGGAACCCTGGTACCCGGCCCCGGCGCCGGTGCGCCCGGCATCGTAAGCGGAAGGGTCGTAGCCGTTGCCGGCCTGGCCACCGGCCGAACCGTAACCGTCGGCCGAGCCGTAGCCATTGGACGAGCCGTAGCCGTTCGCGGCGCCGTACCCGCCTGACCCGGTGGCGTACCCGCTGGCCGGCTCGTTCACCGGCTGGAACGAAGGGGCTGGGTACCCCCGGCCGCGCTGGTCATCGGCGCCGCCGTCTTGCCAGGGACCGGGCCGGCTGCCGGTCGCATCGCTACCCCGCCCCTCCCACCCGTCATCCCGGCGACCGTCGTCCCACCCGTCGTCGCGCCGCCGTCTGCCACTCATATCCGCTCCGATCTAAGTACCGGGCTTACCCCACATGCCATTGTTAGCCAGGTCGGCCGCCGCGACCGGCCAGTTACCAAGATCCGTACCAACCGCTCACGGTCAGCAGGCGGTTCTGGGCATGCGGAAACGCGGGCACGCCGCTGGCGCACCCGCGAGACCATGCTGCCCGCTCGGCGGCGGGCGGTACATGCGCTACTTCTTGTTCCTGCGCTGGATCCGCGTCTTCTTCAGCAGCTTGCGGTGCTTCTTCTTCGCCATACGCTTGCGGCGCTTCTTGATGACTGAGCCCATCAGGCCACCATCCTCTCGGCACAACGGCAGACGGGCACGCCATCACCCACCGGCGGACGGGAG
>JBEKEK010000004.1:0-108485 GCA_050013875.1 Trebonia sp. | reverse complement strand
TGGTAGCCGGCCGCCATGCCTGGCACCGACTGCCACTGGGCCGGGTCCGGGCCGGGCTGTCCCTGCGGCTGGTACTGCTGCCCCTGGCCCGCGTAGGTCTGGTCCTGGCCCGCGTAGGTCTGGTCCGGGCCGACGTACGACTGCTCCTGGCCATAGGCCTTCGCCTGCTCCTGGCCGTACGCCTGTGCCTGCTCCTGAGCGTACGCCTGGCCCTGCTCCTGGCCGGCGTAGCCTGGCTGCGGCGAGGGCGGCGGCGGCGGGTAGCCGCCCTGCGCGGACTGCTGCGGGTAGCCGTACGCGTCCTGCTGGGCGGCGGGAGGCGGCGTGAAGGTGGGCTGCGCCGGCCAGGCCGGCCGGGCCTGGGTCTGTTCCTGTCCGGCGGGCGTCCAGGAAGGCTCTTGGGGTTGTCCAGCCATTGCGTTGCTCCCGGGGGGTTGGCCACTTTCGTGGTGATGAACGGGCATCGCGCTTTGTTCACGGTATCGCGGGCGACACTTGTTCGGTGCCGATGCGCCGCACAGCCGCCGGCCTGGCCGTTCCCGCACACGATTGCGGCGGATAATGACGGACATGAGCGATCTTCCCGGCGAGGCCGGAGATGACGGCGGTGCCGACGACGATCCCGGCGGCCCGCGCGGCCGGACGTTCCTGGTAACCGGGGGCAACACCGGGATCGGGCGGGCGACCGCGACCGAGCTCGCCCGCGGCGGCGGGCGGGTCTACGTGGCGTGCCGGTCGGCCCCGGCCGGCCAGGCGGCCGTCGCGGCGATCAAGGCGGAAACGGGATCGGCGACGGTCTGGCGGCTGCCACTCGACCTGGCCTCGCTGGCGTCGGTCAGGTCCTGCGCGCAGAGCTTCCTGGCGCTTGACGAGCCGCTGCACGTGCTGGTCAACAACGCCGGGGTGGGCGGGCAGCGGGGGCTCACCGACGACGGGTTCGAGGTCCACTTTGGCGTCAACCACCTGGGGCATTTCGCGCTGACGATGCTGCTGCTCGACCGGCTGACGGCCAGCGGCCCTGGCGCCCGGGTGGTGAACGTGTCGAGCGAGGTGCACTACTCCGCGCCCGGCATCGACTTCGACGCGGTACGCAGGCGGACCCGGAGCATCACCGGGATGCGGGAGTACGCGGTCTCCAAGCTGAGCAACGTGCTGTTCAGCCAGGAGCTCGGGCGGCGGCTTGGCGGGGCCGGGGCCGGCGTTACCTCATACGCGCTGCACCCCGGCGTGGTCGCCTCCGACATCTGGCGCCGCGTGCCACAGCCCGCCCGGTTGCTGATCACCCGCCGGATGCTGACCACCGAGCTTGGCGCGGTCACGTCGCTGTACTGCGCGACCTCGCCGGCGGTGACGGCCGAGAGCGGCCGCTACTACAACAAGTGCGCCGTAGCCGAACCGAACCCGGTCGCCACCCAGGAACTCGCTGAGCTGCTCTGGACGCGCAGCGCCGAGTGGACCGGGGTGGGCTGAGTTGCGTTTGGCGCCGCCCCGGTCGTGACAAGCTGTGGTTATGGATCTTCCGGTGATGCCGCCCGTGGCACCGATGCTGGCCAAGCCGGTGGACTCGATCCCGTCGGGGGACTTCCTCTTCGAGCCCAAGTGGGACGGCTTCCGGTCCATCGTCTTCCGCGACGGAGACGAGGTGGAGATCGGCAGCAGGAACGAGCGGCCGATGACCCGCTACTTCCCCGAGCTGGTGACCGCGTTCCTGTCCGAGCTGCCTGCCCGGTGCGTCATCGATGGTGAGATCGTGCTGCCGGACTGGGCGGCCGGCCGGCTTGACTTCGAGGCACT
Source organism: Trebonia sp. (assembly GCA_050013875.1). Taxonomy (GTDB): domain Bacteria; phylum Actinomycetota; class Actinomycetes; order Streptosporangiales; family Streptosporangiaceae; genus Trebonia. Next base: position 106,691 of record JBEKEK010000004.1, on the reverse strand, counting down.
GCAACTGCGGCTGCACCCGGCGGCGAGCCGGGTACGGCTGCTCGCCGCGCAGACCCCGGCCCACTTCGTCGCGTTCGACCTGCTGGCGCTGGGCTCGGTCGACTACACGGAGCGCCCGTTCGCCGAGCGCCGGGCCGCGCTCGAGGAGGCGCTGGCGAACGCGTCCGCGCCGGTCCACCTGACCCCCGCGACCTCCGATAACGAGGAAGCCGGGCAGTGGTTCAGCCAGTTCGAGGGCGCGGGCCTCGACGGCCTGATCGCGAAGCCACGGTCGGTTTTGTATGAGCCTGATAAGCGCGTGATGTTCAAGGTCAAGCATGACCGGACGGCGGACTGCGTGGTGGCGGGCTACCGGCCGCACAAGAGCGGGCCCGACGCGGTCGGGTCGCTGCTGCTCGGGCTGTACCGGGACTCGGGTGAGCTGGCGAGCGTGGGCGTGATCGGCGCGTTCCCGATGGCGGTGCGGCGCTCGCTGATGGCCGAGTTGCAGCCGCTGGTGACGACGTTCGAAGGCCATCCGTGGAACTGGGCGGCCTCGTCGTCAGCGGAGGGCGGCGGGACACGGACGCCGCGCAGCTCCGAGTACAGCCGGTGGAACGTCGGCAAGGACCTGTCCTTCGTGCCGCTGCGCCCGGAGCGCGTGGTCGAGGTGCGCTACGACCACATGGAGGGCCCGCGCTTCCGGCACACCGCGCAGTTTGCCCGCTGGCGCCCGGACCGCTCCCCCGAGTCCTGCACGTACGAGCAGCTGGCGGAGCCCACCAGCTTCAGCTTGTCGGAAATTCTGAAGCAAAATCAGTGAGTCTGAACGGACCGGGGTGACTGCGGTGGCGGATAAGAAGATCGTCGTCGAGGCGGCTGGGCGCTCGGTGGGGGTTTCCAACCCGGACAAGGTGTACTTTCCTCGCACCGGGCACACCAAGCTCGACCTGGTCAAGTACTACCTGGCGGTCGCCGACGGGGCGCTGGGCGGGGTGGCCGGGCGGCCGATGGCGCTCAAGCGGTTCGTGAACGGCGCGGAGGCCGAGCCGTTCTTCCAGAAGCGGGCGCCGAGCTCGCGGCCGGACTGGATCAGGACCGCGCAGCTGAGCTTTCCGTCCGGGCGGACGGCGGACGAGGTGGTGCTGACCGACGCGGCCGGGCTGGTGTGGGTGGCCAACCTGGGGTGCATCGACCTGAACCCGCATCCGGTGCTGGCGACGGACCTCGACCACCCGGATGAGCTGCGGGTGGACCTGGACCCGGTACCCGGAATCGAGTGGCCGCAGATCCTCTCTGTGGCGCTGGTGGCGCGGGAAGTGCTCGCCGATTACGGCCTCACCGGCTGGGCGAAGACCTCGGGCTCGCGTGGCATGCACGTCTACGCGCGGATCTCGCCGCGCTGGGTGTTCGGCGACGTGCGACGGTGCGCGGTCGCGGTGGCGCGCGAGATCGAGCGGCGCGCGCCGGATCTGGCGACGTCGAAGTGGTGGAAGGAGGAGCGGCACGGCGTCTTCGTCGACTACAACCAGAACGCCAAGGACCGCACGGTGGCCTCGGCCTACTCCGTCCGGCCGCTGCCAGACGCACGGGTGTCCACCCCGCTGACCTGGGACGAGGTTCCCGATTGCGATCCTGCGCGGTTCACCATCGACACGGTACCTGCGCGCTTCGCGTCCGTGGGCGACCCGTGGGCGGCCATGAACGACGCCGTCGGCTCGCTTGAGCCGCTGCTCGAGCTGGCCGCCAGGGACGAGGCGGCGGGGCTGCCGGACGCGCCCTGGCCGCCCAACTACGAGAAACAGGCCGGCGAGGCGCCGCGCGTCCAGCCGTCCAAGCGCCGGCCGTCCAAGGCGTCCGCGGATTCACCGGCGTCCGCCGATGACGACGCGGGCGACGCGGGAAGCGCGGGAAGCGCGGGAAGCGCGGGAAGCGCGGGAAGCGCGGGCGGGCCCGGTGGCGCCCCGGGCCCGACCGGGCGCCGCAAGTCGACCAAGCCGCTGATCGAGATCGCCCGGGCCGAGACCAAGGCGGAGGCGATGGACGGCCTCGAGCGGTGGAAGGAACGGCACGGCGACGTCTGGCCGCTACTGCACCCGGCCGACGTCCTGGTCGACTCGATGCGCGGCCGCAGCTCCACCTGGACCAGGATCCGGCTGAACCTGGAGCACGTCCCCGCGGACCAACGTCCGCCGCAGGAGCCGCTCGAGGTTGACTACGACCCGTGGGCCGGGTTCCAGCCGCCGGGTAACGGGGCGTGAAAATTCGTCACATGCCTGTAACATCCGCCGTGACTCGCGGGTTTATTGTGCTGGCATGCTGATCTCCCCGCATGAGCAGGAACGGCTGCTTATCCACGTGGCGGCGGGACTCGCCCGAGAGCGCAGGGCACGCGGGCTGCGGCTGAATTACCCCGAGGCGGTCGCCCTGATCACGTCGTTCCTGCTCGAAGGGGCCCGGGACGGGAGACCGGTCGTCGAGCTGATGGCCACCGGCCGCACCGTGCTCAGCCGGGAAGACGTGCTGGACGGGGTGCCCGAGATGCTGTCCGAGGTCCAGGTCGAGGCGACCTTCCCCGACGGCACCAAGCTCGTCACCGTGCACGAGCCGATCCCGTGAGCTCGGCCCGCATCGTCCCCGGCGAGATCCTGCCTGGCGACGGGCCGGTCACGCTGAACGCCGGGCGGCCGGCGCTGACCCTGGTGGTCGCGAATACCGGCGACCGGCCGGTCCAGGTCGGGTCGCACTTCCACTTCGCGCAGGCCAACGCGGCGCTGCGCTTCGACCGGGACGCCGCCTGGGGTCACCGGCTGAACGTCCCGGCCGGCACCGCGATGCGCTTCGAGCCGGGCGTGGAGCGCGAGGTTTCGCTGGTGCCGCTGGCCGGCCGGCGCGCGGTGCCCGGCCTGCAGATCGGCGGCCGGCGCTTGACCGGGGATGCCGCCGTCGAGGGAGACGCATGAGCGGAGACGCATGAGCGAGGTAAGCCGCGAGCGGTACGCGCTGCTGTACGGGCCGACCGCGGGCGACCGGGTCAGGCTGGCCGACACCTCGCTGCTGATCGAGGTCGAGCGGGACCTGTGCGCCGGGGGCGACGAGGTTGTGTTCGGCGGCGGTAAGGTGATCCGCGAGTCGATGGGCCAGGCGGTCGCCACCCGCGCCGAGGGAACCCCCGACCTGGTCATCACCGGCGCGGTGATCCTCGACCACTGGGGCATCGTCAAGGCCGACGTGGGTGTCCGCGACGGCCGCATCACCGCGATCGGCAAGGCCGGCAACCCCGACATCATGGACGGCGTCCACCCGGATCTGGTCATCGGCCCGTCCACCGAGGTGCTGGCGGGCAACGGGCTGATCCTCACCGCCGGCGCCATCGACTGTCACGTGCACATGATCTCGCCGACGCAGCTTCCCGAGGCGCTTGGCGCCGGGATCACCACGCTGATCGGCGGCGGCACCGGCCCGGCCGAGGGAACCAAGGCCACCACGGTCACCCCCGGCGGGTGGAACCTGGCGCGGATGCTGGAGGCAACCGACGCCTGGCCGATCAACATCGTGCTGCTCGGCAAGGGCAACACGGTCTCCGAAGAGGCCCTGTGGGAGCAGTTGCGGGCCGGCGCCGCCGGGTTCAAGCTGCACGAGGACTGGGGCACCACGCCGGCCGCGATCGACGCCTGCCTGCGGGTCGGGACGGCGGCCGGGGTGCAGACCGCGATCCACACCGACACGCTCAACGAGGCCGGGTTCGTCGAGGACACGCTGGCCGCGATCGCGGGCCGGCCCATCCACGCGTACCACACCGAGGGGGCCGGCGGCGGGCACGCGCCGGACATCATCACGGTCGCCTCGCAGCCCAACGTGCTGCCCTCTTCGACCAACCCGACCAGGCCGCACACGGTCAACACGGTCGACGAGCACCTCGACATGCTCATGGTCTGCCACCACCTGAACCCGGCCGTCCCCGAGGACCTGGCGTTCGCCGAGTCGCGGATCCGCCCATCGACGATCGCCGCCGAGGACATCCTGCACGACATGGGGGCGATCTCCATGATCGGCTCGGACTCCCAGGCGATGGGGCGGATCGGGGAGGTGGTGATCCGCACCTGGCAGACCGCGCACGCGATGAAGGAGCGCCGCGGCGCGCTCGCGGGTTACGGTTCGGTGCCTTCCGACGACGGCGGCACGCGGGGCGCGGACAACGCCCGGGCCCGGCGCTACATCGCCAAGTACACGATCTGCCCGGCGATCGCGCACGGCCTCGACGGCCAGATCGGCTCGGTCGAGCCGGGCAAGCTGGCGGACCTCGTGCTCTGGCATCCCGCGTTCTTCGGGGTCCGGCCGCACGCGGTGCTCAAGGGCGGGTTCATAGCCTGGGCGGCGATGGGCGACGCGAACGCGTCGATCCCCACCCCGCAGCCGATCCTGCCCCGCCCGATGTGGGGCGCCTACGGCAAGGTGCCCGCCCGGACGTCGCTGACCTTCGTCTCCCCCGCCGCGCTTGAGGCAGGCCTGGCCGACAGGCTCGGCCTCGCCCGCGCCCTCGTCCCGGTCGCCGACGTGTCCGCCCGCGGCAAGGCCGACCTGGTGAACAACGACGCCAGGCCGGACATCGCGGTCGACCCGGACACCTTCACCGTCCGCATCAACGGCGAACCGGTCGAGGCCGCGCCCGCGGCGGAACTCCCCATGGCCCAGCGCTACTTCCTCTTCTAATGCGCTCATCGACCATGATCGTGTGTCGTTGGGGGCTCGATACGACCCGAACGACACACGATCATGCCCGGCGGACGCATGGGCGAGAGCGGGCGAGTGCGGGAAGAAGGACATACAGGACATTTACGGCAGCCTGCGTGCGCACAGAAAAGATCTTGGAACGTTTGCACGGGTATAGCGTGCTTTTCTTCCGCCAGGAAAAAAGTTTCCAAGATCTTCGCCCGATCAGCACCACAGGTACCTCAGAAATCACTTGCGTTTCGGGCGGCGGCCCGGGAACGCGGCGCGCGCACGGCACCGGGCGATCGCGGTGAGCATCGCGGCGCTGCTGCTTGGTGACTCCCGGTTTCCGGCCGGAGGGCACGCGCATTCGGGCGGGGTTGAGCCGGCGGTGACGGCGGGGACGGTGACGGACCTAGTCTCGCTCGAGGCGTTTCTGCGCGGCCGACTGCGGACCGCCGGGCTGGTCGCCGCGGGACTTTCGGCGGCCGCGTGCGCGCGCTCCGCTGGTGAACGCCGCGCGGGCGAACCGAACGCCGCCTTGGCGGCGGACAGTGTTGGCTTGGCCGCCGAGGAGCCTGTCCGCAAACGCGCAACTGCTGGTGAACGCGGCGACGGAGTGAGGGACCCTGGGCGGGGAAACTGGAACCAACCGCTCGTTCACACTGACGGTTTTGATTTTTGGGGGGCGATTGACGCCGAGGCGGATGCGCGGACGCCGTCCCCCGCGCAGCGCGCGGCCTCGCGGCGGCAGGGGCGGGCGCTGCTGCGCTCCGCGCGGATCGCCTGGCCGGAGGACCGCGGGTTGGCCGGCCTGGCCGCGGCCGGGGCGGCGGTCGTCGCCGAGGCCGGCCAGGGCAGCGCCGGCGGGCCACACCGCGGGGTGGTGGGCGACGCTGCCGCCGCCCGTGCGACAGGGTCCGGCGCCAGCGCGGAGTACCGGGGCGGGCCGCATCAGGCGGTGGTGCTTGGCGCCGCCGCCGCGGCGGCCGGGTGCGACACCGCTGACGCGGCGCGGATCGCCGCTTACCAGTCGGTGGCCGGGCCTGCCAGCGCGGCGGTCCGACTGCTCGCCCTCGACCCGATGCGGGCCACCGCCGTCCTCGCCCGGCTCTCCGGCGACATCGACTTGATCGCCGAGCGCGCCGCCGCAGCCGCCGACGGACCGCTCGCCGAATTGCCCTGTCCGTCCGCGCCGGCCCTTGACCTGCTGGCCGAAGCGCATGTCCGAGCGGAGGTGAGACTCTTTGAGTCTTGACCACGACCACGGTTCCGTTGCCCATGAGCACGGAAGCCATGAACACGGGACGCACGAGCACCCGGTCCCGCCGCGCGCGGGGCGGGCGCTGCGGATCGGCATCGGCGGGCCGGTCGGCAGCGGCAAGACCGCGCTGGTGGCCGCACTCTGCCGGGCGCTGCGGGACGAGATCAACCTCGCGGTGGTGACCAACGACATCTACACCACCGAAGACGCCGACTTCCTGCAGCGGGCAGGCGTGCTCGACGTCGACCGGATCACCCCCGTCCGCACCGGCTGCTGCCCGCACACCGCGATCCGCGACGACATCGCGGCCAACCTGGACGCGGTCGAGGACCTCGAGGCACGGTTCGGCGGGCTCGACCTGGTGCTGGTGGAGAGCGGCGGCGACAACCTCACCGCGACGTTCTCGCGGGGGCTGGCGGACCAGCAGATCTTCGTGCTCGACGTGTCGGGCGGCGATAAGGTGCCGCGCAAGGGCGGGCCCGGGGTCACCTTCTCTGACCTGCTGGTGATCAACAAGACCGATCTCGCGCCACTGGTCGGTGCCTCGCTCGCGGTCATGGAGCGGGACGCGGGCGCGGTGCGCGAGGGGCGGCCGGTGATCTTCACTTCGCTGCGGGAAGATCCGCTCGCGGCCGACGTCGCCGACTGGGTGCGGGCCGCGCTCCGGTCGCCGTCCTTCCTTTAGCCAGAACGGACCGTGGTTTCTCTGCTCACACGGAACCGGATCACCGCGTCCGCGTCGATCGTCGCGGTCGCCGGGCCTGGCGGCGTGACCCGGCTGCCGGTGCTGGCGTCGCAGGTGCCACTGGTGCTGCGGCGGACGCCTGACGCGGTGTACGTGATCGGCGGGGCGGCCGGGCCGATCGGCGGTGACGAGCTTTCGCTGCGGATTTCGGTGGGAGCGGGGGCGTTCCTGCGGGTGCGGACGGCGGCGGCGTCCATCGCGCTGCCGGGGCCGGACGGGCTCGAGTCGGTGCTGCGGATCGCGGTGTCCGCCGGGCCGGGGGCGCGGCTTGAGTACCTGCCGGAGCCGGTGGTGGTGACCGCGGGCGCGCGGCACGCGACCATCGTGTCGGCTTCGCTCGACCAAGGGGCGTCGCTCCTGCTGCGCGACGAGTTGCTGCTCGGGCGGCACGGCGAGGACGGCGGCGCGGCGCGGACGGTGCTGCGGGTGGATTACGCGCGGCGGCCGTTGCTGCGGCAGTCGCTCGAGGTGTCGGGCACTGACCCGGCCAGCCTGGGGCCGGCGGTGCTATCTGGGCACCGGGCAGTCGGCACGCTGCTCCGGGTGAACGATGGCGCGGCCGAGCCGCCACCTGAGAGTTACCCCACGACCACCGAGGTGGCCGCGCTGCCGCTGGCGGGTCCGGGGGTGCTGGTCACCGCCGTGGCCCACGACGCCGTCACGCTCCGCCGGCGCCTTACCCTCGGCTCTCACTGTGATGATTGTGTGTAGTTCAGGTCGTATAGCACCCATTAGTGCACACGATAACGGGAACATGCTTTCGGCTGGGGGTCAGAACTGGGCCTTCAGGTTCTCGATCTCGCGGGTGTGCACGCGGAGCTGCTCGAAGGCGGGCCGCTCACGGATGCGGGCCAGCGCCCAGCGGACCGCCTCGGCCCGGCTGCTGGCGATGCCCGCGGTGATCAGCGTGTCCAGCGTCGCCACGTCTTCCTGACCGAGCCTGGCCATCACCGGGGTCTGCCCCGGGCCGTCGGGCCCGGGGCCGCAGGGTCCTGGTCCGCCGCGCAGCAGCTGGATCCTCGGCCCGGTGATGCCGCCCGCGGTCGGCTGCTCGCCGCCTGCCACGACCTGCAGGAGCACCGGGATCGGCAGCTTGTCCAGTTCGCGCCGGAGCTCGTGGATGGCCTCCCGGCGCTCGTTGTGGAACGTCTCGAACGCCCGCATGCGCTCCGGCGGGTCGGCTGGTGCCTCGACGACGATCCGCGCGACCAGCTGGCCCGGCTCGACCTCGGGTTCGTCGCCGTAATTAAGCACCTCGATCCGCTTGATCGGAGCGCCGGGGAATCGCTCGTGCACCTCCCGGTCGAACAGCTCGCGGATGCTCGCAAGCTCGGCCTGTTCCATGATCGCCTCCACGGGGAGCGTCGTCTGTAATCAGCGTAACGCGCGTATCTACGGCAATCAACGCCGTGAGGCACTTAAGCGGGGATGGCGGCCTTGGCCATGGTTGAGGGGAGGCCGATCGGACCTGGCTGAACGCGGAGCAGGCGGCCGGCCAGCGGCTGCTCGGCGCGCTCGGCCTCGCTGAGGCCGACGTTGGCGCTGGTGATGAAGAGGTCGGTCAGGCCCGGGCCACCGAAGGCGCAGCTGGTCGGCTGGGAGACCGGGACTGGCAGTACCGCGTCCTGCTGGCCGGACGGGGTGAACCGGCGCAGCGCGCTGCCGCCCCACATCGCCACCCAGACGCAGCCGTCCAGGTCGACCGTCAGCCCGTCGGGGACGCCGTCCACGCCCGACAGGTCGGCGAAGGGGCGGCGGGCGAACGCCTCGCCGGTCGCCGGGTCGTAGTCGAAAACGTCGACGCGGCCAAGCGGCGAGTCCGCGTAGTACATCCGTGAGCCGTCCGGCGACCAGCCAAGACCGTTGGAGACCGTCACGTTCTTGAGCACCGTGGTCAGCGTGCCGCCGGGGTCGAGCCGGTAAAGCTCGCCCAGCGGGTCCGATTCGGGTATGTGCATCGACCCGGCCCAGACGCGGCCGGCGGGATCCACCCCCGCGTCGTTGAATCGCAGGTCCTGGCGGCCGGGGGCCTCGGCGATAGTCCTGGTCACCCACTGAGTTCCCTGATTTCCCCGCTCGGCTGGGAAGAGCAAGGTCAGTGCGGCACCGCCGACGGTGAGAATGCCGCCGCCAACCGCGGGGAACGCAGCCGACACCGCGCTCAGCGAGTCGGTGACCGTCTCCCCCGAGGGGAAGTAGGTGCGGTGCAGATGCGCGCTCTCGATGTCCACCCAGAGCAGGCAGTCGTCCTCAGGGACCCAGTACGGACCCTCGCCAAGCACCGCCGTAACGTCGCCAACCGGCTCGATCGCCGCCGCCGCGCGAACACTCATCACCGAGACCGCCTCCTCACTGCACCGCTTCCGCCTCGTTTACAGGCAGACATTAACAATCGTTTACCCAGACGAAGACACGCCGCCACCCGTCTGACCGACCGCGATGGCGCAGGCCGGCTAGCGGGCCCCGCGAAACCAGGCACCTACCATGGGGAGTGGTGGCCCCCCGGTGGGGCCGGGGAGGAGCAGTCGTCGATGTCCGGTGTTCTTGATGCTCGTGATCGTGACGAAGCGATAAGGAGGCTGGCGGCGGGGCCGCTCGATGTGCTTGTCATCGGCGGCGGCATAACCGGCGCCGGGGCCGCACTCGACGCCGCGGCCCGGGGCCTGCGCGTCGGGCTGGTGGAGTCCCGCGACCTGGCCGCGGGCACCTCGAGCCGGTCGAGCAAACTCATCCACGGCGGCCTCCGCTATCTCGAGCAGGGCGACTTCAAGCTGGTCAAGGAGGCGCTGCGGGAACGCGACCTGCTCGTCAGCAGGCTCGCGCCGCACCTGGTCCGGCCGGTGCCCTTCCTTTACCCGCTCTACCGGAAGGTGGTCGAGCGGCCGTACGTGGGCGCGGGGCTGGTGATCTACGACGCGATGGAGGGCATCAAGCGGCCCGTCCCGCACCACCGGCACCTGACCACCCGCGGCGCGCTCCGCCGGGTCCCGGCGCTGCGGCCTGAGCGGCTGGCCGGCGCCATGCTCTACTACGACGCGCAAGTCGATGACGCGCGGTACACGGTGACGGTGGCGCGGACCGCGGCGCTGCACGGCGCGACCGTCGTCACCCGGGCCAGCGCGGTGTCCCTGCTCCGCGACGGCGAACGGGTGACCGGGGCGCGGGTACGCGACGAGGAGACCGGGCGGGCCTTCGACGTCGCCGCGACCAGGACCGTGGTCTGCGCCGGGGTCTGGTCGGACCTGGTGCACGAGGCGAGCGGCGTGCAGGCCGGCTACCAGGTCCGGATGTCCAAGGGCGTGCACCTGGTCATGGACAAATCCGCGATCGACGCCGAGACCGGCATGATCGTCCGTACCAGCAAGAGCGTGCTGTTCTTCATCCCCTGGGGCGACCGCTGGATCGTCGGCACCACCGACACCGAGTGGTCAGGCGACCGCGCCGAGCCCGCGGCCACCGCCGAGGACGTCGACTACATCCTGGGCGAGGCCAACCGGGTGCTGGCCCGGCCGCTATCGCGGTCTGACGTGCTCGCCGTGTACGCCGGGCTGCGGCCGCTGGTCGCCGAGCCCGCGCCCGTCAAGCACGCCGACGTCAAGCACGCTGAGGCCAAGGGCGGCCCCGACGCCGGGGCCGGCGGCGCGGAAAAGCCGACCACCAAGCTCTCCCGCGAGCATGTGGTCGACGCGCCGCTGCCCGGTCTGGTCTCGATCGCCGGCGGGAAGTTCACCACCTACCGGCTGATGGCCAAGGACGTGGTGGACGCCGCGGTCGAGAACTTTCCCCGTCCGGTCCCGCCATCGGTCACCGGCGAACTGCCGCTGCTCGGCGCCGACGGCCTGCCGGCGGTCCGCGCCTCGGCGCAGCGGCTGGCCGACGATTACGGCGTGCCCGTCATCTCGGTCGAGCACCTGGTCGCCAAGTACGGCTCGGTGGCCGGCGAGATCCTCGAGCTGATCCGGGCGGACAAGTCCCTCGGCCAGCCGCTCACCGGGGGCGCACCCTACCTGCGGGCCGAGGTCGCCTACGCGGTCACCCACGAGGGCGCGCTGCACCTGACGGACGTCCTCGCCCGCCGCGTCCGGCTGCTCATCGAGTCGGCCGACTCCGGGGCGTCGGCCGCCCCCGAGGTGGCCGCGATCATGGCACCGCTGCTCGGCTGGAACCGCCGCCGCCGTGCCGCCGAAGTCCGCGAGTACCAGGCCTTCGCCACCACCAACGCCGCCGCCCTGCACACCCCCGCTGCCCTGGCGGCCCCGTCCGCCACGGAACTAGTCCCGGCGTAACCCGGTCCCGTCCGGCTGCGATCCTTGGTAGGTGATGGACGAAAGTCAGGGCGCCGCGGCGATGCAGGCGCCCAGTCGGGATGAGGGGCCGCAGTATGCGCTCCCGCTGGTCATCCGGGTCGAGCGGGAGGCCGCGCCGGCCAGGACCGATGCCCTGGAGGGGGCGGGTCGCGCCGTCCTTGAGTTCCTGTCCGACCCGCGGGTTACCGATCCGGGCGGTGAGTGGGCCGCGGCGACCCGGGCGTGGCAGGATGCGCGGATCCGGAAGGTCGTGCGGCGAGCCCGGGGGGCCGCTTGGCAGCGGGCCAGCGCGCTGCCCGGGCTCACGGTGCTGCGGGGGTCGGCCGAGGTGCGGGTGTTCCCGCCGGTCCCGGTGGACGGGTGGCCGCCCGATCTGGCCAAGCTCCAGGTGTCCGGGACCGACTTCGACGATCCGGCGCGGCCGGCCGCGCCGGGCGCCGCTACCCCGGTGCTGTGGCTGAACCCGGAGCTGCCGATGTCGGCCGGAAAAGCAATGGCACAGGTCGGCCACGGGGTGCAGCTGGCTTGGTGGGAGCTGGATCCACCGGACCGCGGCGAATGGAAGGATCTCGATTTCGGCCTTGCCGTCCGGGTGGCGGCGGTCGGGCAATGGAAGGAGCTGCTCGCCAGCGGCCTGCCGGTGGTCACCGACGGCGGGTTTACCGAGGTGGCCCCGGGGTCGGCCACGGTGGTGGCGGACCATCCGGCGCTGCGCGGCGCACCCGGCCGTCAGGGCTGAGACCGCCCGGTCAGCGGGGCTCGGCGGCAGTCACGGGGAGCGCTGTGCATCTCTGCCGCCGGAGGTGGGGGACGCCCTATCGGGATGAGGAATAGATGCGTGCCTATAGCGATCAACGTGAAGGAGCAGTCTTTTTGGTGTATGTGTGATGGATGAGTCTTATGTGACAATCGAGGAAGGCCGCAACGAGCTGATCAGGCGTTTTCAGGAAAAAAGCGGGTTAGTGGTGCGAATTCGTCATTATGATGCCCCCGACGCCGCTTTGCCTGTGGGGAGGGACAGCGCCGATGAGCCCGCAGCCCGCAACCGCGCCGGTCCTGTCCGGGTCCGTGCCGCCGCTGGCGGTTGACTTCCAGTCCCGCCAGGAGACCGGGTTCGGGCTGGCCGAGGGGCTGCGCCCGGGCGAGACGATCCTGCTGGTCCCGGCGGAGGCCGCCGACCCCGGTGGCGGCATGGCGGCGGGCGGCGCGGCCGGCGGCACCGGGAAGACCCAGCTCGCGGTCGGCTTCGCGCACGCGATGTGGTCGAGCGGGTCGGTCGACCTGCTCGTCTGGGTGGCCGCGGGGAACCGGACCGCCATCATCACGGGCTATGCGCAGGCGGCGGCCGACCTGAACCTCAGCGCCGCCGACGAAAGCGCCGACAGTAGCGCACAGCGGTTCCTGAACTGGCTGCGGCGCACCAGCCAGCGGTGGGCCGTCGTGCTCGACGGCGTGACGTCGCCGCCCGATCTCGACGGGCTCTGGCCGCAAGGGCGGGCCGGGCAGGTCGTGGTGACGAGCGGGCTGCCCGCGGCGGAGCTTGAAGGCCCCGGCCGGATCGCCTACGGCGTCCCCGGGTTCAGCCGACGCGAGGCGGTCGGCTACCTCAACACCAGGCTGGTCAGCTTCCCCGACCAGCGGGTCGAGGCGCTCGACCTGGCCGAGGACATCGACGGGCTGCCGATCGCCGTCGCCCAGGCGGCCGCGGTGATCATCGTGGCCGAGGGCACCTGCCGTGACTACCGCACCGAGTACGCGGAGCGGCTGCGGGCGACCGCGATGATCGACGGCTGCCCGCAATCGCTGCTCGCCACCTGGTCGCTCGCGGTCGAGTACGCGCACGAACTGCCGCCGGCCGGCCTCGCCTGGCCGGCCCTCGCCCTCGCGGCCGTGCTCGACGCCGGCGGCATCCCGGCGGCGGTGCTCACCTCCCCCGCCGCCTGCGGCTACATCAGCGGCAGGCCGGACCCCGACGGCGCCGAGCAGAACCAGGTCAAGGCCGCCTACGCCAACCTGCAGCAACTCGGGCTCGCGTCCGTCGACACGACGAACGCCACCCGCACCGTCTGGCTGAACTCCCTGGTCCGCACCGCGGTCCGCGCTTACCTGGCGCCCGGCAGCCTCGATCAGCTGGTGCAGACGGCGGCGGCCGCGCTGCTCGAGGCCTGGCCGGCGACCGGAGCGCCCGCTGAGCTGAGCCAGGCGCTGCGGGACTGCACGGGCGCGCTGCGCGCGTTCGCCGGGGAACTGCTGTGGAAGCCGGAGGCCCACCCGGCACTGCTCCGCGCCGGGATGTCGCTGGCCGAGCCCCCCGTGCTCGCCGACGCCGCCATCGGCTACTGGCAGACGATGGCGGGCACCTGCGGGCACCTGCTGGGGCCCGCGCACGCGCAGTCGGTGCTGGCCAGGGACCGGCTGGTGGACTCCTACGCCGCCGCCGGGCGGCTGGCCGAGGCGCTCAGCGCGATCGAGGCGACGCTGGCCGACCGCGAAGCCGCGCTCGGGCCGCAGCACCCGGACACGGTGGCGGCGCGGGTGAGCGCGGCCCGCTCGCTGGAGGCGGCCGGCCGGGTTCCCGAGGCGATCGCCCAGTACGAGCAGGCCGTCACGGTGCGCGAGCGGATACTCGGCCCGGCGCACCGGGAGACGCTGTCGGTCCGGCTGCAGCTCGCCGACGCGTACTCGGCGGCCGGGCGGCATGGCGACAGCCTCCGGCTGCACGAGCAGACCCTGGCGACCGCCGAGCGGGAGCTTGGCCCGCTGCACGCCGCGACGATGACCGCCCGGGCCGGCCTGGCGGGCGAGCTGCTGGCGGCGGGCCAGTACCGCGACGCGGCCGCCGGCTACCAGCGGACGTTCGCCGACCGGGAACGGGCGAGCGGGCGCGACCACCCCGAGACCCTGGCGGTACGCGCGCAGCTGGCGAACGCGTACCGGCTCGGCGGGAAGCCCAAGGAGGCGATCCGCGAGTACGAACGGGTGCTCGCCGATCGGTCGCGGGCACAGGGCGAGGATCATCCCGACACGATCATCGCCCGCGGCAACCTGGCCTACGCCAACCGCACGGCCGGCCGGCTGAAGGATGCCGTGCCGCAGTACGAACGGGTGGTGGCCGACCGGTCGCGCGTCCTCGGCCACGACCATCGCGACACCATCGCCTCCCGCGCCATCCTCGCCTCGGCCTACCTGGAGGCGCGGCGGACGCGGGAGGCCATCGACGTCTATGAGCGCGCGGTGGCCGACGGCGACCTGGTGCTCGGCTCGGGGGACATCGAGGCGCTGACTACCAGGTTCAACCTGGCCGTGGCGTATTCAGAGGCCGGCCGGCTGACCGACGCGGTCGAGCTGCTCCGCACCACCCTGGCCGACTGCGAGCAGCACCTCGGCCTCGGCCACCCGATGACCGGCACGATCAGGGACCACCTGCGGGCCGCCACGAGGTGACCGGCAACGACGGTGAAGTGACGGGCCACGGCCGCACTGACGGCGACGACGGCCGTGACGGATGTTACAAGAGCTACTCATGCAACAGAGGGGCACATGGCGCCAGCGCAGTTTGACTACATCATCGTCGGCGGCGGGTCTGCCGGCTGCGCGCTCGCGGCGCGGCTGTCGGCCGACCCGACCACCCGGGTGCTCGTGCTCGAGGCCGGGCGGCCCGACTTCATCTGGGATCCGTTCATCCACATGCCGGCCGCCCTCACCTTCCCCATCGGATCGCGCTACTACGACTGGAAGTACGAGAGCGAGCCGGAGCCGTTCCTCAACCAGCGGCGGATCTACCACGCCCGCGGCAAGGTGCTCGGCGGTTCCTCGTCCATCAACGGGATGATCTTCCAGCGCGGCAATCCGCTTGACTACGAGCGGTGGGGCGCCGACGAGGGGATGTCCTCCTGGGATTACGCGCACTGCCTGCCGTACTTCAAGCGGATGGAGAACTGCCTGGCCGCGCCGGGCACGCCGGACGAGCCGTTCCGCGGCGAGGACGGGCCGCTGGTGCTCGAGCGCGGGCCCGCGGCTAACCCGCTGTTCGGCGCCTTCTTCGAGGCGGTGCAGCAGGCCGGCTACCCGCTCACCACGGATGTCAACGGGTACCGGCAGGAGGGGTTCGCCGCCTTCGACCGGAACATCTACCGCGGCCGTCGGCTGTCGGCGGCGCGGGCCTACCTGCACCCGGCCATGTCGCGGCCGAACCTGAAGGTCGTCACCCTCGCGCACACCACCCGGATCCTGTTCTCGGGAACGCGCGCGACCGGGGTGGAGTTCGTGCTGCGCGGATCGGCCGGGGTCGGCGACGTCAATGTCATCGACGTCTCCTCCGCGCCGCGGCGGGCCTACGGCGGCGAGGTGATCGTCTGCGCCGGGGCCTTCGGGTCGCCGCAACTGCTGCAGCTGTCCGGGGTGGGCAACGCGGCCGAGCTGGCCGGCCTCGGCATCGACGTGCTGGCGGACCTGCCCGGCGTCGGCGAAAACCTGCAGGATCACCTCGAGGTCTACATCCAGTACGGGTCGAAGCAGCCGGTCTCGGTCGCGCCCGCACTGAAGTGGCGGAACCGGCCCGGGGTGGCGCTGCGCTGGGCGCTGGCCCGGTCGGGCCCCGGCGCCACCAACCATTTCGAGGCGGGCGGGTTCGTCCGGTCCAACGACGAGGTTGCCTACCCGAACCTCATGTTCCACTTCCTGCCCATCGCCATCCGCTACGACGGCTCCGCGCCAGCCGGGGGCCACGGGTACCAGGTGCACATCGGGCCGATGTACTCGGACTCGCGCGGGTCGGTGAAGCTGAAGTCGGCCAACCCGTTCGGCAAGCCCGCGCTCCGGTTCAACTACCTGTCCACCGCGAACGACCGGCAGGAGTGGACCGAGGCGATCGAGATCGCCCGGCGCATACTCAACCAGCCCGCGTTCGGCGAGTTCAACGCGGGGGAGCTGTCGCCCGGGCGGTCGGTCGCCACCGAGTCCGAGGTGCTCGCCTGGGTGGCGCGCGACGCCGAGACGGCACTCCACCCGTCCTGTACCTGCGCGATGGGCACCGGCCCGCTCTCGGTCACCGATCCCGGCTCACTGCTGGTGCACGGAGTCCAGGGGCTGCGGGTGGTCGATGCGTCCGTCTTCCCCTATGTAACCAATGGCAATATCTACGCGCCGGTCATGATGGTCGCGGAGAAGGCGGCGGACCTGATCGCGGGCAACGCGCCGCTTCCGCCGGAGCAAATACCCTTCTATCGCCATAATCCGGATGCGACCCTGGATTAGTGGGACTCGAGTTGTTGGTGGGACTCAAGTTCCGCACTCCCGGGAAGATCCTACCCACATGGTGGAACCAATCATGTGATAGCGGGGAATGTATGGACAGTTCGCGGGGAGCCTCCTCATCATCGGTACTAATCCACGTCGGCTTAACGGGAGTTTGCCACGCATGTCTTCGCCCGAAGATGACCCGCTGCCCGAGGCGGTCACGCTCGTCGAGGGGGCTACCCGGGCCGGCCTGCGGCTGCGGCTGCTCGGCGGGCTGGGCGTCCGCGTGCTCTGCCCGGACTTCCCGCCCCGGCTCCGGGCGGGCCAGGACATGGACCTGGCCTGCGCGGGCAAGGGCCGCCGGGACGTCGCGGCGTTCCTTGAGCAGAACGGGTGCGTCCCCGACAAGATGTTCAACAGCCTCAACGGTGACCGGCAGATGTACTTCATCGCGCCCTCCGGCCGGCCGGTCGA
Organism: Trebonia sp.; assembly: GCA_050013875.1. Classification (GTDB taxonomy): domain Bacteria; phylum Actinomycetota; class Actinomycetes; order Streptosporangiales; family Streptosporangiaceae; genus Trebonia. The sequence continues at coordinate 89,971 of JBEKEK010000004.1, read as the reverse complement.
CGTCATGGTCGACCGGCTCGTCATGTGCCACACGCTCGACTTCCGGTCCTCGTTTGGCAACTCCTCGCTCACCCTCGACCCGGCCGACCTGCTGCTGTCCAAGCTGCAGATCGTTGAGCTGAACGCCAAGGACGTGCACGACATCACGCACCTGCTGGCGGGCCTGCCGATCGCCGAGAGATCATCGGAGCCGTTCATCGACCTCGGCCGCCTTCGCGAGCTGCTCGGTGCCGACTGGGGCTGGTGGCGGACAAGCACCGGCAGCCTGGAGAAGCTGCCCGCCCTGCTCGCGGAGAACCCGGGCCTGGTGCCGCCCAACGCGCAGTTCGACCCCCTCGCGCAGGCCAAGCAGCTGCTGGACGTCGCCGCGTCGTCACCCAAGTCGATGAAGTGGAAGCTGCGCGCCAACGTCGGCGAGCGCGTCCGCTGGTACGAGCGGCCAGAAGAGGTGGACCACTGATGAAGATGTTCTTCGCGACCGACATCCACGGGTCAGAGATCTGCTGGCGCAAGTTCCTCAACGCCGCCGCGTTCTACAAGGCCGACCTGGTCGTGCTCGGCGGCGACGTCACCGGCAAGGTCATGGTCCCGATCGTCGCCTACCCGGGCTACTGGGAGGTGACGATCCGGGGCGAGCGGCGCCGCCTGGAGAGCCGCGAGGAACTGCAGGCAGCGGAGCGGCAACTGCGCGACCGCGGCTCCTATCCGGCGGTCGTCACCCGGGAGGAGCTCGACGAGCTCAACTCCGAGGGGGCGATCACGCAGCGGTTCAACACCGAGATGACCCAATCGCTCGACCGCTGGCTGGACATGGCGGACGGCAAGCTCCGGGGCGGCGCGATCCCCTGCGTGCTGAACGGCGGCAACGACGACATCTTCGAGATCGACCCGATCCTGGAGGCCGCGCCGTCGGTGACGTTCGCCGAGGGGAAGGCGATCGACCTGGGCGGGTTCACCATGGTCTCGATGGGCTGGACCAACCCGACCCCATGGGACACCCACCGGGAGGCGCCCGAGGACCAGCTGGCGGCCAGGATCGACGCGATCGCCGGCCAGCTGCCGAGCATGGACCGGACAATATTCAACTTCCACGCGCCGCCCTACGGCACCGGCCTGGACGAGGCGCCCGCGCTCGACTCGCGCTTGCGGCCCAAGCACGGCGGCGCGGTGCTTGAGCCCGTCGGCTCGACCGCGGTCCGGGACTCGATCCTGAACTACCAGCCGATGCTCTCGGTGCACGGGCACATTCACGAGAGCCGCGGCGTGTCCAAGCTGGGCCGGACCCTGACGGTCAATCCTGGAAGTTCGTACGGTGATGGCGTACTTCAGGCGGCCCTGATTGATATGAACCCAAAAAACGGCAAAGTTAAGTATGTTCTCGTGAACGGCTGAGCTGTTATGGTGCTGGCGGTTCATATCACCATCAAAGGTACGTTTATCCATTTAGCCGAAGATCCGTCACACAGGTCGAAGTGGTAAATAACGTGGTTTGGCCATTCGGCAAGGCACGCGGGTTGGGCTGTTTCCCTGAGGAGGGACACCATGGCCACTAACGCCGTCGGCGACGAGAGACCGACGCTATTCCTGCGGAAAGCCACCGGCCTGGTGCGCGGCTGGTCGGTCCGCGACTCGATGATCTACGCCTGCCTGTCCACCAACGTGATCACCCTCGGCCTGGTCGAATTCGCCTACCAGGACGCGTTCCCGGCCGGGCAGCTGCTCACCGCGGTGCTCATCTCCGCCGTGTGGGTGTCGTTCCTCGTGCTCGCCTACAGCGGGCTCGTGGTCACGATCCCCCGGGCGGGCGGCGACTACGTATGGCAGTCCCGGATCCTCGGCAGCGGGATCGGTTTCGTGATGGCCGCCACCGGCTGGTGGTTCATCCTCTGGCTGTGGGCGCCGATCTACGGCTCGGTGCTGTCGGAGGAGTTCTTCCAGCCACTGTGGGTGGCGTTCAACGACCCGTCCGGCGCGGCCTGGTTCGGCACGCACACCGGGACCTTCGTCGTCACGCTGATCACGATCGCGCTGGCCGGACTGCTGGTCTCGCTCGGCATGTCCGGGTACGCCAAGGTGCAGAAGTGGTGCTTCTACGGCGGCCTGCTCGGCGTCGCGATCGTCGTGATCCTGCTGCTGGCCTACAACCGCAATGACTTCATCTCCGCCTACAACTCAGAGACGGCCAAGCTGTTCGGCATGAAGAACGCCTACGCGGGCACGCTCGCCGACGCGGGCTCCAAGACCATCGGCTACACCCCGGCGCCGTTCGGCGTGGCCGGGGCGTTCAGCCAGTCGATGCTGCTGGTGCCGATGCTGATGTTCTACCTGCTGTGGCCGAACTGGGGCACCACGCTCTACGGCGAGATCCGCGGCGCCAGCGACTTCAAGCGCGTGTTCAGCGGCATGTTCCTTGGCCTGTGGACCACCGTGCTGCTCTCGGTCGTGCTGCTGCTGGTGTTCGCCAAGGAGTTCGGGTTCAACTTCTACCAGAGTGCCAACGCGCTCTGGATCGACTCGGCCTACGGGCTGCCGTCCGCGCACGCGCTGCCGATCTTCCCGTACCCGGTGCTGCTGGCCAGCTGGCTGCTGCACAACAACGTGGTCTCGGTCGTGCTGATCCTGCTGATGAGCCTGTGGTTCTTCGCCTGGGTGGGGACGCTGTTTCTGTCCTCGACCCGGGTCATCTTCGCGGCGGCGTTCGACCGGATCCTGCCGGACGGCGCGGCCCAGGTGTCGGAGAAACGCCGGGTGCCGGTCTGGTCGCTGGTGCTGATGCTGCTGCCGGCGGTCGGGCTCGGCGCGCTGTACTCCTACAACTCCAACTTCCACACCTACACGCTCGACGCGACGCTCGTCATCGCGGTGACGTACCTGTTCAGCGCCATCGCGGTGGTGATCCTGCCGTGGCGTAAGCCTGACCTGTGGGCTGCCTCCCCCGCCTCCCGGCTGAAGCTGCTTGGCGTGCCGGTCATCCCGGCCGCAGGCGTGATCACCATCGGGCTCCTCGGGTTCTGCCTCTACGAGTGGCTCTCCAACAACGCCTACGGCGTCAACAACAACGACTCGCTCATCTACATGGGCGCGATGTACGTGCTTGCGCTCGTGATCTACCTGGCCGCCCGCTACATCCGAGGGCGCCAGGGCATCGACCTCTCCCTGATCAACAAGGAGATCCCGGTCGAATAGACACGCGGCGCCTCACGGTCCAGTTCGCCAGGGACGCCGGGCCGGTGGTGGCAGGGCGGACGTCCTGGCGCGCCTGAGGGCAGGCTGAAGGCCGCGAGAGATCGCCTAGACCCGTCGCAGGATCAAGATCATGCGCCAGGCGGTCGGGGCTTCGAGCGTGGTCGTGTCGTCGAAATCGCCGTAGCTGGCCGCCAGTTCGTAGCCGCCCGCGAGGCGCAGCGCGGCGGTGAACTCGGTCAGTGTCCAGAAACGGTTCGGCACCACGTCGCTGACCGTGCGGACGGTGCCGTCGGCGGCGGTCGCCCTGATCGTCATGTGCTCGTCGGTGATCTGGGTGAGCGGGTCGATCTGGTCCCCGCGCCCGCCCCAGCGGACCCGCGCGTGCACGCCCCCGACGTCAACCGTCCACTCGCTGCTGGTGCGCGGCGCCGCGGAGAAGAAGTCGGCCGGGTGCGCCAGTTCGACGATGTAAAGGGCGCCGGGGGCCAGCTGGGCGGAGACCGCGGACAGGTGGTTCACCAGGTCATCGAGGGTGAAAAGATGACAGACGGAGTTGAGCATGGTGATCGCCAGGTCAAAGCGGGTCTGCCCGCCGTCGCTGCCGGTGAGACGGAAGTCACGCATGTCCGCCTCGACGACGTTCAACTCGAGGCCGTCCGCCTTGGCCTGCCCGGCCGCGTAGGCGCACATCGCCGGTGAGAGGTCGAGAGCGGTCGAGTGCACGCCACGGCGGGCGAGCTCGCGGGCGTGCTCGGCCGGGCCCGCCGCGAGCTCGAGCACCGAGCGGGCACCGCGGCCGCCGCCATCAGCGAGCTGCGCGTGCTTATCGAACCAGGCCAGCAGGGCGGCAGCCTCGGCCGGCACCTCCCGGTAGGCGCACGCCAGCTGGTACAGTTCGGGGTCTTCGTAGATGCTGCTCACCGTTGCCATCATGCCGCAACCGGCCGGCCCGCGGGTTACCTGCGGCCGAGAAGAGCGGGCCAGAGCAGGCGAAGAAACGGTCCGTTCCATATCGAAAGAAAAGCGGACGGAGACCGAAACCTCCGTGTGGCGAGCATCCCGAACATCACCAGCCAAATCCGCAACGCATCTACCGCCAGCCGTTTTCGTGGGGCAGACTGACGCCATGATGACTGAGGCAGAGGCCCTGCAAACGCTAGCGCGCGAGGACCCCGTTGTCGCCGATGATGCGCGAGCCGCGCTGCGCGTGCTCTCCTCCGGCGGCGGCCTTGAGGCGATATCGCTGCTGCGGCTGCAGGAGTTCCTGTGGTGCGCGCTGCCCAGCGGGGTGCCGCAGACGGCCGAGCGGCAGCTCGCGGTCGTCGGCGCGCTCGCGCGGCTGCTCACCCTGGCCGGGATGGAGCGGTACGCCGAGGTCTGCGTCAGCACCGACACCTCCCGGATCCTCGGTGCCTACGCCAGCTCGCGCGATGAGGGGCTCGACGCCTACACCAAGGCGCTCGGCAGCTCGCACGCCGTGCCGCCGGACACCGACCTGCTCGCCTGGTCATCGGCGATGGGGCCGGACGAGCGGGCCGCCTACGACGCCTGCGGCGCCGCGATCGAGCTCGCGGTCGCCGCCCGGGAGCTCAAGGTCGGCGTGAGCGGCTGGAAGACCAAGCGCGCGGCGCTGGTCGAGCGCTGGCTCACCCGGACCACCGACTCGCCCGACACCGACAGCTGGCTCAGCCGGATCAGCGCCGAGCGGATCGACGAGTGGGCGCACGGCCACCCCGGCGAGCGTTCGTCGCTGGCCCGGCGGGTGATGCCCCGGATGCTTGAGCCTCCGGAGCTGCTGGGCGAGCCGCTGCCGACGCTGCGCTGGCTGCTCTCCCGGGCGGACGCGGGACTCCGGCTGACCGCGCGCCACTACATCGCGCCGGCCCTGGTCGGGGAGGCCGCCGGGCTGTTCGGCTGGGAGCCGCGGAGCACCTCGGCCGGAGCACGCTCCGGGGCGGGCAGGCGGCATCAGGAACTCGAGGTCTACCCGCTGCACATCCTGCGCGGGCTCGCGCAGCACGAAATGGGCGCGATCAGGCGGATCGGCAGCACCCTGGTGCTGTCCAAGACCGGGCGGCTGATGTCCGAGGACGCCGCGGTGCGCTGGCACATCGGCACGGCCGCGCTGATCGGCCCGGACGACGGCACCGACCCCGACTTCACCGTCGCCGTGCGGGAGGCCGCGCTGCTGGTGATCATGGCGCAGGAGGGGCCGGTCGGATACGAGGAGCTGGCCGGGCGGCTGGCCGAGCTGCACGCGGGCGAGGGGTGGACGTCAAGGTCGGGCGGCAGCCTCACCGGCGCCATCGGCAGCGAGATCCACGTGCTCAGGCACCGGCTGCGCGCCCTGCAGCTGCTCGACGAGGACGCGCCTCCCGGTGCGCTCTCGCTCACCACCGCGGGGACCGCGGCGGCGCTGTCGGCGCTGCTCTCACGGGCGCTGCGGCCCCGACGGCACGACCGGGGCTAGCTCTGCTTTCCCCGGCTCGCGGCCGGGCGCTCGAGGCCCTTTGGCTCGCGGGGCGGCGGTGTGCCTCCGGGCTGCGAGGCGGTGATCAGGGCTCGAAGCGGACGGGCTTGTATCCCGTGTAATTCTCCGCCAGGGACAGCGCGGCTGCCTGGGATGACGTGACGTAGCGGAGCTGGTTGAGCATCAGCTGCTCGTCGAACGTGTCCGCCTCCGGGTTGACGTGCAGCATCGAGGTCATCCACCAGGAGAAGTGGGTCGCGCGCCAGACCCGTTCCAGGCAGGTGTCTGAGTAGGCGTCGGCCTGGTCCCAGTTCTTGTCCACCAGCGCCGCCCGGAGCGCGTTCGCCAGCACCACAACATCGCTGAGCGCGAGGTTGAGTCCCTTGGCGCCGGTCGGCGGCACGATGTGCGCGGCATCGCCCGCCAGGAACAGGCGGCCGTGGCGCATGGGGGCGGCGACGAAACTGCGCATCGGCGTGACCGATTTGTCGGTGATGCGGCCCTCGGAGACGGACCAGTCGCTGCCGTTGACCCTGAATCGCTTGTCTAGCTCGGACCAGATCCGGTCGTCGGGCCAGTTCTCCAGCGGCTCACCCGGCGGGACCTGCAGGTAGAGGCGGGAGACCGTGTGCGAGCGCATCGAGTACAGGGCGAAGCCGTCTGGGTGGCGGGAGTAGATCAGCTCGTCAGTGGCGGGCGCGGCGTCAGCGAGGATGCCGAGCCAGGCGAAGGGATACGACTTCTCATAGACCGAGATTTCAGGAAACAGCGGCCGGCAGATCCCGTGGAAACCGTCACATCCGGCGATCACGTCGCAGGAGACCTCGTGCGCCCTTCCTGACTCGTCGGTGTATGAGAGCACCGGCCGGTCCTCGGTGACCCCCGATACCGCCACGTCAGTGGCGGAGAACTCGACCGCCCCCCTGTCGGCGAGCCGCCGGGCGATGAGGTCCTTGACGATCTCCGGCTGGGCGTAGATCGTCACCGTCCGGCCGCCGGTCAGCTCGCGGAAGTTCAGGTTGTGCCGCTCGCCCGCGAACTGCAGGTAGATCCCGTCGTGCTCGATCCCCTCGGCGTCCAGCCGCTTGCCGACCCCGGCCGACCGGAGCAGCCCGACCGTGCCGGTCTCGAGCATCCCGGCCCGCTGCCTGGCCTCGCAGTACTCCCTCGACCGGTTCTCCACCAGCACCGAGTCGATGCCGGCGAGGGCCAGCAGGTGCGATAGCAGCAGGCCGGCCGGGCCGGCGCCGACGATGCCGACCTGGGTGCGCGCGGGGGCAGCCATGTGATCGAGACCCTCCAATGTCCGTAAACCGAACGATAGTGCAGCAAGCGAACAGACGACTCGCTGTCTACCATTGTCATCATGCTCGACGAACCCGGCACCAGCCGTGCCGCCCATCTGACCACCAACGCGGGCGTGGCTGAGACGGCTGGCGTGACCACGGCCGGCGCGACCGGTTCCGGCGAGACCGCGGCCGGCGAGGCCGGTTCCGGCGAGATTCCGGCGGGCGACAGCAGCGAGTTCGTCCAGTCGCTCGAGCGCGGCCTGTCGGTGATCCGCGCCTTCGACGCCGACCACCCCCGGCTCACCCTGTCCGAGGTCGCCGCCGCCACCGGCCTCAGCCGCGCCGCGGCCCGGCGTTTCCTGCACACTCTGGTCCGCCTCGGCTACATGCGCACCGCCGACGGCCGGTTCGAGCTCCGTCCGAAGATCCTCGAGCTCGGCTACGCCTACCTGTCAAGCCGGACGCTCCCCGAGGTCGCCATGCCGCACCTGGAGGAGCTCGTCGAGCAGGTTCACGAATCATCCTCGGTCTCCGAACTCGACCGCGGCGACGTCGTCTACCTCGCCCGCGTTCCCACCAAGCGGATCATGGCGGTGGCGATCTCGGTCGGCACCAGGTTCCCCGCCTACGCGACGTCGATGGGCCGGGTGCTGCTCGCCGCCCAGCCCGGGCCGTGGCTGGACGCGTACCTGTCCACCGTGTCGCTGCACCACCTCACCGACCACACCATCACCACGGAGAGCGCGCTCCGCCAGGAACTGCGCAAGATCAGGGCGCGCGGCTGGGCGCTGGTCGACCAGGAGCTCGAGGAGGGGCTCCGCTCGCTCGCGGCACCGATCAGAGACTCCGACGGCACCGTGGTCGCGGCGGTCAACGTCGCCACCCACGCCGGCCGCCGTTCGCTCGACTCCATCGTCGCCGACCTGCTCTCGCCCCTGCTGGCCACGGCGGAACGCATCGAGCAGGATCTCGCCAGCGCCCGGACAACCGCGACAGCCACGCACCGCAGTGCCACATGAGACAGTGCTCACATAAGACACCGCGACCTGACACACTTACTGTCCATGCGCACGCTGCTCGCCGATCACCCCCTTGTCGCTCATAAGCTCACGCTGCTCCGCGCCGACTCCACCGACAGTGCCACCTTCCGCACGCTGGCCGATGAACTGGTGACCCTGCTCGCCTACGAGGCCACCCGCGAGATCCGGGTCGACGAAGTCGCCGTCACTACCCCGGTCGCGGTCGCCGCCGGCGTCAAGCTGGCCGGCCCCAAGCCGCTGATCGTCCCGGTGCTGCGGGCCGGGATCGGCATGCTCGACGGGATGACCCGGCTGCTGCCGATGGCCAGCGTGGGCTTCGTCGGCATGGTGCGCGACGAGGAGTCGCTCGTCGCCTCGACCTACGCCAACCGGCTGCCCGTCGACCTGACCGGGCGCGAGGTGTTCGTCCTGGACCCGATGCTCGCCACCGGCGGCACCCTGGTCACGGTGATCACCATGCTGCTTGAACGGGGCGCGACCGCGGTCACCGCTATCTGCCTGCTGGCGGCGCCCGAGGGTCTCTCCCGCGTCGATTCGGCTTTCCCCGGCGATCACGTCCGGGTAGTCACCGGCGCGGTCGACGACCGGCTCAACGACAAGGGCTACATCGTGCCCGGCCTCGGCGACGCCGGCGACCGCCTCTTCGGCGAGGTCTAAGATTTCTTGCTGTTATCGCCCTTAGCGTACCGCTGCCCTTCGCCAGGCGACGGTGTGCTAACTTTTCTTGCTGTTATCCACCGGGTGTCGGCCATCATTGTCGGCAGGCACCGCATTCGGGGCTCCCGGTAAGGCGTTCCGCACGGCCCGAAGTGGTGGGTGAGCGAGTCGGCGGCACGGTCCGGTCAGTCTTCTGAGGGTTCGCGCCGTTCTAGCGCGGCTAGGCGGAGTTCTAGCTGGTCGAGCCGGTGGCGGAGGATTTCAAGCTGGGCCTCGTCGGAGAGGCGGCGCTCGGTGGTCTTGCGCAGCCGGGGCGAGGCCTCGGCGCGCTCGGCGACCACGGCCAGCGGGACGAGCCGCTGCGGCCCGTGCGGGCCGTCGACCAGCCTCGACGGGATCTGGCCGGTGCGGTACCAGGTGCGCAGCGCCGCCCGGGACACGCCCGTCTCGGCCGCCGCCTGCTCCAGCGTCACCCACTGCGAGCCGTCGAGCTGAGCCGACAGCTCTAGCTCCATCTCCCACTCGTCGAGCCGGTCTTCCCAGTCCATGGCCTCCGCCGATCCGCTGATCGTAGCCGTCTTCTACGCGAGGACGGCCCGGGCTCCTCGCGCCAGCCGACTGCGCCCCGCCGGTTCGGGGTTACCGCCGTTTCCGGTGTCCCGACCGTCGCCTCCTCACCCTATTAATAGCATGGTATTGACGGGGTTAAAAGCCTGGGTGCACGCTGGAGTCATGTTCGAGCGATTCACTGCATACGCGCGCCGCGCCGTCGTGATGGCCCAAGAAGAGGCGCGCGAAATGAACCACAACTACATCGGCACCGAGCACATCCTGCTCGCGCTGCTCCGCCGCCCCGACGGCCTCCCGAACCAGGCCGACGGGGGCGCGTCCGGCATCCTCGGAGAGTTCGGGATGACGCTCGAGGGCGTCCGCGAAGAGGTTCTTGACAAGGTCGGGGCGGGCGCGGGCAAGCGCGTCAGCGGGCATATCCCGTTCACGCCCCGGGCCAAGAAGGTGCTGGAGCTCTCGCTGCGCGAGGCGCTGCAACTGCACCACAACTACATCGGCACCGAGCACATCCTGCTCGGCCTGATCCGGGAGGACAAGGGCGTCGCCGCGCAGATCATGCGCGAGCATGGCGACCTGCTCGCGATCCGCGCGGCCGTGCTCGACCGCGTCCCGGCAGGCGACGAGGAGGACAAGGACGGCCTGGCGAGCACGACGGGCGCGCTACTGCGCCGGGTCAGGCTGCGCCTCGGCGGCGCCCGAGAGGATGACGATCCTGAGATAGCGAACGTGCACGCCACCCCGGCCACGGACGCCACCCTGGCCGAGGCGGCCCGGCTGGCGGGCGACGCGCCGGTGGGCTCGCACCACCTGCTGCTCGCCGCGCTCGCCGACCCCGACTCCGCCGCCGCGCGGACGCTGGCCGGCCTCGGCGTCGACCTCGACCAGGCGAGGGAACTGCTGCGCACCGCGGACGTCACTGGCACCAGCGACGAACCGCCCGAGGAGGCCGGCCGCCGCCAAATGTCCCTCCAGGTGACCGGGGAAACGCTCACGATCGTGGTGGTTGACCCGGTGCTCGTGGCGGCCGGGGAAGCGGCCCTGGCGGCCGTCAACGAACAGGCCGCGACGGCCGGGGAAGGCGAGACCGTCGGGGAAGGCGCGGGCACGTCCGTCACGACGACCGTGCTCCGCGGCGACCACCCCGCCGCCGCCAGCCTCGCCGCCGTCTGGCTGGAACTACGCAAGTCCCTGACCAAGATCGCCGACGCGGCATCACCGTCATCCTCGGCCGCTGCCTGATCCCCGCGTCCGCAGCCCCTACCCCGCGTCGGCCGGACATTTACGAAATGTCCGGCCGACGTCCCGGGTCGTGGACGCCCGTCGGTGGGACACTGAGGGCATGCCGGTCGAGGTGCCAGGGACGCTTATCGGGGTGGGACGGAACGCGGACGTCTACGACATCGGGGGCGGACGGGTCTTGCGCCGGTACCGGGCCGATCGGGACCCTCACGACGTAGAGCTGCAAGCCCAGGTCATGCGGCATGCCAGGGCATTCGGCGCGCCGGTGCCCGAGGTCTTTGAGGTGTCCGGACCTGACATCGTGATGGAGCGCGCAGACGGGCCGACAATGCTCGAGGTACTGGGCGGCCGCCCGTGGAAGTTGCGCAGGCAGGCCAGGTTGCTCGCCTGGTTGCATCACCTCGTCCACCAGGTGCCCGCGATGCCCGGTCTGCGCATCCTAGGCAGCGACGAAGATGGAGATGGTCACGTCCTGCTACACCGGGACCTGCATCCGCAGAACGTGATCCTGACCCCGACCGGGCCGCTGATCATCGACTGGGAGGGCGCCGCCTGCGGTCCGGCCATCTATGACGTGGCGATGACCTGGGTGATCATCGGCTTCTCGCAGGTGCCAGGCACGGGACTCGAGGCAGCGGTCACAAGGGCCTTCCAGGGGCTGTTCACTCGCTCGTTCGTCCGCGCGGCGGGGCCCATCGACCACAATTGGCGGGCCACCGCCGTCCGCCACCGCCTGGCCGACCCCAACGTCCTTCCCGAAGAGCGCGCCCGCCTGGAACGCCTCCCTCACGGGTAACCGTGGCGGCAGGGCGGGGCTGGGTGAACCGGCGGGCCGGCTTGCCGGGCCAGGTGCGCACCAGTGAGCCGCCAGCATCACATCTGGCCGGGGCGTTCCAGGTACCTCTCATCCGGCGCCGCGAACCCGAACTGGCGGTACAGGCCGTGCGCGTCAGAGGTGTGCAGGCTCCACCGGAAGCGGGCACCAGGACCCCGGTCGACCATCGTCGCCACCAGCTCCTTGCCGATGCCCTTCCCTCGCGCCTCAGCAGTAACGAAGACATCCGACAGGTAAGCGGAGGCCACGCCGTCCGAGAGCGCCCGCGCGAAGCCAACCAGGCGCCCGGTGGACACCTCGTATACCCCAACGACCCGCCAAGCGGTCGCGAGCTGCGCCTCGAAGTCCGCCCGGGTCCGGGACCTCCCCCAGTACGCCTCCGTGGACAGGAACCCCCAGACCGCGTCAGCGTCCACCCGGCCCGCGTCGTCATCAAGCTCGTACGTTCCATAGGACCAGATCACGCCCGTACACTACCGAGCCACCGCGACCCACACAGAGGTGCCGGGAGATCGCGGAAGGCTTCATTGCCGAGGCGCCTGGCCGACTGGCCCAGAACCTCACTAGGGGCAAGCCCCCGCCGGGACCGACCGGCTGCGGTCTTGGGTGCGGGACGCCAAAGAGGTGCCGACAAGGTTGTTCAGCTGGGGCATTGACCCGGGTTTTCCCCTTCTCCTAACGTCAAAGGCAAGTTCCGAAGGAGGAATGCCCGGTGGCCGACCTAGACGTCGTGGTGGTGGGGGCCGGGTTCGCGGGACTGTACGCGGTGCACGCGCTGCGCTCATCCGGGCTGATGGTCCGGGCGTTCGAGGCAGGCAGCGGGATCGGCGGGACCTGGTTCTGGAACAGCTACCCGGGCGCCCGGTGCGACGTGGAGTCAAAGGACTACTCGTACTCCTTCTCCCCCGAGCTCGAGCAGGAATGGTCGTGGAGCGAGCGGTACCCGGCGCAGCCGGAGATCCTGCGCTACCTCAACCACGTGGCCGACCGGTTCGGGCTGTGGCCGGACCTACGGCTCAGCACGCGGGTGACGTCGGCGGTGTGGGACGCGGCGGCGGCCGAGTGGGCGGTGACGACGGACGACGGTGCGGCCGTGAGCGCGCGGTTCATCGTCTCGGCGGTCGGCTGCCTGTCCGCGTACCAGGTGCCCTCGCTGCCGGGCCTGGACACGTTCGCGGGGCCCTGGTATCACACCGCGCGCTGGCCGGCCGAGGGCGTCGATTTCACTGGGAAGCGGGTCGGGCTGATCGGCACCGGCTCGACCGGGATCCAGATCGCGCCGGAGATCGCCGCCGTCGCCTCGCGGCTGTATGTGTTCCAGCGGACGCCGAATTTCGCGGCGCCGAACCGGAACCGGCCCTGGGAACCAGACGCTGAGCTCGAGTTCAAGTCGCGCTACCGCCAGTACCGGAAAGAGGCACGGGAGTCCTTCCTTGACTGCATCGGGTACCTGTCGGCGCACGGGTACGCGACGGCGGAGGCAACCGCGGACGCGGAGGCCGCATGGATGGAGCACGTGACCGAGGTGGCGTACTCGACGCTGTTCCCGCAGGCCGAGTCCTGGTACCTCGGGGCGAACATTCCCGGCAAGCCCCGGGTGTTCACCACCTATGTAGGCGGGGTCGGGCCGTACGGCGCGAAGTGCGACCAGGTCGCCGCCGCGGGTTATGAGGGGTTCGCACTGGGAATGTCTTTATCCCTAAATGTCGGGTTATCAACGTAACGCCGACGTCTTCACTGGTGACTGTCAGCTCTCGGAGGTGGCGGTGGGCGCGACGATGCATCCACAGGCGCAGCAGATCCTCGACGCGAAGGCCGCCGCCGGCCTGCCGCCGCTCTGGAAACTGGCGCCCGGCGATGCCCGGGCCGTGGTGGACGCGAACGCCGCCGTCATCGGGGCCGGGCCGGACTTGGCCTCGGTACGGGGCATCGTGATCCCCACGCAGGCCGGGGGGATCAAGGCCAGGGTGTATTCGCCGATGGCGGACGCGCCGGGAGTCGTCGTCTACTTCCACGGCGGCGGCTGGGTGGTCGGCTCGCTCGACGGCTGGGACGCGTCCTGCCGCGCCCTGGCGGCCGCCTCCGGATGCGACGTGGTGAGCGTCGACTACCGGCTCGCGCCCGAGCACATCTTCCCCGCCGCCGCCGACGACGCGTTCGACGCCCTGGTCTGGGTTGCCGCTGGCGCTCCGGGCGGCCTCGCGGCCGGGCGCCCCGTGGTCGTCGCCGGTGACAGCGCCGGCGGGAACCTGGCCGCCGTCTGCGCACTGCGGGCGCGGGACGCGGGCGGGCCGCCGCTGGCCCTGCAACTGCTCGTCTACCCGGTGACCGACTGCGACCTGGAGCGGCGGTCATACCACCAGTACGGCGGGGACGAGCTGATCGTGAACCGGCGCGACATGGTCTGGTTCTGGGACCACTACGCGCCCGACCCCGCCACCCGGGCCAACCCCTACGCCTCCCCGCTGCGCGCCCGGGACCTCAGCGGGCTGCCGCCCGCTTATGTGATCACGGCCGAGCATGACCCGCTGCGCGAGGAAGGGTTCGACTACGCGGACCGGCTGCGGGCGGCGCGGGTGCCGGTGGAACACCGGCACTTCGGGTCGCAGATCCACGGGTTCTTCACGTTCGTGAACGTGCTGGAAGACGCGGACAAGGCAGTGGCCGACGCCGGCGCGGCTATCCGCGCGGCGGTCGGGGCGGCGTCGGCCGCGTCCGCCGAGGACTGATCCAATGATCGTGGATCGTTGTGTACACCCGTCTGTACACAACGATCCACGATCAGCCCGAGAACCACGGGACTGGTGACCATGCGCGCTAACGCGGCTGTCTTCGAGAAACTGTTCACCCCGCTGACGGTGGCCGAGGTGGAAGTTGACCCGCCCGGGCCGGATGAGGCGCTGGTCAAGATCGTGGCCTCGGGCGTCTGCCACACCGACGCGATCGCACGGGACGGCGACATGCCGTTCCCTCCGCCTGGCGTGCTCGGGCACGAGGGTGCGGGGATCGTCTCGGCCGTCGGGCCTGGCGTCACCAACGTGACTGTCGGCGACAAGGTGGTGATCGGCTGGCCGTGGTGCGGGACGTGCCGGAACTGCCTGGACGGGCAGCCCCGGTACTGCCTGCAACTCGGGCCACTGGTGCTCAGCGGCGGGCGCTCCGACGGGACCACGTCACTGCGGCGGCTCGACGGTTCGCCGCTGCACAGTCACTTCTTCGGCCAGTCATCGTTCGCCTCCTACTCCATCTGCGCGGCGAACGCCCTGGTGCCGGTGCCCGCGGACGCGGACGTCACATTGCTCGGGCCGCTCGCCTGCGGCATCTCGACCGGGGCGGGTGCCGTGCTGAACGCGCTGCGGCCGGGGGCCGGGTCGTCGGTGGTGGTCTACGGGGCAGGGGCGGTCGGACTCTCCGCGGTGATGGCCGCCCGGCTGACCGCGGCGACCGAGATCATCGCGCTTGACCGGCTGGCATCCCGGCTCTCGCTCGCGCGCGAACTCGGCGCCACCGAGACGATCGACGTGTCGGCCGGCGTCGATCCGGTGGCGGCGGTGCAGGAGATCTGCGGTGGGCCGGCCGACTTCAGCCTGGAGTGCACCGGCAGCGTCTCGGTACTCCGGCAGGCGGCCGACTCGGTCGGCATGCGCGGCACGGTCACGCTCATCGGCGGCGCGCCCGCCGGGGCGTCGTTCTCCCTCGACCACATGTCCACCCTCTGGGGCAAGAAGGTCATCGGCACCCTCGGCGGCGAGGGCCGGTCCGCGTCGCTGATCCGTGCTCTGATCAAGCTGAACCAGCAGGGACGGTTCCCCTATGACCGGCTGATCAAGACGTTCCCGCTCGACCAGGTGAACGAGGCGTTCGAGGCGTCCCACTCGGGCGACGTCATCAAGCCCGTCCTGCTCATGCCGTCCTGACCTCACCCAGAGACCAAACTAGTGAGACTGAACGGACCGTTGCTTCGCCTGTTCCGTCCAGCGATATCGCGAAAGCCTCAGCGGCGGTCCAGGGCGTGGTCCAGGTTGACGGCGGCGCTGATCAGGGCCAGATGGGTGAAGGCCTGCGGGAAGTTGCCCAGGGCCTCGCCCGAGTGGCCGACCTGCTCGGCGTACAGACCGACGTGGTTGGCGTAGGTCAGCATCTTCTCGAAGACCATCCGGGCCTCGCGGAGACGGCCTGCCCGGGTCAGCGCCTCCACGTACCAGAAGGAGCAGAGGCTGAAGGTGCCCTCACCGTCGGCGATGCCGTCGACCCCGGTGAGGGCGTAGCGGTTGACCAGGCTGTCGGAGACCAGCTCGGAGCTGATCTTGTCGAGGGTGGCGAGGAACCGCGGGTCGGTTGGCCCGGCGAACTTTACCAGCGGCATGACGAGCAGGGACGCGTCGAGCAGCTGGCTGCCGGGGTACATGACGAAGGTGCGCAGCTCCGGGTCCCAGCAGGACTCCTGGACGAACCGGTGCGCCTGGGCGGCCAGTTTCCGCCAGCGTTCCACCGGGGCCGGCAAACCGCGGTCACGGGCCAGGCGTGCCGCCCGGTCGTAGGCGACCCAGGTCATCAGCGCCGAATAGGTGAAGCGCTGGCGGGGGCCGCGGATCTCCCAGATGCCCTCGTCCGGCTCCTGCCAGTGCCTGCTGAGCCAGTCCAGGCGCTTGGACAGGCCGGTCCACAGGTCCCAGGAGATTGGCACCTCACGGTTATAGAGGTACACCGAATCCATGATCTCGCCGTATACGTCGATCTGCCGCTGACCCACCGCGCCGTTGCCGATACGGACCGGCTTCGCGCCGTTGTAGCCGTCCAGGTGGTCGAGGGTCACCTCGGGGATGTTCTCGCTGCCGTCGACCGAGTACATGATCATGACGTCGCGCTCCGCGGTGGCGGTCTCGCAGCGCTTCTGCAGCCAGTCCATGAACGACGCCGCCTCCTCCAGGAAGCCAAGGCGCATCAGCGAGTAGACCGTGAACGACGCGTCGCGAAGCCAGGCGTAGCGGTAATCCCAGTTCCTTGAACCGCCCGGCTCCTCAGGCAGCGACGTGGTCGGTGCGGCCACGAGCGCGCCGGTCGGGTGGTAGACGAGCAGCTTGAGCGCCAGCGCCGAGCGCTGCACCATCTCCCGCCAGCGGCCGGTATAGCGCGACTGGGCGACCCAGTTCTGCCAGAAGTCCTGGGTCGTGGTGAACAGCTCCTGCGTCTCGCCGTCGGCGATCGGGCGGACCTCGCCGTTCCACTCCAGGTGGAAGGTGGCGGTATCGCCCTCATCGAGGGTGAACGAGGCGGCGACGCCGTTCTCCTCCGCCTTGAGCGGCACGTTTGTCCGCAGTACGGCCCGCCCGGCGGCCGAGGTGAAAACCGCGCCGACGCCGCCGACAATCTGCACCTCATGCGGTGCCCGGCCGTAATCGAAGGCGGGATGGCAGGCCAGCTCGAAGGTGGCCCGGCCGCGCACCGCGAGGCACTGCCTGACCAGCAGGTCGCGGGCCCGGCCGGTGGGCCTCGTCTCCGGCACCATGAAGTCGATGACCTCGCCGACCGCCTCCTTCCCCTGGAACCTGGTCAGCAGGATGTTGGTATCGGGAAGATAGAGCTGCTTGGGCCGGGCGTAGCCGGTACGGCTGGTGAGGGAGAAGTAGCCGCCCTTGCGCGCGTCAAGCAGCGCGCCGAAGAGCGAGGGGGCGTCGAACCGGGACGGGCAGTACCAGTCGACCGTTCCATCGGTGCCGATAAGCGCGACCGTCCGCAAGTCGCCGACGATGCCGTGCTCCTCGATCGGGAGGTAGCCCTGCGGCGGGCCGATCCGGGAGTGGTCCATCTTTCAATCATCGCGATCAGCATTACAGGCACATTTCATCCCCGCTGGTCAGGAATGTGACTTGGGCCCCCACCGGATCGCCGGCCCGGCGATCCGGTGCCGTCGCGGGAGACATTCTTCATGAATGACTAAGAAACGCCGTCCGATTTATGCATTGCGCGGTTGGCGGCCTACGGTGTAGGCGTGAGTTCTCCGCAGGTATCAGTGCTCGTCGTGGAAGATGACCCGGGCATTGCCACGCAACTGGTACGCGGCCTCGAGCGGGCCGGGTACACCGCCGACAGCGTCTCGATGGGCGCCGAGGCACTCCGGCGGCCGCCGTCAGACGTCGTGCTGCTCGACCTCGGGCTGCCCGACATCGACGGCATCGACGTCTGCCGCAGGCTCCGCGCCGACTCGGACACCGCGATCATCGTGGTGACCGCCCGCGGCGAGGAGGCCGACCGGGTGCTCGCGCTTGACGAGGGCGCCGACGACTACCTGGTCAAGCCGTTCGGGCTGGCCGAGCTGCTCGCGCGCATCCGCGCGGTGCTCCGGCGCGGGCAGCGGCCCGGTGCGGGCGGCGCCGAGGTGCTGCGGCACGGGCCGCTCTGCGTTGACCTGCGGACCCGGCGGGTGACCATGAACGGCACCGACGTGGCGCTCACCCCGAAGGAGTTCGCCATCCTTGAGTGCCTGATCACCGACCCGGGCCGGCTGATCAGCCGACAGGAGATCGTCGAGCGGGCCTGGGACGAGCATTGGTACGGGCCGACCAAGGTGCTCGACGTCCACCTGGCGGCGCTGCGCCGTAAGCTCGGCGACCCCGCGCTGATCGAGACCGTCTACGGCCACGGTTTCCGGCTGGCGGACCGGGAGACCGCGCCGGCCGCGGACACGGTGGCCGGGGGCTCGCCGGCGTGACCCCTGGGCGGGGCCGAAGACAGCGCCTGACCGGACGGGCGCGGCCATGACCAGGCGGATCGCGCTGGCGCTGGTGCTGCTGACGGCCGCCGTCCTCATCGCGGCGGTGGTGCCGCTGGCCCTTGGCGCCATCGCCCACGAGCGGGACGCGTTCGTCCAGGACACCGTCAGGACCGCTAACTCGATTGCCTCGCTGGCCAGGGAACCGCTGGAGAACCACGGCGACGGCCCGGCCCTGTCCGACGCAATGGCGGACGCCGAGCGCAACGGCGACGAGGTGCTCGTCGAGAACCGGTACGGCCAGCGCGTGGCCAAGCTCTCCCACGGTGCGCCGGTCAACGACGCCTGGCGTGAGCTCGCCGCCGAGGCGGCCGGGCAGCACAGCTCCACCAGCGAGCTGACCAAGGATGCGGTGATCGCGGTCGAGACGATCTGGGGCGGGACAGACTCCGGCACCCAGATCGGCACCGTGATACTCGAACGGCCCACCGGCCCGCTTAACCAGAACATCGCCAACCTGTGGCTGTATCTGTGCGCACTGGGCGGCGGCGCGCTCGTCGCCGCGGTGCTTGTCGCCATCTACCTGGCCCGCTGGGTCAGCAGGCCGCTGGCGCGGCTCGACGCCGCCGCGGGCAAGATCGCCGACGGCGACCTCACCGTCCGGGCGCGGCCGGGGCACGGGCCGCCGGAGCTGCGCCGGATGGCCGCCACCTTCAACATGATGGCCGGACGGCTGGAGACCCTGGTGCACGGGCACCGGGTAATGCTGGCCGACGCCTCGCACCAGCTCCGCACCCCGCTGACCGCGCTCCGCCTCCGCCTCGACCTGCTTGCCACCGACGCCTCGCCCGCCACCGCGGCCGAGCTGGCCGGGGCGCAGGAGGAGATCGCCCGGCTGTCGCGGCTAGTCGACGGGCTGCTGGCCACCGCCAGGGCCGAGGCGCTGACCGAGCAACTCGAGACCATCGACGTGACCGAGGCGGTCGCGGAGCGGGTCAGCGCCTGGCAGCCGGTCGCCGACGGCCACGACGTGAAGCTCGTCGCCGAGGTGAGCAGCGATTCCGGCAAGGACAGCGTGGGCAGGCGTCCCATGGTCGCGCTCGGCGCCGGGCACCTGGAGCAGATCCTCGACAACCTGATCGACAACGCGATCGGCGCGATCGGCGGGTCCAGCGGAGGCGCCGTCGGCGGCATCGTCCGGATCTCGACGGCGAACGGCGAGTCAGGTCCGCTACTGACCGTGGCCGACGACGGCCCGGGTATGACCGCGCAGGAACGGTCCCGCGCGTTCCTCCGCTACACCACCGGCAGCCAGAACGGCACCGGTCTGGGCCTCGCCATCGTGCACCGGCTGGTGACCGCCAACGGCGGTGCGATCAGGCTGGCCGACACGCCAGGTGGCGGCCTGACCGTCGAGATCGAGTTCCTCAGCCCCACCGAGCCCTAGGGTCACCCCGGCCCTAGCGTCACCCGCCGCGGGTTCCGTAGGATTGGCCGGATGCCGCAGCCATGGTGGAAACCGACTTGGTCAGTACCAGCCGCGATGCGTGCCGTGCGGGCGGCCATCGTTGTCCCGGGACTGTTCGCGATCGCCGACAAGGTGATCGGCAACCCGCAGGTCGCGCTGTTCGCCACCTTCGGCGGGATCGCGACGCTGGTCATCGCCGGATTCGGCGGCACCAGGCGCGACAAGCTCTTCGGGCATGCAGGGCTCGCCATCGTCGGCAGCCTCGCGCTGATCATTGGCACGCTGGTCAGCGGGACGACCTGGCTGGCCGCGCTCGTGACCGTCCCGGTCACATTCACGATCTTCTTCGCCGGGATCCTCGGCCCGAATCCCGCGTCCGGCACCATCGCGGCCATGTTCGCCTACGTACTGCCGGTCGTTTCCGCGGGCGGCGCCGCCACGATTCCCAGCCGTCTTGAGGGTTGGTGGCTGGCCTCCGCCGCCGGGACGATCGCGGTGATGCTGCTCTCGCCGCCAGCGCCGGGGAACCGGCTGCGCGCCGCCATCGCCGAACTGGCCGGCGAGCTGGCCGGCCGGCTGCACGCCGCCGCCGACGGCCAGACGACGACGCCCGCGGCGATGCGGGCGGCCAAGGACCGGCTGCGCGCCGCGTTCGACGCCGCGCCCTACCGCCCGACCGGGGTTGCCATCGCCGACCAGGCGCTAGGCAGCCTGGTGCAACTGCTTGAGTGGGGCGCGACGCAGGTCGGCGACGCGTTCGACGGGCACATCGACCTGGCCCATTCCTGCTCGCAAGACCGCGCGCTGCTGCGCGCGGCCGCCAGCATGTTCGCGGACACGCAGGCGCTGCTCGCCGGCCAGCCGGCCGACCCCGATTTCGACGCGCTCGAGGCGGCCCGCAAGGTGTCGGCAGGGCGCCTGAGTGAACTGTCCGGGCGCGAAGGCGAGCCCGACGCACGGGTCGCGGCGGCGCAGGCGGTACACGCGCAGTCGATCGCGGTCGTCGCCCGCAGCGCCGCCGCCGACGCGCTGATCGTGAGCCACCAGGCCTCCCCCGACGCGGTGGAGGCTGAGCGGCGCGACTGGTACGGCTTCTCCGACGCTGCCGCCACCGCGGCGGCCCCGGCCGCGATCGCGCCCGCAAATGCCGCACCTGCCCTCGCCGGGCTGGCCGCGGCGGCGAACTCGCCCCGAATGCGGGGCCTAGTCGGTGCGGCCACCTTGGTGCGGCGGCACGCGTCTGTCCGCTCTGTCTGGTTCCTTAACTCGCTGCGCGCGGCGGTGGCGCTCGCCGCTGCCGTCGCCGTCGCGGACGTGTCCGGGGTGCAGCACGGGTTCTGGGTGGTGCTTGGCACGCTGTCGGTGCTGCGGACAAACGCCTCGGCGACCGGGTCGACGGCGTTGCGGGCGCTTGGGGGCACCGTTGTCGGGTTCGTGGTCGGCGCGGCGCTGCTCATCGGGATCGGGACCAATCCGGACGCGCTGTGGGCGGTGTTCCCGGTGGCGGTGCTGGTCGCCGCGTACGCGCCGGGAACCACACCGTTCCTGGTCGGGCAGGCCGCCTTCACGGTGACCGTCGTGGTGCTCTTCAACCTGCTCGCCCCGGTGGGCTGGACGATCGGGCTGCTGCGGATCGAGGACGTGGCGATCGGCTGCGGCGTCAGCCTGGCGGTCGGCGTGCTGCTGTGGCCGCGCGGCGTTTCCTCGGTGGTCGGCGACGACCTCGCCGACGCGTTCCGGGCCGGCGGGGTGTTCCTGACCCAGGCGGTGGACTGGGCGCTCAGCGAGCTGATGGTGCCGCCGGCCGCCTCGATCGCCGCCGTGAGCGCGGGCATCAGGCTCGACGACGCGGTGCGCGGCTTCCTCACCGAGCAGGGCAGCAAGCGGGTGAGCAAGGACGACCTGTGGGCGCTGGTCAACTCCGCCACCAGGCTGCGGCTGACCGCGCATACCCTGGCCGCGCTGCGGCCGGCCGCACCGGTGGCGGCCGACCCCGCGGTCGGCGTGGCACCGTGGAGCGCCTGCCTGCCGCTGGCCGGTTCTGATGAGTACGCGGGCGCGCCGGCCTGTACCGGGCTACGGCAGGAGGCGGCGCAACTCGCCGGGTTCTACGGATCGATCGCCCAGGAGGTGAGCCGGCCGACGCCAGGACCGACATGGGTTACGCCGCCCCTGGTGATGGCGCCGGCCATGCCAAGAAACGGGTCAGCGTCCGGCCCGCGCGGGGCAGCGGTGGCGTCGCCCGAGCGTGAACTGCCGCACCCGCATCTGCTCTGGGTGCAAGAGCACCTGCATCACCTGAGCAAAGACGCCCAGTCCGTGAGCGAGCCCGCGCAGCACATGGCCGAGGTCCGCCGCCGCCCCTGGTGGCGGTAGCGCACTCCCGCGAGCCGCGCCGTTGAGGGCGAGCGAGGAAAGGAGCAGCGCATGAGCAACACCGACCGGTTGCCCGACGCCGTGGAACTGCAGGCCAACGTGGTGCACGCGGTAGATGTGCTGACGGCGCGGAAGGCCGCGATCGGGGACGGGACCGAGGTGCGGCGGCTGCTGCCGAGCCGGACCCTGCGGACCGTCGGGGCCTGGTGCTTCCTCGACCATTACGGCCCCGACGACATCTCGGCCGGCCCGGGCATGCAGGTGCCGCCGCACCCGCATATCGGCCTGCAGACCGCCAGCTGGCTCTTCGACGGGCTGGTGCTGCATCGCGACAGCCTCGGGTCCGAGCAGCTGATCCGCCCCGGCGAGCTCAACCTGATGACGTCGGGACGCGCCATTGCCCACTCGGAGGAATCGCCGGCCGACCGCCCGCCGCTGCTGCACGGGGTGCAGCTGTGGATCGCGCTGCCGCGCGAGCGACGGTTCGGCGAACCCGGGTTCGCCCACCACGCCGACCTGCCCGTCGTCACCACCCCCGAGGGTGTCCGGATCACCGTGGTGGCCGGCCAGTTCGCGGGCGAGCGCTCTCCCGCGCGGGTGTACACCCCACTGGTCGGGGTAGAGGTCGCGCTGCCAGGGGCGGGCGAGTTCACCTTGCCCGCCGCCGAGGGCTTCGAGTACGGCGTCATGCCGGCCGACGGCCCGGCGACCGTTGGCTGCCAGGCCATCGGCGGCGGCCCGGCCGCGATCGAGGTCGGGATGCTCGCCCACCTGCCGGTTGGCGTCCCGTCGATCACGCTGTCGGCACCCGGCCCTGGCCGGTTCTTCGTCATCGGCGGGGTCCCGCTGGGTGAGAGATTGGTCATGTGGTGGAACTTCGTCGGCCGCACCGGAGAGGAGATTGTTACAGCGCGCAACGCGTGGGCCGCCGGTGAATTCGGCCAGGTAGTCGGCTTTGCCGGGGATCCGTTGCCTGCCCCGGCGCTACCGCCGGGCGGTCTCATCGCACGGTAGCCGCGTTCGACATAAGGTCGATTACGCTCGGTAAGTATCTTCGATCGGCAGCAATCGCGGGGGCAACGCTAGTAACCTCTATTTCGGCATCTCGCCCGCCTTCCCCAACTGACTGAACAAGTGCTCAGGGGGTTACGGGGGGTCGTCGTCCCCTCAGAGCCAACCGAGCATCGGGAGTTTCGGGGCTCATCTCCCGGGTCGGCGTTGGGGGCCTGAAGGCGGTTCGGTGCGCTTCTATCCATCGAAGGGGACAAATGGCGCCGACTATTGGCATCACGACGTACCACACCAACGCTGACTGGCGGGGCTGGTCCGAAGAGGGTGCCCTGCTGCCGTGGAACTACGTCACGTCCGTCCGGAAGAGCGGGGGCCGTCCGGTCCTGCTGCCGCCCGGTGGCGACGCGGCGGAGGCCGAAGCGACCGTGGCCGTACTTGACGGCCTCATCATCGCCGGAGGGAGCGACATTGACCCGGCCATCTATGGCGCTGCCAAGCATCCGCAAACGGAAATAAACGCCCTCGACCGGGACGCCTGGGAGCTGGCCATCGCCGAGGCCTGCGTCCGGCAGGGCGTGCCACTGCTCGGCATCTGCCGCGGCGCGCAGATGCTCAACGTCGCCTGCGGCGGCACCCTCCACCAGCACATCCCTGACCTGGTCGGGCATGACGCGCACAGTGGCCCGGCCGACGGGTTCGGCACCCACAAGGTGCGCGTCACCACCGGCACGGTCATCGCCTCGATCCTGCCCGGCGGGGAGTTCTTCGAGGTGCCGACCCACCACCACCAGGCGGTGGACATCGTGGGCGCCGGCCTGATGGCGGTCGCCTGGGCGGACGACGGCATCGTCGAGGGCATCGAGTCGACCACGCCCGGCGAATTCCTGGTCGGCGTGCAGTGGCACCCCGAGCAAGGGACCGATCCCCGCCTCTTCCGCGCTCTGGTCACGGCGGCAGAAATGCATTATTCCGAACGGACCGTTTCTTCGCTCCCACCGCTACTGGCTGGGGCGTAGATAGGGGACAGTTGTCTCCCGGGGGATACGGACTTCGCGCATGGGGGACACCCGCCCCCTATTCCTCTTGGCCGTACCCCCGGGGGATGTCCGATGAAAGGCAATTATATCGGACATCCAACGCCTGACCTGGGAAGATACTAGGGATGATGCCCCACTCAGGCCGGCGCGCTTTTCGGAATTCCCGATGATTTCCCCGTAGGCTGCTGCCCGATCGCGTCGGATTAGCACTGGCTGCTACCAATTAACTGTTAACGGTATCGTTAACAGTTAATTGAGTCACCCTTGGCGGTGCTCGCGGCGCGACGACCATGCACGCGGACGCAACGGGGGCGAACGATGCGGGGCAATTCATGCGTCAGAGTTAAACCACGGGTTACTGGCGCCGGGCTGGCCGGGGCCGGAGTCTGCGCCGCGCTGGCGCTCTGCGGTCTTCCAGCCGGGGCAACCACACTGGCAACAAGATCGCCCGCGACGTCGCCGGCAGCGGACGCCACCATGCCGGTCATCGTGTTCCTCAAGAACCAGCCTGCCCCGCAAGCGGCCACCGCGGCCGGTGCGGACCACCGACTCACGCTCATTCAGGCCGCCCAGGCCCCTTACCTTGGCCAGCTGCAGCATCTCGGCGCGACCGACATGCACGGTTTCCAGCTGGTGGACGCGATCTCCGCCCGGGTGCCGTCGGCGGCGGAAGCGCAGATCTCCGACAGTCCAGGGGTCGCGGCGGTGATACCGGACAGCCTGATCGTCGGGCCCTCGCCGGCGGTCGCGACCGGGGGCACGCCCGCCGCGGCGGGGACGTCACGGACGTACCCGGCCTCGGCCCCGGCCGGGGCAGCCGTCCAAACGCCACCGGGCACCTGCTCGGCGACCACGCCGCAGCTGTCACCGGACGGGCTCCCGCTCACCCACACTGACTCGACGGCACAAGGCGCCGTGACCGCGCGATCGCTCGGCTACACCGGCGCGGGGGTGAAGGTCGCGTTCCTCGCCGACGGGATCAACCCGGCCAACGACAACCTGCAGCGCGGCGGCAAGCCGGTGATCACCACCTACAAGGACTTCAGCGGCGACGGCACGTCGGCCCCGACCCAGGCCGGCGAGGCGTTCCTCGACGCCAACGCGATCGCCGGGCAGGGCAGGCAGGTCTTCAACGTGGCCGGGTTCAGTGCCCAGTCGCCCGGCCCGGCCTGCGACATCCGGATCGAAGGGATGGCACCCGGAGCATCGCTGGTCGCGCTGAAGGTGTTCAGCAATGACAACATCTCCACCACCTCCGGCTTCCTGCAGGCCGTCGACTACGCCGTGAACGTCGCGCATGTCAACGTGCTCGACGAATCATTCGGCGCCGACCCGTTCCCCGACGTCACCGCGCTTGACGCGGTCAAGATGTTCAACGACATGGCGGTACGGGCCGGGGTCACGGTCGTCGTGGCGGCGGGCGACGCGGGTGATTTCAACACGATCGGCTCGCCCGCCTCCGACCCGGACGTCATCTCCGTCGGTGCGTCCACCGATTTCAGGTTCTACGCGCAGACCGACTACGCGGGCGCGGACATGTTCGCCCCCAAGGGCTGGGAGAACGACAACATCAGCTCGCTCTCCAGCGGCGGGTTCACCCAGCAGGGACGGACCCTCGACCTGGTAGCGCCAGGCGACCTGTCCTTCGCCTCCTGCACGCCGGACGTGGCGGAGTACGCCGACTGCGTCAACTTCCTCGGCAAGGCCTCCACGGTCGAGGAGTCCGGCGGGACAAGCGAGGCGGCGCCCGAGGTGGCCGGGGCGGCGGCGCTCGTCATCCAGGCGTACCGGAAGGCGCACGGGGGTGACGCCCCGTCGCCCGCCGTCGTGAAGCAGATCCTGCTCTCGACCGCCACCGGACTCGGCGGGCCGGCCACCGAGCAGGGTTCCGGTCTGCTGAACAGCCTCAAGGCGGTCGAGCTGGCCTCCTGGATGCCGGACCGCGACCCGGTCGGCGAGACCCTGCGGCTGTCCTCCAACCAGCTCAACTATGTGGGCAAGCCGGGGGCGACCGCCACCTGGCGGCTGACCGTGACCAACACCGGCGCGAAGACGCAGACGGTGCAGGTGTCCGGCCGCGGCTTCACCGCCGGCTCGGTGATCAAGCAGGCCAATGTGACCCTGAACGCGACGAGCGCGCACTTCACCAACTGGGCCGGGGCGGCCGCCAACTACGCCACCCTGCGGTTCACCGTGCCCGCCGGGCAGGCGGTGCTCAACTCCTCGATCGCCTGGTACGCCACCGCGGCGGAGGCGTCGGACCTCAACAAGCGGGTCCGGCTCGTCCTCGTTGATCCGTCCGGCCGGCTGGCGGCGCACTCGCTGCCGCAGGGCGTCGGCGGCTACGGCAGCGCGCAGGTGCTGCACCCGGCGGCCGGGACCTGGACGGCGGAGATCTTCAGCAACACGGCCGGGGCAGGCGGCACGACCGGTACGGTGCGGTTCGGCGCCTCGGTCGAGGCCACCTCGTCCTTCGGCTCGGTGTCGCCGTCGTCGCTGCGGCTTGCGCCCGGGGCCACGGGGACGGTACGCGTGTCGGCGGTGGTGCCGGCCGGGGCGGGCGACTCCAGCGGCGCGGTGACGTTCGACACCGGGGCGGCCGGGGGCGGGCCGGTGAGCGTACCGGTCACCCTGCGCGGTATGGTCGCGGCCGGAACAGGTGCCGGAGGGACGTTCAGCGGCGTGCTGACCGGCGGCAACGGGCGCGCCCCGGGCGAGGGCCAGGTCGCCAGCTACTCGTTCATGGTCCCCCCGAACCTGCCGCTCATGGTCCGTGACCTCGAAGCCAGCGTGGTGCTCGGCAATGATCCGGAGAACCAGGTGAGCGCGTACCTGGTCGCGCCGGGCGGGCAGACGATGGGCTACGGCTCCAACTTCCTCACCACCGGGTTCACTTCTTCCGGGGTACCGGTCGAATCTCCCCGGCGGCAGCTGTCGCTGTACACGTCCGACCCGATCCCCGGCGTGTGGACGCTGATCATCGACTTCACCTCGCCGGTTCCCGGCAACGAGGTGGCCGACCCGTTCACCGGGATGGTCAAGTTCAACGCCGTCAGGTGGAGCCGGGGCAAGCTGCCAGCCGGCCCCGCGGCGAAGCTCACCCCGGGGCGGTCCTACAGCTACCAGGTCGGGCTGGACAACACCGGCGCGGCGGCGGAGGACGTTTTCCTCGACGCGCGGCTGCCCGGGCTCGCCACCTACACTCTGCAGCCGCAGGACAAGGTGAGCGACGTCAGCCTGCCGCTGTCCGGCTCGGCCGACCCGCCGGAGTGGATCGTGCCGACGATGACGCACAGCGTGTCGGCCTCCATATCGTCCGCGTCCCCGGTGATGTTCGACTTCGGGCCGTTCCCCGGTGACCCCGATGAGGAGAGCCCGGCCGGCCGCAGCGTGACCGCGGGCTTCCCGGTCGGCCGGCTGCCAAGCCCGGTCACCCAGGGTCTCTGGTTCGCGGTGCCGTCCGAGATCGGCCCGTTCGGATCGGGCGGCGCGGGTGCGGTGAAGGCGGCCATGACGATGCGCGCGAGGACCGAGGAGTTCGACACCACGACAAGCTCGCCCTCCGGCGACTTCTGGCGGTTCGGCGTGAAGTCGCTGGCCGGGTCCGCGACCTACAATCTGCTCGCCGTCAACCCCGGGCAGACCAGGACGCTCACGCTCACCATCAAGCCATCGGGTACGGCGGGCACAGTGGTACGGGGGATCCTCTACATCGATGACTTCGTTGACTCGCTGCAGTTCCTGTCGGGCAGCCAACTGGTCGCGATTCCCTACGCGTACACGATCAAGTGACCTGTCAGCTACGCCAACGACCCAAATCGCGGACCTGTCGGCTACGCCAACGACACCAATAGGCGCTGTCAATGGCGTAGGCGACAGGCTCCGGACCTGTCGGCTACGCCAACGACCCGCTGGGACCTGTCAGCTACGCCAACGACACCAATAGGCGCTGTCGATGGCGTCGGCGACAGGCTCCGGACCTGTCGGCTACGCCAACGACCCGCTGGGACCTGTCAGCTACGCCGACGACACCAATAGGCGCTGTCAATGGCGTAGGCGACAGGCCGGAGGCGGGTCAACGGCGTAGGCGACAGGGTGGGGATGCCGGGTCGGCAGCGTGATGCGGGAATCGCCCGCGGGGCCAAGAGTGGTAGGGCCAAAAGTGTCTCGGGGGCGTTTGCGTTTGCCGGGTGGAGGGCGCAGCGGGCCTGGGGCTCGAAGCAGCGGTCCGTTCCACTTGATGACTTTGAAGTTTTTTGGGTTTGCCTTGGGGTTACTCCGACTCGATGGTGCGCAGGCGGACGGTGACGTCCATCGCGCGCAGCTCGTCCAGGACCTCTTCGGTGTAGCTGGTGCCGATGTCGGTGATCACGTAGCCGAGCTCGTCGCGGGTGCGCAGCAGCTGGCCCTCGACGTTGACGCCGTGGTCGGCGAGCACCCGGTTGATCGCGGCGAGCACGCCCGGCACGTTCTGGTGCAGGTGCACGAGGCGGTGCGTGCCGGGCACGGCGGGCAGCGCGACGTGCGGCATGTTGACCGACATGGCGGTCGCGCCGCCGGCCGCGAAGTCGGCCAGCTTGCCGGAGACGAACTCGCCGATGTCCTGCTGCGCCTCCTCGGTGGAGCCGCCGATGTGCGGGGTGAGAATGACGTTCTCGAGGCCGCGAAGCTCGGAGACGAACTCCTCGCCGTTCTCCTTCGGCTCCTTGGGAAACACGTCGATCGCCGCGCCCGCGATATGCCCGGACTCGATGTGCCTGCGCAGCGCGGCGTGGTCCACCACGAAACCGCGCGATAGGTTGAGGAAGATCGAGCGGGGGTTCATCCGGGAGAACTCTTCGTCGCCGAAGAACCCGTGGTTGCCGGCCCGCCCGTCCACGTGCAGCGTGACCGTCTCCACCGACTCAAGCAGCTCCTCCAGCGAAGAGCAGCGGCGCGCGTTGCCCATCGCCAGCCGGTCGGCGACGTCGTAGAAGTACACCGACATACCCAGGGACTCCGCGATGACCGAGAGCTGGGTGCCGATGTTGCCGTAGCCGACAATGCCGAGCTTGCGCCCGCGGACCTCGTGCGCGCCCTTGGCGGACTTGTCCCAGACGCCCGCGTGCATCTTGACGTTTTTGGCCGGCAGCCGGCGGGCGAGCGAGATGATCTCGGCGATCGCCAGCTCGACGACGGAGCGGGTGTTGGAGAACGGCGCGTTGAACACGGCCACCCCGCGGCTGGCGGCGGCCCCGAGGTCGACCTGGTTGGTGCCGATGCAGAAAGCACCCACCGCCAGCAGGTCATCGGTGCTGGCCAGCACGCGGTCGGTGACATGGGTCTGGGACCTGATGCCAAGCAGGCTGATCCCGGGCAGCGACTCGATGAGCTCGTCCTCGCCGAGCGCACGCGGCCGCGTCGATACCTGGTAGCCAGCCTTGGTTAGCCGAGCCGTCGCGTCCGGGTGAATGTTCTCCAGCAGCAAGGCGCGCTTGAGCGTGTCCAGCGGTAGCACCTCTTCCCCACGAAACCTATCTGACGGCGCTTTGTAACTTTACAGCATCGCTGTGGTCGAATTCGGCCGGGCAGCGGAGCCCCTCCGCCGGGTCGGCCGGCACCCGGGCGAGGCGGTCGCTGGCCGCGCTCGTGTCCGCCCCTGGGACGTCCGTCAGCAGCCCGAGCGACCGCTCCCAACTGCGCCTGGCCGCTTCGGCGTGGCCCTCGGCGAGCTGAGCGTCGCCCAGCTGCAGCAGCGCGTGCGCCTCCCCCTGGGAGTCGCCGATCTGCCGGTACACCGCCAGCGCCTGCTCAGAGAAGTCGATGGCGCGCGCGTAGTCGCCCGACTCGCTGTAGGCGAAGGCGATGCTGTCAAGGGTGTCGGCCGTGCCGGTCCTGTTGCCCGACTCGCGGTGCAGCTCAAGCGCGAGTCGGCAGTGCAGCAGCCCGTCGTCGCAGCGGCCCAGGTGGGCGAGGATCCAGCCAACCTCGTTCTCCGAGGTGGCGACCGCCGCCGAGTCGGCGAACGCACGGCATAGCCGGAGCCCCTCGTAGGCATGCTCAAGGGCCTCGGCGTAGCGGTGCTGCCCGGCCAGCAGCGCGGCCAGCCCCTGCTGCGCCTGCGCGACGCTGGCCCGGTCGCCGAGCTCGGTGAAGAGCTCAAGCGCCCGCCGCAGATGCAGGTCGGCCGCCGGGTAGTCGCCCAGCCAGTCGTTGGCGTGGCCGAGGTCGTAGTGCACGTGGGCGAGCGCGTCGGCGTCGCCGAGGCGGTCCGCCGACCTCAGGGCGGTGCTCTGCACCTCAAGCACCTCGTGCATCCGGCCGTGCCGTTTCAGCTTCGGCGCCCAGAGCCAGGCCAGCTTCCAGCACTGCTCGTCGAGCCCGTGCGCGACGGCTAGCTCGAGGACGCCGCGCAGCACCCGCTGCTCGGCGTGGAACCAGGCCAGGGCGGCATCGTAGGACCCGGTATCGGGGACGGCCCGGCCGGGGACCGCGGGCGCGGGCGGGAACACCTCGGCGGCGACACCCGGCTGGCCGGGCGGCAGCCGCAGCTTGGTCCGGGCCGGGAAGAGCCTGCCCGCCGCCGCCTGCGCGGTCTGCAGGTAGTGGCCGAGTATCCGGCGCAGGGCGGCGTCGCGGTCGGCGGCGCTGTCGGTGGCGGCCGACAGCTCGGCCGCGTAGGCGCGCAGCAGGTCGTGGTAGCCGAACCGGCCGCCCGCATCCTCGGTGAGCAGTGAGGCGCGGACCAGCTCGGCCAGCGCGGCGCGGGTCTGCGGCAGCGTGGCCGCGATCAGGCTGGCCGCCGCCGGGGCGGAGATGTCCGGGCCAGGGTGCAGGCTGAGCAGCCGGAATGCCCGGGCCGCGGGCGCGCTGAGCTTGTCGACCGACCAGGAGAAGACGGCGCGCAGGTCGGTCGTCGCGTCGCCCGTGCGCAGCGCGTCCAGCCGGTCCCGCGCGTCGGCGAGCTCGGCCGCCAGGTCGGACAGCAGCGCACCCGGCCGGGAGGCGGCCCGCGCGCAGGTCACGCTGAGCGCCAGCGGCAGCCCGGCCGCCCGCCCGACCAGCGCCGCCACCGCGTCCGGTTCGGCGCTCACCCGGCCCTGCCCGAGCCGGCCGGCCAGCAGCGAGGTCGCCTCGCCGGCGTCGAGCACGCCGAGCGGCAGCAGGCGGGCGCCATCCGCCACCACCAGGCCGGTCAGCTGCGACCTGCTCGTCACCAGGACGAGGCAGCCGGGGCTGCCCGGCAGCATCGGCCGGACCTGGTCGGCGTCGTGCGCGTTGTCGAGGAGGAGCAGCACCCGCTTGCCGTCGAGCAGGGTGCGCAGCAGGGCGCTCTGCGCGTCGAGGCCGGCCGGCACGTGCCTGGGCTGCACGCCGAGCGCGTCGAAGAACCCGAGCAGCGCGGTGCCCGGCGGCACCGGGGCGCTCGCGGGGTCGAACCCGCGCAGGTTCACGTACAGCTGGCCGTCGGGGAACCGCGACGCCGCCTGGCGGGCGAACCTGATCGCCAGGGTGGTCTTGCCAACGCCCGCCGTGCCGGTGATCAGCGCTACCGGGCCCGCGAGGGGCAGCAGCCGGTGCAGCCAGCCCAGCTCGGCCGCCCGGCCGGCGAACCCGGCTGCTTCCGGCGGCAGCTGCGCCGGGCAGGCCGCGGCCAGCGGTTCGCTGGCAAGCAGAGCGGGGGCCGGCTGGGCCGGGACGATACTGGCCTTTTCCGCGGGCCCGTCGAGCACGGGGTCCATCGCCAGCAGCTGGTGGTGGATTCTGGCCAGCTCGCTGCCCGGGTCGACGCCGAGTTCTTCCGCCAGCCGCCGCCTGGTCTCGGCGAAGACGTGCAGCGCCTCGGCCTGCCTGCCGCACCGGTAGAGGGCGATCATCAGCAGACCGGTGGCCCGCTCGCGCAGTGGATTGGCGGCCGCAAGCGCGGTCAGCTCGGGCACCGCCGCGGCGGCCTGTCCCTGGGCGAGCAGCAGGTCGGACCGCTCCTCGACCGCGGTGGTGCGCAGCTCAGTAAGCCGCCGCCGCTCTGCCTCGGCGAACGGGCCGGGCACGCCGGCGTAGGGCAGGCCACGCCAGAGCGCGAGCGCCTCGTCCACCGTGCGCGCCGCGCCGGCCGGGTCGCCGGCCCGGCGGAGCGCGCGGGCCGCGCCCAGGCACCGCTCGAAATGCTCCGCGTCGAAGGCGCCGGAAGCGAGCCTGAGCTGGTAGCCGCCGCCCCCGGAGATGAGCACCCGCGAGGGCGCCCGGCGCGCCTGGTCCGGTTCCCGGCGCGGCCGCTCCGGTTCGAGAACCCGGCGGAGCCCCGACACATAGGTGTAGATGCCGCCTTCGGCGCTGGCGGGCGGCTCGTCTCCCCAGACCGCGTCGACCAGCTCGCCGCGCGAGACCACCCGGTTCGCGCGGGTGGCGAGCATCCCGAGCACCGCCAGCTGCCTCGGCTGGCCGGCGGCATGCTCCCGGCCGTCCCGCCAGACCGTCACCGGCCCGAGAACTCCCACTCGCAGCGGCAACACCGCCAGCCGCCCCCTCCGCGCCGCGCAACGTCCGCCGTGCCCCCGCAAAGATCAGAGCTACCCGGCGCTACCAAATGGCACAGCTACGGAGATTACAGGACGCAGCGGCGGGCATCTAGAAAATATCTAGATCGCGTAGAGTCGGCCCGATTATCACTAATGCAGCGATCATGTGCCGGCTCGCGATGACGCGCCCCTGGCCCGATCGCCGCTGGCGGGTACTCAGCCCGCATCCCGGACAGGCGTGGGCACCAGCCCCCCCGGTGCCCACGCCTCCAGTCGGCCCCCATGGCATCCCCCCTCACTCCGTGCCATGGGGGCCGGCCCAGCGACATTGCGCGCCGCCGCGCCGCCGCGGTCCCGCGCCGCGCCGATGGCCCGCGCTCAGATACACTGCGGGCACAGTTGAGTGCTGGTCGTAGTCACCCGGAGGCGCAGCGGCACATGGCGGGGCAGAGCGGGAACCGGCGGTCGCGGCTTGCCGCGCAGCAGGCCGCGCAGCAGGCGCGGATGCGCAACCGGCGGCTGCTGCTGGCCGGCGGGGCGATCCTGGTGGTCGTCGTGGTGGTGCTCGTGATCGTTATCTTTGCGGTGAACGGCGGCAGTGGCGGCTCGGGGTCCACGGCGGGCAGTACGGCGGCCCCCCCGGCCGGCGGCGCGCAGACCGCGGTGATCGGCCAGTTGACCTCGGTGCCGGCCGCGACGCTTGACCAGGTTGGCGCGGGGACGACGGCGTCGAACCCGACCACCATCAGCGGCCCCGCGCTGACCAGCGGCGGCAAGCCTGAGGTGCTCTACATCGGCGCCGAGTACTGCCCCTACTGCGCGGCCGAGCGGTGGGCGGTGATCGTGGCGCTCAGCCGGTTCGGCAGCTTCAGCGGGCTCGCCCCCATCCGGTCGGCGGCCAAGGACGGCGCGGGCAACGCCGAGCCGTACCCGCTCACCCCGACCTGGACGTTCGCGCACGCGACTTACACCAGCCAATACCTGACGTTTACGCCGGTCGAGGGGTACACCAACATTCCCGATAAGGCCACCGGCTTCTACACCGCACTGCAGGCGCCCACCGCGGCCCAGCAAGCGCTGCTCAGCAAGTACGACGCGGCCTACCAGGGCGCGATCCCGTTCATTGATTACGGCAACAAGTTCCTGAGTGTCGGCGCGTCCTACAACCCGGCCGTGCTGTCCGGGCTGACCTGGGCGGAGATCGCCGCTGACCTGCACAATCCGGCCAGTCCTGTGGCCAAGTCGGTGCTCGGGGTGGCCAACTACGCGACGGCGGCGGTCTGCGCCCTTACCTCCGACCAGCCCGCGTCCGCCTGCACGGCGGCCGTCCGCGCGCTGCAGGCCAAAATTTAGGCCAAGATCTGAGCTTACTCTCAGGTTTTCGTGGACCATAAGGCCACTGATTCGCCCTACCATGATCGCATGGGCAAAGCGAGCAGGACCAAGCAGGAACCGGACCGGCGGGCGCGCATCGCCGCGCAGCGGGAAGCCGAGCGCCGTGCCGAGCAGCGCCGGCGCATTTACCTGGCCGGCGGGTCCATACTCGTCGTCGTCATCGTCGTGATCGCGTTCGTGCTGGTCAAGCTGAACAGCGGCGGGGGCACGGCCGCGGCCTCGAGCAGCGGCCCCACCGGCACCGCACTCGCCTCGGTGACCAAGCAGGTGACCGACATTCCCAGCAGCGTCACCGACAAGGTGGGCGCCGGCGGCGTGCCAAGCGCCTTCTTCGTCGATGCCAAGAGCAGCAGCGCCGTGTCGTCGGTATCCAGCAGCATGGGTTCGTACTTCGCGACCGTCGACGGCTCCGCGCTCACCCAGAGCGGCAAGCCTGAGGTGCTGTACCTCGGTAGCAACTACTGCCCCTACTGCGCCGCGCAGCGCTGGGCGATGGTCAACGCGCTCAGCCGGTTCGGCACCTTCACCGGCTTGACGACCACCCACTCGTCAAGCTCCGACGTTGACCCGAACACGCCCACGTTCACGTTCTACGGCTCGTCGTACACGAGCAAGTACATCTCGTTCACCTCGGTCGAGATGAACCAGAACTACCGGATCGGGAACTCCACAAGCAGCAGCGTCGCCTACGTGACACTGCAGACGCCCACCGCGGCCGAGGATAAGATCCAGTCGACCTACGACCCGGGCACGTACATCCCGTTCATCGACTTCGGCAACAAGTACGTTCAGGTCGGCAACATCTCGCCGCTCGCCCCGACGATGCTTGACGGCAAGTCGTGGGCGCAGGTGGCGGCGGCGATGAACGACCCGTCCTCGACGATCGCCAAGGCCGAGCTTGGCAACGCCAACTACGAGACCGCGGCCATCTGCGAGCTCACCAACAACCAGCCGGCCACCGCCTGCACGTCCACCATCCAGCAGATGGAAGGCACCCTCGCCAAGTAGTTCCGGCCGGCGGCCAAGGGCCGCCGGCCAGTCCGCGACAACCGCCGATGACAGCACTGGAGATCACCCGCGATGGCAAGTTCTAAGTCCCGATCCAGGAACTCTAAGAACCGGTCCGGGTCCCCCGCGGGTGGCCGTCCTGCCGCTGGCGCCGGTTCGAACGGAAAGAACTCCAGCACCAGAACGGTCGCGGCTGTACCGGCCACGCCCACCAGCCCGAGGAAGCCTGCTGCCGTTACCGCGACCCGCTCGCCCAAGCAAGCCGCGGTAGCGCCCCAGCCGGAGGAGGCGTACAAGCCGGTGCCGAGCCGGACCAGCCCGCCGACCTGGCTGCAGGTCACCTCGTTGGTGCTGGCCGTGATCGGCCTGGCGATCTCCGCCTACGAGACGTACGCGCACTACAACGGCTCGCACCTGGCCGGCTGCCCGTCCGGGCCGGGCGGCACGTTCGACTGCTCGGCCGTCATCACCAGCCCGCAGTCGATGGTCTTCAACGTCTTCCCGGTCGCCGTGCTTGGCTTGGCGTTCTACGTGTTCGCGGTGGTGATCTTCTCCCCGTGGGCCTGGCGGTTCACCGACCGCACGATCCGGCTGGGGAACCGGGCGCTCCGCATCTCCGGCCGCGACGTGAACATCGTCCGGCTGGGGTCGGTGGTCGTCGGGATGGGCTTTGTGATGTACCTTATCTACGCCGAGTTTCAGATCGGCTCGGTGTGCGAGTACTGCTCGGGCGTCCACGTTGTCACGTTCCTGCTGTTCTGCATCACCATTGTCAGCGCCGCCCTCTGGGGACTCGGCAAGCGGACTCGCTCCGCCGCCCGCTCCTGACCGCCCCGCCGCACTGAGGTTTCCGGCGCTTCCGGTGCCGTGTAATCTCATACCGCTCTGGGCTGACCGGCATCGCGGCGATCGGCCCGCAACGCGGTGACCGGCTTAATTACATTCTGTTCATGTTTGCCCGCGCGGCCCGGGCGCGGGCGGTTCCCACAGTTAAGGTGGCCGCATGCCTGGCATGAACTCGGGCCCCAGCCCTGCCAGCACGATTCTCGTCTCAGCGTTCCGGTCGGCACTGCTGCACCAGGCGCTGATCGTCGCGCTGATCTTCATCCTGGTGCTCATAGCGTGGGGCGCCAGCCGAACCGCGGTCGGCGCGGTCGCCGCCGCTCCCGGCTGGCGCGAACCCCGCGCGCGGACGGTGCTGCGGATCGGCTTCGGCCTCCTCTGGCTGCTCGACGGCCTGCTGCAGGCGCAGCCGCAGATGGCCGGCGGCCTGCCGTCGGTGATGCAGCCGACCGCCGACGGCTCGCCGTCCTGGGTGGTGCACCTGGTGAACTGGGGCGCGAACCTCTGGAGCTACCACCCCATCGCGGCCGCCGCGTCGTCGGTCTGGATCCAGGTCGGCATCGGGCTCTGGCTGATCTTCGCCGTGCGCGGCTGGTCGCTCCGGCTCGCCGCGTTGGCCAGCGTGGCCTGGGGGCTGATCGTCTGGGCGTTCGGCGAGGCGTTCGGCACGATCCTGGCCCCCGGCCTGACCGTGCTGTTCGGTGCCCCCGGGGCCGTTTTGCTCTACGTCGTGGCCGGCGCGCTGCTGCTGCTCCCCCAGCGCAGCTGGGAACGGCCGCGGATCGGCCGGCTCATCCTGGCCGGGAGCGGGGTGTTCTTCCTCGGCATGGCGCTGCTGCAGGCCTGGCCGGGGCGCGGCTTCTGGCAGGGCAAGGTGGCCGGCCAGCCGGGCTCGCTGACGGCGATGATCCAGTCGATGCAGAGCACCCCGCAGCCGCACGCACTTGAGGTCGTCGTCTCCGGCTTCGGCAACTTCACCCAGTCCCACGGGTTCGCGGTGAATCTGGTCGCGGTCATCGTGCTGGCGGCGGCCGGGGCGGCGTTCTGCGTGAGCGCGGCGCGCTCGGACGTACGGCTGGCCCGGATCGCCGTCATCGTCGCGGCCGTATTCTGCCTGGCCGACTGGGTACTGGTGGAGGATCTCGGGTTCCTCGGCGGCCTGGGCACCGACCCCAACAACATGATCCCGCTGATCCTGCTGTTCACCGCCGGCTGCCTCGGTCTGGCGCCGGCGCCACAGCCGAACAGGGCGGAGGTACCCGAGACGGCGGTTCCCGCTGAGGATCCCGTCCCGGCCGGCGATCAAGTCCCGGCCGGGGCCACGGCCGCGACCACGGGGCTTCCGCGCTGGCTCGCGGGGCCGGTGCTTGTGTTCGCCGGAGCGCCACTGCGGGTGATCGTCGGCATCGCGGCGCTTGGCGTGATCATCGTCGGGGCGGCGCCGATGGCGTTCGCCACCGTGAACAAGACCGCGGACCCGATCACCGCCGAGGCGATCGCCGGGACCAACGGGCAGCTTGACAGCGCCGCCCCTAACTTCACGCTCACCAGCCAGACCGGGCGGCCGGTCTCGCTCGCCAGCCTGCGGGGCAAGGTAGTCCTGCTCGCCTTCCTTGACCCCGTCTGCACCACCGACTGCCCGGTCATCGCCGCGGAGATGCGGGTGGCCGACACGCTGCTCGGATCCAAGGCACGCGACACCGAACTGGTCGCCGTGGTGGCCAACCCCACCTACACCTCGCTGGCCTACACCCGTGCGTTCGATCAGCAGGTTGGGCTCAACACGGTGCCGAACTGGCTGTACCTCACCGGGTCGCTTAACCAGCTCGCCGCGGTCTGGCATCACTTCGGGATCGAGGTCGAGAACCTGCCGGCCGGCGCGATGGCCGCGCACAACGACATCGCCTTCGTGATCAGCGCCGGGGGCACGGTCCAACAGGAGATCAGCGACGATCCGGGACCGGGCACCAGCGCCACACAGTCCTCGTTCGCCTCGCTGCTGGCCGATTCCGTGCTGCAGTCGATGGGACAGCGCCAGTGACCGCCGCCACCGGGGGGCGCGGCCGGGTCCGCGCCGGCGCGCTCGCGGCCGCGGCCATCGCGTCCAGCGCCGCGCTGGCGGCCTGCGGCTCCGCATCCTCATCGGCGTCCTCAGCCAGCGGCTCGGCGGCCGCCAGCGTCCCCGCCGTCTCGCTGGCCACCTCGCTCAGCACGGGCACGGAGAACTGGGCCATCGTGCCGATGGCGGCCAATCCGACGTTCTGGGAGGTGTTCGCCCGGCCGGCCAAGTCCGCGACCTGGCGGCTGGTAACGCCGCCGGGCGTCGCCGACAACGGCGGCCTGGTCGCGGCGGTCAACGGCGGAAGATCACTCACGGTGGCGGTCCGGCCAAGTCAGGATCTCGAGTTCACGCCGCTCGCGTCCACCGCTGACGCGGGCGCCAGCTGGTCCGCCGGCGGGCCGGTCAGCGCCGGGGTGGCCGCCTCCCCCGGTGCGCTGGCCGTCTCGGGCAGCCAGCTGGCCGTCTTGCTCGGCAACGGGACGATCGAGACCAGCTCCGATGCCGGGAGCACCTGGCGGACGCTGGCCAAGCCCGGCACTATCGCGGCCTCCGCGGCCGGCAAGCATTGCGGGACGGTGGGCGTTACCGCGGTCTCGTTCGGGCCGCTCCCCACGGACGTGCTCGCGGCCGGCCCCTGCGGGGCGTCCGGCGACGCGGGCTTCTTCGATTACTCAGCCGGCGACGGATGGCAGCGGCTCAGCCCGCCGGCCTCCGGGCCGCTGGTGCGGCTCGGCGCGGGGACCGCGCTGGTCCGCGCCAAGGCGGGGCTGACCGCATTGTGGCTTGGCGGCTGGGTTGGCGCGCCGCTCTCGAGCCCGTTGAAGCCGGCCGGCGTGCCCTGGACCGCATCCGCGCCGCTGCCAGTCACCAGCGGGGTCATCGCGTCTGGCGGCCTTAGCGGGGCAACGGGAGCTGCGCCGGGCGGGCTGTGGGTGCTGCTGCCCGGCGGCCAGGCGGCGACCATCAGCGGCCCGGGCCAGCAGTGGCTGCTGCTGCCGCCCACGCCCGCGCACACGTCGGTGCTTGCCTCCGGGCCGGGCAACTCAATCGACGCGCTGGCAGTCTCCGGGTCCGCGCTGACCGTGTGGCAGCTTGACCGCGGGTCCACCATTTGGCAGAAGGCCCAGGTCACAAACGTGCCAATTCAGTACGGTTCGTCCAGCTAGTCCATCTTTAGTTAGGTCGCCCGCATGCACTACATCCTGGACAACTGGTCGTTCGACCCGTTTGTGATCATCGTCGCGGTCGTCGTTGCCTGGCATGAGATCGGGCTCTGGCGGCTGGCCAAGCGATCCAGGCCCGAGCGCACGCGGGAACGGCGGATCCGGTCGATCTGGTTCTACAGCGGCCTCGCCGTGCTGCTGATCGCGGTCGATTCGCCCATCGACTACTGGGCGAGTTCCTACTTCATCGTGCACATGGTGCAGCACCTGCTGCTGATGTTCGCGGCGCCGTCGCTGGTGGTAGCGGGCGCGCCCGGCCAGCCGCTGCTTGACGCACTGCCCGGCCGGTCCGGGCAGGCGGTCACCCGGTCGGTTCTCGCGGGCGACTGGTCGCGGCCGGTCCGGGCCATCTTCCACTTCCTGACCGGGCCGATCGTCGCGGTGGTGATCTTCAACGCGGTCATGGTGGGATGGCACATCCCGGCGCTGTTCGATCTGGCGGAGAACAACCAGGCGGTGCACATCTGGCTGATGCACAGCTCGTTCTTCCTGGCGGGCGTGCTGTTCTGGCTGCAGTTCATCCCTTCGCCGCCGTTCCGGTCGCGGATGCCGCCGCTCGGCCGGGTCGCCGCGCTGCTTGCCACCAACATCGTGATGATCATGATCGCGATGGCGCTGTCGATCTTCGCGACCCACTCGGTCTACAGCGCGTACGACCACGTGCCCGGGGTGACCCTGCCGCCCTTCGCCGACCAGCAGATCGGCGCGGCGATCCTGTGGGTGTGCGGCGACTTCTGGGCGATGCCCACCATGATCATTACCATCAGGAGGCTGCTGACCGACGAGGACGGCATCGGCGCCGCCCTCGAGCGCTTCGTCGGCAGCGGCAGCCGCGACGCCGCCCCCCGCGGCTGGGCCTCATCGGGCCGCCCCAAGTCCCGCCTGCCCCGCTAACTTCGCAATAGTGACACCGTGGGAATAATCCCCGCATATCGGGCTGGACGGGGTGTGCGGCACCGCCCGTCTCCGGCGGCCTGATCGTGACAATGCCGCCGGAGACGGGCGGCGGCGGCTCCTCGCGCTCGGCGTCCGCAGCCGCGGTCTCAGCCGGCAAGCCCCCGTCCGGGTCGTCATCGGACTCGGGGCGTTCTTCGTCGCCGTGCTCGCCGTGCTCGCCGCGCCGCCCGGCCCGGCCACGGGGCAGGGCCGGCACATGCGGCACTGGCACATGCGGCAGCGCTGGCAGCGCCGGCAACGTCGGCAGCGACGAGATGCTCTCCTCGGTCCAGGCGCGCAGATGGGACAGCGCCGGGGAACGGCCGACCATGATCACCCCGACCACCAGCGCCGCGAGCCCGCCGGCGTAGATCGCCAGCTCGCCCGGGGTGTCCTGGATCCGGTCACCGAACACGACGACGCCGAGCAGTATCCCGACCACCGGCTCCCCGGCCGAGATGGCCGGCAGCGAAACGTTCAGCGGGCCGGCGCTGAACGCGCTCTGCATGAGCCAGATGCCGGTCGCGCCCGCGCCGACGAGCGCGTACGGCGCCCAAGTCGACAACATCCCGCCGAGACCGGAAGTATGCAGGGCCTGCAGTGTCTGCCTGGTCAGCGCATCCTGGATGCCGAACACGAGCCCCGCGCCCACGCCGGTCAGCATCGCCCGCGCCCGCCCGGGACGTCGTCGCCCCGCCTGAACGCAGGCGAACGCGATCACCGCGATCACCGCGGCGGCGGGCCAGTGCGAGAAGGACCCGAACGACAGGCCGATCGGCTTGGCCGACCGCGACGCGGACAGCAGCGCCACCCCGCTGCAGAGCACCAGCGCACCGGTGATCTCCCAGAACCGGAGCGTCGCCTTGGCGATCGGGACGGCCAGGATCAGTGCGAAGACCAGGTTGGTGGCGAGCAGCGGCTCGACAAACGCCAGCGGCAGGTTCCCGATGGACCACGCCGCGAGTATCTGGCCGGCGATCATGGCACCGATGCCGAGCAGCCAGCGGGGCTGGTGGAACAGGTCGATGATCAGCCGCAGCGAAAGGAACCGCGAGTCTGACTCACGCTGCGCCGCGTTCTGCTGCAGCACGAATCCAGTGCCGATAAGCAGCGCGGCAAGCAGGGTGAGCCCATAGTCAAGGCTGATGTCAATGTCCACGGCACCTTACCTGATACCCCTGTGGCTGCTCTTATGCTGCTCACAACGATAACGATCTAAGGCAGCAGGGCGGTTTCCTGCGGTGTGTGTCGGATCGGGAGATCTAACCGATCCGGCGCAGCCCTCTTCTGTGGTGGCGGGCGGTCTCGATATAGCTCTTGACCGCGGACTGGGTCCAGGTCGCGTCGATGTCAGATCGCTTGATTTTCGCCGGCACACCAGTCACCAGCGACCCGGCAGGCACAATGAATCCCTCTGGTACCACGGTCCCGGCGGCCACGATCGACCTCGCGCCCACCACGACCCGGTTCAGGGTCACCGAGCCGGAGCCGATCAGGCATTCCGATTCGACCACGCACCCCTCCAGGTGCGCGTTGTGCCCGACCACGCAGTCGTCGCCGATCACCGTCGGCCAGCGCTCGGTGGTGTGCACGACCGTGCCATCCTGCACCGAGGTCCGGGCGCCGACGGTGATCGTCCCGTGGTCGCCGCGGAGCACCGCGCACGGCCAGACCGAGGCCTGCGGGCCTATCTTGACGCGCCCGATGACAACGGCATCGGGCGCCACGTAGGCGAGCTCGTCAATCTCGGGCTCGTCGTCGTCCAGGGCGTAAATCGTCACCCCTATACGGTAGCGTCTGGCTCGTGTCCCCCGGTTCTCCTAACAGCACCGCCAACAGCGCGTCAGAGACGTCCGCCTCCGACGTTCTCACGCTGCTGACCACCGCCGTGTCCGCCATCGGCGGCTCAGAACGGGATGGTCAGAGCCGGATGACGCAGGCGGTTTGGGACGCGATGACCAGCAGCGCGCACCTGGCCGTACAGGCCGGCACCGGGACCGGCAAGTCGCTGGCCTACCTGGTACCGGCGCTGCGGCTCGCCACGGCCAAGAAACATGGCCCGGTGGTCGTCTCCACCGCGACGATCGCGCTGCAGCGCCAGCTGGTCGACCGCGACCTGCCCCGGCTAGCCGACGCGCTGCGCGAGTCGCTCGGCCGCAGGCCGGAGTTCGCGATACTCAAGGGCAGGAACAACTACCTCTGCCTCAACAAGCTGCGCAACGGCCCCGAGGACGAGCAGGACTCGCTCTTCGACGCACCCACCAGCCCGCTCGGCGCGCACGTGAAGCGGCTGCACCAGTGGGCCGCGTCGACCGCCAGCGGCGACCGCGACGAGCTCGTTCCCGGCGTACCTGACCAGGCGTGGCGCCAGGTAGCGGTGACGGCGCGGGAGTGCCTCGGCGTCAACCGCTGCCCGTTCGGCGTCCAGTGCTTCTCCGAGCGCGCCCGGCGGACGGCGGCCGAGTCCGACGTGGTCGTCACCAACCACGCGCTGCTCGCCATCGACACGCTGGGCGACGGCGGCATCCTGCCCGAGCACCGGGTCGTCATCATCGATGAGGCGCACGAGCTGGTGGACCGGGTCACCTCGGTCGCCAGCGGCGAGCTCTCGGCGGCGACGATCGAGTTCGCGGTCCGCCGGACCGGCAAGCTGGCCGACGAGGCGGAGACCGCGCGGCTGTCCGAGGCGGGCAACGCCCTCGGCCCGCTGCTTGTCACGATGCCGGCCGGCCGGATGGACAACCTCGACACCGGACTCGGCGCCACCCTCACCGCGCTCCGCGAGGCCGCCGTCGCCTGTGCCGTCCAGGTGCGGAAGCTGGCCGTGGCCAAGGGCGACGAGGCCGACCCGGGTGAGGTCACCGCCGCGCAGACCGCGCTGGTCAACCTGGAGGAAATCGGCGAGGTGGCCGAGCGGATGCTCACCGCGTTCGAGCAGCCGATCGCCGAGCGCGAGGAGGTCGTCTGGCTCGAGCGGCCGGAGGACTGGGCGGCGGAGCCGTCCCGGCCGGCTTCCCTGCACGTCGCGCCGCTCGAGGTCGGTGAGGTGCTGGCCGAAAATCTCTTTAGTGAACGGACGGTGGTTCTTACCTCAGCCACGCTCACCCTGGGCGGGTCGTTCGCGCCGCTGGCGCGGCAGTGGGGCCTGGACGCCTCGGCGATGGGGTCCGAGTGGGCGGGGATCGACGTGGGATCGCCGTTCGCGCACGGGCGCTCCGGCATCCTCTACGTGGCCAAGCACCTGCCGATCCCCGGGCGGGACGGACTGCCGCCCGAATACCTGCAGGAGATGTGGGAGCTCATCAAGGCGGCCGGCGGGCGGACGCTTGGGCTGTTCTCCTCGATGCGGGCGGCGAAGGCGGCGGCGGCCGAGCTGCGGGAGTCGCTGCCGTACCCGGTGCTCTGCCAGGGCGACGACTCCACCATGCAGCTGGTGAAGGAATTCGCCGAGTCCGAGGAGACGTGCCTGTTCGGGACGCTCTCCCTCTGGCAGGGGGTGGACGTGCCCGGGCCGTCACTGCGGCTGGTGATCATCGACCGCATTCCCTTCCCCCGGCCGGATGACCCGCTCGCCTCGGCGCGGACCCGGGCGGCCGACGCGCGCGGCGGCAGCGGGTTCATGGAGGTGTCCGCGTCGCACGCGGCCCTGCTGCTCGCGCAGGGCGCGGGGCGGCTGCTCCGGTCCATGGATGACCGCGGCGTGGTCGCGGTGCTCGACCCGCGCCTGGTCACCAAGCGGTACGGCGAGTTCCTGCGGGCGACGCTGCCGCCGTTCTGGCAGACAACCGACCCGGCCGTGGTCCGCGGAGCGCTGCAGCGGCTGTCAGGTAGCTAACGGGAATCATCGGGGATTTCCGTAAAACCACGGTCCGTTCAATATGAGTGAATTTGAATTATGGCGTGGATCAGGCCGAAAGGTTGAGCGCGTCGAACTGGTGGCGCTCCCATAGGTGCATGGATGTCTCCTCGGGATAGGAGAGCACGTCGGGCTGGAGGTCGTAGACCCGTGTCGTCCGGTGCTCGGTGCCGTAGGCGGGCCAGCCGGGGTCGCCGGACGAGGCGAAGGAGATCCACTCGCGGCGCATCGTGTCGCCCAGAGTCACGAACGCGGCGGGCAGGTTGCCGCCGAACAGCGCGGCGGCCAGCCCCTCGCCAACGGTCCCGAAGACGAGCGGTACGTCAAGCGCGTGGCACGCGCCGAAGGGGCCGCCGGGAGCCTGGGCGGCCAGCTCGTACAGGAACGTCCGGCCGCCGGAGGCCGCGTGCGCCTGCGCCAGGTGCAGGGTAGGCATCCGGAACAGCCAGTCGGAGAACACCAGCTCATATAGGGTGCCCGCGTCCGCGTCAGGGAACGCCTTGCGGTAGGCGGCGGGCCCGTCGGGGCCCGGGGCGAACGCGTTGAGCGTTGCCGCCGCCTCGTCGTCGGTGATGTTGCCGAGCTTGCCGTCCATCACGATGAACAGCCGGTACTCGTCCCGGTTGTGGCCGGTGAGCAGCTCGACGTCGCTGGCGGCGCCGCCCAGCAGCGCCCGCCAGGGCGAGCGGGTCAGCACCTCGCCGTCGATGACCGGTGAGAACGGGGTGAT
This sequence comes from Trebonia sp., assembly GCA_050013875.1. Lineage (GTDB taxonomy): Bacteria > Actinomycetota > Actinomycetes > Streptosporangiales > Streptosporangiaceae > Trebonia. The sequence continues at coordinate 45,530 of JBEKEK010000004.1, read as the reverse complement.
GGTGAGGCTGACCCCGCCCCACTGGGGGAAGTCCGCCAGCCTCGCGGCGACCGCCGCCTGCGCGTTGACCAGGTGCATCGGATCCGCGCCGGCCAGCGCCGCGAGTTCGTTGGGCAGGCCGGCCTGGCGCGCGATCGCCTGCGCGATGTCCGCCGCCAGATCCCGGGCGAGGAACGTACCGGGCACGGACTGGGCGATCGCCCGCTTGAACAGGCCCTTCGCGCTGTCCATGGCGAGCATCGAGGCCACCACGCCCGCGCCCGCCGACTCGCCGAAGACGGTGACGTCGCCGGGGTCGCCGCCGAAGCTCTGGATGTTCTCCTTTACCCAGGTAAGCGCGGCTACCGTGTCGAGCAGGCCGCGGTTGGCGGGGGCGCCGGGTATCAGGGCGAAGCCCTCCGTGCCGACGCGGTAGTTGAGGGAGACGAAGACCGTGCCCGCTTGCGCGAACGGGGTGCCGTCGTAGGCCGGTTCGCTGCTCGCGCCGAACATGTAGGCGCCGCCGTAGATCCAGACCATGACCGGCAGGCGGTTGGCGCCCGGGTCGGGGGTCCAGACGTTGACGGTGAGCCAGTCGCCGGTGCTGTCGGCGGGCGCGCCGCCGGGACCGGCCATCGTCAGCTGCGGCGATGGCGGGCCAAATTTCTTCGCATCGCGGACGCCGTCCCATCCCGCAGCGGGTACCGGGGCCTGGAACCTTCGCTGGCCGACCGGCGGTTCGGCGAACGGGATGCCGCGGAAGACCGCGACGCCGTTCTCGATTCGCCCCCTGAGCCGGCCAGCTCCGGTGGAGACCTCAGGATCAGCTGGCGCCATGGGGCGACCTCCCGCTACATCGATGGAGCGATAAGGGCTTTTTTTAACGACTTTAGGTTATTTGACCGGATCGAGCACTACCACCGGGATCTTGCGCGGCGCCGCCTGCTCCTCGTACTGCGCGAACTGCGCGACGCGTTCCCGCTGCCGCGCCCAGATCACGTCGCGCTCGGTCGGCTCGGCGACCCGCGCCACTACCTTGACGGTGTCGGTGCCAACCTCGATGGTGGCGTCAGGGTTGGCGACCAGGTTGTGGTACCAGTCCGGGTTGGTGGGGGCGCCAGCCTTGGTGGCGAAGACCGCGTAGCCCTCCCCCACGGACTGATAACCGAGCGGGCTCACCCGTTCGGTGCCGCTGCGCGCCCCGGTATGGTGCAGCAGGAGGACATCCGCGCCTTGGAACGGGCCCCCGACCTTGCCGCCGTTGGCGCGGAACTCCTCGATTACCTTGCCGTTGAAGTCGCTGTAATCTGCCATGACGCTTAGCTTAGGAACATATCCATGAAGTCACCAATCCGGCTGGAAGAACTCCCGTTCGCGTCTGCATTGTCTAATTTTGACGGCGAATCCACGGACTCCTCTGGGGCGGGCGGATTGCTGGAGATCGACGGTTACTACGATCGGGTCCGATTCGACGGGGTCGCATTCTCGGCCGCGGACGCGAGCGAGGCGCGGTTCATCGAGTCTGCCTTTGTCGGCGGATCCTTCGACGAGGGGCGACTGCGGCGGGCCCGGTTCACCGACGTCTGGTTCGAGCAGACCCGGCTGGTGGCGGTGGACGTCGCCGGGTCGTCGCTGACCGATGTGTGGTTCAACGGGTGCGTGTTCGCCGGGGTGCCGGCGTTCACCTGCGGCCTGCGGCGGGTGGTCTTCCGCGGCTGCAAGCTCGACTCGGTCAACTTCCGCGACGCCGCGCTGACCGACGTGACGTTCGACGACTGCGTGCTGCGCGACGTCGACTTCGGCGGGGCGAGGCTGCAGCGGGTGCGGTTCGGTGGGTGCACACTCAGCAGGCTTGACTTCACCAAGGCGAACTGCAAGAACGTTGATCTGGTGGGGGCGCGGCTGGGCGATCGCGACGGCGACGGCGACGGCAGCGGCGGTGCCGGGATAAAAGCCGGCTTCGACTCGCTGAGCGGGGTCCGCATCGACAGCGTCCAGCTGATGACGCTCGCCCCACTGCTGGCCCACCACCTGGGCATCACCGTGGCCGACGGGTAGTCGCGGGGCCTGGTGGGCCGCTGGCGCTTCCAGGTGCCAATACCCGCTGAGCGGATCGCCTCGGGCCGGCCTGTCCCGCCGGACCTCGGGCGAATCACTGCGCCAACTTGGCTCCGCGGCTTACGGGGTTAGGGCGCGCATGGCGGCCGCGAACTGGTCGCCGCGGTCACGGTAGTCGCGGAAGTGGCCGAAGCTGGGGGCGGCCGGGGAGAGCAGCACGACGCCGCCCGGGCGGGCCCACCCGAAGGCCGCCGCGACGGCCGCGTCAAGATCGGGGCAGTCGGTCACCCCCGCGAACCCCTGGTCCGCGATGGTGCTCGCCGCGGCGAAGGCGGCGCTGATCCTGGGCCCGCTGTCGGGGAGGGTCAGCACGAGGGTTGGGTCCTCCCGGCCGCGCACCCCTGCCGCCAGCGGGGCGTAGTCGATGCCGCGGTCCTGCCCGCCGACGATCAGCGCGACCCGGCGGCCGGGGAACGCGTCGAGGGCGGCAAGCGTCGGCAGCACGTTGGTGGACAGCGAGTCATCGACGAACGCGACCCCGTCGACCGTGCCGACGGTGGTGAGGCGGGAGGGCAGCGGGATGAAGCCGCCGGCCGCGCGCCGTAGCGACCCCTCGTCGGCCGCCCGGCCGGACAGGTCACGGTCGGCGGCCGCGTTCCCGAGGGCGGCGAGCACCCGGCGGGCGATCAGCGCGTTACGGCGGTTGTGCTGGCCTGGCAGGCCAAGCGGTTCCATCCAGGTCGCGCCGGGTTCGTCGGCCGCCGACACCCACTCGATCTTCGGGGCGAGCAGGCTAGCGCGCTCGCGCAGCAGGCTGCTGTCGCCGTTGGCGACGGTCAGCTCCGCCCCCGGCTGCGCGCAGGCGGAGAGCTTGTCCCGGTAGTAGCGCTCGACGCCGCCATGCCAGGGCAGGTGGTCGGGATGCAGCGAGGTCACCGCGGTGACCGGCGGCGTGCTGGCCAGATCGGTGGCCGTGTAACTGGAGACCTCGATCACCCAGTAGTCGTACTCACCCGCCTGCAGCGGGTCGTAGGGGGCGGCGCCGAAGTTGCCGCCGACCATCGCCTTGTAGCCAAGGCCGGCCAGCAGGTGGCCGATGACTGACGAGGTTGTTGACTTGCCCTTGGTGCCGGTGACGCAGACCACCCGGCTCCGGTCGGCCTCCTGCATCCACAGCCCGAGTCCGCCGACCAGGATCACGCCCGCGCCCCTGAGGTGGTCGGCCTCGGGGCTGTAACGGCTGATCCCCGGCGTCTTGATCACGATCTCGCAGGCCGCCAAGGCGTCCAGGCCGCCGTCGGCGGTGGCGAGAATGCCCGGCTCGTCGCCGGGTTTCGGCGAGTCGTCGACCAGCACGGGCTCGATGCCGAGCGCGCGCAGCTTGCGCAGCGACGCACCGCCTTCGCGGCCGAGCCCCCAGACGCCGACGCGGGCGCCGGCCAGGTCCGGCCAGCCGAGCCGCGGCCGTTCGTCGCCCATGCTCAGGACCACTCGGCGGCGAGGGCGGGCGGCACGAAGCTCGCACCGACCGGCCGTTGCATGGCCTCGATCTCGGCCGCGGTGGGCGCGTCAGGCCGGGCGTTGATCTCGGCCGCGAGCTCGGCCAGCAGCGGGCTGTCGGCGCGGTCCGGCCGCCGGGCGGCGAGCACGGCCGCGGCCCGGCATTCGTTGACCTCGCCGACGCACTCGAACGGCTTGGTGCCCGCGCCAAGCAGGGCACGGAACTTGGGCGCGAGGTCGGGGTTGCCGAGTGGCTCACCGCCCCCGCCGTCGGCCGCGAACACCGCGCGGAGCTGCCCGGCCGACATGAACGGGGCGAGGATCAAGTCGATGAAGCAGCACTTGTCGCAGACGCCGCACCAGTGGCCGAGCCGGCGTTCCTGGTCGATGATGAACGCCTTATTGCAACTGCGGAAGGTCGCGTGGTACTGCGTCAGGTCGGCGAACTTGTCGCCCACCCAGAGCTCGGTCCGGTCGCGGAGCGCGGAGAAGTAGCCGGGCAGCCCGGCCGGCTCGGCGGCGAGAAGGCCGCGGAAGGCTGACTCGAACGCGGCGCTCTTGGAGTACTGATGGTTGACCGGCTCGCCCCGGTACTCCAGCGTCGGCACCGACGCGGACCACTCGTTCGACATCACCACCACGTCGAGGCCGTCGAGCACCGCGGCCAGGATCGCGATCGCGGAGATGATCCCGGTCACCGGCACGTGCCCGTTGCGGAAGCCGAGCTCGGCCGACCGCAGCAGCTGCGGGTCGATCGCCCGCCCGGCCCGGATGACCGGCAGCCCGCTCGCCGCGGCGGGCCCCTCGATCGCGCGGAACCGGTCCCCCGGCCGGCTAACCACGAACAGCGCCACGTCGGCCGCGACCTTGCGCACACCCTCGACGGTCACGATCGAGTCGATCCCGCCGCCGAACGGAACCAGCGCCCGCGCCAGCCTGTCAGCTACGCCAACCACACCACTAGAGCCTGTCGATGGCGTAACCGACAGGTCAGGGAACGAGGTAGCGGAAGCGGACGGGGTGGCGGATGGGGCCTGGATGTCGAGGCCGGAGAGGTCGAGGGCGTTCTTGTAGGCGTACTCGCCCAGGCCCTGCTGGTAGAAGTCGCGCAGGAAGGCACGCTCGGCGTCGGTGAGCGCCGTGGTCCCCAGGTCGATGACCGGCGGAGCGGCGGTCTTGTAATAGGAGACGCCGGCCAGCAGGAAGACCAGCCGGGCGGCGGCCTGGGCGGCGGGCGTGTCCCAGCCCGGTCCCGGCCGCAGCGTGACCCGCTCGCTGAACTCCCGCCGGTCAAGGGAGTACCGGCAGGTCAGGAGCCCCTGCGCCGCGTCCGTAGCGAATCCTTCGTACCGAAACACCCGGCCACGCGCTGGCGTGACCCCTTCGACAACCCCTGGCGCACTCATCACCAGCGAGTTTACCGACGTCCGGGCGCGGCTCACCGTACTTGGCATGATGCCTGCGGTCACGAACCGATGCCGACCGCGACGCGCACCTTGGGGCCAAACTTGTACGCCTACGGCCCGGCAAAAGGGGCATTTCGGGCGTCTGACCGTACAAGTTTGGCCCCAAGACGAACGCGCCGACTTGGCCCTGGCTGATGATAAGGCGTATTTGCTGACATTTCGGGCACTGGGCGACTGGAGCGAGGGCGGGGCGAAGCGGGTCAGGCGGGGGTGGCGGCGCGGAGGGTGCGGAGTATGTTGCCGCCCGCCAGGGCGCGCAGGTCCCGCTCGGACCAGCGGCGGTGTTGCAGTTCGGCGAACAGGGCGGGATAGCGGGAGACGTCGTCCAGCCCGACCGGGGTGACCGGGGTGCCGTCGAAGTCGCCGCCGATGCCCACGTGGTCCAGGCCGGCTACCGAGCGGATGTGCTCGATGTGGTCGGCGACCTGGGCGATGGTGGCGGCGGGCCGCGGGTGCTCGGACTCCCAGGCGGGCAGCAGGCCGAAGACGGTGGGCAGGCTGGCCGGGTCGCCGCCGCCCGCCGCCACCTCGGCCCGCAGGCCGTTGAACCAGTCGGCGCACTCCTGCGAAACGAAGAACGGGACGAAGGTGACCATGCACACCCCGCCGTTAACCGCCAGCCTGGCCAGTACGTCGTCGGGCACGTTGCGCGGGTTGTCGCAGACCGCGCGGGCGCTGGAGTGGGAGAAGATCACCGGGGCGGTGGAGACGTCAAGCGCGGCGTGCATGGTGGCGGCCGAGACGTGCGACAGGTCGACCAGCATGCCGAGGCGGTTCATCTCCGCCACCACCGACCGGCCGAAGTCGGACAGGCCGCCGGTGTCGGGCACGTCGGTGGCGGAGTCGGCCCAGCCGACGTTGGCATTGTGGGTGAGAGTCAGGTACCGCACACCCAGCGCGAACAGCATGCGGAGCACGCCGAGCGAGCCCGCGATGGAGTGGCCGCCCTCGGCGCCGAGCAGCGAGGCGATCCGGCCGGCCCGGAACGCGTCGTCAACGTCGGACGCGGTCAGCGCGAGCTGGAACCTGGCCGGGTAGCGGTCAACCATCCGGTGCACCAGGTCGATCTGCTCGAGCACGGCCGTCACGGCGGAGTCGCCCGCCAGCGCGGCCGGGACGTAGACCGACCAGAACTGGCCGCCGATGCCGCCCTCGACCAGGCGCGGGATGTCGGTGTGGGTATTCGGCAGCCGCCCAAGCAGATCCGCCGCGGCGAGGTCGGAGCCGTACAGTTCGCGGATCTCCCACGGCAGGTCGTTATGCCCGTCGATCAGCGGGAACCGGCTGAGCATCGCGCGGGTCAGCGAAAGGGAGAGGGCAGCACCATCGGCAGTCACCACCGCTTCAGGTTAGCGGGCGGCCGTCAGCCGGCCCACCCGGCTCAGGCCGCTTCCGCCACGGTGCCGGCCGCGCCCGCCCGCGGGATGACGGCCATGGTGGCGGCCGCGTCGGCGTCGTTGACGAAGGCGGAGAAGACGGCGCCGCCCACCATCAGCGCCGCCGCGGCGAGGAACGCCAGGTGGTAGCCGGCCAGGTCACGCGGCCCGGCCCCGGACGCCCCGAGCACGGTACCGAGCAGCGCGACCCCGGCCGCCGCCCCGGCCTGGCGCACCGTGTTCTGCAGGGTCGACGCGTGCCCGGTCTCCGCCGGGGAGATCTTGGCCATGTTGGCCGCCAGCGAGGGCGCCATCGCGAACCCGAACGAGCACCCAGTGAAGTACATCAGCAGCGGAACCAGCCAGAACGCGTCCGACGGCCCCGCCAGCGCCATCAGGCCGATCGCGAGCACGCTGACCGACATGCCCGCGATCATCAGGCGGCGCGGGCCGACCCGCTTGTAGATCCTTGAGCTCATCTGGGTGCCGGTCATCCCCCCGAGTGCCTCGGTAAAGGTGCACAGCCCCGAGTGGATGGCCGAGAAGCCGAGGCCGTTCTGCAGCAGCAGCGGCACCAGGAAGAGCGTGCCCATGAACCCGGCCGAGGCGGCCACCAGTTGCAGGCTGGTGATCCGGAACACCCGGTCGGAGTAGATCCGCAGCCGCAGCAGCGGCGAGGCGACCCGCTGCTCGACCAAGACGAAACCGGCAAGCAGCGCCGCCCCGGACAACCCGGTGCCGAGCACCGGGGCGGAGCTCCAGCCGGCCGACGAGCCGACCGAGATCGCGTAGAGGAAGAGCGGGAACCCCGCCGCGGCGAGCAGGATGCCCGGCAGGTCGAAGCGCCCCACCGCGTGCTCGGACCCGCCGGGCAGGAACAGCGCCCCGATCGCGACCGCCGCCAGCCCGACCGGCAGGTTGACGTAGAAGATCCACCGCCAGGAGAGCCCGTCCACCAGCGCGCCGCCGATCACCGGGCCGAGCGCGGGCGCCAGCAGAGTCGGCACGACCAGTATCTGGTTGGCCTTGATCCGCTCGGCCGGAGGGAACACCCGGGTGATCATCGTCATCCCGACCGGGACGAGCATCCCCCCGCCGAGCCCCTGCAGCGCCCGGAACGCGACCAGCTCGGGCAGTGAGGTCGCCACCCCGCAGAGCGCGGAAGCCGCGGTGAACAGCCCGATCGCGGCGAGCAGGACGTTCCGGCCGCCGAACCGGTCGCCGACCCAGCCCGAGGCCGGCATCGCCACCGCCAGCGCCACCAGGTAGGCGGTGACGACACCGCTCACCGAGCCGATCGGGGCGGCGAAGTACCTGCTCAGCGTCGGCAGCGCGACGTTGACCACGGTTCCGTCCATGATGTTCATGAACATCGCCGCGACGAAAACCGCGCTGACGACGACCTTCTGGTTGACCGACCGGACGGGTAGCGCAAACTTCACGAACTACTTAAGACCGCCGCATACCGGCTTGTTCCCGGCAAGAACCAAAATCAGGAATAGATGGAACGGACCGGGGTTGACTCCGGGCTGGCCAACTGTCTGTCCGCGGTGGCGGCCGCCTTCCGCCGTCGCGGCCCGATCCTGCTCAGCCGGAAGGCGGCGATGCCGAGGAAGATCAGGCCGATGAGGACCAGGACACCGACGTCGTTCAGCCATTGCGCCCCGGTGTGCGCCCACAGGGCGTCGGGCTCGACCGGCGCGAGCGGGTTGTTCGGGGTGAGCACGTTCAGGTTAATGGTCGAGGCGAGGGCGCCCATGCCCCAGCGGGCCGGGGCGATCATCGATACGTAAGCCTCCGCGCCGGAACTGAGCGCGAACACGCCACCGGAGAGGACGACCTGGATCATGGTAAGCACCACCAGGGCCGGCATGGTCTGGTCGCTCTTGCTCACCAGGGTGGAGATCACCAGGCCGAGCAGCATCGACACCACGCAGAGGACGGCCGCGGTGATCGCGATCTCGATCAGCGGCGGACCGGGTATCAGCGCCCCCTTGGCCGGCAACTTCGCGCCCGCCAGGCCGACGACCACGATGAGCAGCGCCTGGAGCACGCTGATGACGCCGAGCACCAGCACCTTGGACATTAGGTAGGCGCCGGACGACAGCCCGGTCATCCGTTCCCGCTCGTAGATCTCGCGTTCCTTGACGATTTCGCGTATCGAGTTCGCGGTGCCGGACAGGCAGGCCGCCATCACCAGGATCAGCAGCAGCGTCTGAGCGCCGGCGTTCTGACCGGGCGCGCCGCCGAGGCCGTACTTGGACGGGATGATCCGCAGCAGCAGGCCGAGGATGATCGGCAGCGCCACCGCGAAGATCGTGTAGCCCCGGTCCACCGACAGCACCCGCGCGTAGCGGCGGGCCATGGTGAAGACCTGGGTGAGGCTGCCACGGCGCCTCGGCTTGGCGTCGTCGTCGGGCCGCTGGGCCCGCGACTGCTGCTGCCCCGCCTGCACCGACAGCCGCGAGGACACGTACTTCAGGTACTCGGGCGAGTTACGGAACTGGCCCGCCCAGTCCGCCGCCGGGTCGTCGGCGAAGGACTGGAAGACGTCCGCCCAGTCCTCCTTGCCGAAGTACCGCAGCCCCTCGGCGGGCGGCCCGAAGTAGGCCATCCGGCCGCCAGGCGCGAGCACGATCAGCCGGTCGCACTGGTCGATCAGCTTCGACTCGACGTCATGGGTAATAACCACGACCGACTGGCCGTTCTCGGTCATCTTCTTCATCTGGCCGAACAGCTCGCGCTTAAGGTGCGGGTCGAGCGGCGAGGTGGGCTCGTCAAGGAACAGCAGGCTCGGCTTGGTCAGCAGTTCGAGGCCGATGTTGACGCGCTTCTTCTGGCCGCCGGACAGGCGGACGATCCGCGTGTTGGCGTGCGGCGTCATCTCCAGCTCGCCAAGCACCTCGTCGACCCGCTGGGTCCGGTCGGCCTCGGTGATGTCGGGCGGGAACCTGAGCTCGGCGGCGTAGCCGAGGGCCGACTTGGCGGTGAGCTGGTCGTGGGTGACGGACTCCTGCGGCACCAGCCCGATCCGGTGCTTGAGCTCGTCGTAGTTGTCGTACAGGTCGCGGTAGTCGTAGTACACGCTGCCGGTGGTGGCCGGCTTCTTACCGGTCAGCGCGTTGAGCAGGGTGGACTTGCCCGCCCCGGCCGGGCCGATGACCGCCATCATGGACCGCTCGGCGAGCGGGAACGAGACGCCCTCGAGCAGGACCTTCTGCTTGCCGCTGTCGGGCACGGTGACCCGCAGGTCGATCGCCTCGAACGGGACGTCGCCTTCGTCGATGTACTCCTGCAGCACGCCGCCGGCCAGCCGGAAGGTGGCATGGCCGATCGAGACGATGTCGTCCTCTGTCAACTCCGCCTGGTTGACCTGGTTGCCGTTGACGAAGGTGCCGTTGTGGCTGCCCATGTCGAAGATCTGGTAACGCCCAGTAGGGGACATCCGCAGCTCGGCGTGGAGCTTGGAGACGCCGAGGTCGGCCAGCACGATGTCGTTGTCCGGACGGCGCCCGATCTTCAGTACCCGCGCCGCCTGCAGCTGGATGCGCGACGTCGGCTCGCGGTCCACGCCGGGCAGGGAGGTGCTTGATTCGGGCTGGCCCCAGCCGTTCCCCGGCGAAGGCGAGGGTGGTACCGCGGCCGCGTGCTCAACCTCGAAGCGCAGCACCGGCCCGTCCTCGGGGTTACCGACGTGGATGACGCACGGACCGGTGATGTCGAGCCTTGAGACCTTCTCCGCACCGAGAAAGGTGCCGTTCCTGCTGCCCCGGTCCTCGAGCACCCAGCCGCCGCCCGCCGCGTACAGCACGGCATGGTCCCAGGAGACCCGCGGGTCGTTCACCGGTATGTCCGCGTTCTCGTCGCGGCCGATCCGGTACTGCGGCCCGCTCTCCAGTCGATGCGTGGTGCGCACGGTGCGGACCAGCAGTGCAGATGTGCTACGCGAGCCGGGCGCCATTTGCATCCCCACGGCCGAATTTCCTCCCGCTCACAAAACACCCCGATCGTTACCTAACGCGCCCTGCTCAGAGTCTAGGGCTCGCGCGTGTATTCCGTAATCTGGTGAACTATAACTACAGTGCGGGGGTTTTCCGCACACGTCGATATCTGTCGATATTTGTATTCGCCTGCGCGGCGGCCGCTTGACCCGACGGGGGACGACCATGAGCTCCGAGCCAACCCAGCCGATCCGCCCCCTGTCGCCGCCGCGGCGGGACGCGGAGTCCAAGCAGAGTGCGCCGACCCGGCTGGACCCGCAGTACCAGCAAAGCCCGGAGACCCGCCTGGATCCCCAGTGGGAGAAGAGCCCGGAGACCCCGGAGGAACCGCAGGAACCGCAGGAACCGCAGGAACCGCAAAGCCCGGAGACCCGGCTGGACCGGCAGTACCAGCAAAGCCCGCCGACCCGGCTCGACCCGCAGTACCAGCAAAGCCCGGAGACCCGCCTGGATCCCCAGTGGCAGGAGAGCCCGGAGACCCGGCAGGACCCGCGGTCGCAGGCGAGTCCGCAGCCGCAGGCGAGTCCGCAGCCGCAGGCGAGTCCCCAGCCGCAGGCGAGTCCCCAGCCGCAGGCGAGTCCCCAGCCGCAGGCGAGTCCCCAGCCGCAGGCGAGTCCACAGCCGCAGGCGCCTGCGTGGCAGCCGAATCCGCAGCAGGCACCTCAGTGGCAGCAGAATCCGCAGCAGCAGAACCGGCCAGCGGCCCAGCAGTGGCAGCAGGACAGGCAGCCAGCCCCGCGGTGGCAGCAGGACCAGGGCGGCTACCAGGACGCGGCGCCGTTGCCGCGGCGGCGACGGCACCGCGTGCGCCGCTCGTTTATCGCCCTGTTCGTCATCATCGTGCTGGCGATCCTGCTGGTGATCGGCAACTTCGTGGGCAAGGCGGTCGCCGAGAACGACATGGCGGACCAGTTCACCGCCAACGGGTTCCCGGTCAAGCCGTCGGTCAACATCGAGGGGTTCCCGTTCCTCACCCAGGTCGTCGCGAAGGACTTCAAAAAGGTCGTGATCACCGCCAGCAACATCCCGGCCGGCCCGGTGAGCATCGCCTCCCTGAACGCGACGATCACCGGCATGCACCTGAACTCGTCGTGGAACGGCGCGACGATCGACCGCCTCACCGCGACCGCCTTCATTCCTCTCGGTTCGCTGACCGGCGGCATCTCCAGCGAACTGGGGGACGCCGCCTCGCTCACGGCGGTGCCCGACGGTACCGACCGGCTGAAGGTCACCGGGAGCGTGCTCGGGGCGAGCGCCAGCGGGGTGGTGGAGATCAAGCAGACCGGGCCGCAGCAGATCACTGTCGAACTGCCGACCACCGGCGGCCTGGTCGGCACGCTGCTTGGCTCGGCCGCGTCCTTCACGATCAACCTCCCGGCGGGCGTCCCGCCGAGCCTGCGGATCACCGGGCTGGCACTCAACGGGAACGGGCTTACCGTCTCCGCCGCCGCGACCAACGCAACCTTCAGCAAGTGAACTGCTATCAACGTCGCCAACCGCTGTCCGGACCGCGATAACCGGACAGATCACGCGGAATACGCGCAGAAGTCAGGATCCCCGCGACAATGCGGGGTACCCTGCGGACGGGTGCCGGTATAAACGAAAAATGAGCCGGTCCAAGAGGGGAGCTCACGCGTGAGCGATTACCAGCCACGTTCACAAGGCGGATGGCCCGAGCAACCGCCCGCCCGCGGTCAGCAGCCCCCATCCGGTCAGCAGCCCCCATCCTACGGTCAGCAGTCATCCGGCTACGGTGAGCAGCCACCGGCTTACGGACAGCAGCCGACGGGGTACGAGCAGACAGCGGCCTACGGACAGCAGTCGCCGGGATACGGGCAGCAGTCGCCGGGATACGGACAGCAGGATCCGTCGTACAGCGAGGTGCCGCCGTACGGAGAGGGGCCGCCGCCCGGGCGGTCGCGCCCCAGGCGGCGCAGGCACCGCGGGCGCGGGCTGCTCATCACGCTCATCGTGCTGATCGGGCTCCTCATCGCGGCCGACTTCGGCGCCAAGGCGTTCGCGGAGAGCGCGATCGCGAGCAAGATCGACTCCTCCGGCCTCGGCACCAAGCCGTCGGTGAACATCGAGGGTTTCCCGTTCCTCACCCAGGTTGCCTCGCGCGATCTCAAGCAGATCGACATCAGCGCCAGCAACTTCACGGTTAAGCAGGTGGTCATCAGCAGCCTGAACGCCACCGCGACCGGGGTGCGCCCCAACGCGTCGTTCAACGGCGCGACGATCAACAAGATCAACGGCACCGTGGTGGTCTCGTTCACCACGATCACCAACCTGGTACCGGTCCCGGGCCTGACAGTAAGCGCCGACCCGGCCGACGGGCCGGACGCGATCAAGCTCAACTCGTCCATCGGCGGCGCCACCGGCAAGATCGTGCAGACGAGCACGAACCAGATCACCGTGGACGTCGGCAACCTGACCGGCCTGGCGGGCCTGGCATCGCTGCTTGGCGGCTCGAGCCTCGCGTCTTCGTACACCTTCGACATACCGAAGCTGCCGGCCGGCCTAGTGGTCCGTTCGGTCACCGTTACCAGCCAGGGGATCGTCGCCACGGCCTCGGCGCAGAACACCACCCTGTCCCAGTAAAGAAAATTCCGCGCCGCGCTAAGCGCTCAGTACCCCAGATGACCCACCGTCCCCCGGGAAATTATGACATATTTGGGCAAACACCAGTAAATGGGAAGAATCGGAAGCGCGCTCAGATGCGCCGCCGGGTGGCCCATAATGGCGAGAGCGCGCCGTGCACGAAACATCCAGGAGTCGCCCGTGACACCCGGCAAGAAGGTGAGCCGTAAGGCACCGCCGGTGACAGTGAGCCCAACCGCGTCACCATCGGTGCGTACGCTCATCCTCGGCATCGACCGGACAGGTCAGATCGTCCAGCACGACCGGACGGCTCCCAAAATTCTCGCACGACGCGTCGATGAGCTGATCGGAGTTCACCTAACCGACATCACCGCCACGCCGGCCAAGGACGGCGGCGCGCCGGTGTCCCCCGACAAGGCCTCCGTGCTGGTGGTCGCGTCGCTGCTCGAGGCGATCAAGTCCGACCGCGAGGCGAACGACATGCTCTCGATCGCGCTGGCCGACGGCACCGTCGCGAGCACCGTGGTCACCGCCCGGCCGATGCAGGCGGGCGGCAGTGACGTTGCCGCCTTCGTCATCTTGCAGATCCCGATCCCGTCGGGCGAGCGGTTCATCGAGCCCGCCCTGATGCGCGAGGTCCTGCTGCGCGACTCCGCCCTCTCCGACGAGGACACCCTCGACTTCAGCGACCTCGCCAAGAAGATGACGGCGCAGCTGGTGCCCGCCTTCTGCACCGCCGCCGAGGTGCTGGTGCTCGAATCGCTGATCGGCGACAACGAGGTGCCCGCGCACGTCCCCGACGCGAACGTGCCGCTCCGCCGATTGCACGTCAAACACGACCGGGAGAACCCCGCCTGGCAGGCCGCGTTCCCGGTCGGCGAGATCCTGCGCTACCCCGACGGCTCCCCCTACACGCGGTGCATCGCGTCGGGCGAGCCCGTCCTCGAGCTGTCCATAACGCCCGAGGCGGCGAAGAAGCTGGCGCGGGCCTGGCGGCGCAAGCCGGTCAGCGGCCTGCTTTCCGAGACGTCGATGCTGCTGCTCCCGGCCATCTCCAAGGGCACCGTGGTCGGCCTGTTCTGCTGCTTCCGGGAGCCCGGCACGCGGCGGTTCGACCGGTACGACATGGAAATGGCGATGGACTTCGCCACCCGGCAGGCGGTCTTCTTCGACCACGCGACCCGGTACAACCGGGAGCACGCGACCGCGCTGACCCTGCAGCGGGCGATGCTGCCGACTGGCCTCACCTACCCGTCGTCGATCGAGGTCAAGCACCGCTACCTGCCCGGTAGCGAGCTGGTCGAGGTCGGCGGCGACTGGTATGAGTCGATCAGGCTGCCCGGCGCGCGGGTCGCGCTGGTGGTGGGCGACGTGGCCGGGCACGGAGTCCGCGCGGCGGTCACCATGGGGCGGCTGCGCACCGCGATCCAGACCCTGGCCATGCTCGAGCTGCCGCCCGCCGAGTCGCTGCAGCAGCTCGACGAGCTCATGCAGAACATTGGCGAGCGCGAGCCGCACTTCGCGACCTGCGCCTACGCGGTCTACGACGCGGTCACCGGCGAGATCGAACTCGCTGTGGCCGGCCATCTGCCGCCGTTGCTAGTCCGCCCGGACGGGACCAACAACTATCTTGAGGTAGCCCCGTCGCCGCCGCTCGGCATCATCGGGGACGGCATCGTGGAGACCAGCCGTGTCCAGGTCGAGGACGGATCGCTGTTCGTGCTCTACACCGACGGACTGGTGGAGTCGCGCGACCGCGACATCTCCGAGGGCCTTGAGCGCCTGCAGGCCGCGTTCGGCGAGGGCGCACCGGATAAGGACCTGGAAGACCTCTGCAAGACCGCCCTGGACGGCGTCTACTCCGATGCCAAGCGCGACGACATCGCGGTGCTCATCGCCAAGCTCCGGCGCATCCCCGAGGACCACCGGATCGAGTTCCCGCTCGAGCCGGACCTGTCTTCCGTCCGGCAGGCGCGGGCCGTGGTACGGGACCCGCTCAAGCGCTGGGGCCTCGAGGACCTTATCCCGGCCACTGAGCTGCTGGTCTCCGAACTGGTGACCAACGCGTTCAAATACGCCAAGGGCGAGACCTCGATGCGGCTCATCCTGCAGCCAGACTCACTGGTCTGCGAGGTGCACGACACCTCCCCCGCGCTGCCCCGGGTACTTCAGGTCGACAAGGACGCGGAGAGCGGCCGTGGCCTGCACGTGGTCTCCCAGGTCGCCGCCCGCTGGGGCTCCCGCCGCACGCCCACCGGCAAGGTCGTCTGGTGCGAGCAGCCCGTCCCTGAGGAGATCGCCGAGGCGATGCGCGTCGCGATGGGGATTGAGCGCGAGCCGGTTCCGCATCATTAGACTCGTCCCGCCACGGGCCAGCCGGACCCGTGGCGGACAGCGCGAAGCAACCGATCGTTCCATCTCAAGGGTTTGAACTTGAAGGCCTTCGAGAGTGAACGGCCGGCGGCCGCGCCTTGGCTACTCCACCGTGACGCTTTTGGCCAGGTTGCGCGGCTTGTCGATGTCGCGGCCGAGCTTGGCGGCGGCGTGGTAGGCGAGTAGCTGAAGCGGGATGTTGAACAGGATCGGCTCGAGCTCTGGCTCGGCCCGCGGGACGCGAATCGTGGCGTCGGCCAGCCCGTCCG
Source organism: Trebonia sp. (assembly GCA_050013875.1). Lineage (GTDB taxonomy): Bacteria > Actinomycetota > Actinomycetes > Streptosporangiales > Streptosporangiaceae > Trebonia. Next base: position 29,907 of record JBEKEK010000004.1, on the reverse strand, counting down.
GGATGTCGGCGCTTGTCACGGCGATGACCGGGCCGCCGCGGGCCTTGATCTGCTCGATCGTGGAAATGTTCTTGGCGATCAGGTCGTCGGACGGGATGATCACCACGCTCGGCATGTCCGGCTGGATCAGCGCCAGCGGGCCGTGCTTGAGCTCGCCTGCCTGGTAGGCCTCGGCGTGCACGTAGGAGATCTCCTTGAGCTTCTGCGCGCCCTCGCGGGCCACCGGCCAGCCGCGGACCCGGCCAATGAAGAACATGTGGTCGGCGTCGGCATAGCGGTCGGCGGTCGCCGAGATCCCCCCGTCTTCGGCCAGGATCGCCGACACCTGGGCGGGGAGATTGCGCAGGCCATTGACGATGCGCTCGCCGTTGGCGGAGGACAGGTCGCGGACGCGCCCGAGCAGCAGCGCCAGCAGCGCGAAGTTGACCGCCATGTTGGTGAGCGCCTTGGTCGAGGCGACGGCGACCTCGGGGCCGGCGTGCAGGAAAATCCCGTGACCGCACTCGCGGCCGATCGCCGAGCCGACGACGTTGACGGCGCCGATGACCTGGCCGCCCTTGCGCTTGAGCTCCTGGACGCCCATCAGCGTGTCGATCGTCTCGCCGGACTGGGAGACCGCGACGTAGAGCGTGTCGGGGTCGACGACCGGGGAGCGGTAGCGGAACTCGCTCGCGGGCTCGGCGTCGGCGGGGATGCGGGCCAGCTCCTCGACCAGGGCGGCACCCATCTGGCCGGCGTAGTAGGCGGAGCCGCAGCCGAGGAATTTGACGTTCTTGATGTTCCTCAGCTCGCGGGCGTCCAGGTTGATGCCGCCAAGCCGCGCAGTGGCGAACCGCTCCTCGAGACGGCCCCGCAGCGTCCGCCGGATCGCATCCGGCTGCTCGTGGATCTCCTTGCGCATGTAGTCGCTGAACTGGCCGAGTTCGTAGTCATCGGCGTCGGCGTCGACCGTCGTCGGAATCTTGATGCTGCTGCTCTCGGTGCCGCCGGCGGTGACGGTGGTGGTGTGGTAATCGGCCGCCTTGATCGTCGCGACCTCGCCGTCCTCCAGGTAGATGACCTGCTTGGTGTAGCGGACGAGGGCGGAGACGTCGGAGGCGACGAACATCTCGCTGTTGCCAAGACCGAGCACGATGGGGCTGCCGTTGCGCGCCACGACGAGTTGGTCGGGGTTCTTGGTGTCGAGGACCACGAGGCCGTAGGCGCCCTCGACCTTCCGCAGGGTGCGGATCACCGCGTCCTCGAGCGTCGCGCTCTCATCGGCCGTGAACTCGGCCGCGATCATGTGCGCGAGAGCCTCGGTGTCGGTATCGCTGACGAGGTGCACGCCGCTCGTCTGCAGCTGGTCGCGGAGGAACTCGGCATTCTCGATGATGCCGTTGTGCACCACCGCGATGCGGTTGGCGGAATCGGTGTGCGGGTGCGCGTTGGTCTCGTTCGGCTCACCGTGGGTGGCCCAGCGGGTGTGGCCGATGCCGATGGTCGGCTTGGCCGCGGTTGAGCCGGTCCTGGCGGCCAGCTTGTCGCGCAGGTCCTGGACCCGGCCAGCGGTCTTGGTGATCTGGAGTCTGCCCCGGCTGATGACCGCGAGGCCGGCCGAGTCATACCCCCGGTATTCGAGCCGGTGCAGTCCTTCGATAAGGACGGGTGTCGCGTCGCGCTTGCCCACATATCCAACAATCCCGCACACGTTCCCGTGTCCCTTCCTCGCCCGACTTCTTGCTGTTCTCCGCTAGCTGCTGCCTTAACCGCTGGTCTTTAACCCGCACCTGGCCACTATCCGTAGACGATCCGCCTGAGCTGGCGCTCGGTCAGGTCCGCGGCCCGGAACCGGCGGGCCTTGAGCTCCGCCGCCACCTGCGGCCAGATGGCGTCATTCCGCTTGTTGCCCTTGCCTTGCAGCTCGGCGTGCCGTCGCGCGACGAACTGATCGACGGTCTCTCCGAAGTAGGCGGCGACGTCCGCGACCACCCGCGACGCGGTCGCCTCGGGTAGCCCGGTGCTCTCCGCCACATTGCGGATCAGGTCCTGCGGGTACGTCTCGTCCATGGTGCGCCGTATCTGGTTGTCTCGGTGTCCACGGGCAGCCTACGCCGCTACTAACGTTACACGCTAGATCTTGCCCGATTCCGGGCAAGAAAACGCTTCTCTTACCCACTCGCTGTGAGCTTACCCCAAAAAACCGTGACCGGACGGCTTCCGGGAGATCCGGTGCGGCTGGCGCGACACGCCGGGGGGCGAGCACCGATGGTCGTTGCCGCAGGGCCCCTTCTCGCTAGAATTCTTGTGTGAAAAGTTCGCTGGCCGTGGATGATTTCCGGCCGCAGTCCGACACTCCAGGGCGAGGCCGCCTCGACCGGCTGCGATTGCTCGATATCGAGCAGATGACGATGACGCTGGCGTTCCTGACCGGCTACCGGCCTGCGATCTTCGGCGCGGCCGCGGCTGGCGGCCCCGAGCCGCACTGCACTACCTGCGGCGGCGCGGTTGGCATCTTCCTCGGCCACGCGACCGACTGGCAGCACTTCCGCACCGGCGCGGGCGACGGCGGTCTGGCCGAGGTCTATGACGCCGGACACGCCCCCAGCATCGGCTGGCGCTACGTGCCCCCCGCACTCGCCGCCCGCTAGCCCGGAACCCGCACCCGCACCCGCAGACCCGGTGAGGCGGCTGCAAGTTGCAACGCATGGTGCATTGCAAGGTTTTTGCGGTCATACCACTATTTGAGGGAATTAGATTCATGTTGTGGCTTAGTAGGCACGGAGAGTGACCTATTGAGACATAAAGAAAAGGGGGTTGGGTTGGCCTGAACGTGGACCTGGACAACCCGGGGAGACTGGGCGGCGGGGGCCGAGCGGGGGTCCGGCACTGGGCGGTGGTCGTCTAGCTGCTGGTGGGAGGCCAGGTGGGCGTTGAACGTGTCCAGGCCCATATTGCGCTGCGGAGTCGCCACCGCCACGCAGTTACGCCCCGCCTGCTTGGCGTGGTACAGGGCGGAGTCGGCGGCGGCCAGGAGATCGGTGAGCTCGTGCTTCTCGCCCTTGGCGACGTCGGTAACGCCGATTGAAATGGTCACCTGGACGACCGGGGCGTCGGGGCGGTCGTCGACCGGGACCGTCAGGGCCTCGACATGGCCGCGGAGGCGCTCCGCGATCTTGCACGCGTCGGCCTCGGTCGTCTGGGCCAGCAGGAGCACGAACTCCTCGCCGCCGAAACGGCCAACCCGGTCGTAGTCACGCGACTGGCTGGTGAGCGCGTCGGCCACCGCCTTGAGCACCTTGTCGCCGACCAGGTGACCGTAGGTGTCGTTGACCGTCTTGAAGTGGTCGATGTCCACCAGGGCCACCGCGAGCGGCTGCCGCGCCCGCGCCGCGCGCGACAGCTCCGCCTCGACTTCCTTCTCCCAGGTGGATACGTTCAGCAGGCCAGTCTTGGAGTCAACGCGAGATTGCGCGATAAGCAGCGGGTGGACAAGGAAACGCCGGACGAGCAGAACAGTGGGCAGGGCAAGGACGACCAAGGCGGAGCTCAGCCCAACGGCAAGGGTAATCAGAACGGCGAGGTCAATCTCGACGAAGAGCCCCTGCAGCGCTTCCCAATTCCATTCAATATGCCGGATCCGCACCTTGGGGTCGGACAGTTTCACGGCGGCCAGAATCAGGAAGTGGTGGAGCCTGCCACCGATGATCTCACAGAGCGCAACCGCCAGGCACCAGGTGAAAGCATGCAGGCCAACCCCCACGGCGCCGCCGGCGAAAGAAGGCGGGAAGCACCTGAACGCCAATGACGCGGCAGCATAGCTGAGGCCGGTCGCGGCCGCCGTGAATACCCTGCGGTAAACAATCCCCTTATACACATACAGCTGCATGATGAGGCCGAATGGAATCGGCACGAGCGCCGCGTATATGGGGGGCAGCAGAATCGCGATCGGGACCACCCAGACAGAGCTGAAATCTCTCGTCAGTCCGCCGCTGGTGGTGTAGGCGATGCGGGGGGTTGACGCATTCGAGATCATCCCGCAGCAGGCGAGCAGGAGGAACTTCACGAGGTCGTCCACGCGCCAGTCGGTGTGCAGCGCCGCGACGCTAATGAACGCTATGGCCCCGAGCGTCGGAGTCGCAACGTACCAGCGCAGAAGCGGTGGCAGCTGCCACCAGGCCCAGTCCGTCACCGTGGCACGCCTGCTGAGGCGACTGGTGAGGGACGAGGCTTGCATCTTCCACCGTTCCGTCTGTGACACCTGTTACTGCCTTCTAGTTGCAGCAGACCGTAAATGACTAGCTGCGTATAGCTACCATAACCCATCTTCCCGGGCCTTGTAACTATTGCAGTGAGATTCCCAGACATGTCGGGACAAGGCAGAGCTTAATAGTCCGTAACAGCGATGGCGCGGATACGGGAGAGACGAATTCGTGCCAGAGAAAACGGAGTGGGCGCTGAGGAGAGAGGCGTTCGCTGTTACGCGCGAGGAGGAATAGCTGTGCGTACGACCTACTGGTTCTGATGTGACTGCTGTGTCGATCGAGGCCGAACACATCACCCGGAAAGGAAGTGACATCATGCGCGACACCTGGACCCGATAGTCAAAACGAGCATCATCATTAATCCCCTAGTTAGAACGAGCCGCATGGATTGGTGTTTGCCTGGTAAGCGAGGCCTCTCGGCCAAGATGTCTCGCAGTGTGACGCCCGACGGCAGGCGACATTCGCCGCCATTGGAGCGCTAGACCACAGGCGACAAGGGCACCGAATCCCCCGCTGAGAGCTACGACCGCCGAGGGAGGTACCACCTCGGCGGCCGCTCCGGCTATCGCGAAGGCCACCCCCTGACCGACCACCAGACCCGCGTTGACGAGGCCGAAGGCCTGGGCGCGGCGCTCGTTCGGCAGTCGCTCGATGAACGCGGTGTTCGCGGCGATCTGATACATCGCGAACGTGTTGGACAGGGCGAAGATCGCCATCGAGACGTAGAGCCCTGGCCGGGCAATCACCACGACAAGTACCGCGCAGGTGAGCACGGCCATCGGGCCCATCCACCGCAGGCGCGTGAGCGGGCCCACCGTCTTCGTGAAAACCGGCGTCGCCACCGCCGCGCCGAGCTGCGAAGTAGCCAGCAGCAGGCCGGCCGCGGCCGGCCCTCCCCCGAGCTTCGCCGCGTAGGGCACCGCCAGCCCCTCGGGAACCTCGTAGAACGCCGCCAGCCAGCCGAGGCACATCAGCGTGCGGAGCGCCGGGTCACCGAAGACCAGCCGCACGCCGGCCGCCAGTTGCCGCAGCGGGTTCGAGGCACCGGAAGCGCCCGACGAGTCCGCCGCCGGGCGGGCGTGGATGCCCACCAGGATCAGCAGCCCCGAGGCAACGAACGTGGCCGCATCCGCCGCCAGGGCGGGCCGCGCGCCGAACAGCGCCACCACCAGGCCGCCTGCCGCCGCGCCGGCCACCAGCACCACGCGCGACGTCGTCTGGAGCACGGCCGCGGCCAGCGGGTACCGGCTGGCGTCGAGCATGTCGCGGACGCTCGCCGACCGCGCCGCGTCGAACGGGGGCTGGACCGTCGTCACCAGATAGAGCAGCGCGATCATCGCGCCGATCGGCATCCGGGGGGCCAGCATCGCGCCGACGAGCAGGGCACGGACGGCATCGCAGGCGACCATGACGGTGCGGCGGGGCAGCCGGTCAGCCAGACCGGAGAGGAAGAGCCCTCCAAGCAGGTACGGCACGAAGCCGGAGGCGAACGTGATCGCCGCCAGCAGCGGGGACTTGGAACGGGCGTAGACCAGGATCGTCATCGCCACCAGGGCGAGGCGGTCGCCGCCGGCCGACAGGACATAGGAGAGCCAGAGGGCACGGAACTCGGAGACGGCGAAGACAGAGCGGTACGACGGACGGGGAGCCGGGGAGGATGACACGGCGACCCTTTCATATGCGGCCTGGTTCCCGGCGGGCGTGACCTGAGGGGTTGGCCACACAGACGGTCCAACCGGTTACCGATAGCCATGCTGGCAGAAATCGCAACCGCTTGCGGCTAAACAGTCACATTCGGTACATCGCATGTAAAACGATCTTGGTGTGACCACAGATATTTCTGTGACTTGAAGGCAACCTCCCTCGCGGGCCAGGCCCGCCAGCGCCAGGCAGGGCGCCGCCGCCGGGCCGCGCCGCTCAGCACGGGCATGCCGACTGCCACTAAGAGGGACCTTTGGCCCTGATCCCGGCGGACGCCGCGGAAGAACATGAATGATCAGCGGAAGGCACGCGGGATTGACCTATGGGAGAAACATCGTGACGGTCGTGCAGCAAGATGGGCCATGGAGCCCCCGTCCCAGACGGACCATCGACCTCACCGAGGACGAGTGCTGGAAACTGCTCAGCGGTGCGTCCATCGGGCGCGTGGTCTTCACACAGCACGCGATGCCTGCCATCCGCCCCGTCAACCACCTGATCGACGCCCGCACCATCGTCATCCGCACCCATCTGGGCGCCGCCATCGCTACCGTCGCTACCAGGGCCGCCAGCGGCAACGAGGCCGGCACCGTCGTCTGCTACGAGGCGGACGACCTGGACCCGGACCGCCATACGGGCTGGTCCGTCATCGTCACCGGGCTGGCCCGCCTGGTTAGGGATCCAGGCCTCGTCGAGCGTTACGCCAAGCGGCTGGAGCCGTGGGTCGTCGGCGACATGGACCACGTGGTTACGATCGAACCGCGGTTCGTGTCGGGTATCCGCCTGGTCGGCTGGTGCGAGTGAACCGCCCCGGGTGAGAGCCGGCCAAGACTGACAAGGCGAGGACCGCGGCCCGTTCGCGGCGATCGGTTTGCGGGCACTTCAACCTTTGGGCTGGGGAGCTTTTCCGGCAATCGGAGCCGGGATAGGCTGTCCGTGACGAGATGGTCACGGTCGGGTGGTGATCATGAGTGGTGCGCCCCTTGGTGCGCTTGGCATTCCCGGCCAGGCGCGGCCAGGCGAATGGCTGCGGAAGCAGCGGGTGGCTGCCGGGCTGACCCAGGAGGATCTGGCGGAACGGTCCGGGGTTTCCGTGCGCGCCATCGCGGATCTGGAGCGCGGGCGGACGCGGCGGCCGTACCCGAGCTCGGTGCGGGCGCTGGCACGGGCGCTTGGGCTGCCGGAGTCGGCGGGCACGGAAATCGTCGCGCGGTACCGGGCCGGGGGCGAGCGCACCGCGGCCGGCGACCCCGCGGCCGGCGACCCCGCGGCCGACGGTGCCGAGGCCGAAGCCAAGGCCGGGAAGGCAGGAGGCGCGGGCGCCGGCGCGGGGACGGTGCCCCGGCAGCTCCCGGCCGGGGTCGCGAACTTCGCCGGACGGGCGGCCGAGCTCGCGGCGCTTGACGCTGTGCTCGTTGGCGGCCCCGCCGTGCCGGGCGACGGCGCGGGCGTCGTCATCTCCGCCATCGGCGGGACCGCCGGGGTCGGGAAGACGGCCCTGGCGCTGCACTGGGCGCACAAGGTCGCCGAACGGTTCCCCGACGGGCAGCTCTACGCCAACTTGCGGGGGTTCGATGCCGCGGCCGGGCAGCCCGCCGACCCGGCGGACGTACTGCGCGGCTTCCTCGACGCGTTCGGCGTGCACCCGGAGCGGATACCGCAAGACACCGAATCCCTCGCCGCGCTCTACCGGTCGGTGCTGGCCGACCGGAAGATGCTGGTGCTACTGGACAACGCGGCCGACGTAGCCCAGGTGCGGCCGTTGCTGCCCGCGTCGCCCGAGTGCCTGGTGATCGTCACCAGCCGGCGCGAGCTATCCGCGCTCGCCGCCCGCGAGGGGGCGCTCCTGGTCCAGCTGGACGTGCTGTCGGCCGCGGAGGCCAATGAACTGCTCATCGCCCGGCTGGGCGAGGCGCGGGCCGCCGCCGAGCCGTGGGCCGTCACCGAGCTGGCCACCTTGTGCGCCCGGCTGCCGCTGGCGCTCTCGGTTATCGTCGCGCGGGCCGCCGCCGCGCCGCGGCTGCCGCTGGCCGCGCTGGCGGCGGAGCTTACCGAGCTCGGCGGGCGGCTTGACGCCCTGGACGTGGGGGATCCGGCGGCCAACGTCCGGACCGTGCTCTCGCTGTCCTACCGGCACCTGCCGGAGGCCGCGGCCCGGATGTTCCGGCTGCTCGGGCTCCATCCCGGACCCGACATCAGCGCGGCCGCGGCGGCGTCGCTGGCCGGCGTCCCGTTGCCGGAGGCACGGGTGGCGCTGCGCGACCTGGCGCGGGCGTCGTTGCTGAACGAGACCGTGCCGGGCCGGTACGCGTTCCACGACCTGCTCCGGGCGTACGCGGCCGAGCAGTCGGAGCTGACGACCTCGGCGGCCGGCGTGGAGAACACCACGCGGCGGCTGCTTGACCATTACCTGCATACGACGCACCGCGCTCATGTCGTGCTGTACCCGGGGCGCGAGCTGATCGCCCTGCCGCCCGCCGCCGCCGGGGTGACGCCGGAGACGTTCGGCGGCAAGGCGGCCGCGCTGGCCTGGCTCGAGGCCGAGAACCAGGTGCTGCTCAAGGTGGTCCCGCTCGCCGCGTCGGCCGACTTCGACGCCCACGCGTGGCAGCTGCCGGTGGTGCTCTGGACGTACCACAACGTCTGCGGGCACTGGTACGACGGCGCGCGGCTGCACCGGACCGCGCTGCTGGCGGCGCAGCGGTGCGGCGACCTGAACGGGCAGGCGCACGCGCAGCGCGGGCTCGGCTCCTTCGCCATGTCCCTGGGCGCGTTCGAGGAGGCGCACGACCGCCTGTCGTCCGCGCAGGCCACGTTCGCATCACTGGGCGATGATCTCGGGCTCGCGCGGACCGAAGTCATCCTCGGCCAGACGCTCGAGTACCAGGGGCGCTATACCGAGGCGCTGTCGGTGATCGCATCGGCTCTCGCGCTGTCCTCCGGCCATGCCTCGGGCGACCCGAACATGGCGCTGGTGCGGGCCAGCGCGCTGAACGGGTCGGCCTGGAACAACGTTCAGCTGGGCGAGCTATCGACCGCGCGGGGCTACTGCCTGCAGGCGATTGAACTGTGCCGGTCGATCGGCTACTCCCCCGGCGAGGCGGGCACCTGGGACACCCTCGGGGTGGTCTGGCAGCGGCTCGGCGACCACAGGTCGGCCGTGACCTGCTTCCTGAACGCGGTCACGCTCGACCGCGAAATGGGCAACCGGTACGACCTGGCGATGGTCCTGCTTCACCTGGGCGACACGTACGCGTCCACCGGCGACGGGATCGGGGCGCGGGAGGCGTGGGAGGAGTCGGTGATGATCCTCGAAGCGCTGCATCACCCGTCGACGGGTGAGGTCCGCTCACGGCTGATGGGGCTGGACGTTACGATCCGTAGCCAGGCTTCGACCGGCTAGTTTGCCGACTAGTTCGCCGGTGACCTCGCCTGGCCTGCATACGGTTACTGTCTGATGATGAATGCATACGGAACGTACACGGACCGCATGACACGGGGAGACCACAATGCGTGACACCTGGACTCGCTAGCCTCCGGGGGGCCGCACCCGCGCCGCACCCGGGCTAATTCGCTTCCGCTATAAAATCCGTTTGCCAATAATCACCATTATTGGACAATTGAGTCGCAGTTGGCCCACCACTCGCGCAGGGTGGTTCCTGGCCGCCAGGCGCTGCCAGGAAAGGAAAAGGATAAAGAACTGTAGCGGCGGAACGGTCGGTGTCTTCGCCGTAAACGCGACACAATCTCCTTTAAGGGCAAGCCCAACTCACCGGGGAGATACCTCATGCCAGAACTCGTTCCGCTGCCAGGAAGCGAGCGGTCGGAGCTGCCGACCGCCGCGCCAGCCGCCACGCCGCTCGACCCCAGCCAGGTCATCACCGTAACGGTGGTGCTGCGGCGGCGCGCCGAGGTCCCGGCCGAGCTGATCAACGGCCCGGAGACGATCACCACGGCGGAGCTTGGCGAGCGGTACGGGGCCAGCGCGGCCGATGCCACCCTCGTCGCGGACGTGCTCGGCCGGTACGGGCTCACCGTGACCGAGTTCCAGCTCGCCTCCCGCCGCCTGAAGGTGAGCGGGATGATCGCGGCCATGTCGGCCGCCTTCGGCACCACGCTGACGGCCGTCACCTCGCAGCCCCCGGGTGGCAGCGATTCGGTGACCCACCGGTACCGGACCGGCGCGCTGTCGGTGCCCGCCGAGTTGTCCGGGATCATCGTCGCCGTGCTCGGCCTCGACGACCGGCCGGCGGCGAGGGCGCACTTCCGCCGGCTGACGTCGGCCTCGCCCGACGGGGTCGCGGCACCGCACGCCGCCAAACCGGCCGGCGTGCCGCTGACGGCGCTCCAGGTCGCGAGCTTCTACGACTTCCCGGCCGGCACCGACGGGACCGGTCAGACAATCGCGCTCATCGAGCTTGGGGGCGGCTACAACGCATCCGACCTGTCCACCTACTTCAGCGGGCTGAGCCTGTCGGTGCCGACGGTGACCGCGGTCGGCGTCGACGGCGGGTCCAACTCCCCCGGCTCGTCGGCCGACGGCGAGGTCGAACTCGACATCGAGGTGGCCGGGGCGGTCGCGCCCAAGGCGTCCATCGTCGTCTACTTCGCACCCAACACCGACCAGGGGTTCTCCGACGCGATCTCCGACGCGATCAACGCGACGCCAACCCCGATCGTGGTCTCGATCTCCTGGGGCGGGGCGGAAAGCTCCTGGTCCAGCCAGTCCATGAGCGTGATGAACCAGGCGATCTCGGACGCGGCCACGCTGGGCACCACCGTCACCGTGGCGGCCGGCGACAACGGGTCAAGCGACAACCCCAGCTCAAGCAGCGGGGTGGCGGTCGACTTCCCCGCCTCCAGCCCGTACTCGCTCGCCTGCGGTGGCACCACGCTGATCGGCAACACCGCCACCAACACGATCACCTCCGAGGTCGTCTGGAACGAGCTCGCGAACAACGAGGGCGCGACCGGCGGCGGCGTCTCTGTGGTCTACCCGCGGCCGGCCTGGCAGGCCGACGCCGGGGTTCCCGCATCGGCGGCCGGCGGCACCGGCACCGGCAGCGCGAGCACCCCGGGCCGGGGCGTCCCCGATGTGGCCGGCAACGCCGACCCGGTAACTGGCTACCAGGTCGTCGTCGACGGTCAGGCGGAGCCGGTCGGCGGCACCTCGGCGGTCGCGCCGCTCTGGGCCGGCCTGATCGCCCGGCTCGCCCAGGCCACCGGGACCCGGTTCGGCCTGCTCCAGCCGCTGCTCTACAAGGGCGTCACCCCGGGCGTGGCGGCAACGGGCTTCAACGACATCGTCGAGGGCAGCAACGGTGCCTACAAGGCCGGCCCCGGCTGGGATGCCTGCAGCGGGCTGGGGTCGCCTAACGGAACCGCGCTGCTCTCCCTCCTTTCCCCCTCGACCGCCAACCCGACGGACCCGACTGGCCCCACCGGTAGCTCCGGTTCCTCGAGCGCCTCAGGCGGCACCTCGGACACCGCCACGGATGGCGGCTGGTAGCGCCAGCGGACACCAAACGCCTAGGTGACAGGTCCCCGGCCTGTCCTGGGACCTGTCACCTACGCCAACGACAGCGCCCATTGGTGTCAATGGCGTAGCTGACAGGTCGACGCAGGTCGTTGGCGTAACCGACAGGTCAGGCCCCGGTCACCTACGCCAACGACAGCGCCGATTAGTGTCGATGGCGTAGCTGACAGGTCGATGCAGGTCGTTGGCGTAACCGACAGGTCAGCAGCAGGTCAGCTACGCCAACGACATCGCCCGTTGGTGTCAATGGCGTAGTTGACCGGCGTACGCGGGTGGTTGGCCGCGGTTTGACGGGCGCTCGTGCGAGTGGCATTATTTTGACAGTAGCTCTCATTTAAATGCGACTTGCAGAAGATGGTGACTCTCATGGTGTCCCAGCCAACCTCCACGACTGTGCCCGCCCAGGGCGGGTCGGGCGACGCGCAGCACTCGGCGCGGCGCTGGTGGGCGCTGATCGCGATCGCGGCCAGCGTGCTTGTGGTCGGGCTCGACCTGACCGTGCTCAACCTGGCGCTGCCCAACATCGCCGTCAGCCTGCACGCCACGACCGGCGACCTGCAGTGGTTCTCCGACGCCTACAGCCTGGTGATCGCGGCGATGATCCTGCCCGCCGGGCTGCTCGGTGACCGCTACGGGCGCAAGCGGGTACTGCTGGTGGCGCTGGTGCTGTTCGGCGGCGCCTCGGCCTTGTGCGCGTTCGCGACCTCGACCGGCGAGCTGATCGGCGCGCGGGCCCTGCTCGGCGTCGGCGCGTCCGCGATCTTCCCGATGTCGCTGTCGGTGCTGCCCACGCTGTTCGCCCCGGAGGAGCGGCGGAAGGCGATCGCGATCATGTCGGCCGCGACCATGCTGAGCTTCCCGATCGGGCCGATCCTGGGCGGCTACCTGCTCGACCACTTCTGGTGGGGCTCGGTCTTCCTGATCAACGTGCCAGTGGTGGTCATCGCGCTGGTCGCGGTGTCTTTCCTGCTGCCGGAGTCGCGCTCGGCGAACCGGCCATCGATCGACGTGGCAGGCGTGCTGGTGTCAAGCGCCGGCCTGATCGCGGTGACGTACGGGTGCATCAAGGCGGGCCAGAATGGCTGGGGCAATGCGACGGCGCTGGCCACCATCGCGGTCGGCCTGGTCCTGCTCGCGCTGTTCGTGCTGGTCGAGCGCCGGATCACCGCCCGCGGCGGGCAGTCGCTGGTGGACCTGGCCCTGTTCCAGTCGGTCGGGTTCCGGTGGGGCACGATCCTGGTGACGTTCCTGTCGTTCGCGATGTTCGGCCTGTTCTTCGCGCTGCCGCAGTACTTCCAGAACGTCCGCGGGGCCGACTCGCTCGGCAGCGGGGTCCGGCTGCTGCCGATGGTGCTCGGCATGGTCTTCGGGATGGTGATCGGAACCCGGCTGCAGTCCGTGCGCGGCGGGACCGACGAGGCGCCGGGCAAACCGGCGGCGGGCCCGCGGGCGGTGATCTCGGCCGGGTACGCGGTCATCGCGATCGCGCTGGCGATCGGCGCGTTCACCACCCTGTCCAGCTCGACCTGGTACACGCTGGCCTGGGTCGCGGTGTCCGGGCTCGGCTTCGGCCTGGTGATGCCGGCCGCGATGAACGTCACCCTCGCCTCGCTGACCGCGGAGCGCAGCGGGTCTGGCTCCGCCCTCATCTCGGCGATGCGGCAGGTCGGGTCGGTGATCGGGGTGGCCATCCTCGGCACCCTGATCAGCAACGCCTACGGCAGCCGGGTGGACACCACCGGGCTCCCTGCCGCGGCGGCCGATCTGGCGCGGACGGGCGTGGCGGGCGGCGTCGAGGTGGCGCACCAACTCGGCTCGGTCGCGCTGCTCGACTCGGTGCGCTCCGCCTTCGTCGACGGCATGGACATCATGCTGTGGACGTGCGGCGGCATCGCGCTCGGCTGCGCGCTGCTTGCGGTGATCTTCCTGCGGAAACTTCGCTGACTCGGCCGGGAAAGGGCAGAATCACAGGCGTGATGGAGATGAACGCGCAGGATTCACTGCGTGAACGGAAGAAGGCCAGGACGCGTGCCTCGCTGCGCGAGCACGCGCTCAGGCTCTTCCGTGAGCAGGGTTACCCGGCCACGACGGTGGAGCAGATCGCGGCGGCGGCCGAGGTCTCACCGTCCACCTTCTTCCGGTACTTCCCGACCAAGGAAGACGTGGTCATCCAGGACGACATGGACACCCGGCTGTTCGCGGCGTTCGAGCGCCAGCCACCAGAACTCGCCACCGTCGCCGCGCTGCGCGCGTCGCTGCGCGAGGTCGCCCTGTCGTTCACCCCCGAGGAGATGGAGCAACTGCGCGAGGCGTTCGCGCTGCAGATGACCGTGCCGGAGATCCGTGCCCGGATCCTCGACGACACCAGCCGGATGATGCACCTGATGACGGAGGCGCTGGCCAAGCGGACCGGCCGCGCCCCGGACGACCTCGCGGTCCGGACATTTGCCGGGGCCGTGTTCGGAGTCATGACGTCGGCCTCGCTGCCCTACCACAAGATGCCGGCCAGCGGACTCGGCAGCAGCCTGGTCGCGGACCTGTTCGAGCGGATCGATGAGGCGCTCGGGATGTTCGAGGCCGGCCTCCCGCTGTTACGGTGTTCCTCCGCTCGCCGCCGGGCGCTTTTAGCCCCTGACCTCTCCCTCGTCACTCGGTCGCTGCGCTCCCTCCCTCCTCAGTCCGATGACAGGGGCGCGCCCTTTGGCTCGCGGGTTTTGGAATGATGACGTGTCATGTATTGTTCGAGCTGTTGGCTGCCCGGTGCGCCGGGTATGAGTGCCTGGGTCTACTGCGAGGAGCGTCATCATGCCGGCCGTTACCGTCCCCAACCTGCTGGTCCTGCCACGTGTCACCGAGCCCGCGGCCGAAGGCGGCCGGCCGGTCGCGCGGATCACCACCGCGCCGTCCGGCTTCGAGGGCGAAGGATTCCCGGTGCGGCGCGCGTTCGCCGGCGTTAGCATGAGCGACCTTGACCCGTTCATCCACATGGACCAGATGGGCGAGGTCGAATACGCGGCGGGCGAGCCCAAGGGCACCCCGTGGCATCCGCACCGCGGCTTCGAGACCGTCACGTACATCATCGACGGGGTGTTCAGGCACCAGGACTCTAACGGCGGCGGCGGGCTGATCACCAACGGCGACACGCAGTGGATGACGGCCGGCGGCGGAATCCTGCACATCGAGGAGCCGCCTGAGGACCTGGTGGCGAGCGGCGGCCTCTTCCACGGCTTCCAGCTCTGGGTCAACCTGCCGGCCAGGCTCAAGATGACCCAGCCGCGTTACCAGGACATCCGGGCGGGTCAGGTCGCACTGCTGACCTCCGCCGACGGCGGCGCGCTGCTGCGGGTCATCTCCGGCTCGCTTGACGGCCACGCCGGGCCCGGCTCCACCCACACCCCGATTGCCCTGGTGCACGCCACCGTCTCCCCCGGCGCCCAGGTCCGCATCCCGTGGCCGGCCGAGTACAACGCCCTCGGCTACGTGCTCGCGGGGGCCGGCACCGTCGGCCCCGACCGCCGGCCGATCCACACCGGGCAGCTCGCGGTCTTCGGCTTCGGCGAGTCGGTCACCTTCGCCGCTGACGCGAAGATGGACGGCCCATCGCCCGCGCTCGACATCCTGCTGCTGGGCGGCGAGCCCATCAGGGAGCCGGTCGCCACCTACGGCCCGTTCGTCATGAACACCAAGGCCGAGCTCAAGCAGGCCTTCGAGGACTACCAGAAGGGCCGCCTCGGCACCATCCCCGCTCAGCCCTTCACGCCCGCCCAGACGTCAATCCCCACCGACCACCCAGGCCACGACGTGCTCTAGGACGGGCCCGCGGTGCGCAGGAGGCGGAGGGCCAGGGTGGGGCACGCGCTGACGGCCTTGCGGGCGTGGCGCTCCATACCCGGCGGGAGCGGGCGCGGGTCGATGATCGGGTAGCCCCACTCGTCGATCGTGATCATCTCCGGGAGGAGCTCGGCGCAGGCACCGTGGCCCTCGCAGTCGATCGGGTTGACTAGCAGCTTTTCTGCCATGGGGTCACATCCAGTCGTTTTCTGAGCGGGCCGGGCGGTCAGGGACGGGCAGGAACGGCGCGGTGTTGGTGGCGGAGCACTGGCCGCGCTGGTGGCGGTTGGCCTCCCTGGCGAAGGTGCGCAGGGCCGAGCGGACGAACCGGGCGGTGCCGTCGGGGTGGTGGCAGGCGCCCCGGCCGGTGACCAGGCCGGACCAGCGCTCCAGATCTTCGCGGGTGCCCGGTCGCGGGCGGCCGCTTGCGAGTTCGGTGAGAGCGGCCGCGATGCGCGGCAGGCCGTTGAGGCACGGCCCGCACTGGCCGGCCGACTCAAGGGCCAGGTAACGGACGGCGCGGGCCGTCTCCACCAGGCCGCAGCGGTCGGCTGGCAGGCCGATCAGGATGCCCGCGCCCACCCGCGCGCCGGCGGGCTCGAGCGATCCGTTGTCCAGGGTCAGCCTGGCTGCCTGGGCGGCCGGAAGCCACATGCCGTGGTAACCGCCCAGGAGCACCGCCGACTCCGGCCCCGTTGGCGCGTCGCCCAGGAGGTCGCGAAGCGGCATGCCCAGCGGTACCTCGGTGATCCGCGGCCGGCCATCGGCCCGGCGGAGGGTGGCGAGCATCGAGCCTGGCTCCCGGGCGGTGCCGACCTCGCGGAACCAGCGCGGGCCGCGCCGGGCGATGAGCGCCAGATGCGCCAGCGTCTCCACGTTCTGCACCAAGGTGGGATTGCCGTTGAAACCGCGCTCGGTAATACGCGGCGGCATGAAGGTCGGGATCGCGGGCCCGCCGCCCAACTGGTTGACCAGGGCGGTCTCCTGGCCGGCGAGGAACCGGGCGGGCACCGCGGCGAGCTGGACGGGGACATGGTCGAGGCGGGCCGCCGCGCGCTCCTGGAGTGCCTGGCGGAGGCGGCCGGCCACGTCGTGCTCGCGGTCGGCGTGCGTGACCAGGATCGCGGTGTCCGCGCCGACCGCCTCGGCGGCGAGTTGCAGGCCGTCGAGTACCAAGTGCGGTGCGAGCCAGAGCAGCGTCGCGTCCTTGTCGCTGGCGGGCTCGGACTCCGCGCCGTTCGCGATCACAGTGGGGGGCCTTCTGCGCTTGTCGGCCGCCTCGAGGACAGCCTTGAGCTTACGGTGCACCGGGAACGCGCCGCCGCCGCGGCCGGTGAGGCCCGCCTGTTCGATGTCCCTGACCAGCGCGCCGGGGTTGGCGGGGGTCCCGATCCGCTCGCGGTAGGGCAGGCCGCCGTGCCGGGCGAGGTGCGCGTCGAGATTTTGCGGCCGTTTGCCTTCCTGCACCGGGGGTAGCAGCCTTGGCAGGTCGTTGGGCGCAGCCGCCCTGCTCGCGCCGTCGTGGAAGGCGCCCGCTGTCGCGGCGGTCATCGTGTGGACGTCCTGTCTCTCTGGTGCCTAGCGTCTGACGTGGCGGCAGGGTTTCTGCCTCTAGTTGTGCGGTCGTGGACCGCCGCCATGATCAGGCCCACGCGCTCGGCCCGCGGCACGTCGCGGGCCGCGGACACCAGTCGCCAAATGATCGCGACGAAGACAGCGATCGCGCACAGAAGCGCGAGGAAGAAGAGCGCACCGTGCTGCAGGTCCCCGCTGGCGAAGAACGAGTGCACCCAGGCGACCGGCCAACTCAGGTAGGAGAGAAGGTGAACGGCCCGCCACGCCCCCCGCGAAAGATGGCGGCGGAGCAGGCTGGTCACGATCACCGCCACGAAGAGATCGAGGCTTACCGCGCCGAGGCCGAGCCAGAACCGCTCATACGGCGAAGCGAGCGGAACGACCACGGCCGTGATCGGGATGTTCACGTAGCTGTCGGCCACTGCGGCCAGCACGTGCAGCGCGACGAAGGCAACGGCGAGCAGGCTCAGGTTGCGGTGCAGTCCGGTAACCGCGAACTTGGGCAGCCCGGGCAGCCGGCCTTGCCTGTTCACCAGCATGCCGAGCACCATCACCCCGGTCAGAAGCAGCAGCGCGACCACGCCGGTGGCTCGGCTGGCGTACCAGAAGGCCATGCTCACCTCGCCACGGTAGAAGAGTAGGTTCCGCTCACAATGTCCAGCATCGGTCATCAAGCCCAGCGGGACGTACGAGAAAGCTCTGAACTACCTCTGAGGGCGTACCCGCGACGCCCCAGTTAACGGACCGTAACGCCTGCTATCCCCCGGCTTCATCAATGCTGTGCCTTCCGGGCGGCCCGGGGCATAGCGGGGGGTACCTGGCTGCGGGTAGCTTCCTCTGTGGTAACGCATCCGGAAGCCCGCGCGTTGTAACCAGAAGCTTCTTGCTGCCCCCACAGTTAACATGAACGAAACCTTGAGAAATGTGATTGTTACAATGATGCCTGGGTCCTTGCCCATCGCCGCGCGAGCGGCCTACATCCTCCGAGACAACAGCACCGGTCTGATCACCAAGGCCGCTCCTTCCCTCTATCCCCATCAGTGGAGCTGGGACGCCGCATTCAACGCGGTCGGCCTGGCCACGATCGACCTGCCGCGCGCCCGGCTCGAGCTCGACTCGCTCTTCGCCGGCCAGTGGCGCAACGGCTTGCTGCCGCACATTGTCTTCGACCCAAGTGCCTCCGCCGACGGCTACTGGCCAGGGCCCTCGCAGTGGGAGTGCGCGCGCCACAACGAGGACGCGGTGTCCGCCCCCGCGACCAGCGGGATCATCGACCCGCCAGTGCACGCGATCGCGGTTGACCGGATTCTCGCGATGGCGTCGGCTTGCGGCGGGCGTGAGGCCGAGCTCACCTGGGCGTGGGTTGAGCACCTCTATCCCAAATTGCTCGCCTGGCACCGGTTCCTCGCCCGCGACCGGACGGACAAGTCAACCGGCCTGATGACGCTGTTCCACGGCTGGGAGTCCGGCACGGACAACTCCCCGCGCTGGGACGTCCCTTATGCGGGGGTCACGGTCGGCTCGGGATTGCCCGATTACACCCGGCGCGACAAGGCGCACGTGTCGGACGCTTCGCAACGGCCCACCGACCGGGAGTACGACCGGTACCTGTGGCTGGTCGAGGAGGCCAAGGGAGCCGGCTACGACGCCGGTTTGCTCCGCGAGTCGGGCTCGTTCCAGGTCGGCGACGTGCTGTTCACCGCTATCTTTGCCACCGCTTCTGACCTGCTGGCCGCGCTGGCGGTGAAACTGCGCAAACCCGATGACGTCGCTGAGCTCAAGGACTACGCCGCCCAAGCTAGGGCGGCGGTTTTCTGCCACGTTGATGAGGAGTCCGGGCTGGCGGCCGATGTCGACCTGCGGACCGGGGAATGGCTGCGGACCGAGACCATCGCCGGATTCGCGCCGCTGATCGCCGGGGGCATGCCTCTCTGTCTGCGCTCGCGTCAGGTGTCGTTGCTGACCGGGCCCCGGTGGGCGGGTCACCCGTCGCTTAAGTTCGCGCTGCCCCCGTCGACGTCGCCCTGCTCGCCTGCCTATGACCCCGATTGCTACTGGCGGGGGCCGGTCTGGCCGGTCTTCACGTGGCTGCTGTGCTGGGCGCTGTCCCGGTCGGGCGAGACCTCGGTCGCGTCCGCGCTCCGGTCGGCGTCGCTCGACCAGCTCCGCGACGAGACGTTCGCCGAGTACTACCAGCCGGAGACGGGCGCGCCGCTTGGTTCACTGCGCCAGTCCTGGACGGCCGCGGCGGCCCTTGACTGGCTCCTCGACGACGACTAACTCGCTGGCCGGCCCAGTTTAAGGGCGGCAGGGTCTTGGGGGCGGCAGGGTCTTGGGGGCGGCAGGGTCTTGGGACTTGTGCCGTTTCCGGCCGGCCTGGCTGGCCTGGTGTTCCCGCCCGGCCAGGCCGGGCTGGCCGCTAGTCGGCCTGGCTGGCGGGCCAGCCGGCGACGGTGGCGACCGTGCCGTCCTGGGCCACCAGCCGGGCGGGCAGCTCGAGACTGGCCAGCCAGGCGGGAGCCCGGTCCCCGCGGATGATCGCGGCGGTGGCCGCGGTGTTCGCGTCGGCGCAGGTCGCGGCGGCGACCGAGACGGTGCGCCAGACCGGGGCGGCCGGCAGGCCGGTGCGCGGATCGAGGATGTGGTGCACCAAGTCACCGCCGTGATGCCAGCGGCGCGCGGCGGTCGAGGAGGTGGCGAGACCGCCATCGCGGATCGACACAACCTGGCTAGGCCCGTCCGGGGTCTCCTCCGGCAGCCCGGTCCTGTCCTGCACCCTGATCCGCCAGAAACCGTCCGGGGGGACACCGGCCACCGCGGTGTCACCGCCCAGGCTGACGAGCACGCCGCAGCCGAGGCGGTCCGCGATCCTGGCCGCCGAGCGGTCGGCCGCCCACCCCTTCACAGTCGCGCCAAGGTCGAGCTGGACGCCGGGCGGTACCGTCAGCCGGCGGGCGGCCACATCGACGGAGACCGACTGCCAGCCAGGGATGACCCGGACGCTGACCTTGCCCGCCTCCGCGGCCGGCCCGCCGGTCCGGCCGGCCACCCCGGCCACCCCGGTCACGGGATCAGCCGGCGTATCGCCGGGGGTAGCCGACCGCGGCCAGGTGCCGCCGTGGGCAAGCTCGGTCTGGGCAAGCTCGGTCTGGGCAAGCTCGGCGAAGTCGCGGTCGTAGCCGAGCGCCGCCAGCGCCCCGCCGACCGTGGGGTCCACATCCCCGTCAGTCAGCTCCGCCGCCCGGAGACTGACCTCGACCGCCTCGGCCAGCAGCGGGCTGACGGTAAGCGTGACCGGGCCGCGCGAGTTGCGCGCCGCCTCTCCCACGGCCACCAGCTCCGAGTCGCCCCGGAACCGGCTGCAGGACCGGTCGAGGGCGGCGAGATCCTGCTCAAGCAGCTCCTGAGCCGCGGCCAGTCTCTTCGGGTAGGTCACCCCGAGCTGAATGAGCATCCCCAGTGCCCGCCAGGCGGTGAACGCGGGCGGGGCATCAGCCAGCATCGATCCATCCGGGCGGGTCAACGATCCGCTCATAGCACCTGCGCCCCAGCCCTTACGTCCCACCGGATGTCGACGACCCCCCGCCGCTGTTGGACTGGATCGGCGTGGTGGCGGGCGACTGGAGGTTGGATGTGCCGCTGGTGTTGCTTGACGAATTCGACGACGAGTTGTTCGACGATGAACTGGACGAGCTCGATGAATTCGTCCCCGATGATTTCGTGCCCGACGATTTCGTCGTACCGCTACCGCTGGACGTGTTCTGGTGCGACGACGTCCCCGAGTCCTTCTCCGCGGCGTGCGTCGCCCCGGGGAGGACCGCGATCAGCGCGCCGGTCACCGCCACGCTGGCGAAGGACACGGTCATTGTGGTGGCGTTCAGGCGCCGCCTGCCCTGTTCGCGCTCGGCCACGGCGCGCGCGATCTCCCGGCTGTTCATGTCATCCAGTCTGACACGTCCGGCTGTGCGCACTGTTGGGGGTAAATCTGAGAATGCTCTGAACGTCTCAGACACCTCGGGCTTTGCTTGGCGAGGCGGGACTGGGATCATTGCCCAATGGGCAATGACGCTTCCGCCGCCGCCTTCCGTGCGGCGCGTGACCTGCTGCTCCGGCACCGCGAAGACTACGGCGCCGCCCGGGCCGACTTCAGCTGGCCGGCCCTGGACGAGTTCAACTGGGCGCTCGACTGGTTCGACGTGGTCGCCGCCGAGCACCCCGACCGGACGGCGCTCCGGGTTGTCGGCGACGACGGATCCGACGAAGCGGTCAGCTACCAGCGCATGGCGGCGCGATCGACGCAGGTCGGGAACTGGCTCCACGGGCTCGGCGTCCGGCGCGGTGACCGGGTACTGCTCATGCTCGGCAACGTCGTGCCGCTCTGGGAGGTCATGCTCGCCGCGATGAAGCTGGGCGCGGTCGTCATCCCCGCGTCCACCCTGCTCCAGCCCGCGGACCTGGCGGACAGGGTCGCACGGGGCGATGTCCGGCATGTGGTGGCCGAGGCGGCTCAGGTCGGGAAATTCGGCGGCGTTGCGGGTGAGTGGACCCGGGTGGCCGTCGGGGGCGCCACCGACGGCTGGCACAGCTACGAGGATTCGGCGCTGGTACCGGAGGAATTCACTCCGGACGGCGTGACCCAGGCCGGCGATCCGCTGCTGCTGTACTTCACGTCGGGCACGACGTCCAAGCCCAAGCTGGTCGCCCACACCCATGCCAGCTATCCGGCCGGCCACCTGTCCACGATGTTCTGGATCGGCATCAAGCCGGGTGACGTGCACCTGAACATCTCCTCCCCGGGCTGGGCCAAGCACGCCTGGTCCAACTTCTTCGCTCCGTGGAACGCGCAGGCCACGATCCTCATACTCAACCAGGCCCGGTTCAGCGCCCCCGGGCTGCTGGCGGCGCTGGGCGACTGCGGCGTCAGCACATTTTGCGCGCCTCCCACGGTCTGGCGGATGCTCATCCAGTCCGACCTGTCGGCCGCCGACACCGCCGCGCTGCGCGAGTGCGTGGCCGCCGGGGAGCCGCTCAACCCGGAGGTGATCGAGCAGGTCCGCAAGGCCTGGGGGATCACCGTGCGCGACGGGTTCGGCCAGACGGAGACCACCGCCGTCGTCGGCAACCCACCGGGCCAGCCGCTCAAGCCAGGGTCGATGGGGCGGCCGTTGCCGGGCTACCCGGTCGTGCTGGTCGATCCGCTCAGCGGCGAACCCGGCCGCGACGGCGAGATCTGCCTGGACCTCGCCAGCCGGCCGCTCGGGCTGATGACCGGCTACCAGGGCGACCCCGAGCGCGATGCCGACGCGATGCGCGGCGGCTACTACCACACCGGCGATGTCGCCTCCTCCGATAAGGACGGCTACATCACCTACGTCGGCCGGACCGACGACGTCTTCAAGGCATCCGACTACCGGATCTCCCCGTTCGAGCTGGAGTCCGTCCTTATCGAGCACGCGGCGATCGCCGAGGCCGCCGTCGTCCCGTCCCCCGACCCACTCCGCCTCGCGGTCCCCAAGGCCTACGTGCTGCTCGCCGCGGGCGCGACCCCGGGCCCGGAGCTAGCCCAGGACATCATGCGCTTCTGCCGCGAGCGCGTTCCCGGCTATAAGCGCATCCGCCGCGTCGAATTCGCCGATCTTCCCAAGACCATCTCCGGCAAAATCCGCCGCGTCGAACTCCGCGCCCAGGAATCCGACCCGCGTGACAGCCGGGGCAGCACAGAATTCTGGGAGGAAGACTTCACCTGGTAGACGGCTCAGCCGCCAAGATCACGCCCGAACCGCCATCAGGGCCACGCCGAACGGTCCAAGCAGGCGAGGACCGCGCCGTATCCGCACTGTGCAACGAGGCGGCCGCCCTGCAAGCAACGGATCCACGGGGCACTACGGATAGATGGCTTCCCGCTGCCCCTTCGTGGCGTGCATGGTCCAGAGCAGGCCGGCGAGATATTCGGGGTCGACGGTAGGCATTCCCTCCCAGACCGGTTCGCCGGCGGCTTTCGCCTTCTCCAGTTCCGCGTGGAAGGCACTGTTCTTGATGGCCGCACCGATGTACAGCATGCCGACGTAGACGCCTTGGCCGGCTACCTCGGCGTGCAGGGCTTGCAGGTAGTTGCGCTGGGCGGCCTGTGCGGGACTGGGGCCGCTCATGTTCGGCAGCCCCTGCACGGTGCTGCCGCCCTGCGCGGTCAAGATGGCGCCGTCCCCCTGCTCGAGCATGTGCGGCAGGAACTCCTGCACGAGTGCCAGCATCGTGTAGAAGATCAGCGGCATGAAATTCTGGGCGCGCTGCGGGGTCAGGTTGGCCGCGGAAACGAACCCGGTGGCTGGGGTGGGTGCATAGTAAAAGGCGTCGAGGTGGCCGACCGCAACGCGAATCCGCTCGGCCAGCCGAGGCGTGGCACCGGTGTCGGACAGGTCGGCCGTGATGACCTGCGCGGTCGCCCCGGCACTGGTCAGGTCCTTCGCCAGACGGTCAAGTGGCTCCGGGCGGCGGCCCACCAACGTGACGGCGTAACCCTCTTGCGCGTAGCGACGGGCGACAGCCTGGCCGAGGCCGGGTCCGGCTCCGAACACAGCGATGGTTTTAGCCATGAGAATGCTCCGATGGGTAGTGTGGGTCGCTTGCTCGAATGGCGGGGAATAAGAGCCGCGTGTTGATCTTGCACTTGCGCCGGTTAGAGGATGAAGGGGATCAGCATCTTGGTCGAGCGCTTGTAGCCGGGATAGGTGTCGGGAAACTGGCCGGCCAGGTAGCGCTCCTCCCTAACCGCGCTGTAGATGAAGTAGCCGCCGAGCAATGCCACCGCGATCAGCCAGTACACACTGACCGCCACCGCGGTACCGATCATCGCGAGGATGATGCCGGAGTAAATGGGATGCCGGACGCGATGGTATGGGCCGGTCGTCACCAGCTCAGGCTCGGCTTTCTGCGACATCGGCATGCCCCAGTTGCGCCCGATGTAGATCCTGGCCCAGATGGCCAGCCCCAGCCCCACCGCGAACGCGGCCAGGCCGATGCCCCACAGGAACGGGCTGGCCGCGGCAGCCGCTCCGTGTCCCTTGAGAATTCTCAGCCGGAGCAGGAGAAGAACGACGAGGATAATCGCTATCCGGAATCCGGCGAAGCGGGCCCAGTTATTTCTCCCGGCCTTCGCGGTGGTCGAAGCCGCGAGCCAGTAGAGCCAGAAGGCAACCCAGCCGGCCGCGATGACGATGTCCACAGCGCGCATGAAACTCAGCGTAATCCTCGGCCGAGCCGAACTTGGTGCTCAATCGGGCGGCAGATCGATCTCGGATCGGGAGCCAGGCCGGCGGCTAGCTGGTTACGTCGGAAGAGGTGAAGCGGGCCCAGGCGATAAGAACGAAGATGACCGCATAGATGAGGAACGACAGCAGGCCGTGCCACAGGGTGGTGGTGTCAATGGGGCTGCGCAGGAGGGCGTCGAACGAGTTCCACCAGTGCGTCGGCAGGTAGGGCGCCACGCTCGCGAATTGCGGGATGTTGTCAACCACTTCGCTGGCGACGATCAGGATCATCAGTGCCGCGATGGCGCCGATCGCGTGCTCGGTGAACGTCGAGATAGCCAGGCCGATCGCGCCTACCGCGGCCATCGCCGCGCAGATGTAGAGCGTCACCCACAGCACGCGGATCAAGCCGGAGGCGATTGAGACCGTCGTGCCTGAGAGCAGGGTTACCGGGCCGACAGGAAAGAGCACCGCGCCCACCGCGAGCGCGACCGCGGACACGATGAAGACCGCCGCGACGCACCACACGACGATCATGGCGTACTTGACCAGCAGCAGCCTGGTCCGCCCGGCCGGGACCGTGAGCAGGTAGCGGAGGGTGCCGTAGCCGGCCTCGCCGGCGATCGAGTCGCCCGCCACGACCGCCACCACCACCGGCAGCACCAGGATCAGCAGCAGCGAAAGCGCGATGAAGGTGAGGAACACCCCGTTGCCCGCGAGCTGGTTGAAGAACGCCGCGCCGCCCGAGCCGGGCCCGCTCCCGCCGCCGCCGTGCGGCGCGGCCGCCTTCAGGCCGATGCCGATCAGCAACGGGAACAGCGCGGCGACCAACAGCAGCAACTGGTTGCGGCGGCGGAAGAAGGTAATCCGGAGCTCGCTGCGGAGGAAGCGCGTGATCGGGAAATGCCGTCCTCCGGTGGGAACCTCCTGGTTTGAGGAGGCGGAGATAAGGACCGTAGCGGTCGGTGAGGTTGCGAGAGCCGCCGGCGTGGAGGGTGACGCGAAGGCGGAATCCGGCCCGGCGGCGGCAGTGGCCACGGCGGGGTTGTCTTGCTTGTTAGCGTTCGACATCAAAGCCCTCCCCGGTTAGCCCGACGAAGAGGTCTTCCAGGCTCGGCGATTCCACGGTGAGGCCGCGGACGGCCACGCCGGCGTGGACCAGTTCGGCGGTGACCCGCTCCGGCTGGACGTCGCCCAGCTCGGCGGTGATCACATCATCGGCGGCCACCGGGTCGGCCAGGCCAAGTTTCTTCATTACCTCGGCCGCCGCCGTGAGGTCGGCGGTGCGGACCGCGACCCGGGGAGCGGCGGTGCGGCGGAGCGCCGCCAGCTCGCCCTGGAAGACCAGCTGGCCGGTGCGCATCACGCCGACGTGCGTGGAGACCTGCTCGATCTCGGCCAGCAGATGCGAGGAGACGAAGACGGTGATCCCGTCCGCGGCGATCTGCCGCACCAGCGAGCGGACCTCGCGGGTCCCCTGCGGGTCGAGGCCGTTGGTCGGCTCGTCGAGGACGATCAGGTCACGCGGGGCGAGCAGGGCCGCCGCGATCGCCAGGCGCTGCTTCATGCCGAGGGAGTAGTTGCGGAACTTCTTCTTGGCGGCGGCGGTCAGGCCGACCCGGTCCAGGGCGGTGCCGATCCTGGCCTTCGCCGTACCCGCGGAGACCGAGCGGTCAGCGGCGTCGTAGCGGGCCAGGTTGTCCCAGCCGGACAGATAGGGATAGAACGCCGGGCCTTCCACCAGCGAACCGACCCGGGAGAGCACCCGCACCGCGCCGTCGGGCATGTCTACCCCGAGCACTTGCGCCGACCCGCTGGTGGGGAAGGCGAGGCCGAGCAGCATGCGGATGGTGGTGGTCTTGCCCGAGCCGTTCGGGCCGAGGAACCCGTAGACCGAGCCCCGGGGCACCGCGAGGTCCAGGCGGTCCACGGCCAGCTGGCCGCCGCGGAACCGTTTGGTCAGCCCGGAGCTGGCGATGGCCAGCTCCGGGCCCAGGTGGGATGCCGGGGGGGAGCCTCCCACGCCTCCTGATGACTGCGCCGCCGCGGTCATCAGGAGGCGTGGCCCACGGCTGAGTAGAGGACGCTCGGCTCGACCGCGCCGATGTAGACCTCGCCGCCGGTCATCAGCACCGAGAACAGGCTGCTGGTGAGCAGGGTGCCGCTCCCCCAGGCGCCGTGCACCGGCTTGGCCGACCCGAGCAGGGCGCTCAGCATGGCCTGGGAGTCGCCGCCCATGACGCCGGCCGGGCTTGAACCGCCGGCAGCCGGGCCAGTGCCGGAGGAACCACGGCCCGTTCCAAGTCCCTGCATTAGATCTTGCTGCGGGAACTCGGCGACGCTGAGCCAGCCGCTGCCGTAAGCGCCGAAGCCGCTGCTGCCGGTCTGCTGGCCGGCGGCGGGCTTGCCGCCGTGGCTGGCCAGGTTCTCGGTGGTGACGGAGGCGCCAGGCGGCGGGGTGAAGTCGTAGTTGGCCGCGGCAGGCGCGACGAACTGGAGCGCGGTGTAGCCGAACTGGAACGCGGGGCTGGCCGCGCCCTTGGCGAACACCTGGACTCGCAGCGGCACGCCGTACTTACCGTCGATCGCGATCGTCACCTTGCCGATCAGCGAACGGTCGTCCTTCGGCGCGAGGACAAGCTGGTAGCTGGGCTCGCCGGCCACCATGACGTTGGCCTCGACGGACACCACGGTGGTCTGGCCGGCCGCCTTCAGCACCTCGTTGGCGGCCTGCTGGGGGGTGAGCGGCGGCGTCGGGAGCTTCGCTTTCAGCTGCTCGCCGTTGCCCTTGCCGGCCGGCAGTTCGAACTTGGTCACCGAGTTCTCGGTCGAGTTCCAGAGCCAGGCGGTGGGGCCGTTCCTGATCACGTCGATCTCGGACTCAGGCTGCGGGATCGCCAGCCGGAAGTGCCTGGCGTCCTGGTAATAGATCTTGATCGTGTGCGAGCCGGTGATCAGCGAGGAAAGCGAGGTCGGGCTACCCGCCTGCGGCAACTGCGGCAGGCCGAGCGAGGTCGCCTCCACCATGGTGCCGGTCAGCGGCGGGAGGGTCGCGTCGCTGCTCACCTCGGCCAGCAGCTGGGCCGGCGTGCGGGCGGGCAGATTGGGCGCGGCCTGGGCACCGGGGACCTGCAGGCCGACGACGACCGCGGCCGTGACGACCACCACGGTGGCCGGCACCGCCCAGCGGGCCCGCCGGGAGACTTTCACTCGCATGTGTCCTCCTCACTCATCATCTAAGGATCACTCTGCCCCTGCCACACTGTGACAGCGCTGAGAACCGGTTCGGTTCGTTGGCGGCCTCGGCGACACTGTACCCATGCGCGTGCTTGTCGTTGAAGACGAGCGGCGGCTCGCCGCCGCCGTGAAACGCGGACTTGAGGCTTCGGGGTTCGCGGTTGACCTGGCCTTTGACGGGGTCAGCGGACTGCATATGGCCCGCGAGGGCGGCTATGACGGCGTCGTGCTCGACATCATGCTGCCGGGCATGTCCGGCTACAGCGTCTGCAGGCAACTGCGCGCGGAGGAGAACTGGGTGCCGTTGCTGTTCCTGTCGGCCAAGGACGGCGAGTACGACCTGGCCGACGGGCTCGACCTCGGCGCGGACGACTACCTGGTCAAGCCGTTCTCCTACGTCGTGCTCGCGGCGCGGCTGCGGGCGCTGCTGCGCCGGGGGGCGGTGCCCCGGCCGGCGGTGCTGCGGGCCGGGGACCTGTCGCTCGATCCCGGGTCGCGCTCGGTGCAGCGCGGTTCGGTGGCGGTTGAATTGACGGCTCGCGAGTTCGCCGTGCTCGAATACCTGATGCGGCGGTGCGGCGAGGTCGTTTCCAAGGCCGAACTGCTGTCGCATGTCTGGGACGACCCGGACGAGATCGCCGACCTCAACGTGGTCGAGGTTTACGTGGGGTACCTGCGGCGGAAGATCGACGCGCCGTTCGGCCGCGCGGCGGTGAAAACGGTCCGGGGAGCCGGGTACCTGCTGGCGGCCGACGGTGGCTAGCCGCCGCCCGGGCGGCCGGGTCGACGGGAGCGGGCAGCCCAGCCGGCTCCGCGCGGCCGCGCGGCTCAGCTCGGCCGGCCTGGTCGGCCGGTGGTGGCTGCGGCACGGCCTCGGCCCGGTGCTGGTGCGCTGGTGGCGGCGGCGCGGTTTGCGGGGCCGGGTCACGCTTATCGCCGCCCTCGGCCTGCTTGTCGCGCTGATCGCGGGCGATCTGCTGCTGCTTGGCGCGCTCCGGGACTCGCTCACCCGGTCGGTGGACGACAGCGCACGATCCGGCGCGACCGAGGTCGCCGCGCTCATCAACGCACACCAACTGCCCGAACCGGTGCCGGTCGCCGTCGGCACCGTCACCATCCAGGTGCTCAGCCCGTCGGGGCGGATCATCAACGTGTCACTCGACGCGGACCGGATGGTGCCGATCGTGGGCCCAGCGCAGGCGGCGGCACTCGCCAACGGCGACACGGCGATCCTCGTGCGCGGCGCACCCTTCGACATGCCATCAGTGCTGCGGGTCGCGGTGGTGCGCGCCGCGAACGGGGACCTGGTGATCGCCGCCGTGCCCTACAGCTCCGCCCAGGACAGCCTGGCGGTGGTGGCGCACGCGCTGATCTTCGGCACGCCGGTGCTGTTCATCGTGTTCGTCGGGGCGATCTGGCTCGCCGTCGGCTCCACCCTGCGCCCGATCGACTTGCTCCGGCGGGGCGCGGCCCGCGTCACCGGGACCGGGGTGCTGGCCGACCTGCCGGTGCCGGAGGCGCGCGACGAGGTCCGGCTGCTGGCGCTGACGCTGAACGACATGCTCTCCCGGCTCGCCGCCGCCCAGCAGCGCCAGCGCTCCCTGGTCTCCGACACCGCGCACGAGCTGCGCTCCCCCATCGCGTCGATCCGCACCCAGCTCGAGGTGGCCCTCGACCACCCGTCCGGACAGGACTGGCCGTCGACCGCGCGCGACGTGCACGCGGACGTGCTGCGGCTCGCCCGGCTGGCCGAAGACCTGCTACTGCTGGCCCGCCTGGACGAGCAGGCCGACCTGGGCGACACCCGGCACCCGGGCGAACTGATCGATATGGGCTCCCTGTCCTGCGCCGTCGCCGCGCGCTACACCGACGCGCGGGTCCCTGTGACCGTGGTGCCACCCGAACCGGGCGGAACCGGTGCAGCCGAAGCAGACGAAGTGGCAGAAGTGGCGGGAGACGCGGACCGTCTCGACCGGATGCTGGTCAACCTGATCGACAACGCGGTGCGCTACGCGAAGACCTCAGTGGCGGTCGCGGTCTCGGTCAGCCGGTTCGGCGAGTGGTGCGAGCTCACGGTCACCGACGACGGCCCCGGCATAGACGAAGCCGACCGGGAGCGCGCTTTCGACCGGTTTGCGCGCCTTGACGACGCACGCAGCCGCTGCGACGACGATGCCGGCGGCGCCGGGCTCGGCCTGGCCATCGTCCGCGCGACAGCGCAGGCGTACGGCGGCACCGCCCATCTTGAGGCCAACCCGGCCCCCGAGCCCGGCCTGCGCGCCGTCGTCCGTCTCCCCGTCGCGACATTTCTCCCATAACGGACAATCGGCGCCGTCATCCGGCCCTGTCATCTACGCCAACGACCTGCTGAAGCCTGTCACCTACGCCAACGACACCAATAGGGGATGTCGTTGGCGTAGGTGACAGGTAGGAGAGCGGGCCGGGCGGCGGCGGGGCTGAGGCGGGGGCGGCGCTGGTGGGGCGGCGGGGCTGGTGGGGCGGCTGTGCTGGGGCGAAGGCGGCGGCGGGGCTGAGGCGG